>CBDDGX010000021.1:0-170681 GCA_965228025.1 Polaromonas sp. | reverse complement strand
CTTTTTAGCTGTTTTTGGCTTTTCCAGCTGCTGCTGAAGCCCGATTACACCGGATTTTGACGTATACGGCAAAAATTTAATGTATACGTTAAAAATAGGCGTTTTAAGAACGTACCGCCGTTGTACCGGTCTGGCCAGCCTGCTGCGCATGGTCCCGGCGCCACTGCGACACCGTGCAGCCGAACTGCTGCCTGAACCAGTAAGCAAACGCACTGCTGCCCGAAAAGCCGAGCAGTTCTGCCAGCACGGCCATGGAGCGGTCGCTGTCGCGGAGCTGACGCACGACGAACTCGGAGCGCACCTGCTGCATCAGCGCGCTGAAGCTGGTGCCCTGCGCCTGCAGGTGCCGGTGCAGGGTGCGCCTGTCGATGCCGATATGCTGGGCGACCTGATCTGCGGTGCACCTGCCGCCCGGCAGCAGGGCCATGATGAGCTGGCGCGCGGTGTCGCTGGTGGTGCTGCGCTGGTTTGACAGCGCCTGGTCCAGAAAACGCCGCGCATACGCGGCCATGCCGGTTTCGACGGTGGGCAGCCTGGCGGTGAGGTCGCGGGCCGAGCAGACGATGCCGTTGAAGCTGCTGTTGAACTCTAGGTTGCGGCCGAATAGCTGGCGGTGGGTGGAGAGGTCTTTGGGCGGACGGTGCGAGAAGCAGACCTGCCTCGGCTTCCAGGTGGGGCCGAGCAGTTCGACCAGGATGCGGTACATCACACCGACGGCCAGCTCTATGGACTGACGGATGGAGCCGGCACGCTCCATCAGAAACTCCTCACGGATGATGACGACATCGGCGTGGTCTTCGATGCGCGTCAGCAGTGATGCATTGAGCAGGCGCAGGTAGCGGCACAGCGTGTCGAGCGCGGCGCGAGCCGTCGGCTCTTCGCGCAGGACGATACTTAGCGGGCCGAGGTTGGCCATGCGCCGGTTGTGCGCCAGCTGCAGCCCGAAATCTTCAATGCCCGCGGCCTCGGCACTGGCTTCGAGCAGGTGTTGCACGGCATAGACGCTGACGGGCGTTTCCGGGTCATCGAGGCAACGCACGTCGAGCCCGGCCTTGCGCATGAGGGCCTGCGGGTTCAGGCCCAGCGAGCGTGCCAGCTCCGCATAACCATTCAGGCTGGCGCTGCGGATGACGTGTGTGGGTTGTGTGGCGAGGGGCATGGCGGGCGGGATTGGCGGAGGGCGTGGGGCAGGCCGTGTGTCCCAATTTAGACATTAAATGTCCCAGAATATAAACTCTTCAAAGGCGACTGTCGATAAGCTCATGCTCGTGATCAACGCCAAAGATTGATCAGCGCCGAAAGTGCCGCCCGGCACGGGGCTCAACATAACGGAGACAACGATGACACGACATTTGCCAACCCGATTCCAGACCCGCCTGTTGCCCAAGCTGCTGCTGGCCCTGGCGGCCGCTGCGGCTTCCCCCTTTGTTCAGGCCTGGACCGACAAGCCTGTGCGCATGATGGTACCGGCACCTGCCGGCGGCACCATGGACATCGTGGCGCGCGTGCTGGCTGACCAGTTGTCAGCAGATATCGGCCAGCCGGTGATCGTCGACAACAAGCCGGGTGCCGGCGGCGGTATTGCCGTGCAGGCGCTGATGGCTGCACCCGCAGACGGGCACACCATCATGGTCACGGCCAGCAACGTGCTGACCGAAATCCCGCTCCTGATGAAGACGGGTTTTGACCCGCTCAAGGATGTGCGCCCCGTTGCCACAGTGGCCCGCGCGGGTGTGGTGCTGGTGGCGGGCACCGCCTTCCCGGCGCAGGACCTCAAAGGCGCCATCGCCTATGCCAAGGCCAACCCCGGCAAGCTCAGCTACGCCTCGTACAGCGCGGGCACCAGCTCGCATTACGCCGGCGCAATCTTCAACCAGAAAGCCGGGCTGGATCTGCAGCACGTGCCTTTCCAGGGTTCGCCGCCTGCACTGGTGCAGGTCATGGGCGGGCAGGTCGCCCTGATGTTTGACGGCATGGCCACCTCGCTGCCGCAGATCAAGGGCGGCAAGCTCAAGGCATTTGGTGTGGGCAGCAAGACACGCTCTGTGCACCTGCCGGATGTGCCCACCATGGCTGAAACTGGGTTACCCCGATATCGACTTCACCAACTGGATTGGCACGGTCGTTGCGGCAGGCGTCCCGGCAGCCACGGTGGACAAGATCAATGCCGCCACGCTCAAGGCAGCATCAGCGCCCAAGGTGCGTGACCGCCTGGCAGCTGCCGGGTTCGAGCCCAATACCGGCCTGACCTCTGCGCAGCTGGCGCAGTCGGTCAAGGTGGATTTCGACCGCAATGCGGCCATCATCAAGACCTTCAACATTCAGCTGAACCAGTAATTCCATTCCTACTTCATCACGATACGTTGTTGCCCCGCCTTGCCGTGCTAAAGCAGTGTCTGCGGCAGGGCGCCTGGTCTCGCAATGAATTAGAAATGGAATGAGTCAGATGCGGGCTGCACGGCCCGCCACAACGGAGACCCTTATGGAAACGACAACCGATATCCACCTCGAAGTGGAGCCGCTGACTTGCGCGATTGGCGCAGAACTCAAGGGCGTCAACCTGGGTGATGCTTCGCGTGATGCTGCGCTTTTTGCAAAGATAAAGGCGCTGCTGTTCAGGCACAAGGTGCTGTTTCTGCGCGACCAGAACCTCACGCGGGCCGAACACGTTGCCTTTGCCAGCCGCTTCGGTGAGCTGGGAAACCCACCCCATGCTGAACAGCGACCCCGACCACCCGGGCCTGGTGCGCATTTACAAGTCACCCGACGCGCCGCTGGACCGGTATGAAAACGCCTGGCATTCGGATGCCACCTGGCGTGAAGCGCCGCAGTTCGGCGCGGTGTTGCATTGCCTGGAATGCCCGCCTGTGGGTGGCGACACCATGTGGGCCAACATGGCGCTGGCCTATGAAAAGCTGCCGGCGCATGTGAAGGAGCAGATTGCAGACCTGCGTGCGCGCCCACAGCATTGAAGCCAGTTTTGGCGCCGTCATGCCGATTGAAAAGCGGCTGGCACTGAAAGCGCAATACCCCGATGCCGAGCACCCGGTGGTGCGCACGCATGCGCAGACCGGCGAGAAGATTTTGTTTGTGAACGGCTTTACCACGCACTTCACCAACTACCACACGCCGGCACGCGTGCGCTACGGGCAGGACGGCAACCCCGGCGCGGCCGACCTGCTTCGCTACCTGATCAGCCAGGCCTACGTGCCCGAGTTCCAGGTGCGCTGGCGCTGGTCGCCACACAGCGTGGCGATCTGGGACAACAGCGCCACCCAGCACTACGCCGTGATGGACTACCCGCCGTGCCACCGCAAGATGGAACGCGCCGGGATCATCGGCAGCAGGCCGTTCTGATTTTTTTGAGCATCTTTTTTTTTGGAGACACATCGTGAACTTTCTTGACGGCCATCTTTTTACCGAAAACCAGGACCCGCTGATCATCACGGCTGCGCCCTATGCACCGTCATGGATACCTTCCGACTTTCCGGAAGACATCCCGGTCACCATTGACGAACAGATCCAGAAGGCGGTCGACTGCTACAACGCCGGCGCGACCGTGCTGCACCTGCATGTGCGGGAGCTGGACGGCAAGGGAAGCAAGCGGCTGTCGAAGTTCAATGAACTGATTGGCGGCGTGCGCAAGGCGGTGCCCGAGATGCTGATCCAGGTGGGCGGCTCCATCAGCTTCGCGCCGGAAACCGAAGGCGCGGCAGCCAAATGGCTGAGCGACGACACGCGCCACATGCTGGCCGAACTCGACCCCAAGCCCGACCAGGTCACGGTGACCATCAACACCTCGCAGATGAACGTGGTGGAGCACTGGGACTACAAGGACACCAAAGGCACGTCGATGGAAGACCCGGCCGTCTACAACGCCTACAAGGAAATGACGGTACCGGCACAACCCGGCTGGGCTGAGGAGCACATCCGCCCGCCTGAACGCGGCGGGCATACAGAGCGCCTTCCAGTGCTACAACATCAACAGCTTCGAGTCGGTCGAGCGGCTGATGCGCCGCGGCATTTACAAGGGCCCGCTGGTCATGAACTGGGTAGCGATCGGTGGCGGCATGGATGTACCCAACATCTACAGCCTGGCCAATTTCATGCGTGCCGTGCCGGACGGTGCGGTGGTCACGGTGGAAAGCTCGATGCGCAATGTGCTGCCGGTCAACATGATGGGCATTGCCATGGGCCTGCATGTGCGCTGCGGCATTGAAGACAACCTCTGGAACCAGGCGCAGACGGGCAAGATGTCGACCGTGGCGCAGGTCGAGCAACTGGTGCGCATCTCGCGCGAGTTCGGCCGGCCAATAGCCACTGCGAAGCAGGCACGCGAGATCAGCAAGATAGGCATCTTCTACGACACGGTGGAAGAGAGCCTGCAGGCCAACGGCTTTGCACCCAACCGCAATGGCGGCCACCAGGGTTTTCTGCGCAAGGTGGCCTGAGATGGCCAAAGCCATACGTTTTTACGAAACCGGCGCGCCGGAAGTCCTGAAGCTGGAGACCGTGGAAGTTGGTGAGCCCGGGCCGGGCGAGGCGCGCGTGCGCCACACCGGCATCGCGGTCAACTTCATCGACATCTACTTTCGCACCGGCGTCTACCCCTTGCCGCTGCCCGGCCACCTGGGCTCTGATGCGGTGGGTGTGGTCGAGGCCGTGGGGCCGGGTGTGGACGACATCGCCGTGGGTGACCGCGTCGGTTACCTGATAGGCCCGCAAGGCGCGTATTCGGATGTGCGTGTGATGCCTGCGGCGGTCTTGATACGGCTGCCCGACGGCGTGTCGGACAGCACGGCATCGACGCTGATGATGAAGGGCATGACGGCGCAGTATCTGTTCCGCCAGGTCTTCCCGCTCAAGGGTGGCGAAACCATCCTGTACCACGCGGCTGCAGGTGGCGTTGGCCTGATCGCCTGCCAGTGGGCGCGCGCCATCGGGGTCACCATGATAGGCACCGTCAGCACCGACGAGAAGGCCGAACTGGCCAGGGCCAACGGCTGCACGCACACCATCGTTACCTCGCGTGAAAACATCGTTGACCGCGTGAAGGAGCTGACCAATGGCAAGGGTGTGCCGGTGGTGTATGACTCGGTGGGCAAGGACACCCTGCAGGACTCACTCAACTGCCTGCAGCCGCGCGGCACGCTGGTGAGCAATGGCACCTCGTCCGGCCCGGTGGTCATAGACACCATGCAACTGGCCGCGAAGGGTTCGCTGTGGGTAACGCGCCCGGCCATGATGCACTACATCATGCCGCGTGCGCACATGCTGGAGATGGCGGCAGAGCTGTTCGGCCACGTGGTGGCGGGCCGCATCACCAGCAAGCCGCAGCAGACCTTTGCACTGGCCGATGCCGCAGCGGCGCACCACGCGCTGGGGTCACGCAAGACCATGGGCGCAACGGTGCTGGTGCCCTGAACGCGTCGCCTCTTTAAATGACAACGCTCACCGCCACCGACACTGTTTCCTGGCCGGGCCGGGCCCGCCTGCTGTTCCCTGGCGTGCTGGCTTGCGCCGTGGTGGCCACTGCATCGACTTTTTTGTCGCAGCACTACGGTGCGCCGGTGATGCTGTTTGCGCTCATCCTCGGCATGGCGATGAACTTCCTGTCGGCTGAAGGCGCTTGCAAATCAGGCATCGAGTTCACCGCCCGCCATGTGCTGCGCTGGGGCGTGGCCCTGCTGGGCCTGCGCATCACGGCGGCGCAGGTGGTGGCGCTGGGCTGGCACCCGGTGATCGTGGTGGCGATCTCGCTGGTGCTGACCATTGCCGTGTCCATGATCGTGGCGCGGCTGATGGGCTTCAATATCCTCTTCGGCCTGCTCAGCGGCGGGGCAACGGCCATCTGCGGCGCTTCGGCCGCACTGGCGCTGGCGGCTGCGCTGCCGCCGCACCCGCTGAAGGAGCGTGCCACGCTGTTCACGGTGGTCGGGGTGTCGGCGCTCTCGACGCTGTCGATGATCGTCTACCCCATGGCTGCGCGCTGGCTGGGGCTGGACGCGCACACCGCCGGCGTGTTTCTGGGCGCCACCATACACGACGTGGCGCAGGTGGTGGGCGCGGGCTATGGCATGTCACCCGAAACCGGCGACACCGCCACCCTGGTCAAGCTGATGCGGGTGGCCACGCTGGTGCCGGTGATTCTGTTTGCGGTGATCTACACCCGCGCCGCCGGTACTGCCGCAGACGGTGCGCGCCCGCCCATGCTGCCGTGGTTTGCAGTCGCCTTTGCCGCGCTCGTGGCCCTGAACAGCACGGGCTGGCTTCCCGCCTTTGTAGCGTCTGCGGGCAGTGACCTTTCGCGCTGGTTTCTGGTGGCGGCCATTGCCGGTCTGGGCATGAAGACCCAGCTGCGCGAACTGGCCGCCGTGGGCCTGAAACCTGTGCTGCTGATGGTGGGCGAGACGCTGTTCCTCGCAGGGCTGGCGCTGGGCTTGCTGCGCTGGGGCGGGTGACTGGCCCAAGCAACGGATTAGCACGTCAACGAAGGGCGTTGTCCCCGCTCATGTAGACGAAGACTTCATCAAACAAGTCACCGCTTGCACGAAAAAAGTTGCAGTTGTTTTTGTGAATGACGGGCTGGCCGGGGTTGCCGTTGGCGACCTTGAATCGTGTCGCGATGCGGTCGGGCAACTGCAGGACGTGCTGGAAGTCGCCGTGCCAGATGTGGGTGTACCGCGCGAACAGCCGCTCGAACATGCCACTGATCTCCGTGTCGCGCCCCCGGTAGACGGTGTTGTAGGTGGCGATGGTGAAGACCGCATCCGGTGTGAAGAACGAGAGTGTTGCCTCAAGGTCTTTGCGGTCGACGGCAGAGAAGTAGGCCTCTACGCGTTGAATGAGGGGATCAGTTGGGTTTTGCGCCATCCGCCTGCTCGCTGCTTACTCGATGTCGACCGTGTGAAATCCGAAGTCGTCGGTCTTGCGGTCGGCAAAATAAAGCCTGAGCGTTTCCTTGACGGTGCGAAAGGCGATGTCGTCCCAGGGGATTTCTGACTCGGTAAAAAGCCGGGCTTCCATGGTCTCATGGCCGGGGTCGAACTCTGTGCTGAGCAGCTGGGCGCGGTAGAACAGGTGAACCTGGCCGGCGCGCACGACATTCATCATGGCGAAGATGGGCAGCATGTCGAACTGGGCGCCGGCTTCTTCAACAGTCTCGCGGGCTGCGCCCTCGGCTGTTGTCTCGCCCAGCTCCATGAAACCTGCGGGCAGCGTCCAGAAACCCTTGCGTGGTTCGATGTTGCGTTTGCAGAGCAGCACCTGGCTGCCGCCTTCACCCCAGACCGGCACGGTGCCGACCACATTGAGCGGGTTCTCGTAGTGCACGTTGTTGCACGAGGGGCAGACGGCGCGCTTTTTGGTGTCGCCGTCGTCGGGCAGCCGGTACACCACGGAAGTGCCGCAAACCCGGCAGTGATTAAGGGGAGGGCGATGCATTAATTGAGTGTACCTGCGGGTGCCGACCCGCTGCTGTGCAGGGGTTCAGGCATAAAAAAGCCGGCGCTGGGCCGGCTTGTCTGGAAAGGAAAAAGGTCATTCGGCCTTGATGCCAGCGGTCTTGATGGTCTTGGCCCAGAAGTCAGTGTCCTTTTTGACCAGCTCGTCGAGTGCGGAAGGCGACATGTAACGCAGCTCAATACCGGCTGCGTCGGCACGGTTTTTTGTCTCGGCCAGTTCGAGTGCAGCCTTGATTTGACCGCTCAGCCTGTTGACGATGTCAGGCGGCGTGCCTGCCGGCGCAAAAATGCCGACCCAGGCTTCAAGCTCAAACCCCTTGAGCCCGGCCTCGGCCGTTGTCGGCACCGATGGGATGCCGGGATGGCGGCTTTTGCCAGCGACTGCCAGGCCTTTGAGTTTGCCAACCTGCACCTGGCCCATCACGGACGGCGGCGTGGTGATGAAGACCTGCACCTGGCCGGAGAGGACGTCCTGCAAGGCCGGGCCGGAGCCGCGGTAGGGGATGTGCACCATGCTGGTTTGCGTCTGTGCCTTGAACATTTCGGTGCCGATGTGCGACAGCGAGCCATTGCCCTGCGATGCGTAGCTGACCTTGCCGGGGTTGGCCTTGAGATAGGCGATGAATTCGCGAAGGTCTTTGGCCGGAATCGACGGGTGAACGGCAATCACGTTGGTGGCCACGGTGATGAGCGCGACCGGCACAAAGTCCTTTTGCGCCCACGGCAGTTTTGGCGTGAGGTTGGGGTTGCCGACGTGATACGCCGAATACGAGTTGAGCAGCGTATAGCCATCAGGCGTGGCGCGGGCCACAAACTGGTAGGCCACATTGCCGCTGCCGCCGCCCCGGTTGTCGACCACCACCGACTGGCTGGTGATTTTGGTGAGTGAATCTGAAAGGATGCGGGCCGATGCATCGACAAAGCCGCCGGGCGGATTGGGCACTACCAGCGTGACGGGCTTGTTCGGGTAGGTTTGCGCAATGGCTGCGCCGGAGAATGTGGCTGCGGCGAGTGTGGCCAGTGTGACGATGAGGGCGAGGGAAGTTCGCGTTGAGAAGCTGTGCAGGCAAGCCTGGCGGGTTGCGTGGGTCATAAAAATTGTCTCCGTTATTTTGAAGTTCTGGCAGGGCACGGCTTGAGTGTAGCTACCGGTTCCAGTTCATGCGCCCAAACGATTGAGGCGTAAAAAAACCGGCGCGAGGCCGGCTTCTGTGGGAGGTCGCGTGGACTCAGACGACCTTGACGGTCAGCGTGCCAAGGCCCTTGACTTCACCGACCATGGTGTCGCCGGAGACAACAGCCGCGACGCCTTCGGGCGTGCCGGTGTAAATCAGGTCGCCGGGTTGCAGTTCCCACGCGGCTGACAGGTGCTCGATCGTTTCGGCGATGTTCCAGATCAGCTTGGCGACGGTGCTGCGCTGGCGGTCCTTGCCATCGACCTGCACATACAGCTCGGCGTTGTTGATGTCGCCGGCTTGCGCGGCGGGCGTGATCGGGCCGATGGGCGCAGAGTGGTCATAGGCCTTGCCGATGCACCAGGGGCGGCCCTGCTTTTTCATGTCGTTCTGCAGGTCGCGGCGCGTCATGTCCAGGCCGGTGGCGTAACCGAAGATGTGCTTGTGCGCATCAGCTGCCTTGATGTTTTTGCCGCCGGTGCCAATCGCTACGACCAGTTCGATCTCGTGGTGCAGGTTTTTGGTCAGGCTGGGGTAGGGGATGCTGCCCGTGGTGCCGGCATCGACGACGACGATGGCGTCAGCGGGCTTCAAAAAGAAGAAGGGCGGCTCGCGGCCGGTGAAGCCCATTTCCTTGGCGTGCTCTTCGTAGTTGCGGCCAACGCAATAAACACGGTGAACCGGGAAGCGGTCCTTGGAGCCGACGACGGGCACTGACACCGTTGCCGGCGGGGTAAATACAAAACTCATCACAACCTCTCTTCTCTGTGTATGCCCAGTGCCTGATGCACCGGACGGTCTGAAAAACTGAACAGCACGCTGCCTTGTTCACTATGCCATGTGGCGGTGTGCCACGACGGAATCACGAAATGGTCTTTCGGCCCGAACGTAAACGTCGTGACCTTGCCATTGAATTCGATATCGACGCTGCCGCTGCCTTCAACCACGCTGTACACCGCGCCGTCGGTCTGGCGATACGGTTTGCCCTTGAAGCCTGCGGGCAGGCGCTGCATGAAGGTGGCCATGGTCGGCATGGGTGAGCCGCCGGTCAGCGGGTTGACATAGCGCAGCTTGACGCCGTCCCAGGCGTCTATGTCGGCATGGTTCTCCAGCTCATGCAGCGCTTCGCGCGTGCGGTCGTAGGGGTAGCTGAAGATGGGCGAGGTCTGGCCGAAAGGAGAAGTACCGCGCACCGGCAGCATGTTGGCGCCGTACTTGTAGTTGGTCATGCCCTCGGGCTTGGTCACGGGCTGTGATTTCTCTGCATGGTTTTCTGCAAAACCGGCGTCGAAGAATTTCAGCATGGGGATGTCCAAGCCGTCGAGCCAGACGACGGGCGCATCGGCCTCGACCCTGCCTTCGTGGCCGTGGTCATGGAATGTCCAGCTCGGCGTGATGATGAAGTCGCCCGGCTTCATGCGGGTGCGTTCGCCATCGACGGCGGTGTAGGCACCATGGCCTTCAACCACAAAACGCAGGGCGCTCTGGGTGTGGCGGTGGCTGGGCGCAATTTCGCCCGGCATGATGACCTGCAGGCCGGCGTACAGCGATTGCGTGATGCACGACTGGCCGCGCAGCGCGGGGTTTTCCAGAATCAGCACGCGGCGCACCGCTTCTTCAGCCGTGATGAGCTGGCCCGACTTCATCAGGTAGGGGTAGACGTCGGACCACCTCCACAAGCCGGGCACGCAGGGCGTGTTGGGTGATGTCGGCACCAGGGCGTGCAGCACTTCCCACAGGGGCGACATGCTGAAGTGGGCAATATCTTCGTAAAAAGTCTTGCGCGCGGCACTGCCAAGCGCGGGCGCGTGATTGGCGGTGGGTGGGGGTGTCATGTCCATGGGAACTCCTTATGAGAAAGCACGCAGCGCCGGGCCGCCCCAAGCAAGTGCAGCCCCCTCGGGGGGCGGCGCAGTACACGAAGTGACAAGCGTGGGGGCGTCATGGCGTATCGTCGAAATACGCGCCGTCCTGGCGCAGGTTTTTTTGAAGTTGCTTGACGTCGGTGTCGGCAAACGCCTGCCCTGCTGACAGCGCCGCTGCCGCGGTGCCCGCCGCCTGGCCCATCACAAAACAGCCGCCGCTGACACGCGCGGCCGACTGGCCCTCATGCGTCATTGAGGCGCAGCGGCCCGCAACCAGCAGGTTGCTGACGCCTTTGGGTACCAGCATGCGCCAGGGCAGGTCGTTGTAGACGCGGCCTGTTTGCGACTCCCAATTGCGGGGAAACTGCCAGTCGATGCGGCCTGCGGCGTGCAGTTCCATCGGCCAGGCATTGATGCCGATGGCGTCGTCAAAGCGGGCGGATGACAGGATATCTTCACCGGTCAAAACATATTCGCCCATGATGCGGCGGGTTTCGCGCACGCCGATCTGCGCGGCAATATCGACGATGGCCGAGTCCCTGAAGCCTGGCACTTCATTGCGCAGAAAGGTGAAATATTCGGTGATCTGGCGGCGGCCTTCAATCTCGCCATCGCTGAGCTGGCGCGCATCGGTCGCGTCCATCGCGGTGCCGCCGGCGTTGGCGACCTGCGTGACGTTGGCGCGCCATTCTGTCGGGTTTTTCTGTGGCCGCAAGATGGCACCCGCACGCGGAAAGGTGTAGCGGCCGGGCTCGCGTGCCTGGCTGGCTTCCATGAATGTGTTGATGGCCTTGAACTCGCCCACGGCTGCCAGCGCATTGGGCGCATCGACGTGACCGACGCGGAACATGGTGGTCGGGAACAGGCCGCTGCCGTGACCGTCGCCCAGCTCGAATGGCGCGCCCGCAAAAGCCGCGATATCAGCATCGCCCGAGCAGTCGATAAAACTGCGGGCGCGAATCGCCTGCCTGCCGGACTTGGTTTCAATCACCAGCGCTTCAATGCGTTGGCCCTGCATGATGACGGACGCAGCGAGCGCGTGAAACAGGATCTCGACGCCAGAGGCCAGCAGCAACTGGTCTGCCGCGCACTTGAGGGCAGACACATCGTAAGAGCGCACACGTATGCGGCCCTGCATGCCGTCCTGCGGCGCATTGACACCGCCGAGTGCTTCCATGCGCGCAAGCAGGTGGTCGACCACACCATGCACCACCTGCTGCATCTCGCCGTTCTTGCGGCCATAAAGACCTGCGAAGTTGGTGACGCCGCCAGCAGTGCCCATGCCGCCCAGAAAGCCGTAACGCTCAACCAGCAAGACTTTGGCACCATGCTTTGCGGCACTCACAGCAGCCGCAAGACCCGAAGGCCCGCCACCCACCACGACCACGTCGAACTCACCGTAAATGGAGAGTTGGCGTGAGGGTTCGGTGATGCTGTTTGCTGAGTTACTGGTCATGTGCTTAAAGGTCGCTCTCTGCGATTTCGCAAGCAGGAGCCGCGGAACCGGCTTCGCCGGGCCGCAGGCGGAGCGGCCCCCTGAGGGGGCAGGGCGCTACACGCAGTGAGCAACCGTGGGGGCTCATTCAATCTTTATATTGCGCATGCGAATGATCCCGCCCATGATGGCGGTCTCGCTGCGTATGCGGCTCAGCAGGCCGTCGGCGGATGTACCCACCGGCGCCCAGCCCTGGTTAAACAATTTCTGGCGCGTATCCTGATCACGCATGATCTTGTAGATCTCGGTATCCAGGCGGGCGCGTGCCGACTTCGACAGGCTGGCCGGGCCGACCAGTGCGGTCCAGACTTCGAGGTTGAAGTCACGCACACCTGCATCTGACAGCGAGGGTGTTTCGGGTGCGAGAGAACTGCGGCTGCTGGTCAGGCCAATCGCCTGCAGCTTGCCTGCCTTGACCTGCGGCAATGCAATGCCGGGCGGGATCAGCGCCATCTGCACCTGGCCGCCCAGCAGCGCGGTCACGACCTGCGGGTTGCCGGCGTAAGGTACGTGCACGGCAGACATGTCGCCGACCTTGGACTTGAGCAGTTCCATGCCCAGGTGGCCGACAGAACCATTGCCGACAGAGCCGTAGTTCCACTTGTCACCGGCATTGCGTGCTGCGCTGAAGAAAGCGCTGCCTGCAGGCAGGTTGGTGGGTGCGACCAGCACCAGCGGCGCGGTGGCAATCAGCGTGATGGGTGTGAAGTCCTTGGCCGGGTCATAAGGCAGCTTTGAATAAAGCATCTTTGACGAGGTCAGGTTGCCGTTGATGACGACGCCAAGCGTGTGGTCGTCTGTGGCCTTGGCGACCTGGTCTGCTGCGATGTTGCCCGATGCGCCGGGTTTGTTGTCAATGATGACCGGCTGGCCCAGTGCGCGCGACAGCGGTTCTGCAATGGTGCGTGCGGCCAGATCGGGTGTGGAGCCGCCGGGGAATCCGACCAGGATGTGAACCGGCTTCGTGGGCCATGCGGCCTCTGCAGGTTTTGTGCTCTTTTGCGCTGCGGCAGCAAAGGGCAGGGCGCACGCGGCAATCAGAAAGGCGGCTTGCGCCAGGGCGCTGCGCCGTGCTGCGGGGGAAGAACTCGTGGTCTTTTTCATGCAGGTCTCCAAAGGGGCGAAAAACCCTTATTGGAACAGTTTTGACGGCTCGATGCCGTCGTACATCCACTTCAAACCGGCAAAACCTGCGCTCTCCTTGCCGCCCTGGAACATCTGGTTGCGCAACTCGCGCTGCACGCCCGACGCATGGTAAATATCGCCGTAGAAACGGGCGGTCAGTTGCACGCGGCCGGTACGCAGGTAACGCGCCTTCTGGTACTTCTGGAAGGCCTCCTGAATGTTGCCTTTGGTAAAGCGCAGCGCCTCACGCAGCACAACCGCATCTTCAATCGCCTGGCCTGCGCCTTGGGCCAGGTACTGCAGCATGGGGTGGGCGGCATCGCCCAGCAGGGTGACGCGGCGGTCCGTCCAGTTCTTCACGGGTTCGCGGTCGCATAGCACCCACATCTTCCAGGTTTCGATTTTGGCGAGCAATTCTTTTACCTGCGGGCAGGCATCGGCAAAACGCTCGTTGAGCTCGGTGGTGTCGCCAAAGGTGTTCCAGCCTTCGTCGTACTTGCTGCTGTGGAAAACACACACCATGTTGAACAGCTCGCCGCGCCGCAGCGGGTAATGCACAAGGTGGGTTTTTTCGCCGCCCCACAGGGTGACGTCGTCGCTCCACAAATGTTGGGGCACGTCCTCGCGCTTGAGCACCGCGCGGTAGGCGATGTGGCCCGAGACGCGGGGCTTGCCGTCGCCGACCAGCGCTTCGCGGATTTTGCTCCACATGCCATCGGCTGCAATCAGTGCCTGGCCTTCCACCACTTCGCCGCCTGTCAGGTGCACGCGCACACCGTCGGCAGACTGTTCATACGATTCGACTTTTGCGCTGGTGCGCAGCGTGGCATTGGGCAGCGCACGGCAGGCATCGAGAAACACCTGGTGCAGGTCGGCACGGTAAATCACGCCATAGGGGAAGCCGTAGACCGAACGCGCCACATCGCCCAGCGGGACGCGGATGACCTTCTCGCCGGTGCGCACGTCGTTCATGCCCAGGCCTTCGGGGAAGAAGGCCACCTTGTTGATCACGTCGGTCAGGCCCAGGTATTCAAACATCCTGAAGATGTTGGGCCCCAGCTGGATGCCGGCGCCGATTTCGCCGAACTCTGCCGCCTGTTCAAGCACCGTCACCGCGTGCCCGTCTTTGGCCAGTACCATGGCCGCTGCCAGCCCGCCTATGCCGCCGCCTGAAATGATGATGGGGGATTTTTCAGCCATGATGTCTCTTGCTTGTAGTGGTTGGGTGCCATGCCCGGGCCGACCGGTGAATTAATGATAAGTATACTTATTATGTTTGACCTTGGTACATACCCTGATTTGCGATGACGTGGTGCGTCATTGCTCCGAATGTAAGGCTGTGCAAAGGGGCGCTCACTTAAACTCCCCGCATGGCAAAAAGTTTCAATTTCGGCGAAGCACCGGGTCATTTGATCCGCCGCGCACAGCAACTGGCCGTGGCCATCTTCATGGAAGAAACCGCTGGCTTCGATGTCACGCCGGTGCAGTTTGCCATTCTGAACGCCCTGATGGATGACCCGGGCGAGGACCAGATCACCCTGTCTGGCCGGGTGGCGTTCGACCCCGCGACATTCGGGTCCGTGATTGGCCGACTGGAGGCCAAGGGCTGGGTCAGGCGCGCTGCCGACCCGGGCGACAAACGCCGCAAGCTGCTGTGGGCCACAGACGAGGGCGCACAGATCGCCTTGAAGATGAAGCGCGCCGTGGGCCGAGCCCAGCAGCGCATCGTCAGCCCGCTGGAACCTGATGAACAGGTGCAGCTGTCGCTGCTGCTGGGCAAGATCGTCGCCGCGCATCAGGGCGCGGCCGACGAGGCCTGATCAACTTTTCAGCTTGATTCCGCGAGCAGATTGAAGTGCTCAACAGTCGGTGCGCCGTTGAAGAAGGGCCCGACGATGGCGCGCCAGTCGGCGAAAGCCGCTGACCCGCGAAAGTCCACCGTGTGGTTTTCAAGCGTGTCCCAGTAGATATTGAGCACATAGCGCTCGGGGCTCTCAATGCCCTTGAAGACCTTGAACCCCCTGAAGCCTTGGGCCTTGGAAATCACCTCGCGAATGCCGCGCTGAATCGCTTCATCAAAAGCTGCCTGCTGGCCGGGGTGAATGCGGATGTCGGCGAGTTCGAGAATCATGTTTGCTCCTGTGTTTTGAAGTAGGGTGATGAATTGTGGTGGTGCAGCGTGTGCTGGCCGTCACTCTAACCCGATTCTTGCCGTGCCCCGGGTTGGGTATCTCGCTGATAGGGCATGTAAGCCAAGCCTTACCGTCGATGGGGTTTTCATCCCGCACCGGCCGCGCTGTGGTTTGGGTAACTTAAAGGCTTCAACATTCCAAACGGAGAAACTCAATGCCTATCATTGCCTGGCTACTCGGTGTACCACTCAGCGTTGTCCTCATTCTGATGTTGCTCGGCGTCTTCTGACGCGGCGTTTCAGTTCCGGCTATTCAGGCGGGCGCGCCGGACGCCCTTTTCGAGACCCCCTCTCCAGGGCCATCAGCACCTGACGCAAGCCGTCAAGTGCTGATTTTTTTTGTGCGGCCGCAACGGTCGTGGAGGCGTCCATCTGCGCCCGCACAATTGCGCCGTCAACCGCCATGGCCGCAGCGCTGGCGATACCAGTGTCTTCTTGCGGCAACAGGCTCTCTATGACGCGCAGCATGTCGTCCTTGTGCGACTGGGCAAGGGCAACCATGGCTGGCTGGCGACCCCCCATCTCGGCGACCACGTTGATGAAGGCGCAACCGCGAAACACCGGGTTCTCAAACCACTCCTGCATTGTTTTCACAAGTGGCTGCAGGCCTCCCCCGGATGTTGCGCCGTGGCGCCCCAGCGCGTCGACAAACCATGCCATCCAGCGCTCATGCCGATGGTTCAAATACGCCATGACGAGTTCATCCTTGCTGGGGAAATGCCGGTAGAAGGTGAGCTTGGCCACACCTGATTCGGCAATGATGCGGTCCACGCCGGTTGCGCGAATACCGTCTGCGTAGAAGAGGTCGTGCGCCGTGACCAGGATCCGGTCGCGTGCTGAAAGCGTCATGTCGTTCATTTGGCGCATTGTAGATAGGTCTGTCTACATGTGCCAGAATTGCTGCGTGTAGACAGACCTGTCTACCTCTGGCCAATTGGCCCCAAAAAACCGCAGGAGATTTCATGGAAACCCGCCCACCGCTTCCCCCTTTCAATCTTGAAACTGCCAGACAAAAAGTCCGCGCCGCTGAAGACGGCTGGAACACGCGCGAGCCGCAGCGTGTATCCATGGCCTATACGCCGGGCAGCCGCTGGCGCAACCGGGCAGAGTTCGTTACCGGCCGTGAAGAAATCGCCGGGTTGCTGACCCGCAAGTGGACGCGTGAAATCGAATACCGCCTGATCAAGGAGATCTGGGCCTTTGCCAGCCACCGCATCGCCGTTCGTTTTGCCTATGAATGGCATGACGATGCGGGCAACTGGTTCCGCTCTTACGGCAACGAGAACTGGGAGTTCGACGACAACGGCCTGATGGACGTGCGCCACGCCAGCATCAATGACCTGCCGATCAAAGAGGCGGACCGCAAATTTCACTGGCCGCTGGGCCGCAGGCCTGATGACCATCCGGGCCTGAGCGACCTGGGGCTTTAGACCACTGCAGCCGGGATTGGGATGCTGGCGACTAGAATCTCGCCTCTTTCCTCCAATCCGGCCGCTTCCTTGACTGATTTCAATTCCCCCACAGATACTTCCGCAGAAGAACGCCCGCTTCAGGAACCCAGGCTGTGGACGGGCGACGGCTGGACCGCCAAGGTCATCAAGAATGAAGATGACGACGGCTGGGCGGTGGCCATGATCAAGGACGGCGAACCCGAACCGGCGCTGGTCGGCCCCTGGACCATGGGGCGCGACAAAAAGAACCCCAAACCGCTGGACGGCCCGACCTTCAGCACGCTGGTCAAGACCGCATCTGAATTTGTGCGCCGGCATGAGCAGCAACTGCATGCCTCGCTGCACCAGAGCCTGGAAGTCACGGCCAATGGCGAGCGTGTCACCGTGTTGCTCGACATCGTTCCCGACGAAGACAATCCTCATGCGATGCTGACTGCGCAGAACGAGGGCGGTGAGCAGCTTGCACAGGTGCGCGTGGCACCATCCTTCAAGCTCAGCCGCGCGAGTGCGACGGCATGGGCTGAAGGCGGTTTTGCCAAACCATCTGACCGCAGTTAGGTGGTGCTGACTTCAGCCGCCGCATGCGGCATTGACTTCGGCACGTCCAACTCCACTGCAGGCTGGCTGAGGCCCGGCCACGCTGATGGGAGTTCGCTGCTGCTGCCTCTTGAAGACGGCAAAGCGACCTTGCCATCGGTGGTGTTTTTTCATGCAGACCCTGAAGACGGCCATGACCACGTGAGCTACGGCCGTGCAGGCCTGGCCGACTATCTTGCAGGCCATGAAGGTCGGCTGATGCGCTCCCTCAAAAGCCTGCTCGGCACATCAATGATGGACGAGCACACCGAGGTGGCTGGCCGCGCGCTGCCGTTTCGCGAATTGCTGGCGCAGTTCATTGGTGAACTCAAGCGACGCGCTGAAAAATCTGCCGGGCAGTCCTTCACGCGCGTAGTGCTGGGTCGCCCGGTATTTTTTGTGGACGATGACGCCACGGCCGACAAGCGCGCCGAAGACACGCTCGCAGAGATCGCACGTTCGGTGGGGCTGAAAGACATCGCCTTCCAGTACGAGCCGATTGCGGCGGCTTTTGACTATGAATCGCAAATCCCGCCTTCTGCGCGCGAAGAGCTGGTGCTGGTGGTCGACATAGGTGGCGGCACATCGGACTTTGCGCTGGTGCGGCTGGGCCCCGGGCTGGCGGGCAAGGCAGACAGGCGTGACGACATCCTGGCCAGCGGCGGTGTGCACATAGGCGGCACAGACTTCGACAAATACCTGAGCCTGGCCAGCGTCATGCCCACTCTGGGCCTGGGCAGCCGTCTGCAAGGCGGACTTGAGATTCCATCGGCGCTCTACTTCAACCTTGCCACCTGGCACACCATCAACCTGGCCTATACCAAAAAGGCCTGGGCGCAACTGGGCGAACTGCAGCGCAGCGCGCTTGAAAAAGACAAGCTCGAACGCCTGCAAAACCTGGTGCGTGAGCGTGCCGGCCACTGGCTGGCGATGCAGGTTGAAGCCGCCAAGATCGCACTGTCTGACGCGCCTGAAGCCGTGATGGATCTGGGCCGCATCGCGCCCGGCGAACTGCTGAGCCTGCACCGGCCAGACTTCGATGCGGCAATTGATGGCCTGGTGTCAAAAGTCGAAAACACAGTGACTGCGCTGCTGCACGATGCGGGCATTGCCGCGAGTGCGGTCGACACTGTGTTTTTTACAGGCGGTTCAAGCGGCGTGCCGCTCTTGCGTGAGCGCATTGCCGCATTGCTGCCGGGCGCGCGTGCTGTCGAGGGCGACCGCTTCGGCAGCATTGGCGCAGGGCTGGCGCTGGATGCAGCGCGCAAGTTTTCTTAGGCGCGGACGTCGCTCAAGCGGCGACGGCCGCCTGGCGCTTGCCGGCTTTGACCAGCCAGGCTTCCAGCGCTTCAGAGCCCCCGACTTTCTCACCGCCCACAAACACCTGGGGTGCCGTGCCTGCGCCCGCCACTGCCTGCAGGGTGCGTGAGGTGATGCCGTGGCCAAGTGGGACTTCTTCATAGTGCATGCCTGCCTCCCTGAGCATGGACTTGGCCCTGGCGCAGAAGGGGCAGCCGGCCTTGGTGAAGATGGTCACAGGCAGCGGTGCTTTCACATTGGGGGCCACGTACTGCAGCATGGTGTCGGCGTCAGACACTTCAAACGGGTCTCCGTCGCGCTCGGGCTCGATGAACATCTTCTGCACGACGCCGTCTTTCACCAGCATCGAATAGCGCCATGAGCGCTTGCCAAAGCCCAAGGCGCTTTTGTCGACCAGCATGCCCATGCCTTCGGAAAACTTTCCGTTGCCGTCGGGGATCAGCGTGAGGTTCTCGGCCTCCTGCGCCTTGCCCCATTCGTTCATTACAAAGGCATCGTTCACCGACATGCAGATCACGTCATCAATGCCGTTGGCCTTGAAGGTGCCGGCCAGTTCGTTAAAGCGGGGCAGGTGGGTGGTTGAGCAGGTCGGCGTGTAGGCACCCGGCAGCGAGAAAACCACCACGGTCTTGCCGGCAAACAGGTCTGAGGTGCTGACATCGGCCCACTGGTCGTCCTTGCGGGTTTTGAACGTGACCTCAGGAACGTGTTGGCCTTCTTTATTGGGGAGCATGGGGAATCCTTTTGTGGGGTTGGTCAGGGGGGAATGAGCGCATGGGCTGGCAGCATCTGTGAACGCCTGCCGTCTGGCCGCACAGACTGAATTGTCCTGTGACCAAGGGTTTGCCCGTGTCGGACAGGGACGACAGAGTTGCCCGCCTGCATAGCAGGGCATGCCTGCGCGCCGCATGACAATAGCGACTGTTGAACACCAAAAAGCGGGGAGCCCTGGATGATTTTTGCGACCGATCTTTCGACCGTCACGCACGGCATACAGCTGGCTGTGGCGCCGGTGTTTTTGCTGACGGCTGTCTCGGGCATGATTGCCGCCGTCGCCGGGCGGCTGGCGCGCATCATTGACCGTGCACGCTTCCTTGAGAACCGGCTGGACGCCGGTGACATTGAGCATTCACGCGCCATGCGCATGTACACAGAGCTGGGCGAGCTGCGGCACAGGGGCTGGCTGGTCAATGGCAGCCTGGCGCTGCTCACGTTGTGCGCCATGTCGATTGGCCTGACCATCATCTTGCTTTTCTTGGGGGAGACGGCGGAGCTGCTGATCCCGAAAATCGCGACCATCGCGTTTTTGACCGGAGTGATGTGTTTTCTGGCCGCGCTGGTGTGTTTTCTGCTTGAAACCCTGCTGGCGACGCGCCTGCTGCGGTTTGCGGAGTTGCCTGCCAAGCCTGTGTAGCTGCGCCTGTGCCATTCGCCGGTTTGCCAGCCCGCCGCCAATGCTATTATTTTCATAGCTGCTCGCGCACATATCTAAAGGGCTGCAGCCATAAATGGTAGTAAAAAAGGCCCAAAAATCACGATTTCTGGGCTTTTTCAGGCGTTTTTGACTGCCCTGCGCACGTCTGAAATAGTTAATGTGTCATATATGACCCCTTATGTGTATAAGGATTCATTCATGATGCATTAAGTCTTGTGGCCTTATTGTCCCGCTCTGCGCGAAGGCAGTGTTGCCTCCACCGCCGGCAAATCCACCATCACCGGCTGGCCCGGCGTGGTGCAACCGGTGTCGCAGCATTTGCCGGGCTGGCGGTTTTTGGTGATGGCGCGGTTGGGGTCGTGCGGCACGCCTTCTCCAGCCACACCGCGCTCAAGAATCCGCTCGACCAGCTCGACTTTTGAACCGACGGGATAGTTGCGGTAAATCTCCTGCTTCATCGCAGCGGGCGAGCCGCCGCCGTGCAGGCTGATCACGCTGTACCAGCCGCCCTGGTAACCGGCCGTCAGGTCTTCGATGAAGCGGGCTGTTTCGATACGCTGCTCATACGGCACATCCGGGTTGGCGCGCAACACCTCGCTCAGTTTGGCGCCCGTCTCTGGATTGTGGTCTTCATCGGGGCCGGGCAGGGTGACGATGAGGCCGCCGCTCACGTAATGCGCGATGCGGTGCATGTCGTAGATCTTCGTCGCCAGCAGAAGCTTGCCGATGTTGCTGAACACCGGGTCGGGCATGAAGGTCTTGCTGTGCTCATCCGCCTTGCCGTACACGCTGGCCGCCACGCCGCAAGCGTAAAAACTTTCGGTGATGGTGATCAGTTCAACCATCTGCTCGCGCAGGTGCGTCTCCTTCCCCGGGTCGAAACCATTGGCCTCGCACATCAGCGCGCCGGCACCAATCAGCAGGTCGCCAAAGCCCGCACGCGCGCCTATGCAGGTGTGGCGGTGATGGGTGGCGTAGCTGTAGGTGAGGTGGCCGGTGTGCTCCCATTCACCTTCGTAAAACACGCTGTCCCAGGGCACAAACACCTTGTCGAACATCACCA
This sequence comes from Polaromonas sp., assembly GCA_965228025.1. Lineage (GTDB taxonomy): Bacteria > Pseudomonadota > Gammaproteobacteria > Burkholderiales > Burkholderiaceae_C > Polaromonas. The sequence continues at coordinate 149,522 of CBDDGX010000021.1, read as the reverse complement.
CGCCGGTGCTCTGGCCGTACTTGCGGCTGAAGAGGGCGGCGCCGTGCTCGACCTTTTCACCGGGGCGGCCCGCCGGCCGCGCAATGATGGTGATGCCGGGCGCATCGACCGGCACCGCGCAGCAGACGGCAAAGTCGGCGTCTTCCCGGCCCATGTTGCGGCAGGGCATCACGAGGAACTCATGCATATAGGGCGCACCGGTCACGATGGCCTTGGTGCCGCTGATGACGATCCCTTTTGAATTGCGCTCGACCACATGCAAATAGCTGTCGACATTGGCCTGCTCATGCGGGCGGCGGCTGCGGTCGCCCTTGGCATCGGTCATGGCGATGCCCAGCGTCAGGTCCTGGTCCTGCACGCGGTGCAGGTAGTTGAGAAAGCGCGCGGTGTTCTCGGTAGTGCCGCGCGCGTCGTCGATGCGGCTTGAGACCTGGCCGATGGCGTTGAGCGCATCGTGCGTCAGGTAGCGCTGGGCGCAGCCGGTCTCCTGGCAGACCAGACGCACGGCTTCGAGCTTGTTGAGCAGGTCGCCGCTGCTGGTGTTGATGTGCGTCAGGCGGTTGACGAGCTTGCCGCTGGTGTGCTGCACCGCCGTCATGATGGGCGCGTACTTCGCCTTGAGCGCGTAGTCATACGTCAGCGCAATCGCATTGATGCCTGGGCCAAAGCCGCGTTCATCGACGACGTTGTCGACGAGCTGGCCGTCCAGGAAGACGCGGGGCTTGTAGCGGCGCAGCGACTCGCGAAAGTCGTCGCCGGACATCAGGGTGGCTTGTGGGGCGGGGGCGTTCATCGAGTCTCCTGGGTAATTTTGAGGAATTTGAACACTGTTCAATTTAAAAAACAAGCATCAATCCTGAGCGTCCTGGCGGGGCTTTTGCGTTTAACATTTGGCTGATGCAAGCCAGACTCGACCGCCAGCAAGCCATGAACGATTCAAGGCGCGCCCTGATGCTGGATGCCGCCCGCACGGTATTCGAAAAACTGGGCATTGAGGGCGCCAGCATTCGCGAGATCGCCAAACAGGCGGGTTATACGCCGGGCGCGATTTATTCCTACTTTGAAAACAAGGAAGCGATTTACGGCGCACTGCTGGCAGAGTCGCTGGAGCGGCTAAACAGCGCCGTCGATGCGGCAGGCAGCGCAGAGCTTGAACCTGCAGAAATGCTGGACGCCAAAGCCAGCGCCTGGTTCGGCTTTTTCGCCACAAACCCGCGCGACCTTGATCTGGGTTTTTACCTGGTGCAGGGCATGCGGCCACGCGGGCTGACGGCCGAGCTCAACTACAAGCTCAACGACCGCCTGCACGACGCGCTTCGCCCCTGCGAAGCCGCGCTGCAGGCCATGGGTTTGAGTGCTGATGATGCGCTGAGGGAAAATACATCCTTGTTCGCCCACGGCGTGGGCCTGCTGCTGATGCAGCACACCGGCCGCATACGCATGTTCAACCAGGACGCCACGCTGCTGTTCGAGGACTACATCATTGCCTTGGTAGAGCGCCTGCAGGGCTGACCTCTACACCATCATTCACCTTCAAGGATTTGCCATGTTGCTAGACGCCGATGACTCCCAGCTTGTGCTGGTCGATTACCAGACCCGCCTGATGCCGGTCATTTTTGAAAACGAGCTCGTCATCGCCAACGCCGTGCGCCTCGCGCGCATGGCCGGGATCATGCAGGTCCCCGTGTGGGCGACCGAGCAGAACCCCGACAAGCTCGGCCCCAACGTGCCGCCGCTGCAGGCCGTGATTGAAGCCGCCGCGGGCCGCACGCTGGCCAAGATGCATTTCAGCGCTGTCGCCGACGGCCTGGGTGAATGGCTGCGCCCGCCTGTGCGCAAACCCACCCAGGGCGGCAATGCGCGCAGCCTGCCTAAACATCTACAGAAAGCCGCGCCCGAGGAAGAAGAGGGCAGAAGCATGATCGTCATCGCCGGCTGCGAAGCCCACGTCTGCCTGATGCAGACCGCGCTTGACCTGCTCGAGGAAGAGTTCGACGTCTGGGTCGTGACCGACGCCTGCAGCTCACGCACAGAGCGCAACCGCGATGCAGCGTTTGACCGGCTGGCCGGGGCCGGGGCTGAACTGGTGACCACCGAGATGGTGGCGTTTGAGTGGCTGGGGACGGCTGAGCATCCGGCGTTTAAGGATGTTCAGGGGTTGATCAAGTAGGTTTCGCGTTTTGTTGAGGGGTTGCCCTTCACTGCTAGGCCAGGGCGCTTGTGTGAGGATGTTGCCCTTCACGACCAGGCCGGGGGTTGCCCGGCGGCAAGTCACTTTTCTTTTGCTTCGCCAAAAGCAAAGTAACCAAAAGAAAAGGCGACCCTGTTCGTCGTCCCCTTCGGGGCACCCTGCGATGCTCGGTCCAACCGGGGTCTGAAACAACTCGCCTGCGGCTCAGACAAGTTTCAGCCCTGATCCGTCTTGCCCTGTGCTTCTCGGCTCCTCTCCAAGGGTTTGGGGGATGAAGACGAAGACCGAACTCTCGCCTCAAGCGCTTCGCGCTTGAGGCTCCCCGAATTCGAACCCGCATCCATTCCCCACCCCGTTGAGGCTGGGCCGAGCAGCGCAGACGGAGGCGGAAGGTCAGGCCAAACTTGTTTAAGCCGCAGGCGAGTTGTTTGGGCTGCCGCCGGAGTCGAGCAGCGCAGGTTGCCCCGAAGGGGACCCAGACGGCGGGTCGCCTTTTCTTTGGTTACTTCTCTTTTGGCTAAGCAAAAGAAAGTGACTAGCTGCCGGGCTACCCCCTGCCTGGTCGTGAAGGGAACCACAGAAAATCCCGAGCCAACCAAAATCAGCCGGCCGAGTAGGAGCCTGTTTTCCTTTTGAGTCAGGCACTTGGGCATGGATTGCGGATCAAGTCCGCACTGATAGGCAGAGACATACCTTAACTTTCCCGCCACAGCCTGGCCTGCGCCCGTATCGCCTCAGCCATCAGCAGGGCTGACTTGCTGGCTTCTGCATCGGCCCTGAGCGACAGGCCTACCGCGCCACTGGTTGACCCGGTGTCTATCGCTAGGCGGACCAGCGTCCCGCTGGCGATATCGTGTTTGGCGGCACCGAGCGGGCTGAACCACACCGCATCGCCACCGAGCACCAGCGCGCGTGCAAAAGATTCTGACAGTGTTTCGACAGTGCGCGGCAGCTCGCCCATGCCGGATGCAATCAGAAAGGTATCCACGGTGTTGCGGATGATGGTGTCTGCCAGCGGCAGCACCACGACGTGCGCAGGCAGGTCAGCTACGGTGATGTCCTTGCGGCGGGCCAGTGGGTGTGTGGGCGCTGCGACCAGCACCATGGGCTCTGAATAAAGCGTTTCAAAAGACAGGCCGAACATCAGTGTGGGCTCAGGCAGGCGGCCGACGACCATGTCGAGCCCGCCGTCACGCAGGAGGTTGAGCAGTTGCAGATTGGTGCCGGCGATGACCTCGACTTCCAGTCGTTCGTACTGCGACTGGATCTTTTGCAGCGCCAGCGGCACGACAGCAGATGCGGTGGTCGGCAACACGCCGACGCGCACCTGGTAGACACCTGTTTTCTGCTGCCGGCCTGCGGCGAGGTTGAGCCCGTCGCGCAGCATGCCCAGGGCGGGCAACACATGGCGCAGCAACTGTTCGCCTTCAGCCGTCGCGATCAGGCCCTTGCGGGTGCGTTTGAATAGCGGGCGTTCAACAATCGCTTCAAGTTCCTGCAGGGCCTTGGACACAGCTGAAGCGGTGAGTGACACACCCTCAGCGGCGCGCTGTACCGTGTGGTCGCGCGCGACGGCGGCAAAAGCCTGCAGGTGGCGAAGTTTGACGCGGGGGTCAGTGAATGCGTTCATGCCTGTCGATTTCCATTAATTCAGTTAACACGGTGTATTTTTCACTATTCAATGCGATTGTGGAAATAGACTTGGTTGATCAATCCACTGAGCCGCAGGCCGATTTGAGGCCCCCTACACAACGGAGACAAACCATGCAGACCTCTTGCACCACTACGAACGCTTCTTTGGGCCGGCTTCAGCGTCGCCGCGCCGGCTTCACGCTGGGCGCTCTGGCCGTATTTGCGTTCGCGGGTCTGACGTTGCCCGCCACCGCCCAGCAGGCCTACCCGGCCAAACCCGTGCGCCTGATCGTCAACTTCCAGGCCGGTGGGCCGACGGACATCCTGGCCCGGCTGGTGGCCGACAGCCTGCAGAAAGAACTCAAGCAGCCGTTTGTTGTGGAGAACAAGACCGGTGCGGGCGGCAACGTCGGCGCAGATTTTGTGGCCAAGAGCCCGGCCGATGGCTACAACGTGCTGTTCAGCATTGACACCACCTTCACCACCAACCCGGCGCTGTACCCATCCATGCCCTTCAAGGCCGATGACCTCAAGCCGCTGATGATCATGACGACATCCGGCCTGTTGTTTGGCGTCAATGCCGGGCTGGGCATCAAGTCAGTGCCTGAGTTTTTAGCAAAGGGCAAGGCTGGCAACATGAACTTTTCGTCGGCAGGCAACGGCAGCCCGGGCCACATCACCATGGCGCTGCTGGCTGAGGCCGCAGGCATCAAGGCCACGCACATTCCCTACAAGGGCGCAGCGCCTGCCGTGCAGGCCATCGTCTCGGGCGAGGTTGATGCGGGCATCCTGGTCACACCGGGCCTGCTGCCGCAGGTGCAGGGCGGCAAGGTGACGGCTCTGGCTGTGACGGGGCAGAAGCGCTCCCCACTTCTGCCGCAGGTGCCCACGGTGGCTGAGGCTGGCCTGAAAAGCATGGAGTTTGAGGTGCTACAGGTGGCGATGGTGCCCGCTGCCACGCCCGATGCCGTGGTGCAGCTTTTGCAGGCCGCCATTGCCAGGGCGCTGCAGCAGCCTGATGTGAAAACGCGCATGACAGCGATGGACATGACGGTGCTGGCCGAAACCGGCAAGACGGCTGAGGCGCGCCTGGCCGGCAACCGCGCGCGCTACGCCAGGGTTATTCAGGCGACCGGCATGAAAGCTGAATAAGCGCGTATGACGAATATCGTTTTCATACTCGCCGACGATCTGGGTTACGCCGACCTGGGCTGCTATGGCGGGCGAGTGCCGATCTCGCCCCGGCTGGACCAGCTGGCGGCGCAGGGCATGCGTTTTACCAATGCCTATTCAAACTCGCCCGTGTGCTCGCCCACGCGCTTTGCGCTCATCACCGGCCGCTACCAGTACCGTCTGCGGGGCGCGGCTGAAGAGCCCATGACAGGGCGCTTTCGCGGCAGCACCGAGGTCGGCCTGCCGCCTTCGCACCCGACCCTGCCATCGCTGCTGCAGGGTGCCGGTTACCGTACCGCGCTGGTCGGCAAATGGCACCTGGGTTATCCGCCGCATTTCGGCCCCTTGATGAGCGGCTACGAATCGCATCTTGGTCCTTTATCAGGTGGCGTGAGCTACTTCAGCCATGTGGACCGGGCCGGCAAACACGATTTGATGCGCAACGGTGAGGAAATCAACCGCGACGGCACGTATATGACGGACCTGCTGTCAGACGAAGCGGTGAACGTCATACGCCAGCGTGCTGAAGACAAGCAACCCTTCCTGCTCAGCCTGCATTACACAGCCCCGCATTGGCCGTGGGAGACGCGCGCGCAGGGCGGCGCTAACCCGCATACCGATGCCGACATACGCCACCTCGATGGCGGCTCAATCCATACTTATCAACAGATGATTCGCGAGCTTGACGAAGGCATTGGCCGCGTGATCGATGCGCTGGACGCGGGTGGCCTTGGCGAGGACACGCTGATCGTCTTCACCAGCGACAACGGCGGCGAGCGCTTTTCAGACAACTGGCCCCTGGTCGGCGGCAAGATGGACCTGACTGAAGGCGGCATACGTGTGCCCTGCATGGTGCGCTGGCCGCGTGTGGTGCCTGCCGGCAGCGTGAGCAGCCAGCACGTCATCACCATGGACTGGACGCGCACAATGCTTGAGGCTGCCGGTGTGGCGCCGCATGCCGACTATCCGCTGGACGGCGAATCGATGATGGGGGTGCTGGTTAATCCGCAGGCGGACTTCTCCCGCGAGCTGTTCTGGCGCATGAAGCATGACAACCAGCGCGCCCTGCGTGACGGTGACTGGAAGTACCTGGCCATAGGCGACAACGAGTATTTGTTTGACCTGTCAAAAGACGAACGCGAGCGCGCCAACCAAGCCAGGCGCGAGCCGGAACGCATGGCGCGCATGCGGGCGCGCCATGCGGAGTGGAATGCCGCGATGGGGCCGATTCCGGCCGACGCACGCAGCGAAAGCGTGTACACGCTGGCGGACATGCCCGCGCGCTGAACATGACGGTATCGGGCAAAACCGACACTGCACATGTGGCACCACAAGAGAGCATCAGACAGCCTGCGCTGCGCATTCCCTGCTTTTTTTAGCTGCCTTCTCCGCGCAGCACCTCATAAGAGCCAAACACCTCGCGTGCAGAACGCGTTTCCGGCAGGATGTACACCACGCCGTTGGTACCGGTAAATGCCGGGCTCACGACCTTGTCGTAAAAGGTCGGCGGAACATTGATGCACCCAAAGGAGATGCGTTTGTCTGCGGATGACGAGCTGACCAGGCGCTGGGCCCGCCGCTCTCTGGGCGTGCCCTTGACAACCTTGTGCAGCGAGATCGCCGTGCTGTAGTCGATCCAGAGGATTTCCTCGCCGTGAATGTCCCGGGCCAGCGAGGCGACGAAGCGTCCTGCGGGGGTTGTCCGCTCGTCGGGGCGGATGGTGGACAGTTTGCGTTCTCCGATACCGGGGGTGGAATCGTCGCCCAGCGCCAGGCCGAGCAATGCAGATGCTGCGCCTTGCAGCATGCCGGCCTGATCGAACATCAGCACCCTTGCATCGACCTTGTCCACGATCATGAAGGGCATGCCCTGGTTGTTGCCGGAGTCGACCACCCAGTCAGCGACGTGGATGGCTTCGGTTGACGCGCGTTCGTTTCCAAAGCTGGCATGTTTGCGCGGCGCCTTTGCGGCATCGGGCGTTTGAAGACCCGGCGTGCCCGTCGCTGGCGGCAAGGTGTCCGCAGCTGCAAACGCGGGTGGCAGCATTAGGCAGGTAGCGAGCAGCGCGAACCATGCACTCCGCACTGTATGGCGTGCGTACCCCTTGGGTCTAATGAGTTGTTCAACGGGGTTGGTCAGAAACATGTAAATCCGGTTTAAAAGAATCAGTTACGCGCCGCTTTGGGGGCGTACCTCGGCGCCACATAGGGGCGTGGTGGTGCGACGAAAGGTATAACCGTGGGCGGCACTTCTTCTTCCTTCATCGTGAAGAAAACATCGCCGGCATCCGACAGATAGGTTGGCATCAAGTCTGACTGGTTCGCCGCGAAAAGAGCGAGGACCGGCATGGCCATCTCGATGTAAGGCATGCCACCATTTGCGCCGAAGCCAAAGATCGAAGGCCGGATGGTCGCGGTGGTTTTCTGCACGATCGGGCCGCAGCACGTGGTGGCCAGTGCGTACTGGGCAGCATTGGGACCACCGAGCGTGTAGCCGGTGAAGCTCACTGATTTGTTCGTTCCTGCAGCCGCATCGTCGAAGGTGGCGGTGGCGCCAGGGCCGGCAATCAGGGTCACGCCGGGCGGGTCGCCTTTCAGGTTGACGAGTGTGACATTGGTCGTACCGTCGAAAAATTTGGTAGCCTCGGGGAAAACCAGCATGCGCTGTGACAGCGCAGCACCTCCGGTCAGAGTGAATCTGGTTGAGTAGTCCGTCGGCGTGGTGTAGGAGACCGGGTTGTAAGTGACGACAACCGGCGCATTCGTGACGGCAGCAGGTGGGGTCAGCGCTCCGAACACTACCGTGCCGCCGGCAACGCCAGGGCCCGTACCGTCGGTGTCCGCGCTCAGGGTCAGCCCACGCGGCAGGCCCAGGCTGCGGGTAGGGTCCAGCGTACCATTCGTCACGGTGATCATGGCACTGATGTTGACGTCGTTGGCGGCGCACATCATCAGGTTGCCGTTGTTGGTGGTGATGGCTGCGTTCTGGTTGACGTTGCGTCCTGCGCTGAGCAGGATGCTGCCATTCGTCGTGGTCATGGCCGCATTGACATTGACATCGCGTCCGCAGCAAGCTGCGAAGTTTCCGTTTGTGGCGGTTACGGCCGCATTGATATTGGTGTCGCGGGCTGCGTTCAGGGTCAGGGTGGTCGGGGCCCCGGCTGCCGTCCAGGCAAGTGCGTCGTTGACGAAAATATCACCGTTGCCCGGGCCGGGGGCTGTAGTGATGGTGACGTTGTTGTTCACCAGCTGGCCCGACAGCGTGAGACCAGAGATGTTGCCGCCCGCGCCAATGATGAAATCCTGCGGGTCTATCAGCCATGAGCCCATCTGGCCCTGAGGCGCAGCGGTGGTCACGCTCACGTCGTCGCGAATGTTGACGTGGGCCGCCGAGGTTTCTATGAAACCGCCGCTGCCGCCATTGGGTGCGCTGGCATCGAGTGTGCCCCCCACCGTCATGGTGCCGCTGTCCATGTCGCCCAGAAGCAGTATGGTGCCGTTGCGGTTGACGATGGTCTGCGCCTGGATCAGCCCCGTGTTGTTCACGACGGTTTGCAGCAGGTTGCCGGCTGCCTGGGCCGTCATGAGCACGCGGCCGCCGTCGGCCCGGATCACGCCGCCGTTTTCAACCAGTGCGTTCATAGCGCCCTGGTTCACCGAAATGTTGAGCAATCCGTCGCCGGCTACATCCATGGTGATGGCTGTACCGGCTGCGAGTGCCACAGAACCCAGCCTGGCAGAAATTACGCCCTGGTTGCTGACGGTTTTTCCCAGCAGGGCGACGTAACCGCCATCGGAGGCGGTGATGTTCCCCCGGTTGACGACAGAGCCGGTTCCTGCATCGGTGAATGCATAGTTGCCCGCCATGAAGTTGGCGTCGGTGATGCTCAGGGTGGAAGCTACAAGGCCGCCCACGTTGACCGAGGCGCCGCTGCCAAACAGCACGCCGTTGGGGTTAAGCAGGAAGACCTTTCCGTTGGCAGAGAGATTGCCCATGATGCTGGACGGATCAGCGCCCAGCACACGGTTGAGTGCCACCGAGCTGCTTCCAGGCTGTATGAACTGCACCGACTGTCCGGCCGCGATGCCAAAGCTCTGCCAGTTGATCACCACGTTGGCGGTCGACTGCGTGATGGTCGTCGCAGATGCGCCGCTGGAGATGGTCGCAGCACCCGCAGCCACCACGCCGCTGGTGGGTAGGGCGTGGGCGGCTGCGCCAAAGCCGAGCATCAGGCAGGCTGACAGGGCATTGACGGCGAAGGTCGCTGCCATGGGACGACCTGTGGTGCATGTCAGCTTCCTGCGGCCTGCACCACCTGCGTTCTCGGGCACGGCAACGAAAGCGCCAGTACTTTCGTTGAAGATGGAGTGGTGAATGTGGTTCATGAAATCCTTGGGTGCTGGGGTGCTGGGGTGCTGGGGTGCTGGGGTGCTGGGGTGCTGGGGTGCTATTGGTGGTCCGGGCTTGAGGGGACAGGTCAAAAATATTTGACGGCCTGAATCCAGAACCGGCCAGTTCTATCGGGAGCAGAGAGGGTTGCTTCATTTCCCAACTTGCGGGCGTAATACGCCCTGACAAGAAAGTTGCCGGACTCGCCCCAGCTGGCACCTACGCCGTAGGCGCCCAGGGTGCGGCTGTTGGATCCGGCACCCCACGGGCTCTTGTTGATGGTGACGTTGCCGGTGTCCACAAAACCGATCAGGTGCATCTCGCCTGGGATGCGCTCTGAAAACTTCGGCAGCAGGTAACGCGCTTCCAGATTGATCAGGTAGCCTTCATCGCCATAGGCCTCGCCCTGGGGGTAGGCCCGCACACCGTTCATGCCGCCCAGCTCCATCTTCTCTGAGGAATCGAGATTTTTTGAAGCAACCTGGCCGTTGATTGAAGCGTAAAGCGACACTGCACTGGTGACGCGTTGCACCCGTGATGCCGCGTAGCCCAGCTTGCCGTAGCCGCCGTTGCTGCGGGCGCTTGCCGCATCCACAGCGCGGGCCGCCGGCGTCTGGATATCCAGGTTGCCTGCCGACAGCGTTACCGAGTACGCGCTGATGCCGCCGCCGCCCAGGTTGTCCCGGTGATTGCCGTACAGGCTGCCTAGCAGCACGTCGGCCTTCCTGTTGGTGACAGACGGGAAGGCATCCACCCGGTCCCTGAAAGTCCGGTTTTCGTAGGCAAGCTGCGTATAGAGATTGGTGTTACGCGAGCGGATCAGGGGGTAGATGCCATAGATGCTGGCAATCTCTGCGGTTCCGCTGGCTTGCAGTGGCGCGAACTCCCTGCCCAATTTGTACTCAAGCCTGCTGTACGCCACACCGACGGTGGTTTTGCCGAACGGTATCTGGTAGGAAGCGCGACCATAGGTCAGGCCAGAACCAGAGGTGACGGCGCGTACGCTGGCGACGTCGCCCAGCCCAAGCGGATTATTCAGGTTGACGGTGGTACCCAGCCGGACTTCGCCGGTATATCGGCTGCCGGCGTTGTCAATGTCGACTTCGCCGCTGACGCGTTTTCCGGGTGAAAGGTCGACGATGAGATCGGAGCTGCCCGGCGTGGTGCCCGGAACCAGCGTGGAACTCACCTTCACACCTGGTGTATCGGAGAGCAACAGCAAGCGGCTTTCGAGTGGATTGTTGATGATGGGGTCACCGCTGTTCAGGCCCTCAAGAAGCCGCCACGCCTGGGCGTCGGCCAGATTGGTCTGGTTGCGCAGGATGATCTTGCCGTACCTGCCTTCGCTCACTTCGATGGTGACGGTGTTGCCCTGGATTTGCTGGGCAGGCAGGTAGGCCCGTGCCACGAAATAACCGTTCTGGGCGTAGTGCGTCGTGATCCTGGATGCCATCGCGCGCAGTTCGGCGATCGTCAGTTCGGTGCCCGGGACAAAGCCCGTAATCGCGATGAGTTCTGCCTCAGGGTAGACCTTGGCACCAGTGATCCGCAAGGCACGGACCAGCATTTTTACAGTGTCGGCAGCCGGTAGCGCTGGCGCAATACCTCGCTGTATGCTGATTTCAGGGGCCGCTTTTTGTGGAAGGGGAGGTGGTGGTATCTGCTGGAGCTGGCTGCCGGCGTTGGGTATTTGCTGGGCGTGGAGCGCCTGTCCCAGTGCCAGCAATACCAGCGGCCAAAATCTGATTGCGGAATGGTTGTGTGTTCCAGGGATGAAGGTTTTTTGCGTCCGGCGCGGGTGCAATTGGCCGGAACCGCCGGTCAAGTTGAAGCCAGTGTGCCTGTCAGGGCTTGGCTCAGGTTTTGAAGTGTCAGCTTCTGGATATTTGGGGTTTGCATATTTATATTTCTCTCTATAGGAGGCCACTCTACGAAGCCAACAGTCGATTGGATGTAGTCGAATCACCTGTCGGGTCGTGGTGGTGCCGGCGCTTTACATGAGGCGTCTGTTGGCGATGCATGTACCCAAGGTACAGCTTTCTCTCGCTGTCGAGGCCTGGGCCAACTGGTGCACAGCTATCTGCCCGGTACCTCAGTTCCACCCCTGCCGAATCGCAGGCTTCACACATCGCGTCAGGCTGCTGAAAGGCCGTTATCCATAATTATGAATTCAGATTGCAAGCCATGCAGCCTGCACGCCCATTTGGCCTGTGCCCGCCTGGCCGGGTTATCGTCAAGGTAAGAGTCAGAACAAACGGAGACACAAGACATGACAAGCTACGCAGATTTCTACCGCCAGTCGGTTGACCAGCCCGAAGCCTTCTGGACAGAGCAGGCCAAACTCATCGACTGGCACAAGCCCTTCACCCGCGTCTGCAACTACGACAACCCGCCATTCGCCCACTGGTTTGAAGGCGGGCAAACCAACCTCTGCCACAACGCGGTGGATCGCCACCTCGAAACACGCGGCGACCAGGCTGCGCTGATTTATGTCTCCAGCGAAACCGGCATTGAAAAGACTTACAGCTTCAAGGAGCTGCACGTCGAAGTGCAGCGCATGGCCGCTAGCCTGCTGGCCATGGGTGTGGTCAAGGGTGACCGCGTATTGATCTACATGCCCATGATTGCCGAAGCGGCATTTGCCATGCTGGCCTGCGCCCGGCTGGGTGCCATCCACTGTGTGGTGTTCGGCGGCTTTGCCAGCGGCTCGCTTGCGTCTCGTATTGACGACGCCACGCCCAAGGTCATCATCAGCGCCGATGCCGGTTCGCGTGGCGGCAAGGTGGTGGCGTACAAGCCTTTGCTGGACGAAGCCATTCGCCTGGCCAAACACAAACCCGAGGCCGTGTTGCTGGTTGACCGGGGGCTGGCAGCTATGGAACTCGTCAAGGGCCGTGACCTGCTGTGGGCTGACCTGCGCGCCAAATACATGGCCGCTCAGGTGCACTGCGTGTGGCTTGATTCAACCGACATCAGCTACACCATCTACACCAGCGGCACCACCGGCAAACCCAAGGGCGTGCAGCGCGACACCGGCGGTTATGCCGTCGCACTGGCCGCCAGCATGAAGCACATCTTCGACGGCCGGCCGGGCGAAACCTACTTCTCGACCAGCGACATCGGCTGGGTGGTGGGCCACAGCTATATCGTCTATGGCCCGCTGATTGCCGGCATGGCGACCATCATGTATGAAGGCCTGCCTACGCAGGGCATGGACAAACAGCCCGATGGCGCCATCTGGTGGAGCCTGGTCGAAAAATACAAGGTCACGGCCATGTTCAGCGCGCCGACGGCGGTGCGCGTGCTGAAAAAGCAGGACCCGGCACTGCTGAAAAAATACGACCTCTCAAGCCTGCGCGCGCTCTTCCTCGCCGGTGAGCCGCTGGACGAACCCACGGCACGCTGGATCAGCGAAGGCTTGAACGTGCCCATCATCGACAACTACTGGCAGACCGAAACCGGCTGGCCACTCATCACCATTGCCAATGGCGTTGAGAAAAAGCCCAGCAAGTTCGGCAGCCCGGGCATACCCATGTACGGCTACCGCGTGAAGATATTGCACGAGTCCACCGGCGAAGAGCTGACGCAGCCCAATGAAAAAGGCGTGGTCGTCATCGAAGGCCCGACACCGCCCGGCTTCATGCAGACGGTGTGGAAGGACGATGCGCGCTTCGTCAACACCTACTGGAAGTCCGTGCCCGGCAAGATGGTTTATTCAACCTTCGACTGGGGCATCAAGGACGAAGACGGCTACTTCTTCATCCTGGGCCGTACCGATGACGTCATCAACGTCGCCGGCCACCGCCTCGGCACACGCGAGATTGAAGAGAGCATCTCGGGCCACGCCGGTGTGGCGGAAGTCGCCGTCGTCGGCGTGGCCGACCAGCTCAAGGGCCAGGTCGCCATGGCGTTTGTCGTGCCCAAGGATTCAGTTGTCATCACCGACAGTGCGGCGGCCATGAAGCTTGAAGGGGAGATCATGAAACGTGTTGACGGTGACCTGGGCGCGGTCGCCCGGCCCTCACGGGTTCGCTTTGTGACCGTGCTGCCCAAGACCCGCAGCGGCAAGCTGCTTCGCCGCGCCATCCAGGCGGTGTGCGAGGGCAGGGACGCAGGCGACCTGACGACCATGGATGACCCGGCTGCGCTGCAGCAGATTCGGGACCGGGTGGCTGCGAGCTAGGGTCTGCCCGGGGATGCGGCTGCGGCATCGCCCGACTATTTTTGCCATCTGTTCCTGATCTGGCTGAGTGCCTAAATTTGGCAGCCGCTTCATGTTTGTGAAGAGCGCAGAAGACCAAAACAGGAGACAAGATTGCTACAGCCCGATTTCCGTGGGCGCATTGCGTGCGCCATGACCTCACCCGTTCGCGGTTCAATTTTTTACAGGGCGGTCGCCGCGACGCGCGGACTTGTAGCCCTTTGTGTGGTGGCCGCCATTGCCGGTCCTGCCGCTGCAGCCGATATCAAACTCGTACAGATTGGTCCTTTCACCGTTCTTCCGTCGCCCGATGCAACGCAGGTCAACCAGGGCATCAAGGCCTATGTGAACGAGGTCAACAAGACGGGCATCAATGGCCGCAAGATTGTGTTTACCGAGGCGGATGACCGCTTCAATGTCGATGCCTTTGTCACCCAGTTCAACAATGTACTGAAGGACAGGCCCCTGGTGCTGATGTCACCCATCGGTTCTCCGGCCGTCAAGAAAATGCTGGATGACAAGCTTCTGGACAGCGCCGATGTCGTGGTGATGAACGCTATCCCTGGCGCAGAAAGTTTTCGTACGCCGGGCCATCCCAAACTTTTTCATGTGCGGGCCGGCGACAAGCAGCAGATTGAAAAAATCATCAACCACGTGCGCACGCTGGGCATCAAGCGCCTGTCGGTTCTGTATGAAGATTTACCTGTGGGCAGCTCCGGCATGGCGGTGGCCCAGCAGGTAGCTGCCAAGGGCGACGGTGTTGAAATCAAGGGTGTGAAGTCGGCGGGTACGCCTCCCGAACTGACCGCTGCCAGTGGACAGATTGCAGCGCAGAACCCGCAGGGGGTGCTCATCGTCGGTACGCCGCGGTTTATGGGTGACGGTGTGGCTGCACTGCGCAAGGCCGGTGTTTCGCAGGCCGTGTTCGTGTTGTCATATGTCCCTGCCCAGTTGATCGTCAAGCTGGCAGGATCAGAGGGCGCGCGCGGCGTGGGCATCGCCCAGACCTTCCCAAACCCCAATGGCCGGACACTGCCGCTGCACCGTGACTTCCAGGCAGCCATGAAGGCATCTTTTCCGCAGGTCCAGGAGTACTCGCCATTTCACCTTGAGGGTTACATCTCGGCGCGCATCGTGGCCGAAGCGCTCAAGCGGTCAAAGGACAAGGAACCGACGGCCGCCTCTCTTGCCAGCGCCCTGCGTGCGATGGGAGAACTCGACTTCGGCGGATTTCGCGTCGACTTCTCAAAAGGCAATGCGGGGAGCAGCTTTGTCGATATCGGCGTGATTGGCGCTGACGGGCGGCTACGGTATTAAGTGGGAAAGCATTACCGCCATCCCGACCTCAAAATGTAAAGTCGACTTTACATTTTGAGGGCATTGACCGCTCTTTTCCGTTGAAAGAGTGTTTTTTGAGCCGTTCCCGGCTGTTTTTTACCTGTTTTGACTGTCAAAAATGGCTGAAGACCAATAGACATGAGCGTGAGCAGCTATCTAATTAATAGCAACTTGGCCAGTTGGCCAGTCTGCAAATCGGCAAGCCGACAGATCTTCAAGACTTCAAGTCGCTGAGCCATCTACGCCGGCAAATACCGCTTGAGCAAATCGCAGAAATGATCAGCCGCAGGCGTGAGCGGCAAATCCGGCCGGCGTATCAGCACAATGTCCGGCGCGGGCAGCTTCTCCTTGATGTTGATGACCTGCAGCACATCGCGTGTCAGCGGAAACTCATTCCACTGCGCCGGCAATATCGCCAGCAGATCGCAGCTTGAGAGCGCCACCATCACCGACAGCGCTGAATGCGTTTGCAAAGTGATGACGGGCGGCGGCATCCTGTGTTTGGCGAAGAGCTCGTTCAGGTCGGTCGCGGCGTTGAAGTCCAGTGTGGTGGTGGCCCATTCCGCGCCAGCCAGCTCCTTGATCGACTTGGCGCCTGCCAGCGGGTGGCCGCGCCGGCCGATGACGGTGCGGGTGTTTTTCAGCAGCGTCTCGGCGACGAGGCCGCCCGCTGGTTCACCGCGCGGCGTTGCGCCCAGGTAGAAGTCGATGCTGCCGTCCTGCAGGCCGGCTTCCATGGTGGGGTAGAGGCCTTCGATGATCTTGAGCCGCACGAGAGGGTAGCGGCGGCGAAAGACGGGCAGGGCCTCGGGCAGCATGCCCATGTGCGGCATGATCGAAAGGCCCACAGTGATGGTGCCTTTCATGTCGCCGTCGGTCTGGTCGAAATCCTCACGCGCGCGGCGTACCTCGTTGATGACCGCACTGGCCCGGCGGTGAAACAGCTTGCCCGCAGGTGTCAGCACCATGCCGCGTGCCTCACGTTCAAACAGCGTCACACCCAGTTCGCGCTCCAGCGCGCCAATGCTGCGCGTCAGGGCGGGCTGGGCCAGGTCCAGGTGGCGGGCGGCTGCCCTCAGGCTGCCGCGTTCAACGACTGCGACCATGTCGCGCATCTGTGTCAACTTCATCGTTAACCCTTGGAAAAGGTATGTATTTTTGGTATCGGTCGACGAATTTTGCCATCTTTTTTTAATCGCTCGCAGCGACTAAATTTCGGCATCGGCTGGTCAACAGGCCGTTTGAAATTCATCAATACCGGAGACAAAAAATGACAAACACCACCCGCCGCAAGCTCGGCCAGATCACCTTCCTGGCCGCCGCCTTCGCCGCCACCTTGGGCCTCAGCACCCTGAGCGCGCCGGTGCAGGCCCAGGCCTGGCCCAACAAGCCCGTGCGCATGATCGTGCCCTTTCCGGCCGGATCTGCCCCTGACGTCATCGCCCGTCTCGTGGCCGACAAACTCGGCACCGGCTGGGGCCAGGCCGTCATTGTTGACAACCGCCCCGGCGCAGGCGGCATCCCCGGCATGAGCGCCCTGGTGCGCTCGGCCAATGACGGCTACACGATTGGGTTCATTCCCGCAGCCGTCCTCACCCTGACGCCAGAGCTGTACAAGAACCCCCAGTTCAACCCCGACACCGATATTGTTCCTGTCGCAGCGGTAGGCACCAGCCCCATGATGATCGTGGTCAACGCCAATTCCGAGATCAAAAATCTTGCCGACCTCGCCAAAGCTTCCAAAGCCCAGCCCGGCAAGATTACTTTTGCTGCAGCCCAGCTCAATTCCGTCCCCCACCTGACCGGTGAAATGCTCGGCAAGGCCATGGGCGCGCCCATGATGGTTGTGCCCTATACCGGCTCCCCACAGGCGATTACCGCACTGCTGTCCAACGAAGCCGTGGTCACCATAGACGGCATGTCGGCCCTCGTGCCCAACGTCAAGGCCGGCAAGTTCAGGGCGTTGGCCGTGATGTCCAAAGAGCGCCTGCCGGGCTATGAAACCGTTCCGGTGGCGGCGGACACCTTCAAGGGCATCGAGTCGATTGGCTGGTTCTCCATCTACGCACCGGCAGGCACGCCCTCCCCAGTGGTGGACAAGATCAACAGCGACGTCAACAAGGTCGTCGTGGCACCTGACCTGGTGGCCCGAATGGCCGAGCTGGGTGTCTACCCCAAGACCGGCACGCCCAAACAGCTGGGCGAGTTTGTGACCGAGCAGCGCGGCGTGTGGAAGAAGGTTGTGACTGACCTGAAGCTGCAGCCCCAGTAAGACATTTTTCAAAACATTTGCGACACGGCCTGCTGCGCCAGCAGCGGCCGCCGCATACCCGAATTCAACTTCAATCAAAAGGAAATTTCATGACAGCAGCACGCAAAAAAGCCCTGGTGACCGGTGGCGCAACAGGCATTGGCAAGGCGGCCGTACTGGCGCTGGCCAAGGCTGGCTACGACGTGGCCATCAATTACGGTTCTAGCGCTGCAGCGGCCAAGGCCACGGCTCTTGAAGCTGAAAAGCTCGGCGCGACCATGCTCTGCATCCAGTGCGACGTGAGCGATGAAACCGGCGTGCGCGCCATGATGAAAACCATTGAAGAAAAGTTCGGCCACCTCGACGCGCTGATCAACAACGCAGGCACCACTGCCAAGTGGAAGGTCAAGGATCTTGAAAGCCTGGACCTCGACGAGTGGGACCGCACCTTTGCAGTGAATGTGCGTGGCCTGTTCCAGGTGACACGCGCTGCGGTGCCTTTGCTCAAGAAGGGCAGCAACCCGTCCATCGTCAACACGGCCAGCATCGTCGGCCTGCGCCCCGGCCCGCAGCCGCTGCCCTACGCAGCCAGCAAGGCAGCCGTTGTCAACATGACCAAAACCCTGGCCTGGAACCTCGGCCCCGAGATCCGCGTGAATGCAGTCGCACCCGGCTGGATGGAAGGCGACTGGATGGAGCGCATGCTGGGCGACAAGTACGAAGACCTCATGGGCAAGCGCGCCCGTGCCACGCCGCTCAAACGCTGCGTGACGGCTGAAGACGTGGCCGAGACCATGCTGAATTTGCTGCAGGGCAACCGCTTTGTCACCGGCGAAATCGTCGTGATCGACGGCGGTTTTACGGCCTCGACCTGAACACCCTCCAACACAACACAACGCAAAGGCACACATCATGTTGCAAGGCTTTGTACCTTTCCCACCCGAGTTCGCTGCCGATTACCGCGCCAAGGGCTACTGGCGTGACCAGTCGCTGGCACAGGAGTTCGACGCGGTCTTCAAGCGCTACGCCAACAAGATTGCACTGGTCGATGGCAAGCGCGAATACAGCTACGCCGACCTGGACCGCATCACCGACAACCTGGCGCTCAACCTGCTTGAACTGGGCATCAAGCCGCAGGACCGCATCGTGCCCACGCTGCCCAACGTGGCCGAGTTCGTCATCCTGTACTTTGCGCTGCAGAAGCTGGGCGCGATTCCCATCGCTGCGCTGGTGACGCACCGCTATCTGGAGATCAGCCAGTTCGTGAACCTGTCGCAGGCCACCACCTGTGTCTACCCTGAAACGCAGGGCGACTTCGCTTTTGCGCCGGTGATAGACCGAGTGCAGGCCGAGCAGCCCTGCCTGAAGTTCCGCATTGTGCTGGGCAAGGCAGGCAAGGGCGAACATTCACTGACCGAGCTGATTGACAAGCCCGCAACGCTCAAACGCAGCGAGCTCGAGAAAATCAAGATTGACCCGACCGACCCCTGCATCTTCCAGCTCTCGGGTGGCACCACGGGCATACCCAAGCTGATTCCCCGCACCAACAACGACTACGCCTACAACTCCAAGGTGGCTTCCGAGGCCGCCCATGTGGATGGTGATTCGGTACTGCTGCTGGTTCTGCCGATTGCGCACAACCTGCCGCTGGCATGTCCGGGTATCCAGGGTTTCATGTTCAACGGCGGCAAGGTGGTGGTGCATGCCAACACCCGGCCTGAAGAGATGTTTGCGCTGATCCAGCAGCACAAGGTCACGCACCTGAAGGTGGTGCCTGCGCTGCTGATTCGCCTGATTAATGATTCGACCATAGTCAACTACGACCTGTCGTCGCTCAAGCAGATCCAGAGCGGCGGCCAGCGCATGCAGCCCGAAGTACGTACAAAAACCACAGAGCTGATTCCCTCGGCGTTTGTGCAGGAGAACTTCGGCATGTCTGAAGGCGTGCTGATGTTTGTGAACTTTGACGACCCGGCCGATGTGAAGCTCGAAACCTGCGGACGCCCCATTTGCCCGGATGATGAAGTGCGCCTGGTGGATGACGATGGCAAGGTCGTTGCGTTTGGGGAGGTCGGCGAGCTGACCTGCCGTGGCCCCTACACCCTGCGCGGCTACTACGGTGTGCCTGAGTACAACGCACGCCAGTTCACACCTGACGGTTTTTACCGCTCTGGCGATTTGATGCGCCAGCATCCGTCGGGCAACTACATTGTTGAAGGCCGCAAGAAAGACCTTATCAACCGTGGCGGCGAAAAAATCAGCGCCGAGGAAATCGAGAACCTGATCCTCATGCACCCTGCGGTGCAGAACGTGGCCATCGTGCCCATGCCCGATGCCAACCTGGGCGAACGCATGTGCGCCTATGTCATCCTGCACCCGGGGCAATCATTGCACCTCAAGGAGCTGGTCGGGTTTTTGCTGACCAAGGAGATCGCCAAGTTCAAGCTGCCCGAGCGGCTGGAGGTGCTCGATGAATTCCCGGTGTCAACCTTCGGCAAGGTGTCGAAAAAGGCACTGGGCGAGATGGTGGCTGCCAAGCTGGCAATGGAACAAGCGGCTACGGCCTGAATGACCGCCTGAGTAATCGCCTGAATATTTATACGTAAAGAGAAGAGAAAAAATGCGAATCATTGACCTGCACTGCTACCCCGGAACCCAGACCTGGATTGATGCCCAGGGCCCGTACCCTGAAGCACTCGCCACCTACTGGAAGCGCGACTGGGTGGCCAAGGAAGAAGAGGGCGTCATCCAGGAATTCACCGACGCCGGCGTTGAAGCCTGCCTGGTAGCACTGGATCTTGAGACGACTGTGGCCACGCCGCCTTGCACCAATGAATATGTTCACGACATGTGGAAGCGCCACCCGAAACGCGTGATTCAGTGCTGGGGTGCGGTCGAACCTGCCAAGGGAGAGATCGCCATACAGCAGGCGAAAAAAGCCGTGAAGGAACTGGGCTTCATCGGCTTTCACTTCCATCCCATCATGCAGCACTTCGCAGTGGACGACAGGCGTCATTACGACCTTTTCGAAGTCATCAACGAGTTGGGCGCAGCGGTGATGATTGACGTCGGCACCACCGGCATGGGCGCGGGCATGCCTGGCGGTAACGGTGCGCGTGTGCGGCATGCACACCCGTCGGCGATTGACAACCTGGCGGCAGACTTCCCCAACCTCAAAATCATCATGGCCCACCCTGGCTGGCCCTGGGTGGATGAGACCACCGCCGTCGCACTGCACAAAGGCAATGTCTACTGGGAAATGTCGGGTTGGGCGCCCAAGCACTTTCCGGGCAACCTCAAGGTGGACATTCGTGGCCGCCTGCAGGACAAGATCATGTTCGGCAGCGACTACCCGAGCCTGCCTTACGAACGCATCCTGCGTGAGTGGAAAGAGCTGGGCTATAAGGATGAAGTCATGGAAAAAATCATGCACGGCAATGCCGAACGCGTGCTGGGTTTGTAAGCAATGAGTAGCGACGTACCCCTTCTTCTCGAACGCCACGGTCATGTGGCTGTGCTCACCATCAACCGCCCGCAGACGCGCAACGCGCTGTCGGGCGAAGAAGTATTTGCGGCGTTCGAAAGCCGTTTCGCTCAGTTGAATGCGGACAAGGGCGTTCGCGCCGCCATCCTCACTGGGAGCGGCACAGCCTTCTGTTCGGGCGGCAATGTCGCCGAGATGCGTGACAAGACCGGCATGTTCGGCGGTGGCGCTGCGGAAGTGACCGAGGGTTACCGCGTCGGCATACAGCGCATACCGCGCGCCTTCCTCACGCTGGAAGTACCCATCATCGCGGCCGTCAATGGCCCGGCCATGGGTGCGGGCTGTGACCTGGCGAGCATGTGCGACATCCGCATCGCCTCCAGCAGCGCGAAGTTCGCCGAGAGTTTTGTCAAGCTGGGCATTATTCCGGGTGATGGCGGCTGCTGGTTGTTGCCGCGTGTCGTCGGGCAGTCGAAGGCCGCAGAACTGGCGCTGACGGGTGACACCATTTCTGCAGATGAGGCACTGCGCATCGGGCTGGTCTCGCGCGTAGTGGCACCTGAAGAATTGATGGCTACGGCGCTTGAACTCGCTGGCCGTATTGCCGCCAACCCGCCTGAAGTGCTGCGCTGGACCAAACAGCTGCTGCGCCAGGCGCAGACCCAGACGCTGGACCAGGCACTGGTCGAAGCGGGCAGGGTGCAGGGCCTTGCGCACCAGACGGCAGACCATCATGAAGCCGTCAATGCGTTTTTCGAAAAACGCCCACCGGTGTTTTCGAAATGAGCGATACCGGCGTGCTCATTGAATCGCGTCCCGCCGACGGCGTGGCGCTGCTGCGCATCAACCGGCCCGAGGTGTTGAATGCGTTGAACCTGGCCTTGCGCAGGGCTTTGGCGGAAGCCTTCACGCGGCTGGATGGCGATGCCACGGTCAAGGCGGTTGTACTGACCGGTAGTGAGCGCGCCTTCTGCGCGGGCGCAGACCTCAACGAATACGTCAACGCATCGCCGGTGGACGTCATCGGCCGCGACATGGGCAGGCTGTGGGACGCGATTGCCGATTGCCGCAAGCCGGTGATTGCCGCAGTGCGTGGCCATGCCCTGGGCGGAGGGTGCGAGCTGGCCATGCATGCCGACATCATCATTGCGGGCAAGGGGGCCAGTTTTGGCCAGCCCGAAGTGAAGATCGGCATCATGCCCGGCGGCGGCGGCACGCAGCGCCTGACGCGCGCAGTCGGTAAATTCGCGGCCATGAAAATCATGCTGGCCGGTGAGCCGTTCAAGGCCGATGTGGCGCTGGCCATGGGCCTGGCAAGTGAGGTGGTGGAGGACGCCGACGTGGAGGCGCGCGCCCTGCAACTGGCCAGCCAGTTGGCCGCCTTGCCGGCAATGGCCGTGCGCTTCATCAAGGAGGCCGTGCTGAAAAGCATGAACCTCGACCTGGATGCAGGCCTAGAGTTTGAACGCAAGTCATCACAGCTTCTGTTTGCCACTGCTGACAAGACCGAGGGCATGCGCGCACGGCTGGAAAAACGTCCGCCGAAATTCACAGGCTCATGACGCCGGCTGTGTCATCCGGCCGCAAGATGCGAAAACCGGATGGCAGGTATCACGACGATTCATTCGACTTCAGATGTGACGGGACCTAGGATTAAGCCTGCGACTTAAAAACCAGAAAACGAGACAGTTCCGTCAACACAGAAGGAGACAAACATGAAGACTCACGATAACTTTTCACGCCGTCAAATGTTGCAGGTTTCAGCTGCAGCACTGGCTGCAGGCGGTGGATTTCCGGCCGCGATGGCGCAGGGCAAGGAGATGGACATGGCCAAGATTATTCTTGGCTCGCCTGCCGGGACGCTGATGGACCTGTTCTCGCGCCGGGTTGCAGACGCCATCCAGCCCGGCTATGCGCGCAACATCATCGTTGACAACCGCAACGGTGCAGGCGGCCAGATCGCCATCTCTGCCGTCAAGGCCGCGCCGGCCGATGGGACAACCATCCTCGCGACGCCTTCGCCCATGATGTATCTCTACCCCTACACCTACAAAAAACTGCCATACGACCCGGTTGCAGATTTCATCCCGGTGTCATTGGGTGCCGTGTTTGATGCGGGTTTTGCAGTAGGCCCATCTGTGCCGGCCAGCGTCAAAAACATGACGGACTTCTTCAACTGGTGCAAGGCAAACCCCGGTGCGGCCAATTTTGGTTCACCCGCTACGGCATCGACGCTTCATTTTGTCGGCAGCATGGCTGCGCGCGCCGCAGGTGTCGAGTTGACCCACGTGCCTTTCCGGGGAACGACACCTGCCATCCTGGACATGATCGGTGGTCAGATCGCTGCGGTGGTTGCACCTGTTGGCGACTTCATGCCTTTTCTCGACGGTGGCAAATGCCGCATTCTCGCGACGACAGGTGCAAAAAGAAACCGGTTTGTGGCCAATGTGCCCACCTTTGTAGAGCAGGGCTACAAGGACATCGTCATCAACGACTGGTTCGCATTTTTTGTGCCCGCCAAAACACCGCAGGCCCATGTGCAGCGCCTGAATGCGGCCATCAAGCGGGCGATGGAAACCCCCGCCGTCGTCAAGGCGCTGGAAGACCGGGGCCTGGAGCCGCGCTGGTCAACGTCGGCGGACCTGGCTGCACGTCTGAAGGCCGACATGCAGAAGTGGCAGCCCATCGCCAGGTCTTTCAATTTCACGGTTGAGAGTTGACCCGCTGTTTGCGCTGTTTGCGCTGTAGGCCACTACCAGTGGTGCCTGATGGCATTGCCCCATTGCGAGGATTGATTTGTGATTGAAGAAAAAGATGTGATGGTTCGCATGCGCGACGGCGTGGAGATCGCCTTGCGCATTTACCGGCCTGCGGGGCCGGGGCCGTTTCCGGTCCTGTATGCCGCATCGCCTTACCGCTATGACAACAACGAGTTGCCGGCCACACCGCAGTTTTTGTGGCGGGAGACCGGCCCCATCGAGTGGTATGTCGAGCAGGGTTATGCCTATGTGCATGCTGACGTGCGCGGCACGGGCATGTCGGGTGGCGACTATGGCCTTTTCAGCGAGGCGGAGCAGCGCGACCATTACGAACTCATCGAGTGGATAGCCGCGCAGGCCTGGAGCAACGGCAAGGTGGGCGGCATAGGGCAGTCGTATTACGCGATGTCGCAGTGGCACATGGGCATACAGAACCCGCCGCACCTGGCCTGCATAGCGCCGTATGACGGCATGCTGGATTTCTACCGCTTCTTCGGCACGCTCAACGGCATCGAATCTGACTGGTTCGGCATCTGGTTCAACAGCAACGTTCGTGTAGCCAACAAATACCCTGCCAATGGCGGCAGGCCGCGCGAGTTGCCGCAAGACATGGCCTATCTGGTCGGGCAGCACCCCCTCAACGACGCTTTCTGGAAGGAGCGCACTGCAATAAACCGTGTGGGTGAGATCAAGGTGCCGGTATTTTCAATCGGCGTATGGGCCAAACAGGACCTGCACCTGGAGGGCAATATCCTGGCAAGCCGGCTGCTGGGTGACAAATGCAAGCTGCTCGTCAGCGGTGTGCCAACGCCTTTTCATGCAGCGGGTGAGTTTGAGTCCATCCCGTTCCACCGCGATGTATTGCTGCCGTTTTACGACCGCTATCTGAAGGGCATTTCTTCTGCATATGACGCGAGACCGCCGGTTGAATACCCGGTACGCAACTCGCAGATCAGGAAGCAGGGTACAGCCTGGCCGCCTGCAAACGCGCGGCGCGAGAAGTTGTTTTTGGGTACTGTCAAAACCGGCTCTGTCAATTCCGTTAATGACGGCTCACTGCACCGCGATGCAGAGGCGGGCGAGGGGCGCGACGCCAGCCTGACCTGGAGCTATCCGCATCCCGATTGGGTGCTGGGTACAGCCGTCATCACGCCACAAGGCCCCGACACGGTGCGCGGTGTGCTGACCTTCACCAGCCCGCCGCTGGAGAACGACAGGATCATGGAGGGCAATGCCAAGGCCGTCATCCATGTTGACAGCACGCGGCGTGACACGGATGTGTTCGTCAAGATAAGTGAGCAGTTCGCACCTGATGCCGCAGCGCCCCCAGGCGCACAGCCGCGCGCGGTCATCGTGACCAAGGGCTGCCTGCGCGCCTCGCACGCCCTGTCACCCAACGCACGAGACCCCAAACTCAGTACGGCCGATACGCCGTATTACCTGCACGAATCCGAGACCTTTTCCAAACCCGGCACCTTGCTGAAGCTTGAGATCCCGCTGCGATCCATGGCCTACCAGTTCAAAAAGGGGAGCCGCATCCGGGTTGAGATTGCCAACACCGACACGCCTGTGACCGAAGTGGTCTGGGCGCACGTCTACAACCCGCAAAAGATGGGCTCCGACACCATCTACCTTCGTGAGCCGCATGCGTCGTATGTCGAGATCCCGTTTGTGGACTGATGGCATCAATTTGGACAACAGGAGAAGAAAATGGCAGTGACCCTGATCAATGTTTTTATCGTGCCGAAAGAGCGCGAGGATGAGTTTTTGCAGAACTGGAAGCTGACGACCACCGTCTTTGTCAAGGACCACGGTTTTGTCGAGGCACACCTGCACCGCAATGTGGGCGTGGGCAACGGCACTTTCAGTTTTATCAACATCGCACGCTGGCAAAGTGCCGAGGCCTGGAAGGTAGCCCATGATGCCTACTCGCCCAGCGAGTACCGGATTCCCGGCGTCAAGGGACACCCGGCGATTTTTGAACCCATTGTTGATGCCGTGCATGAGGGCAGCAAGCCCACTGCGCCGAATTTTTTGCATGCGGCTGCGAAGGCTGGCTAGGCCGACGGTCTCCAACCCGACCTAGGGTTAACGGGGTGTATTTCTGGCGTGCTTGAGGAAGGAGCACGCCTAAAATTGAAGTGACCATGAGACGACATTTTTTCCTGGCGCCGCATGAACATCAATACCCTCGACCTCAACTTATTCCTGGTCTTCCAGGCGATTTACACAACCCGCAGCGTGACGCTGGCGGGTGATCGCCTTGGCATGTCTCAGTCTGCGGTCAGCAATGCACTCAAGCGCCTGCGCGAGCGCTTTGACGATCCGCTTTTTGTGCGTACGCCCAACGGCATGGTGCCCAGCGCAGTTGCCGTAAAGCTGATTGAACCGGTCGAAGAAGGTTTGGCCAAACTGAACCAGGCCATAGACCAGAGCCGGCGTTTTGACCCGGCCACTTCAAACCAGCTGTTCCGGATCGCGGTCAATGACATCGGGCAACTGGTGCTGATACCGCCCTTGCTTGCTGCTGCGCAGGCGCTTGCGCCCAGGGTACGGTTTGAAACTGTTGAAGCCTCGCCGTCCAACTGCCGGCAACTCATGGTGGACGGCGCGATTGACCTGGCCATAGGCAGCTGGCAGCCTCTGGGTGCCGGTATTTACCAGCAGCGATTGTTTGATGAAGGCTATGTGGCCCTGCTCAGTTCAACTCATGAGTTGCAGGCTGAGACCCTGGCGCTGCATGAGTACCTTGAGGCGTCGCACATCGTCTACCACCCGAGCGGTGCGAGTTATGACGCCCTGCATTCAACACTGGCGGACCTGAATGTGCTGGACAGGCGCAAGGTGGTGCTGACGGCAGTCCACTCACTGGGCCTTTCGACCATGGTCGCAAACTCCCAACTGCTGCTCAGCGTGCCCCAGTTGCTGGCTGTTGCGATGAAGGGTTCACGTACGGATTTGCGCATTGCGCAGCTGCCGTTCAACGTTCCGCGGTTTCCCATCAAGCAGCAGTGGCACGAGCAGCGCCACGCAGACGCGGGGCATCAATGGCTGCGGCGCCTGGTCTTCGACACTTTGAACGACATGCCGTAACTTCTTGAAACAAGCCCGGCTGTCGCCAATGTGCCGTGGTCAGGGTTTCTACGTGGTCGCGGCCGAATACGCAGCCGTAGCATCTACGTGTGCCGGACCTGGAACCGGTTTGCGGTTCAGGGCGGACTGACGATAGCAACTACAAAAGGACCCCCACCATGAGCACAAAATTCAACGTGAACGGCCGTGCCGTGTCCGTCAATGCCGAGCCGGATACGCCCTTGTTATGGGTGATACGCGACGAGCTCGGCATGACGGGTACCAAGTTCGGCTGTGGTGTGGCATTGTGCGGCGCCTGTACGGTACATCTCAATGGCCAGCCGGTACGCTCCTGCCAGACTCCGCTATCGGCGGTTGCTGGCAAAAAGGTAGCCACTGTTGAAAGCCTTTCGCGCAACAACACCCACCCGCTGCAGGTGGCGTGGATCAAGCACGATGTGCCGCAATGCGGCTATTGCCAGTCGGGGCAACTGATGAGCGCAGCAGCGCTGCTCAAGGGCAACGGCAACCCCAGCGATGCGGATATCGATGCGGCCATGAGCGGCAATATCTGCCGCTGCGGAACTTACCCGCGCATCAAGGCTGCCATCAAGGATGCCGCTTCAACCATGCGCAAAGCCTGAGGGGAAACATCATGAATGCTTCATTACAAACCGCTTCCCTGAATCGCCGCAACTTCCTCAAGACATCGTCCACCGTGACTGGCGGGCTGATGCTGGGTGTCAGTCTTGGCGTGCCGCTTTCAACGCAGGCTGCGGGCACGCTCTATACGCCCAATGCCTGGGTGCATATCGCCGACGACAACACCATCACGCTGATATCTGCACGTTCCGAGATGGGGCAGGGGGTCTACACCTCCATGCCCATGCTGATCGCCGAGGAACTCAATGTCGACATCCGCCGCATCAAGGTGGCCATCGCGCCGCCAGACGGCAAGGTGTATGGCAATGCCTTGCTCGGTGGCCCACAGCTCACCGGGGGCTCGACCTCGGTGCGCGATGGCTGGGAAAAACTCCGCATCGCCGGTGCGCAGGTACGCACAATGCTAGTCTCTGCAGCTGCCGCCAGGTGGAATGTGGATGCGTCTACGCTCAGGGCAGAAAACGGCATGGTGATCGGTGCGAAAGGCAGGCGCGCGACCTATGGGTCTTTGGCGGAAGCGGCCTCGAAGTTACCCGTGCCCGAGAAGGTTGCGCTCAAGGACCCGAAGGACTTCACCATCATCGGCAAGCCAACAAAGCGGCTCGATACACCAGCCAAAACCAACGGTACGGCCGAGTTTGGCATCG
This sequence comes from Polaromonas sp., assembly GCA_965228025.1. GTDB lineage: Bacteria > Pseudomonadota > Gammaproteobacteria > Burkholderiales > Burkholderiaceae_C > Polaromonas. Next base: position 121,721 of record CBDDGX010000021.1, on the reverse strand, counting down.
ATGTGAAGCTGCCCGGCATGGTGTATGCCTCCCTGGAACAATGCCCGGTCATTGGCGGTACGGTCAAAAGCTTTGATGGCGCCAAAGCGAAGGCCATGCCTGGTGTGATTGACGTGGTACAGATTCCTGATGGCGTGGCGGTGGTCGCCGACAGCTACTGGCACGCCAGGAAGGCCAGAGCCGCCTTGACCATCGTGTGGGATGAAGGCGCAGGTGCAACGATTACCAATGCCTCGATGCTGGAAGGCATTCGCAAGGCGACGGACAAACCATTGCCACTGAAGGCGGTCGGCGACGCCGATGCGGTGATTGCCGGTGCCGCCAAAGTGGTGCGTGCCGAATATGTCTCACCGCTGCTGGCACACGCCACCATGGAACCCATGAACTTCACTGCCAGTTACAGCAACGGCAAGATGGCCCTGATAGGCCCCACCCAGTGGCAGGACGGCGCGCAGGGTGCGGTGGCCAAAGCGCTGGGCATGAAGCCGGAAGACATCACGGTTAAAACCACCTTCCTGGGCGGCGGTTTTGGCCGGCGCATTGACCTGGATTTCATTGTGCAGGCGGCCCAGATATCGAAGGCGGTCAACAAACCGGTCAAGCTGCTCTGGACGCGTGAAGACGACATGACGCATGACTTTTACCGGCCTATGTCGGTGCACCAGCTGGCGGCAGCGGTGGGGCCTGACGGCAAACCCACGGCGATGACTTTCCGAATGGTGTCTCAGTCTGTCACCGGCCGTGTGTTTGGTTTGCCTGGTGAGGCGCAGGATCCACTGATGACCGAGGCGGCACTTGCGCCTTACGAGATTCCGGCCACGCGCCACGAGATCGTCAAGCATGACAGCGGTTTGCGGGTGGGTTACTGGCGTTCGGTAAGCCATGCGCTCAACGCTTTTGCCAATGAAAGTTTTATCGACGAACTGGCTGCCGGCGCTGGCAAAGACCCCTACTCCTACCGGATGGCATTGCTTGCAAAACAGCCGCGTTTTGCGAATGTGCTCAAGTTGGCGGCTGACAAGGCCGGCTGGGCAACACCCGCACCGGCGGGTCGTTTCCGGGGCATTGCGCTGATGGAGGGCTATGACACCTACATGGCCCAGGTGGCCGAGATATCAGTCAAGGACAAGCAGATCACTGTTCACAAGGTGACCGTGGTCGCAGACCTTGGCCGCATGATCAATCCGGACACCGTGCAGGCGCAAATCCAGTCGAGCGTGGTCTTTGGCCTGACGGCGGCGCTGAACAGCCAGATCACGCTGGACAAGGGGCGCGTACAGCAGACCAACTTTGGCGACTATCCGGTGCTCCGCATGAACGAGGTGCCTGTGATTGACATCACACTGGTGCCAAGTACCGAAAAACCCGGCGGCATTGGCGAGCCTGCAACGGCGCTGGTTGCGCCCGCTGTTGCCAACGCGCTGTTTGCTGCGACAGGAAAGCGGGTGCGGCAATTGCCGCTGCACGACAACCTGGCCAGAGCGTGACAAATGTCTGGCAGGCATGATCTGGACTAAAAACACATCGGCCTCCCGCTGATGCGGTGGCCGGTTTTTGATAACCTGCGGGTATGGACAACATTGATCTCGAAGTTCTGAAGACCTGTTCACAGTGGCTGGCCTCAGGCCTGCGCTGTGAGCTTGTGACTGTTCTGAAAACCTGGGGTTCCAGCCCGCGGCCCGAGGGCTCCATGCTGGCCATCTGTGAAGATGGCCGGGTTGTGGGCTCGGTGTCTGGTGGCTGCATTGAAGACGACATGATCGACAGGGCGCGCCGTGAGGGCCTGAGCCGTACGCTTCCTGCAGTTGTGACCTATGGCATGACGGCTGATGAGGCCCACCGGTTTGGCCTGCCTTGCGGCGGCACGATTGAACTGGCCATTGAACCGCTCTCCGCGAGCAGCAAGATTGACGACATGCTGCATTGCTTGGGTAGGGGTGAATTGGTGGCGCGCCGGCTTGACATGCAGACCGGCGTGGTCACGCTGAGCCCTGCCTTACCCGCGCAATCGATGCAGGTCTCTGCAAGTGCGCTGGTCACCCTGCATGGGCCGCGCTGGCGCCTGCTGATCATTGGCGCCGGGCAGCTGTCGCGGTTTGTCGCGCAGATCGCGCAGGGCATGGACTACGCCGTCACGGTTTGCGACCCGCGTGAGGAATATCGCAACTCATGGCAGGTCCCCGGTGTGGAGCTGGTCACTGACATGCCGGACGACGTCGTGCAGGCCATGAAGCTGGACAGCCGCTGTGCCGTGATTGCGCTGACGCATGATCCCAAGCTTGATGACCTTGCCCTCATGGAGGCCTTGCGTTCAGACGCTTTTTACGTAGGCGCCATCGGTTCACGCATCAACAACCAGCGCCGCCGCGAGCGGCTGGCTGAACACTTTGATATGACGGGTGCAGAACTGGACAGGCTGCATGGCCCTATCGGCATCTATATCGGCAGCAAGACACCCTCAGAGATTGCGATCTCGATTCTTGCCGAACTCACAGCCGTGAAGAACGGGGTGACCTTGCCCCGAGCCGCCAGCGTTGCAGATGCAAAAAGTGAACTGGGTCTTCCGCCAACTGGTGAAGTGTGCGCCGTGCCGGGCTGATGCTGCTTTTCTAGAGCACTGGCCGGGAAGTTGGCGGTACATCAAAAGCAGATGGAGGCAGTCCGGCGCGTGCCCGTTCAGCCATCTGTGTCCATGCGCTTTCCCACTCCTTGGTTCGCGCCACGGTGTCAAATAGCGGTGATGCTGCACGCTTGAGGGCCATGCGCTGGCGTAATTCCCCGAGCTCGCCGCTCCCCCGACCCAGTCTTGTCGCGGTGGCGATATACGCGTCCCGATTTTCCACAACACATTCTGGCAGTCCGGCCGCACGCAGGATGCTTCCGCCTATCCGCGATGCCATGCCTTCGCCCGGGCACGTTAGGGCGGGCAGGCCGATACGCATGGCGTCTGCCAGACCTTCGCAGGCGTTAACGGCCAGGGTATCGAGAAAGAGGTCGGTGAACTGCATCGCGCCCAGCGTGGCTGCACGCGTCATGGGGGATGCGAAAAAAAGCCGCTTGCTGTTGATGCCTGCCGCCTGTGCCTCCCGCACCAGGTTTGCTGCAATTCCAAGATCGTAGGGCGGCAGCCACATCACCGCATCAGGTACGGAGCGCAGGATTTTCATCCATGCGCCGAAGCTGGCCGCGTCGAGGCATAGCGGGTGAACGAATGTTGAAAATACAAAACAGTCTTCTGGCAGCCCTGTGTCCTTGCAGTTTTGAAGCTCGGGTACGCAGACGCCGGCCAGCGTGTCGAGCCAGCATGTGACCGGTAGCCGTGCAATGGCGCCCCTTTGCTGTTGTGACATGCGGTCGGGGTGCACCCAGCCGTCGGAAACCACGTAGTCGGACGCGCCGGGTGATGGGAAGCCGTGCCGGGCGGGCATGGTCATTTGCACCGGTGCGACGCGCATTTTTGCAATCTCGCTGCGTGGCTGCACTGCGGCAGACGTCACATCGATAAAGATATCCAATCTGTCCAGTCGTATGCGGCCTGCGGCCTCGGGGTCACTCATATGGGCCAGTTCCACCACGCCCGCAGCATGGGGTCTAAGTGCATCTGCCCAGTGCGGCTCAGGCGCTTTGGTGGATGCATAGATGTGAAAAGCGAACCGTGATGCATCATGTATGCCGAGCTGGCGAATCAGGCCATCGCAGACGTGGTGGTCACGCAGGTCCGGCAGGGCCAAACCGACATGGATTCGGCCGTCGTTTTCTGCGCCGACTGCCGTGTTGCGCAGGTGACGGGCATAGGGCCGGAGTTTTTTCTGCCGGGCTGCTTCGGATGCCTTTGCCGTAGTCACCTCAATGGTTTCAACCTCGGCTTCCGTCAGGCCCAGCATGTCGCCGTAGAAGCCGACATCCTGCCAGTCGCGGCCGATACCTTGGCGTGCATCTTCTGCCAACCGCTGCCGCAACAGCGTTACCAGTTTGCCCTGGCTGCGCCAGTCGCATACCGTTGCGGCTTCAAATACCTGCGCCGCGCAAAGCTGCAGGGCATCGGGCAGTTTGTCTTGCGATAGCGTAGCCGACATGCGTGGCCAACTGGATAAAAATCCGCGCAGGTGGGCGATGCCTTCAGCGTCAAGGCCCGAGATGGCCCGATCCGCCTGCCCAAGCTCGCCGTTGAACGCGAGGATGATGATTTGCCGTGTGTGCAAGGCCCTGTCATCGGGGAAAAGCGCCCTCGCTTCAAGGACGGCCTCAAGCGCCTCTGGCAGGCTGCGCGCGCCACACAGTGCGTCGCACAGGTGGGCGCGGTAGTCGGCCTGGTGGGGGGCCAACGCGACGCATCGTGCGGCACAACTGACTGCGGTGGCCCAATCGAGACCGGCGGCAGCCATCAGGCCCGTGTTGTTGAGGCTGCGCAGGTGATTCGCGTCAAGTTCAAGCGCCCGGGCATAGGCCAGGCGGGCATTGTCGATATCTCCACTGGCCTGGGCGGTGATGGCAAGGTTGGCTGCGCCATCTGCGCTCTGCATCAACACCGTTTCAAGTGTCTGCATGACCTTGTATGCGGCAACGGGCCTGGCCAGCGCGGACAGCATGGCGGCACACGCTGAAGCCGTATTCACGTTGTCCGGCTGCAGGGCAAGGGCTTCTTCAAACGCAAGCAGCGCGTATTCGATTTTTCCCTGTGCATGCAGCTCGCTGCCGCGCTGCATCAAGGCGTCATGGCTGGCAATGCTGTCCGGGCTCCGCAGATATTCCATGTCTGAATTATGTTGCAGCGTTCGGGCCGAATGTCCTTGCATGACTATGATCCGGTTATGGACGTCACTGCACCGTCAACACTTCACCTTCTCGGCCATTTCACGGAGCTTTTTACCGGCGCTGAACGTGAACTGCTGGAGATCCGTCAGCTTGTGGGCGCGCGCAGGCCCGTGAAAATCTGGTCGGATCTGCCCGTCAGCAGCGCTTACGCTGGTGACGCCATCAGCAGCATCCAGCCTTTTGCGCGCCAATACCCGGCAAGCGGTGTGCTGCTGATTGCCGGGGTGCACATGCAGGCTGGCGTCTGGCTCAAATACACAAAGTTTGAGCGCATCATTCTTTTTTACAACCTTGCCAATCATGGGCAGCTGTTTGCAGTGGTTGAGGACATCCGCCATGCCACCGGGCTAGAACCGGAGCTGGTGTTCGTCTCGCACATGCTGCAAAAAAGCGTCGGCTTGCCCGGGCAGGTCATCAGGAGCCTGATGGATGTCGCTCGCTTTACCCGGGTGGCCGAAGAACGCCTTGCGCTGAATGGGACTCGCAGTAGCTCTGGTTCAGGGGAGGGCAGAAGCCCTCTGGTGGTGGGGCGCATCAGCCGCGATGCCCCCGACAAACATCACCCGGAGGACCCGGCCCTTTACCGCATGCTTGCAAGCCAGGGTGTGCGCATCAGGATCATGGGCGGCATGTGCCTGGCATCGATCCTGTCTGGCGTGGAAGGCATCGAGCTGATGCCCGCAGGCGATATGCCAGCGGCTGACTTTTACCGATCTCTTGACATCTTCTTTTACCGTACGGGTGCTTCCGTTGAGGCCTATGGACGCGTGGTATTGGAGGCCATGGCCAGTGGGCTGCCCGTGGTGGCCCATTCGCGCGGAGGCTACGCCGAGGCGGTGGAAGACGGTGTCTCAGGCTTTCTGGTTCACACGCAGGAACAGGCCTGGGACACACTGATGCGCCTTTGCACTTCTTCCGAACTTCGAACTGATCTGGGCCGCGCCGCAATGCTGCGGGCCTTGTCGCTTCATGGCAGCCCTGCCATAGAGCGGGACCTGGCGTTTTACCTCTAGCCGGAACGCCTCAGGGAGCCCTGAAAATCGCGATGCCGGTAAACGTGCCGCCAACCGCGCCATTGCCCTGGGTGATGCTTCCGTTGTAAAGCACACCTGCGTTGACCGCATTGGCACCCGTGAACAACACCAAAAGCTTGCCGTCCGGGCTGGTGGCGCTTGAGCTGGAGAAATAAACGAAATTCTGGGTGATGGTGCCAAAAGTCGTTGACGCATTGAACTTCAGCAGGCGGCCGCCAATTTGTGTGGGGTCAAAATTGACCTGCAGGGTTGCGGAATTGAGTGTTCCGCTTGTACCCGTATAGGTTGTCGGGCTGGTCGCCCCGACCAGCACATAGTTCGCAAAGACATTGCCGGTGGTGGGCAGGACCGCCGTCGGCTGTCCCACAATGTATTGCGTCTGGTAGAGGTTGGTGGTACTGCCGTTGAACGTCTTGGTGCCTGTTACCCAGTTGCCCCAGCCAATGAAGTTGTTCTCGGCGATGGATCCGCGCGATCCCGCTTCCGCACTGCTGGTGACATCAAAGACCGAGCCGTTGATCGTTGCCGAGGTCAATTTGCCTGCATCCAGCGTGCCTGAACCTGCGCTGTTGGTGGTCGCAGCCACAAACGTCCCGCCCTGGTCGGCGGGACTGTTCAGGCCAACGTGGTAATGACCGATACCGCGCACATCGGTGAATGTGCCGGTGTTGCTGATCTTGCCGTCGACCTTGGCTGGCACCAGCGCGGACTTGCCGTCGGCGGTGGTCTGGTTGCCGGCAACGGTTGGTTCCTGTTCGGGGCCTGGCGTGGGCACGCTTGCCTTGACATTGGTGCGGACGGGGGCTTCCGTGCTGTTGACCACCCTGACGGATTCACCGGCAGTCAGGCCGACGCACCCACCGGCGTTGCAGACCTCGATGGCGTCGAGTTCGGTCGTCACACCCAGTGAGCCGTCCGGGTTGTAGCCCACATTGAAACCGGAACCCCGGATGCCTATGGTGGCTGTGGCGGTGTTGACCTTGTAGTTCTCGCGATTGCGCTTGCCGATCAGGCCGGTGATGGCGCGCATGCTGCCGCGCAGCAGGTCGACGAGGAACCTGTCCTCTTTGGGATCCGCCTTGTCCACGTAATTGGCGATCTTGAACTCGGTATTCGGCTGCAGTGATATCAGGCCGCCGTCCGTGAACTTGACCTGGGCACGGCCGTTGATACCGGTCAGGATGGACTCACCGCTTTCGAGATCCTTGCCTTTAGACAGGGGTGACGTACCGCCGTCAGGACGCCGGACATTGACCTCACCAGCAGTAAATTGCGCCACCCCGGCCGTTGCCGCAGCATGCGCCTGAAGCGGATAGATGGATGACAGTGCAATGACAAGCACCGTTTGTTTGATGTGCAGTGATGTGGTCATGGGTTTTCCGGGACGGCCTAGAAATCGCGGCGCAGGGTGACGGAAACCAATGCGCGTGTGAAGTCGGAAAGTGCGACGTTTGACTTGACCCGGGTGAACGAAAGCTGCGGGGTGACTTTCCAGGACTTGCCCGGTATCCAGTTCAGGCCCAGGTTGATATTGAACTGGTCGTCATTGCGGGTCACCAGAAAGAGGGTGTCCGGCCCGTTGTATTTGCGGTTTTCAAAGCTCAGGCCTGCAAAAAGCGACAGATCGGGTGACAACTCCTGCTGCAAGCCGGTACGGACGCCATAAAGCTTGTGCCCCAGTTGGGGAAAGGCGCTGTTCTTTTCTTTCTCTGTACCCACATAGGCACCGCCGAATGCCAGAAATCCATTGCGGAAGGCGTGCGCATAGGAGGTTCCAACAACAGTCCGGTCGGCATTTCGGGCCGACTGGCCGGGATAGCTCAGGGAACCCCACTGGATATAGCTGCTGAGCTGCCGGAAGCCGTCAAAGCGGTAAGTCCATTCGCCGACAACACCCGCCTGGTCGCGGGCGCGCGTGCCATTGACGTCATAGGTGCCTACCTGGACCACGCCTGTGAACTCGTGTTTCTCGTAGCGGTAGCTGGCGCCTGCGTTAGCGTCGAGCTGCATGTTGTTGAAGCTGGCATTTTTCTGGTGCCCGCGACCGCTGCCCGAAAGGTTGGCGATCAGCGACCAGCGCGGATCGACGACGTATCTAGCGGACAGGCCCGCCCCCAGCGTGGCGTAGTTGTCTTTGGTCGCCAGGCCGGTGTTGGCGAGCGTGAATACCAGCCCACCAAAGGCAGGCACGGCCACGTTGGCGTTCGCCAGCCCGCTGTTGATGTTGCTGTCATAGCCAATGCCGGTTTCGACATAAGTCCTGACCGACGAGCGGGCTGCCTCTTCCGTACGGTCAATGGCCTGCAGGAACTGGTCTATGGTGGCAGCGGCCTCTTGCGGGATGTTGTCCTTTTTGGTTTCGAGCAGTACCCGGCGCGAGGCGACGGTGTCGCCAACGGAGAAGAGCGCGCGGCCGAGTTCTGCGCGGGCCCGTGAGTTTTCGGGCTGCACAGACAACACGCGCTCAAGGGCAAAAACAGCGCGTGTGAACTGGCCAGTTTCATTGGCAGCGATACCCAGCACCGTGTCAAAGTCAGGATCACCAGCGCGTGGCGTCTCCTGGGGTTCCAGCAAGTCGAATGCTGCGTTGGCCTGGCCTTTGTCCAGCAGGGCACGGGCATCGCGCACGAGGGCGTCGACCTCCGCGTGCACATAAGGCGCCCCTGATGCGAGCAACGCCGCCAGCACACACCTTGCCAGTAATTTTTGTTTTGATCTCATGGCCCTCACAACCCTTTTTTGGTTTTTGCAATTTTAGGTAGCCACCTTTGAAACAAAAAGTTTTATAGCACGCACCACTGCGGCGAACCGTGACTTTTTGCACTTGTTTCCCTTCTGTAAATTAGGATTTGCCTTTTGGGCGATACGCGTATATCGGTAACAAAATGTACGCTTCGCGGCGCTTGCACCGAGGGTAAATCCGGGCTTGGTGACATCAGCGGGCCATGCAGAATATAAGTAAATGCTTATATTTAATTCGGAATGCCCATGGAAAAGATGATTCAGGCCGATGGACCGGTGGAACAAAGCCGGGTTTTTGAACTGGCTGCCGAACTGTTTGCGGTTCTGTCTACGCCCATGAGGCTGCGTGTGCTGAGTGCGCTGTGCGTGCGTGAGAAGTCAGTCAACGAACTGCTGTTGGAGATCGACACCACGCAGCCCAACCTGTCCCAACACCTGGCCGTGCTCTACCGCACGGGTGTGCTCGCCAAACGCAAGGAGGGCGCGCAGGTGATTTACCGGGTGCAAAGCGAAAAGGCCGTTGCGCTTTGCCGCAGCGTCTGCACGCAGATTGCGATTGAACTTGACGAGCCGGAGGCCTTGCCCCCCGGCCAAGCCCTCGCGCCCACATCGCCACAGAAAGCGGCCCAGACATGCTGAGCCGCTTCATCCGCAGGGCACCCGAGAACTTCCTGACGCGCGACCAGATACAGGACGTTCGCGCCGGCCGCCGGGGTTTTCTGGCAGGTGCACTGGCTGCCGCGTCTTCTGCGGTGGCTGTCAGCGCCAACGCCCAGGCATCTGAAGGCGACCCCAACATCCTGAACCTGCCGCCGCACAGCACGGGCCTGGGTCAGCCGGTAGCTGCGCGGCCCTATGGCCTGCCCAGCGAGTTTGAAAAAAACCTGCAGCGCCGTGAAAGCCCGGGCCTCACGCGTATAGGCCAGGCCAGCGTCAGCTTTTGCCCGTTGCAGGGCCTGTTCGGCATCATTACGCCCAGCGGCCTGCACTTTGAGCGGCACCACCAGGGCTGGTGGGATATAGACCCCACCAAACACCGCCTCATGGTCAACGGCTCTGACGAGACCATGCTCAAGCGCACCATGGTGTTCAGCATGGACGAACTCATGCGCCTGCCCAATGTGAGCCGCATGCATTTCATCGAATGCGGTGCCAACACCGGCATGGAGTGGGGAAACACCGCCGTGCCGACGGTGCAGTACACCCACGGCATGCTGAGCTGCAGCGAATTTACCGGTGTACCGCTGCGCACGCTGCTTGAACTTTGCGGCGCCGATCTCAAGCGCGGCAAGTTTGTGCTGGCCGAGGGCGCAGACGGCTCAGGCATGACGCGCACCATCCCCATGAGCCTCATCATGAGCGGCGAAGTGCTGGTGGCCTATGGCCAGAACGGCGAAATGCTGCGGCCTGAAAACGGCTACCCGCTGCGCCTCATCGTGCCCGGTGTGCAGGGCGTCAGCTGGGTCAAATACCTGCGCCGCATCGAGCTGGGCGACATGCCTTATGGCACAAAAGACGAGACCATTCATTACGTTGATTTGCAGCCCAGCGGCCTGCATCGCCAGTACACCAGCATCCAGGAAGTCAAGAGTGTGATCACCTCGCCCAGCGGCGGTCAGGTGCTGCTCGACAAGGGCTTTCACACCATCACCGGCCTGGCCTGGAGCGGCCGGGGCAAGATTAAAAAAGTCGATATCTCAGCCGACGGCGGCCGCAATTGGCGTCCTGCGCGCCTTGAAGGCCCGGTGCTCGGCAAGTGCCTGACCCGCTTCAATGCCGACTTTGTGTGGGACGGCAAACCGGCCATCTTCCAGAGCAGGGCGGTGGACGAAACCGGTCAGATCCAGCCGGACTACCACCAGTTGCGCAAGGTGCGCGCCTCGCGCAGCATCTATCACAACAATGCCATCCAGTCCTGGTCGCTGGAAGAAAACGGCGAGGTCAAAAATGTCCAGGTTTGATGCGCCTTCCACGCTGCTGCGTCATGGCTTGCTGATGGTCGCGATGGGTATGTCCTGCGCGGCTTATTCACAAGGCGCGGCCAAAACGCCAGCACAAACAGCCATGGCAGCCATAGGCCGCACGGCCACACCTGCAGAGATCAAGGCCTGGGATATCGACGTGCGGCCCGACTTCAAGGGCCTGCCCAAAGGCCAGGGGTCGGTGAAGCAGGGCGAGGTGATCTGGGAAGGCAAATGCGCTTCCTGTCACGGCAGCTTTGGCGAGTCGTCGGAGGTTTTCACGCCGATTGCCGGCGGCACCACCGCCGAAGACATCAAGGCCGGCCGCGTGGACGGCCTGATGCCGGGTGCCAACCAGCCGCAGCGCACTTCGCTCATGAAGGTCGCGACGCTGTCGACGCTGTGGGACTACATCAACCGCGCCATGCCCTGGAATGCGCCCAAGACATTGACGACCGATGAGGTCTACGCGGTCACGGCCTATGTGCTGAACCTGGGCAACATACTGCCTGCCGACTTCACCCTCTCGGATAAAAACGTGCGTGACGTGCAGGCCATGCTGCCTAACCGCAATGGCATGACGACCGCCCATGCGATGTGGCCGGGCAAGGAACTGGGTGGCACCGCCAAACCAGACGTTCAGGGCTCCGCCTGTGTGACAAATTGCGGCCCTGAAGCCGTTATCAAAAGCTTTTTGCCCGACTACGCCCGCAACGCGCATGGCAACCTGGCGGAGCAGTCGCGCATGATGGGCGCCAGCCGGGGAGCGAACACCACACAGCCACCGCCTCTCGTGCTGGCTCAAGGTTCGCAAGGCATGCCGGCCAAACCGTCTGCTCCAGCCCAGGCCGAAATAAAACCGCCTGCCGCGCCGATATCGAACGGCCCGACCACGGCCAGCGTCACGCCCCTGCTGCAAAAAAATGCCTGCCTGGCCTGTCACGGCATGAACAGCAAGCTTGTAGGCCCCGGCTTCAACGAGATCGCGGCCAGATATAAAGGCCGCGCCGACGCGGTGAATTACCTCTCGGGCAAAATCAGGTCTGGCGGGCAGGGCGTATGGGGCGCCATTCCGATGCCGGCGCAGAGCCTTAGTGAAGCCGAAGCGGCGCAGGTCGCGCAGTGGCTGGCAAATGGGATGCCGAAATAGGCATGTCGGGTCAGTAGAAATCCCCTGTGAAGCCCCACAGTTTTTGTGTCCAATATTCAACAGTGTTCAGACTAAAGGAGTTCAACATGGAACGTCGTGATTTTCTGGCCAGCGGTTCGAGCGCAACAGCGCTGGCACTGGCTGCGGCCTCAGGCCTGACCCCCGCCCACGCGCAAAACGCAGCAGGCTGGAACAAGGCCGCTTTTGAAACCAAATCGCTTGCCGATGCCGCCAAGGCCCTGGGTGCAACGAGCGCGCCTGTCGAAAGCAAGGATTTGATCCTGCAGGCGCCTGAAATCGCCGAAAACGGTGCAGTGGTGCGCGTCGCCGCGCAAAGCAACATCGCCAACACCTCGCAAATTTCGTTTGTGGTCGAGAAAAACCCGTTTGCCCTGGCTGCTGCATTTGACATTCCTGCCGGTACCGACGCAAACGTGTCTACCAACGTCAAGATGGGCCAGTCGTCCAATGTCTACGCATTGGCCAAGGCCGGCGACAAATTCTTTTATGCAGTCAAGGAAGTGAAGGTCACCCTGGGCGGCTGCGGCGGTTAATCGCGCGCCCGTTCATCCAAACCCCACACACCAACACTGAAATCAGGAGAAAAACATGTCCGATCCAATGAGAATCCGTGCCCAGGCCCAGGGCGACAAAACCACCGTTCGTGTGCTCGTCAGCCACGAGATGGAAAGCGGCCAGCGCCGCGACGCCGCCGGCAAGCTGGTGCCTGCCTGGTTTATCCAGAACATCAACGCCACCTGGAACGGCAAGACCGTGATGAGCGCCCAGTGGGGCACGGCGGTGTCCAAGAACCCCTTTGTCCAGTTCGCATTCAAGGGCGGCAAGGCGGGTGAAAAAGTTGTTGTCAGCTGGGTGGACAACCGCGGTGACAAGCGCAGCGACGAAGCCGTCATTTCCTGAGCCATTGCCCTTGCGTCCCTCACCGGGGCCTGCGCACTGATACAAAAACCCGTCGAGGAGAACACGATGAAACGGACCCGCTCAAGCGGCCTGATCCTGCTGGCCGCATTGGCCACCATGGCAGCCGTGGCCACTTTGCCCATGCCGGCATCAGCCCAGAAAACCACCGCCGAAGGCATTGCCGAATACCGCGCCATGCTGGCCGACGGCAACCCCGCAGAGCTGTATGAAGCCAAAGGCGAGGGCCTCTGGAAAGAAGCCCGGGGCCCGAAAAAGGCCTCGTTTGAAAAATGCGACCTGGGCAAGGGCCCCGGCGTTGTCAAGGGGGCGTTTGTCGAGTTGCCGCGCTACTTTGCCGACACCAACCGTGTGCAGGATCTGGAGTCGCGACTGCTCACCTGCATGGAGCAGCAGCAGGGTTTCAGTGCCGCTGAAATCGCCAAAACGCCGTTTGGCGCGGGCGAGCAGAAAACCATCGAATCGCTGGTCGCCTATATCTCCGCCGAATCGCGTGACATGAAGTTCAATGTGCCGCAGGCCCATGCACAGGAAAAGCTCATGTACGAGGTCGGCAAGAAGGTGTTTTACCTGCGCGGTGGCCCGTATGACTTTTCATGCGCCTCCTGCCACGGCGCCGACGACAAGCGCGTGCGCCTGCAGGATTTGCCCAACCTGACAAAGCAGCCCGGCGCGGCTGTCGGCTTTGGCTCCTGGCCGGCTTACCGTGTTTCCAGCGGTGACCTCTGGAGCATGCAGCGCCGCCTGAACGACTGCTACCGCCAGCAGCGCTTCCCCTTCCCGGGTTATGCGTCTGACGCCACCATTGCCCTCGGTGTGTTCATGGGTGTCAATGCGCGGGGTGGGCAGTCGATTGCCCCGGCCCTCAAACGCTGAGCAGGAAGCAGGAACATGAAAAAAACAATCAAACAATTCAGCCTTGTTGCAATGAGCCTTGGTGTGGCGGTGCTGCTGGCCAGTTGCGCCATGGCGCCGACATCGCAACAGGTGTCCGAGGCGACCGCGCAGGTCATGAAATCTTCCTTCCGCGCCCAAGGCGAGGCGAAGATGGATCGCCTGGTGCAGGACGCCTCCAACCAGGCCTGTTCAGAGGCAGCCGGCGCTGCGCTGGACGAAAAACTCGCCAAGTCGATTGAAGAAGCCAACCTGAAGACCGTGAAGTTCCCGGCCGACGGCAAGCTCATCGGTAACTGGGTTGAAGGCGAAAAAATCGCCCAGAACGGCCGCGGCCTGACCTGGAGCGACCCGGCAGCCTCGGTCAACGGCGGCAGCTGCTACAACTGCCACCAGATCAGCAAGGCCGAACTGTCGTTCGGATCAATCGGCCCCAGCCTCTACAACTACGGCAAGCTGCGCGGCGTGAGCAACCCGGCATCGCCCGAGAGCAAGCCCATCGTCGACTACACCTGGGGCAAGCTGTGGAACTCCAAGGCCTACAACGCCTGCTCCGACATGCCGCGCTTCGGCCACGCCGGCATCCTGACCGAGCAGCAGATGCGCGACGTCATGGCCCTGCTGCTGGACCCGAAATCGCCGGTAAACCAGTGATCTGTTCCAGCAGGCTGCCTCCGCACTGATCAGAGGCTGCCTGCAAGCATTTTTTAACGTACACGGCAAAAATTTAACGTGTACGTTAAAGAATAATTAAAAGTTAACTTCTATATTAACTTTTCATGGTTTTGCCTGGTTTTCGGCCTCCCGAAAGCGTCAAAAAGGCCGAAAAAGGCCTGTTTTTAGGTGCCAAATCGGCTGTAGGCCAATAGATACGAGCGTGAGCAGCTATAAATTTCATAGTAACCAGGCTGCCGGGATTTCCCTCACAAATACAAAGTAGCCGCCATGAATCTGTCCCGCCGAGAGTTTTCAAGTGTCATGGCCGCCGCGCTGGCTGCCGGTTTCCCCCTGCAGCGCGATGCCAACGCCGCCCAGGCCAGCGCGCTGTACGACGTGCCGCGCACGGGCAACGTGCACCTGCTGCACATGACTGACTGCCACGCGCAGCTCATGCCTATGTACTTCCGCGAGCCCTCGGTCAACCTGGGCGTGGGCAGCATGCGCGGGCAGTCGCCGCACCTGGTCGGCCAGCATTTGCTCAAGGCGGCCGGCATCAAGGCCGGCAGCGCAGAGGCCCATGCGCTGACTTATCTCGACTTTGAACGCGCCGCCCGCCAGTACGGCAAGGTTGGCGGTTTTGCGCATCTGGCCACACTGGTCAAACAACTGCGGGCTTCACGCCCCGGTGCCTTGCTGCTCGACGGCGGCGACACCTGGCAAGGCAGCGCCACCGCGCTCTGGACGCAGGGCCAGGATATGGTCGATGCGTGCAAGCTGCTGGGCGTGGACGTCATGACTGGCCACTGGGACTTCACCTACGGCCAGGACCGCATCAAGAAGATCGTCGAAGGTGACTTCGCCGGCAAGATCGACTTTGTGGCCCAGAACGTCAAGACCAGCGACTTCGGCGACCCGGTGTTCAAGCCCTATGTCATCAAGGAGATGAACGGCATCCCGGTCGCCATCGTCGGTCAGGCCTTCCCCTACACACCGATTGCCAACCCCGGCTGGATGACGCCCGACTGGAGCTTCGGCATTCGCGAAACCGAGATGCAGGAAACGGTCAATGACGCCCGGGCCAAGGGCGCTCAGGCCGTGGTGCTGCTCAGCCACAACGGCATGGATGTCGATTTGAAAATGGCGTCGCGCGTGACCGGCATAGACGTCATTCTGGGCGGCCACACACACGATGGCGTGCCGCGGCCAGTCATCGTCAGCAACGCCGGTGGCAAGACCGTCGTCACCAACGCGGGCAGCAACGGCAAGTTTCTGGGCGTGCTGGATCTTGATGTGAAGGATAAAAAGGTCACAGGCTTCAACTACCGCCTCCTGCCGGTATTCTCGAAACTGTTGCCTGCCGACGCGGCCATGAGCGAGCTGATCACGAAAGTGCGCGCCCCCTACGACGCAAAGCTGGCCGAAAAGCTCGCCACCACCGAGGGCACGCTGTACCGGCGCGGCAACTTCAACGGCACGTTTGACCAGCTCATCCTCGACGGGCTCATGGAGGTGCGCGGTGCGGAAATCGGTTTTTCGCCGGGCTTCCGCTGGGGCACCTCGCTGCTGCCCGGCCAGGCCATCACGCGCGAACACCTGATGGACCAGACCGCCATCACCTACCCCTGGACCACGCTGACTGACATGCGCGGCGACATGATCAAGACCATTCTTGAAGACGTGGGCGATAACCTGTTCAACCCCGACCCTTATTACCAGCAGGGCGGCGACATGGTGCGCACAGGCGGGCTGACCTACACCTGCGAGCCCGGTGCAAAGATGGGTTCCCGCATCCAGGACATGCGCCTGAAGGGCAAGCTGATCGAGGCCGACAAGACCTACAAGGTCGCCGGCTGGGCACCCGTGGCCGAAGCCAGCAAAAACGCCGGCCCGCCCATCTGGGAGGTCATGGAAACGTACTTCAAGACCCACAAAACCATCAAACCGGTCAAGCCCAACACGCCAAAGCTGGTGGGTGTTGCGGGCAACCCGGGGCTGGCCGGCTAAAAAAGCGCAAAACCCCATGCCGTAAATGCATGGAAAATCCGGTCGGTAAACATGCGCCCGGCCCATGGTTTCTTGGTCCTGTCACAGAACGGTGGCACAATCGTGGGTGTTTCTGAAGGCCCTTCCTGCCACAGTCGCATCCGCTAATCGGTTCAGCCGTGATCGCGGAAGGTTAATCAACCAGCCATGACATGTCGAAATCATGTTGTATGGCCAGCTAATGTTTCCCCAAGGGAAACGGAGGTCAGCGCATATGAGTTCAAACTCGCAGCCGTCTACGTCTGCATCATCTATTTACGCCGCTTACAGCGGTAACACCTATCTCTTCGGCGGCAACGCGCCCTATGTCGAAGAGATGTACGAAAACTACCTCGCCAACCCCGGCAGCGTGCCTGACACCTGGCGCGAGTATTTCGACGCACTCCAGCATGTCCCCGCAGTTGACGGCAGCAATGCCAAAGACGTGCCGCACATGCCGGTCATCAACGCATTTGCCGAGCTTGCCAAACAGGGCCAGACCAAAACAGTTGTGGCCAGTGGTGCCGACTCTGAAATGGGCCGCAAGCGCACAGCCGTCCAGCAGCTGATTGCCGCCTACCGAAACGTCGGCGCACGCTGGGCCGACCTCGACCCGCTCAAGCGCACCGAGCGCGACAAGATTCCCGAACTGGAGCTGTCCTTCTACGGCTTCAGCGATTCCGACCAGGAGACGGTGTTCAACACCAGCAACACCTTCTTCGGCAAAGACACCATGAGCCTGCGCGAGCTCATGAATGCCCTGCGCGAAACCTATTGCGGCACGATTGGCGCCGAGACCAACTACATCACCGACCAGAACCAGAAGCGCTGGTGGCAGCAAAAGCTGGAAGCGATTCGCAGCAAGCCCAGCCTGAGCAAGGAGAAAAAGCTCCACATCCTGGACCGCCTGAGCGCGGCCGAAGGCCTGGAGCGTTTCCTGCACACCAAGTACGTCGGCCAGAAGCGCTTTTCGCTTGAAGGCGGCGAAAGCTTTATTGCGTCAATGGACGAACTCATCCAGCGCGGCGGTGAAATCGGCGTGCAGGAAATCGTCATCGGCATGGCCCACCGCGGCCGCCTGAATGTGCTGGTCAACTCCCTGGGCAAGGTGCCTGCCGACCTGTTCGCCGAGTTTGACCACACCGCACCTGAAGACCTGCCCAGCGGCGACGTGAAGTACCACCAGGGCTTCAGCTCCGACGTGACCACCCCCGGCGGCCCGGTTCACCTGACACTGGCTTTCAACCCGTCGCACCTTGAAATCGTGAACCCTGTGGTTGAAGGTTCCGTGCGCTCGCGCATGGACCGACGCGCCGACCCCAAGGGCCTGCAGGTGCTGCCCGTGCTGGTGCACGGCGACGCCGCCTTTGCAGGGCAGGGCGTTGTGATGGAAACGCTGGCGCTGGCCGAAACCCGCGGTTATTTCACCGGCGGCACGGTGCACATCGTCATCAACAACCAGATCGGTTTCACGACATCCGACCCGCGCGACAGCCGTTCGACG
Source organism: Polaromonas sp. (assembly GCA_965228025.1). Classification (GTDB taxonomy): domain Bacteria; phylum Pseudomonadota; class Gammaproteobacteria; order Burkholderiales; family Burkholderiaceae_C; genus Polaromonas. The sequence goes on along the minus strand of CBDDGX010000021.1, from coordinate 104,000 downwards.
CTGTATTGCTCCGACGTGGTCAAGATGATCGAAGCGCCTGTGCTGCACGTGAACGGTGACGATCCGGAAGCCGTGGTGCTGGCGACCCAGCTGGCACTCGAGTTCCGCATGGAGTTCCAGAAAGATGTTGTGGTTGACATCATCTGCTTCCGCAAGCTGGGCCACAATGAGCAGGACACGCCCGCACTGACCCAGCCGCTGATGTACAAGAAGATTGCACAGCATCCTGGCACCCGCAAGCTGTACGCAGACAAGCTGTCCGCTCAGGGCTTTGGCGACACGCTGGGCGACGACATGGTGAAAGCCGTGCGCGCCGCACTGGACGCTGGCAAGAGCACCTTTGACCCTGTCATCACCAACTTCAAGAGCAAGTACGCGGTGGACTGGAGCCCGTACCTCGGCAAGAAGTGGACGGATGCCGGCGACACAGCCATCCCCATGGCCGAGTGGAAGCGTCTTGCTGAAAAAATCACGACCATTCCCGCAACCGTCACGCCGCACCAGCTGGTCAAGAAGGTCTATGACGACCGCGCAGCCATGGGCCGCGGCGATGTGCCGGTGGACTGGGGCATGGGTGAGCACATGGCCTTTGCCTCACTGGTGGCCAGCGGCTACCCCGTGCGTTTGTCTGGTGAAGATTGCGGGCGGGGAACGTTCACGCACCGCCATGCCGTGATTCATGACCAGAACCGCGAGAAGTTCGATACCGGCACCTATGTGCCACTGCAAAACGTGGCCGACCAGCAGGCGCCGTTTGTGGTGATCGACTCCATCCTGTCTGAAGAGGCGGTGCTGGCTTTCGAATACGGTTATGCGTCCAACGACCCCAACACCCTGGTGATCTGGGAAGCGCAGTTCGGCGATTTCGCCAACGGCGCACAGGTCGTGATCGACCAGTTCATTGCATCAGGTGAAGTCAAGTGGGGCCGCGTCAACGGCATCACACTGATGCTGCCGCACGGCTACGAAGGACAGGGCCCGGAGCACAGCTCGGCACGCCTTGAGCGCTTCATGCAGCTGTCTGCAGACACCAACATGCAGGTGGTGCAGCCGACGACAGCCAGCCAGATCTTCCATGTGTTGCGCCGCCAGATGGTTCGCAACCTGCGCAAGCCGCTGATCATCATGACGCCGAAGTCGCTGCTGCGTAACAAGGATGCGACGTCGCCGTTGTCCGAGTTCACCAAGGGCGGTTTCCAGACGGTGATCCCCGAGCAGAAGGAAGACGTCATCAAGAAGGCAGACAAGGTCAAGCGCATCGTGGCCTGCTCGGGCAAGGTGTATTACGACCTGGCCAAGAAGCGCGAAGAAAAAGGCCATGACGACACGGTACTGATCCGCATCGAGCAGCTCTATCCCTTCCCGCACAAGGCGTTTGCCACCGAGCTCAAGAAGTACCCCAACGCGACCGATATCGTGTGGTGCCAGGACGAGCCGCAGAACCAGGGCGCATGGTTCTTCGTGCAGCACTACATCCATGAAAACATGCTCGAAGGCCAGAAGCTGGGTTATTCCGGCCGCGCCGCTTCCGCCTCGCCTGCAGTGGGTTATTCACACCTGCACCAGGAACAGCAGAAGGCGCTGGTTGAAGGTGCATTCAGCAAGCTCAAGGGATTTGTGCTGACCAAATAAGGTCACTGCCGGCTCCACACAAATACACAAGAAACATTGAAAGAAATACATGGCTATCGTAGACGTCAAAGTTCCCCAGCTGTCTGAATCCGTGGCGGAAGCCACCATGCTGCAGTGGAAGAAAAAAGTCGGAGACGCAGTTGCAGTCGATGAAATCCTGATCGAGATCGAGACCGACAAGGTCGTGCTGGAGGTGCCTGCACCTTCTGCAGGTGTCATCACTGAAATTCTGGTCGCAGACGGCGGCACGGTGACCGCCGAGCAGCTCATTGCAAAGATTGACACCGAAGGCAAGGGCGCTGCGGCTGCTCCTGCGCCGGCTGCCGCCGCTGCCGCGCCAGCGCCAGCACAGGCTGCGGCACCCGCTCCTGCGCCTGCTGCAGCTGGAGGCTCCATGGCTGGTGTGCCCATGCCCGCCGCCGCCAAGCTGATGGCGGACGGCAACATGGCCGCTGGTTCTGTCACTGGTACTGGCAAGGATGGCCGCGTGACCAAGGGTGATGTGCTGGGTGCTGCGGCACAACCTGCAGCCGCAGCGATTCCTACCGGCGCGCCGACCAAGGCCCTGCCGCAGGTCTCTGCGCCTTCGCGTGCATCCGACCTGGGTGATCGCCCCGAGCAGCGCGTGCCCATGAGCCGCCTGCGCGCCCGTATCGCCGAACGCCTGCTGCAGTCGCAATCGACCAATGCCATCCTGACGACCTTCAACGAAGTCAACATGGCGCCGGTGATGGACATGCGCAAGCGCTTCCAGGAAAAGTTCGAGAAAGAGTACGGCGTCAAACTCGGCTTCATGAGCTTCTTCGTCAAGGCAGCTGTGCATGCGCTCAAGAAATACCCGGTGCTCAACGCCTCTGTGGATGGCAATGATGTGGTCTATCACGGCTACTTCGACATCGGTATCGCCGTCGGCTCGCCACGCGGCCTGGTGGTGCCCATCCTGCGCAATGCAGACCAGATGAGCTTTGCCGACATCGAGAAAAAGATTGCCGAGTTCGGCCAGAAGGCCAAGGACGGCAAGCTGGGCATTGAAGACATGACCGGCGGCACCTTCTCCATCAGCAACGGTGGCACTTTCGGCTCCATGATGTCCACCCCCATCATCAACCCGCCGCAAAGCGCCATCCTTGGCGTGCACGCCACCAAAGACCGCGCCATGGTCGAAAACGGTCAGGTCGTGGTTCGCCCGATGAACTACTTCGCCATGTCCTATGACCACCGCATCATCGACGGCCGCGAAGCCGTGCTGGGCCTGGTGGCCATGAAGGAAGCGCTGGAAGACCCTGCCCGTTTGTTGTTTGATATTTGACACCCCTGTTGCCGCTCACTGCGTGTAGCGGCCTCCCCCCTCAAGGGGGCGACACCTGCGGCCCGGCAAAGCCGGTTCCGCGGTGTCTCTTGAAAAGGCTTTGCTTCGTTCGCCGGTGCGAAGGTAAACCCAGGTATTGCCACCGGCAGCTTTATTGAAAGAGTACATGTCAAAACAATTCGACGTGATCGTCATTGGTGGCGGTCCTGGCGGTTACATTGCCGCCATCCGTGCTGCCCAGCTGGGCTTTAACGTGGCCTGTATCGACGAGTGGAAGAACGCCAAGGGTGGCCCGGCACTCGGCGGTACCTGCACCAATGTCGGCTGCATTCCATCCAAGGCATTGCTGCAGTCATCCGAGCACTACGAGCAGGCCAGCCACCACTTTGCGGATCACGGCATCGAAGTCAGCGGCCTCAAGCTGGATGCTGCGAAGATGCTTGCCCGCAAGGACAACGTCGTCAAGCAGAACAACGACGGCATTGTGTACCTGTTCAAAAAGAACAAGGTGACCTTCTTCCATGGTCGCGGCTCTTTTGCAGCCGCCAAAGATGGCGTGTATGACATCAAGGTTGCAGGCGCTGCGGAAGAAACCATCTCAGGCAAACACATCATCGTAGCTACCGGCTCGAATGCGCGTGCATTGCCTGGCGCACCGTTTGATGAAGAGACCATTCTCTCGAACGACGGTGCCTTGCGCATCGGTGCCGTACCGAAGAAGCTGGGCCTGATTGGCTCCGGCGTGATCGGCCTGGAGATGGGTTCCGTATGGCGCCGCCTGGGTGCTGAAGTGACTGTGCTTGAAGGCCTGCCGACCTTCCTCGGTGCAGTTGACCAGCAGATCGCCAAAGAGGCTAAAAAGGCCTTTGACAAGCAGGGCCTCAAGATCGCGCTGGGCGTGAAGGTCGGCGAGATCAAGAACAATGGCAAGAAGGGTGTGAGCGTGGCTTACACCGATGCCAAGGGCGAAGCCCAGACGCTGGACGTCGACAAGCTCATCATCTCCATCGGCCGTGTGGCCAACACCATTGGCCTGGCACCTGAAGCTGTCGGCCTGAAGCTGGACGAGCGCGGCGCGATTGTGGTCGACGGCGATTGCAAGACCAGCCTGCCCAACGTCTGGGCGATCGGTGACGTGGTGCGCGGCCCCATGCTGGCGCACAAGGCTGAGGAAGAGGGCGTTGCCGTCGCCGAGCGTATTGCCGGCCAGCACGGTCATGTCAACTTCAACACCATCCCCTGGGTGATCTATACCAACCCCGAAATCGCGTGGGTCGGCCAGACGGAAGAGCAGCTCAAGGCTGCGGGCCGTGCTTACAAGGTGGGTACTTTCCCCTTCCTGGCCAATGGCCGTGCACGTGCACTGGGTGACACCACCGGCATGGTCAAGATGCTGGCTGATGCGGCGACGGACGAAATCCTCGGTGTGCACATCGTCGGCCCCATGGCCAGCGAGTTGATTGCCGAATGCGTGGTGGCGATGGAGTTCCGCGCCAGCAGTGAAGACATCGCGCGCATCTGCCATGCCCATCCATCGCTCAGCGAGGCCACGAAAGAGGCGGCGCTGGCAGTGGACAAACGCACCCTCAACTTCTAAACGGCATTGACGGGTGACAGGTCCGGTCCGCGCAGCCTACGAGGCTGAGCTTGTAGCGCGGGGTTACGTGAGTGACCCCGCCCAGTTGCGAGCTGTCGAGGCGCTTGAGCGTTGCGCCGCCGAATGGGTGGAGTTCAAGGCCCAGCGTTCCAACGCCTTCAAAAAGCTGATCAACCGCCCGCAGATCCCGCGGGGGGTATACATGTTTGGTGGGGTGGGGCGCGGCAAGAGCTTCCTTATGGACTGCTTTTTCAACGCCGTGCCGCTTAACCGGAAAACGCGGCTGCATTTTCACGAGTTCATGCGTGAAGTACACCGCGAGTTGCGCGACCTGCAGGGAACGGCGGACCCGCTGGACGAGCTCGGCAAGCGGATGTCGAAGCGATATCGCTTGATCTGCTTTGACGAGTTCCATGTCGCCGATATTACCGATGCGCTCATTCTTCATCGCTTGCTGGCAGCGCTGTTTGAAAACGGTGTCGGGTTTGTCACCACATCCAACTTTCACCCTGACGACCTGTACCCCAATGGCATGCACCGTGACCGTGTGCTGCCGGCGATCGAGCTGCTCAAGGACAAGCTGGAGATCGTCAATGTCGACAATGGCACGGACTATCGCCGACGTACGATGGAGCAGTTGACGCTGTACCACACCCCCCTGGGGGCAAAGGCCAATGCCGAGATGCGGGATTCGTTCAACAAACTGGCCGAATCTCAGGACGAAAACCCTATTCTCCAGATTGAATCACGGCAAATTCAGGCGAGTCGAAAGGCCGGTGGCCTGGTATGGTTTGATTTCAAGACCCTCTGCGGCGGCCCGAGGTCGCAAAACGACTACCTTGAAATTGCGACACAGTTCCATACGGTTTTCCTCAGTGATGTGCCCGCCATGCCCATGCGAATGTCCTCGGAAGCGCGGCGCTTTACATGGCTGATAGACGTGCTTTACGACAGGCGTGTAAAACTCATCATGTCGGCAGAGGTCGGCCCCGATGCGTTGTACACGGAAGGGCCCCTGGCCCATGAGTTTCCCCGAACGGTTTCACGCCTGGAAGAAATGCAGTCTGCCGAATATCTTGCGCTGGAGCGCAGGGATGTGGACACCACGTTGACATGAAAAAAGCCCTGTTATTGCTGCTGTCGGTTGTGGCGCTCGCCGCGCAGGCGCAGCCCGTGCCTGCCGCCGCCCCGGCCTCTGCCACTGTGGCGGATACGGAGCGTACGCGCATCAATGCCGACCGGGCCCGCCTTGAGGCTGGCTTTGTGACAGAAGAGATTGCCTGCTACAAAAAATTCCTGGTGAACAAATGCCTTGACGAGATCAAGCCCAAGCGGCGTGATGCCATGGCCGACCTGCGGCGCCAGGAAATCCTGCTTGACGAACAGGATCGCAAGGCCAAAGCCGCCCAGCAGATCCTCAAGACCGAAGAAAAATCGTCTGTGGAGAAACAGCAGGAAGCGGCCGACAGGCGCGCGTCTTCCCTGAAGGATTTTGACGACCGCATGGAGCGCGACGCGCAGAAAAAAGCCGATCGCGATACGGCAAAGTCGAATGAAAAATCCAATGCTGACTCTGCCGCCGGAAGGGTGACCAGCAACCAGCAAAAGGCATCGAGCCGTTCCACCAAGCAGGCTGAAACTGCAGAAGAAGTCCGCAAATACAAGGAGCGGCAGGAAAAAGCGAAGGAAAGGCAGGCCCGGTATGAGCGCGACAAGGCTGCCCGGACCGGCCCGCCCGCCAAATCACTTCCCAAGCCCGAATAGCATTTGAACCACGTCCCGGCGCAAACAGGTTGCATAGCCTGTACCCTCGACTAAAATCGGCTGACGTTTTGTAACATTTTGCAAACCGTCCACCGACTTGACCCCAACCCCCCCCTCCAGCCAGCCTGACACCAAGCTCTTTCGCGAGGAAGTGCTGGAGGCCCGCAGCACCAGCGCCCTGGGGCAGATTGTCCTTAACCCGCGCGTGTCGATGTCATGGTTTGCAGGCATCGCCGCCGTGATTGGCCTCATCGTCGTGCTGTTCATGACGCTTGGCAGTTACACCCGCCGCTCGACGGTGACGGGCCAGCTTGTTCCATCTGCAGGCGTCATTCGGGTTTTTACGCCGCAGCCGGGGGTAGTGGTGGAAAAGACTGTTGTCGAAGGGCAGGTAGTTAAAAAAGGCGATGTGCTTTACGTGCTCAGCAGCGACCGTATCGGTGTCGGCTCACGCGAAATCCAGATGGACATAGGCGCCAAGGTAGATGAGCGCAAACGCTCGCTTGAAGCGGAAATCGTCCGTAACCGCAGCGTTGAAACCGGCGATGTCAGCCTGCTTGAACGCAGGGTCGGCATACTCCGGGCGGAGGCCGCAGCTTTGCAAAGCCAGCTTGAGCAGCAGCAGATCCGTTTGAAGATTGCGCAGGATGCGCGAAACCGGTACCAGGGGCTTGCAGACCAGGACTACATACCGCGCGAGCAGCTTTACCAGAAAGAGGCCGAGCTCAGCGAGCAGCAGTCAAGAGTGCAGCAGCTACAGCGCGAGGCACTCACCGGGCAGCGTGAACTGGCAACTGCGGTGCGTGAGATAGAGGCGACGCGCATGCGCTTTGCCAACCAGAATTCGCTTCTGCAGCGCAGCATCTCCTCCGCCCAGCAGGAGTTGACCGAAGTTGAGGGCCGTCGCCGCGTGGTGATCACCGCACCTGAGGCGGGCAGGGCAACTTTGGTTGCGGGGGAAGTCGGCCAGGCTGTGGATACCACTCGCCCGCTTGTCAATGTGCTGCCGCAGGACGGCAAACTTGAAGCACGTCTTTATGCGCCCAGCCGCACGATTGGTTTTATACGCAAGGGCGACAAGGTGCTTGTGCGCTATCAGTCCTACCCCTTCCAGAAATTTGGCCAATATGAGGGGGTTGTTGAGTCGGTGTCGAATGCCTCTGTACCTGCAACCGAACAAATTGGTTTTACGCTGCCTGATACACCCGTGGGTGAGCCGGTCTTTTCCATCACGGTCAGGCTGAACCAGCAGAGCGTCAAGGCCTACGGTACCGAGCTGCCCCTTCAGGCTGGCATGCGGCTGGATGCCGACATACTGCAGGAGACGCGGCGCCTCTATGAGTGGATGCTTGAGCCGCTGTACAGCATTTCGGGACGCATGTAATGTTGAACAAGGACCACCGTGGCCTGGCTTGAATCGCTGTCTTTGGGCCTGCGCCGGCGCCTGCCCGTCATCCTGCAGACGGAAGCGGCCGAGTGCGGCCTGGCTTGCCTGGCCATGGTGCTGGGCTACCACGGTGTCATCACTGATCTTGCGACATTGCGCGCGCGCCATGCGATTTCACTCAAGGGCATCACGCTTTCATCGCTTGGCAAACTTGCGCAGGAAGAAAAACTCGGTTTCAGGGCTGTCAGGCTGGACCTGCCAGAACTCGACAAGTTGCGCCTTCCTGCGATCCTGCATTGGGACTTGAACCATTTTGTTGTGCTCAAGGCTGTCTCGGGCAACACCATCACGATTCACGATCCCGATGTCGGTGAGCGCCAGTTCCGCCTTGATGAGGTTTCGCGGCTTTTTACGGGCGTAGCGCTGGAGTTGTGGCCAGACCCCGGTTTTGAGCCGCGCAAGGAAAAAACGGTCATTTCGCTGGGGCAACTGATAGGCCAGGTGTCTGGTTTCCTGCCTTCTCTGGCCCAGTTGCTGACGCTGTCGCTGGTGCTTCAGGTGTTCGTGCTGGTCAACCCGCTGTTCATGCAGCTGATCGTCGACCAGGTTGTGGTGTCCCGTGACACCAATCTGTTGACGACTCTGGCACTGGGTTTTCTTTTGCTGTTGCTGGTACAGCAGGGCATAGGTCTGGTGCGCAGCTGGTTGTTGCTGTCCATCAGCACGTCCATCCGGGTGCAGTGGAAAGCGAACATCTTCAGCCACCTGCTGCGATTGCCGCTTGAGTATTTCCAGAAACGGCATCTGGGTGACATTGTCTCCCGCACCAATTCCATCGATGAGATCCAGCGCGTGCTGACCGGCGCATTCGTGGAAGCCCTGTTTGATGGCCTGATGGTCATCATGACGCTGGGCATGATGTTTCTCTACAACCCCAGCCTGGCCTGGGTGTCGGTTCTTGCCGTGGCGCTTTACCTCGGCCTTCGGCTCGCATGGTTCAAACCGCTTTATCGCGCGACTGAAGAGCAGATCGTGCGCTCGGCCACGCTTTCAACGCATTATCTTGAGACGATTCGCGGCATGCGGACCATCAAGCTTTTTTCACGGCAACTGGTGCGGCGCGGCGCATGGCAGACCCTGCTGGTCAATGAAACCAATGCATCGCTGAAGATCCAGAAGCTGCGCATTTTTTATGGCCTGGCCCGAAGCACGCTGAGCGGTGTTTTTAATATCATTCTGTTGTGGGTCGGTGCGAGCCAGATTCTTGCCGGCAATCTCAGCGTGGGCATGCTGGTGGCTTTTCTGGCTTACCGCGGCCAGTTCGATGCACGTTTTACGGGGCTGGTTGACCAGTTTATTGACCTGAAGATGCTCGCGCTTTATGGTGAGCGCCTGGCAGATGTGGTGCTGACGAAGGCAGAGGTCAACACGCGCCGCACCCTGACAACGCAGGCTGCATCACAAGCCCCTGAAATACGAATAGAGAACCTGCGATTCCGGTACGCAGAACAGGACCCGTGGGTTCTGGATGGCCTGAACCTTCTGATCAAGCCCGGAGAGGCCGTGGCTATTACGGGTTCATCGGGCTGCGGCAAAACCACACTTGCCAACCTGTTGCTGGGGGTGCTGAAACCCACCTCGGGCAGCATTCATATCGGGGGCGTGCCGCTTGAGCATATGGGCCATGAGGAGTGGCGCGATATGGTCGGTACGGTGATGCAGGACGACACACTCTTTTCAGGATCCATCGCCGAAAACATCTGCTTTTTTGATCCTCGCCCTGATCCCGCTCATATCGAGGAATCCGCCAGGCTGGCCGCCATTGCTTCGGACATCGAGGCCATGCCCATGGGTTACCAGACACTGGTCGGTGACATGGGTACGGTGTTGTCGGGCGGCCAGAAGCAGCGCGTCACGCTGGCGCGGGCGCTGTACAAGAAGCCGCAGGTGTTGATACTCGACGAGGCCACCAGCCATCTGGATGTCAGGCGCGAGATGCAGGTGAACGCCTCCATCGCAGGGCTGAACATCACCCGTATCGTCATTGCCCACAGGCCGGAAACCATCAATGCCGCGCACCGGGTTGTGGAGATGAGTCGGGGCCGGATTGTTTATGACGGTTCCCCCGAAGGTTATTTTGCGCAGGTGGAGATGGATTCCCCATCTCCCGCGCTCCCGGCGTGAATCCCATGGGCGCCAGGCTGACGGGTATCGCCGGGCTGATCGCCATGGCGTTTGGGCCCTACGGTGCACTGGTGCACGCGCAGATGGCTGTGGATGCGGCGATTCCACTGCGTATGGACACGTCATTGAACCTGCTCACACGTGTACCCGCGGCCGTTGTGCCGGGCATGCCTGGCGTGAATGGTTCGGTATCCGGGCAGGATGACCTGGTTCCTCCGCCCATCAGCATCCACGAGCCGGGTACGTCTTCCTGTCGCGACTTCAGCCCTGTGACTCTGAAGCGGCTGACATTGATGGATACGGTACAGCACGTGATGTGCAGGACTCCCCTTTACAACCAGGCCGTCCTGCTGGTTGATGAGCAGCAGGCGGGCGTTGATCTGGCCAGGTCGGCTTACAGGCCCCGCCTTTCGGCCAACGCCGAAATCGCCACCAACCGTATTCCTGTCAGTAACAGCGGCTCCGGGTCGCTGAGTGCAAGCGGCACCGGGTCTCTCGGCGTGTCCTGGGTACTTTTTGACTCCGGGCTGCGGGATGCCAACCTTGAGCAATCCCGGCAAACGCTGAGTTCTGCCAGGGCTGCGCAGCAAAACGCTGCGCTCAATGCAATTAACGAAGCATTGCGTCTTTACGTAGAAGCAGTAGCAGCGGTATCGCGGCTTGAAGCGCTCAGGGAAACCGAGGCAGTGGCTCGCCAGAGTGTGCAGGTCGCCCAGGCCAAATACGACGCTCAGGTGGCCTCCCTGTCCGAGAAATTGCAGACCCAGACTGCGCTGGCCCAGGCAACACTTGACCGCGTTCGCGGTGAGGGAGTTTGGGAAACAGCTCGCGGTGCATTGGCAGTCGGCATGGGTTTGGCCGTTGACACCGACCTCGAACTTGCCCCGCTTTCCGACGCTTTCCCAGCAGGTGGCGGCAGGCGGTTTGATGCGGCCTGGATGGAAAGCATAAAACTCGACCATCCGCGCCTTCGCGGTGCCCGTGCTGATGTGCTTGCGCTGAAGTCCCGGCTGGATTCTGTTCGTGCAGAAGACGGCGTGAGTGTTTCGCTCGCCCTTGGTGCCGGCAGCACCAGGGACTTCAGCGTGCGAAGCGGGCGCTTTGACAGCAGCGTGAGCGGTTCGGTGGTTGCAAGTATTCCCCTGTTTAAACAGGGCAGAGCAGCAGGCAAGGGAGGGGCAAATCCTGGCCCAGATTGGCAGCCGCGAGGAGTCGATTGTTCAGGCGGAGCGGGAGATAGAGATTGAACTCTGGCGAAACATCAAGCTGCTGGAGACAGAGGGCCAGAACCTGGAAGCGGCGACGGTCTTGCTCTCATCCCGCAAATCAGAGCTATCGCATCACCCTGGGTCGTTACAAGGCGGGCGTAGGGTCCATTCTGGAACTGATTGCAACCCAGGTTGCGCTGGCCGGGGCACGCTCGCAGCTGGCACAAGCCCGTATTTCGCAAGCCCAGGCAAGATTGCGGCTGGAGGTCGCCGCAGGGCGAATTATTCTGATCAAATAAAAAAGCCCCTGGGTCAGGGGCTTTTTGGGGAATTAAATTTCGACAGGAGGGGGGGGAGGAGGAGGAGGTGTGCCGCCGCCATCTTCGCTTCTGCTATTGCTGCTGTTGCTGCGACCACCGCAACCGCCGCGACTTGGCTTTTTAGGGCCGCAGTTTTTCTTTGGTGCTGGTTTGCAGGATTTAGCCTTTGGCTTGCCGCAGCCGCCAGCAACCAATTCCATTTCTTCGAGAGTCAGAACACGCATGGTGATTTCCTTTTAATAAACCAAGGAAGGATCCGGTTTGTTGAATCCCGTCTACGTTTTGGCTTCAAGATTGAAGTGTCTCTCTGATCAAACGACAGGTGTATTGTAAGCCGGTGTTTCTAAAAGATGCAATTGGTTACAAGTCAAATAAGTCACATATCCCGGCATATTTTCAGGGTATTTCGCAGTCAAACGGCCAGCTGCGCAGTGTCCACCTCATAGGTTAGAGTGATCTGCTTTCTCCTGCGTACAGTGCCAAAAGTCTTTGTCAGCGCCGGATTGGCATAGTCCCGAAGCAAGGGCGGGCGAGGGGCGGTGAAGTAAACCGATGCATTGTGATAGACCTCTTGCGAGCCCGCCAAACCGACTTCTTCCCAGTTGCTGCAGACCTGAATGAGGCAAGGCGCGTGGGTGACGCCCAGTTTTCTCAAGGCTACTGCACGGTGATAACCATTGTTGAGAACCATACGTTGACCAAACCGCACCACATTCAATACATTCGTGGTAAATCCCACACTCAAGGCCAGTACAGCCTGTACATGGCCACCAACGGCGTGGCCTTTGATGTCAGTGGGTCTGAGGAGTTTGGCCCCCAGAAAACGCGCATCATGAGTATCTGAGGCAAAGACGTAGCGACCATTTTCCTCAAGGGCGATACCAAAACCCGCTGTATCAGGCGTCAAAGGCAGGCAAAGTTCGGCAAGGTCAGTTCTGACAGGGGAGCCCTCAAGGAGTGGGTCATTTTCTGCACGCTGGATTGCGTAATATGCCGCTGGCTCACGATCAGTTTATCCAGCTCCACCATTCCGAACGAGACGGGAACCGCCGGAAAAGACGCCTGAAAGTTAGGCAGTGATGCCAGTTTCCTGACATGCGCCTGAAGCCTTTTTGAAAGGGGTTTGACTTGAGGTTTTGTCCGCCGCTCCTGCTTCGGAAACCTGCAGGCCGGCGAACACCACTGCCGCCTTTCGCCATATCTCAACCAGCATGCCCTCGTCAATGTCCCGACCATCAACGGCTTTTTCACGTACAAACTCGATGAAATCGGATAGCCGGGTTACACCCAGCAGGCAGACCTCCTGGTCAACCGGTGTGGGGGATGTACTGGTTTTGCGTCCGGTTTTTGATGTCATGCCTGATTCTAGAGAGCGTTTAACCCGCAGCGGACCCGCTCAGCACCTGCGCAGCTTGATGTGCGCAGCGAGGCCACCTGAAGCCGTGTTGGCAAGCCCGAAGATGCCGCCCATCCGCTGAATTGTCTTGGGACGATCGCCAGGCCGAGGCCAGCGCCCGTCGCCGCCGTCCGGGCCGCATCGCCGCGGAAAAACGGTCGGGTCAGCTTTGGAAGTGTTTCCGGCGATACACCCATGCCGTGGTCGCGCACCTTGATCAGCACCCACTGGTCCCTGGCTTTGGCTGCTATATCGACGATTGCGATGCCGGTCTCCGGCGTTTTCCCGTACCTGCGGGCGTTCTCCACAAGATTGGAGATGACCCGAAGCAGTTCTATCTCATCTGCGAGCACATTCATGTCATCCGGTATGGTGATGGTAATTTTCAGGTCGTCGTGATCTGCAACTGCATAAGCTGCGGCCTCCACCACCGCATTGAGCGAAACGGGTGCCAGTTGTGCCGGGTCGGGCCTGGCGTAGTCCAGAAACTTGTCAATGATGGCATCCAGTTGCGAGATGTCTGCAGCCATATGGGCGCGTGCATCTTCATCCGAGACGCTCATCTCTGTTTCGAGGCGCAGGCGTGCCAGCGGGGTGCGCAAGTCATGTGAAATGCCCGCCAGCATGATGACCCTGTCCTGCTCAATTTTCGAGAGCTGCTCGGCCATTCGGTTGAAGCCAATATTGACCTCGCGGATTTCACTCGTAGCTGCTTTTTCATCAAGCAGGCTCGCGTCAAAGTCGCCATCGCGCATGCGGCTTGCCGCGAACGACAGCTGTTTGAGTGGCCGATTGATCAGGCGTGCAATAAATGCCGCGCCGGCCAGCGAGAGTACGGCTGCGGTAATCAGCCATATGACCCATGTGCTGCCCCTGGACGGTCCGACCCTGGACAGGTCGGTCAGCAGCCAGAACGAGTCCCGGTCTATGGTGAAGCCGACCCAAAGGCCTTTTTCGCCATTTGACGCTGCTGGCGACGATGGTGCTGGGGCCCAGCCGTGTCTTGAGCTCTTCGGTGATGCGCTCGCCCAGGTCATCGCTTTCAAAAACCTCGAACCTGTCCTTGGGCTCGTGCATCGTGATGCGAACCCGCTCTTCGTCCGCCAGTGTCTTGATGAGGGAGACGCGCGCAATGGCATCGGAATACCGCAGCGCCGCACGGCTCAGATTCACAAGCGATGCCAGTTGCTGGGCACTTTGAATAGCACGCGGTTCCGACTCAAGGGAGCGGAAGGTCTGGAGCCAGGCAACTATCGAGCCGAAAAGGAGCAGCGACAGGAAAAAGAAGGTACGCCAGAAAAGGCTGAAACCGCGCCGCGGCCGAGAATCCAGCGGTGCAGGAGCAGTTTCTAGGGGAGCCGGGCTTGTGAAATCCATGTACTTGTTGTGCGACTTGATGCGCACGCAAGTTTATGCCGAGCGTCGTCTATCGGTAAAGACTGTTTTCAATCCCGGCCCGGGACCGACCTGTCAGTTGGTACCGTCCGGCACAAACACATACCCCACGCCCCAAACCGTCTGGATGTAGCGGGGGACGGCCGCATCCACCTCAATCAGCTTGCGCAGCCGCGATACCTGTACATCCAGGCTTCTGTCGAAAGGCTCGAATTCACGGCCGCGCGCCAGCTGGGCCAGCTTTTCCCGTGAAAGGGGTTGGCGGGGGTGGCGTACCAGCGTTTTAAGCATTGCGAACTCGCCGGTCGTGAGCGGGAGTTCTTCGCCATTTTTGTGCAGCGTACGCAAACCCATGTCGAATGAAAAAGGGCCGAAAGTGATGATCTCCTGATCGACCGATGGCGCTCCAGGTACCTCGGCCGTTGGACGGCGTCTCAACACCGCATGGATGCGGGCCAGCAGTTCGCGGGGGTTGAAGGGCTTGGACAGGTAATCATCGGCGCCAACCTCCAGGCCCACGATGCGGTCAACGTCCTCGCTTTTGGCAGTGAGCATGATGATGGGCGTCTTGTCATTGGCCGCTCGCAGGCGTCGGCATATCGACAGCCCGTCTTCGCCCGGCATCATCAGGTCCAGCACGATGAGGTCTACCGCGTCACGCAGCATGATCCTGTTCAGCGCTTTGCTGTCCTCTGCAAGGATGACCTCAAACCCTTCCTGGGCAAGGTAGCGCCTGAGCAGGTCGCGGATACGGGCATCATCGTCAAGGATAAGGATTTTGTCTGCGCGGGCGGGCGTTGTAGCTTGGTTCATGGTGATCCGGTAATTTGTAACAGGACCATTTTGAGGGCTGAAAAAGCAAGATGTGGCATTTTTCCTTCACTTTGACACACTGTTACAAAGCTTGGTTGGAGATAACAATTTATAAGGCGGTCTGGACTCGCTCGCTTGTAGTCAGAATTCGCCAATTCAAAATCCGCCGATTCCGGCGGGGCAAAATGTCGCGCTCGACACGGTCCCGCTTCATGTGGGCGCCCTGTATTTATAAAAACTCTTGAAGGAATCCTGATGCGTACATCCAGATTGATCGCCGGCTGTGCTTTGCTGGCCTGCACAACAGGGCTGTTTGCCCAGACCGTTTTTCGCGAGGCAACGCAAAATGTCGTCCAACTCTCAGCCAGTGGTTCTGTTGAAGTACAGCAGGATGTGCTCTCGATTTCCTTGAGCACCACCCGGGATGGCGCAGATGCCACGGTCGTGCAAACCCAGTTGAAGCAGGCGCTGGATGCGGCCCTGGCACAGGCACGGCCCGCAGTGGTTCCGGGCCAGCTTGACCTGCGAACCGGGAATTTCAGCCTTTACCCGCGTTATGGCAAGGACGGCAAGATCAATGGCTGGCAGGGGTCGACGGAACTGGTTCTTGAGGGCAAGGACTTTTCCCGCATCACCACCACTGCAGGGAAGATCCAGACGCTGACCCTTCAGAATGTGAGCTTCTCGTTAAGCCGTGAACAACGCGCGAAAGTGGAGGGCGAGGCCCAGACGCAGGCGATTGAGCGTTTCAAGGCCAAGGCCTCCGACATCGCCAAAGGCTTTGGTTTCACCAGCTACACCTTGCGTGAGGTGTCTGTCAACGCCAACGATCAGGGGCCTGTTCCACGGCCACGCATGATGGCCATGCAGGCCAAATCAGAAATGGCTGATGCACCCGTGTCAGTCGAGGCTGGCAAAAGCACAGTCCTTGTCAATGTCAGCGGCTCAGTCCAGATGAGGTAGACGCCAACGGCTTGCCCGTGAGCCTGTCGTTGGTCACGACAGGTTTTTTTACGTCAGGCAACGCCTGGGTGCGCCCGCCCCGCTTTTTCAGGATTGCTTCCCTCAGGTAGTCGTAGGTCCAGTTAAAGCCAAAGGTGTAAGGCAAAAAGAACAGCACGATTCCGATGTCCAGCACAAATGCGTGCCACAGGCTGATCGACAGCCACCAAGCTGCCAGCGGTACGACTGCAATCAACAGGCCAATCTCGAACAACACCGCATGCACAGCCCTGGCGGTCAGAGTGCGGCGGAAACCCATGCGCTGCTGGGCGCGGTCAAAGGCTGCATTGAAGACCATGTTCCATGTCATAGCCACCAGGGAGATCATCAGCGTCAGCAAGCCCATATGAGCCAGCGAGTGCCCCAGAAGCCACGCACCGAGCGGTGCACATATGGCGATGGCCAGCACCTCGAAACTCAAGGCATGGAAAAAGCGTTCCTTCATTGATCTCTGTGCGGTCATCATGGTGTCATCTGCAAAATTTGAAGCCTGTATTTTTATCTGAATAATGAATGGAATAAAATCAATAACTATCTAAAAAATAGATGAATGGTTTTATACATGCATCATTCCCCCGAAGCCCTCCTGGCATTCGCCGAAGCTGCCACTCTGGGTTCCTTCTCGGCCGCTGCGCGCAAGCTGGGTAAAAGCCAGTCCACGGTAAGTACAGCCATTGCCAACCTGGAGGTTGACCTGGGCGTCATGCTGTTTGATCGCAGCAGCCGCAAGCCGGGCCTCACCCCAGAAGGGCGCGTCCTGCTCGGCCGGGTAAAAGATATTCTTGCCGCAAGCGACCGCCTGGACCTGGCTGCGAGCCAGCTAGGTGGTGAACTGGAAGTCAAACTTGGCGTGGTGTGGTCAGACACCTACCAGTCAGACCGGTTTGAGGAAATGCTCAAGGCGTTTGACCAGAAGTTTCCTGATCTGGAGTTTGAATGCCTGATTGCCGAACACGGCGACCTTGTGTCGCTGGTTCAGACAGGCCGGGCGCAGATTGGTGTGGTTGCCGCCCAAGCGGTTTACCCCCCGGATATCGGGTCGGCGACCATTGCCGAGCAGTCTGAAATCACGCTGTTCGTTGCCACTTCCCATCCGCTCGCGGAGATGGCGGACATCACGCCCGATGTACTCCATAATTTTCGCGAGCTCAGGCTGGAGACCTATCTTGAGCCCCAGGGGCAGGGGGCTTCACCTGCGCGAAGGGCATGGTCAGCACCCAGCTACCTGATGCTGCTGGAAATGGCCGTGTTGGGTCTGGGCTGGGCCGCCATCCCGCGCTGGATGGTGACGCGTTTCGCCACAGACAAACTCAGGGAACTCGATGCCCGTGGCTGGCCCAGACGTGTACCGGTAGATGCCGTCTGGTCGCGGCAAAGGCGTCTGGGCGCGGGCCGGTACCTGGCTGCTCCAGGAAATGCTCGCCTTGCCGAACCAGGGTTCAGGCAAACCAGACCGCGCATCCTGATTGAAGATCGTCCGTTTTCTCTGCGGCGAGCCACCCATAAAAAAAACCTGCAGGCCCGTGAGGGCGTGCAGGTGTGAGGTCAGGAATACTCCGGGGAAAAATCAGAAGTGGTAGCGCAGGCCCAGTGTGGTGGTGTTCAGGCGCTCGGTGCCACCGCCGGTGTAACGGGGGTTGTATTCGTCGTACTGGAAGACTGCCGACCATGCGGGGGCAAAGTTCCATTCAGCGCCGATGCCGTAAGACGCGCCAAAGCGGCTGTCGCGACCGGCTGGAACGCCGCTCGCCGGCGAGGTGGAGACGTCGGTGCGGATGTAGCTGCCACCGACGCGGCCCAGCAGGTTGAACGACTGGCTGAGCGGCAGCTTGCCGACGAGGCTCAGGCTGACACCATTGGCGGTGGTTGATCCACCGAAGCGATTGACACGCCCGAAGTCGTTGTAACCGAGCTCAAGGCCGAAGTTGTTGTTGAAGTAGCTGCCGCCATACAGGCTGTAGGCGTTGTTGCTGCGGTCATTGATAAACCCGCCCAGGCCTGGCGTACGGTCACCGTAACGCGAACGGCCAGCGTTGAAGCCGAAATATCCAGAACCAGGAGCGTACATGGAGTAACCGCTGGGGCTGGAACTTTGTGTAGTCTGAGCCTGCACGCTTGCGGCCAATGTGAGAGATCCGACCACGAAGGCAAAGCCGGTCAATGCACGGTTCAGTTTGGTTTTAATCACGATTCGTCCTTTGGTATGTCGTGGTTGTTCATTAACAATGCTCCAGACACGCTGGAGGTGTATGCACTCTATTAGCGTGCATGCGCGCCCCATGTAGGTGCGACAGGGCGGTGCTTGTAGGACACGACTGACTTGAGCGCCACTGACGCCACCGGCCGGACGGCGTTGACGCTTCTGGACGGAGGCACAATTGGCGGCATGAATTCACTTGTGCAGCCCGTCCGCCATGTCAGGGGCAGCTCTGCCCTGGTGCTCGACTCCCCGCACAGCGGCACCGACTACCCGGCTGACTTCGGGCACGCGTGCGACCAGCTTCTACTGCGACGTGCGGAAGACACGCACGTCGAGAAACTTTATGACTTTGCACCTGCATTGGGAGTGCACTGGATTGAAGCGTTCTTTCCGCGAAGCTACCTGGATGCAAACCGCAACACCACAGAAGTGGATGTCACGCTCTTCGATGAGACCTGGCCGGACCCGGTTGAAACAGACCCCCGCATCATGTCCAAGGTCCGCCTGGGCAAGGGGCTGATCTGGCGCACGACAGACGATGGCCTGCCGCTGTACAGGCGCAAACTTTCAGTGGCTGAGGTGAAGGCCCGCATCGAGCGCTGCTGGAAGCCCTATCACGCGGCGGTAGAAGCTGCCATTGACGAGGCGCACCGTGCGCATGGCTACAGCATTCACATCAATTGCCACTCGATGCCGGCGGTTGCCTCCAGCAAGGCCACGGATTTCCCCGGAGAGGCTCATGCCGATTTTGTGGTGGGCGACCGTGACGGCTCGACGGCCAGCCCCGCACTTTCAAGGCAGGTCTGCGATCACCTGTCTTCGCTGGGCTACAGCGTGGCCTGCAACCACCCTTACAAGGGTGTGGAACTGGTACGACGTTATGGCAATCCGGGCTTGCATCGCCACAGCATCCAGCTTGAGATCAACCGTAAGCTTTACATGAATGAAGAAACCCTTGAAATGAACCAGGGGTTCGATTTGCTCAAGAGAAATCTTGCTTCATTGGTCAGGCAGCTTCTCGACATCGACCCACGCAAACTGTGAAAGACAGAAAACCTGATGGAAAAAATTGATTGCGTAGTGATTGGCGCGGGTGTGGTTGGCCTCGCGACGGCGCGCGCGCTTGCCCTGCAGGGCCGTGAGGTGATGGTGCTGGAGGCCGCTTCTTCCATCGGTACGGGCACCAGTTCCCGCAACAGCGAGGTCATTCATGCCGGTATTTATTACCCGCATGGTTCATTGAAGGCGCGTCTTTGTGTCGACGGCAAGCAACTGCTTTATGCCTATTGCGAAGAGCGGGGCATTGCGTATAGCCGCTGCGGCAAACTGATTGTGGCGACGAGCGCCGCGCAGGTCGCCCAACTCCAGGCCATTATCGAAAAAGCGGCTGCAAATGGCGTGCATGACCTGGTGCTACTGACCCGCGATGAGGCGAGGGCCCTGGAGCCCGCCCTCGAGTGCATGGCTGCGGTGCATTCGCCAGGCACCGGCATTGTCGACAGCCATGCGCTGATGCTGTCCATGCAGGGCGACCTGGAAAACGCGGGTGGTGTGATTGCATTCAACTCGCCGCTGGCCCATGCCGTATTCAGCCAGACCGGTGCGGTACTGACGACAGTTGACGGTACCTGCCTGAATGCAAACACCGTGGTAAATGCGGCCGGGTTACAGGCCCCCTTGCTGGCCAGCAAATTCGGAGGGCTATCCGCACAATTTGTACCCGTCAGCCACTATGCCAAGGGAAATTACTTCACACTTGCGGGTCGCTCGCCATTTACCCGCCTGATTTACCCCGTGCCAGAGGCGGCAGGGCTGGGCGTGCACCTGACGATTGACCTCGGTGGCCAGGCGAAATTCGGGCCTGACGTTCAGTGGGTTGAATCTGCCGACGACCTGGTGGTTGACGCGGCACGTGGCGAGGTTTTTTATGCAGAGGTTCGCAAGTACTGGCCGGCGCTGGCCGACGGCGCACTGCAGCCGGGTTATGCGGGCATACGGCCCAAGCTGCACGGGCCGGGCGAGCCCGCCGGGGACTTCGTCATTCAGGGCCCGCAGGATCACGGCGTGCGTGGCCTGGTGAACCTCTTTGGCATCGAATCGCCTGGCCTGACGAGCTCCATGGCGATAGCGCAATGTGTTGGCGAAATGTTGCAATAGGCGTTGCCAGGATGCCAAAAGTTGCCGAGGCCATACCAAGGCCGGATCAACACCACACAAGTCATCCATAAATCGACCGCTTTATCTCGCATGGTATTTGGCTGCACCAAGTAAAAAGCCCCTGTGGAGGGGCTTGGATCATCAGTCGGCAAAGCTTAACCGCGGCAGCTTGCTGGCAGATATTTGGTGTCCATGGCGCTGGTGGTTCCAGGCCCGCAAACCCAGATCACCACCCCATTGGCGCCCGTGGTTCCAGCGAGCTGGACAGTCTTGCCGTTAATGCTGCTATCGCCTTGAGCGGTCACGGTCACTGCGCCGCTGGATGCGCTGGCGCTTGCGTAAACCACCGAGGCTACATATTTTGAAGACTGCGTGGCGATGCTGGCATCTGATGCGGTGGATGGAAATGCACCGCTGGCTGCAACATACTCGGCAATGGCGGTACGTGCAGACGACGCTGCAAGTACAACTTCGGACACCTTTGCACGGGTTGTGTAGTCCTGATAGGCAGGCAGGGCTACTGCAGCCAGGATACCGATAATTGCCACAACAATCATCAACTCGATCAGGGTAAAACCCTTTTGGACAGCGCGCTTCATAAATTCCTCCTCGTTGTAAAAATATTGGGAAATCAACAAAGCAGCTTTCAGGCCAGCGTTTGGCCCCTCGCATACAGTAAAAATGCCGGTTTTTCAGCGCGAAGACTCACTTTTTTGCCATATTTTTCCGAAAAATGTGACAAATTTGTCCAGCGCGTCCTTCCTGATATTCATGCTGCCTGGAAGCGGCCAAGTGGATGCGCCGGACTAACGTCGAGACGCAGTTCAACAGGGCGGGTCAAAGCGTCGCAGCGAGTCTGGTCCCCTGGTCAATGGCGCGTTTCGCGTCCAGTTCAGATGCTTCGCTGGCACCGCCTATCAGGTGGGTGTTGACCCCGGCTGCACGCAGGGGCTCCAGCAATTCGCGCAGCGGCTCCTGCCCCGCGCACAGCACGATGTTGTCGACTTCCAGCACCGTACCGTTCTCGCGCTTTTCACCAAACGTGATGAAAAGACCGAGGCCGTCACCTTGCGCGCCTATGCGTTCGTAGTTCACGCCCGACAGCATCTCGACGTTTTTCATCTTCAGGGCTGCGCGGTGTATCCAGCCTGTGGTTTTGCCCAGACCCTTGCCCAGCTTTCCGGGTTTGCGCTGGAGCAGCGTGACTTGCCGTGCGGGTGGGGTGCTGACGGGGCGAACGACACCGCCGCGTACCTGTTCGGGGTCGGCCACGCCCCATTCGGACAGCCAGGCCTGCAGGTCAAGCGCGGTTGAATGGCCAGGCTCTGACACCAGGAATTCAGCAACATCAAAACCTATGCCGCCCGCACCGATCAAGGCCACGCGCTTCCCGACGGGCTTGCGGCCCAGCAGCACGTCGATGTAGCTGAGAACAGCCGGGTGGTCCTGGCCGGGAATGCGCGGGTTTCTGGGAGTGACGCCTGTCGCAAGGATGACGTCGTCAAATTTTCCCGCCATGAGGGCTGCGGCGTCCATGCGTGTGTTCAGTTGCAGATTGACGCCGGTGGCTTCAATCCGGCGGCCGAAGTAGCGCAGCGTTTCCTCGAACTCTTCCTTGCCGGGCACACGTTTGGCCAGGTTGAACTGGCCGCCTATGCGGTCGGCGGAATCGTAGAGGTCTACATGGTGGCCGCGCTGGGCGAGGGTTGTTGCGGCGGCAAGGCCGGCGGGGTCCAGCACCAATCACCGCGACGCGTTTTTTGGCTGGCGCGAGCTTGATGACCAGTTCGGTCTCGTGTACCGCGCGCGGGTTGACCAGGCAACTTGCAAGCTTTGCCTGAAAGGCATGGTCAAGGCAGGCCTGGTTGCAGGCGATGCAGGTGTTGATGTCCTGGCCGCGGCCCTCTGCCGCCTTGTTGACGAACTCAGGGTCGGCAAGAAAGGGCCGCGCCATGCTGACCATGTCGGCACAGCCGTCGTCCAGCACCTGCTCGGCGACTTCCGGCGTGTTGATGCGGTTGCTGGTGACCACTGGAATGTTGACGTCCGCAGCGCGCAGGTCGGCGCGCAGTTTTTTGGTCACCCAGGTGAATGCGCCGCGGGGCACCGAGGTGGCAATGGTGGGCACGCGTGCTTCATGCCAGCCAATGCCGCTGTTGATGATGGTGGCACCGGCGGCAGCCACGGCCTTGCCAAGTTCGACAACTTCATCCCAGCTGCTGCCATCGGGAATCAGGTCAATCATCGACAGCCTGTAGATGATGATGAAGTCATGGCCGACGGCTTCGCGTGTGCGCTTGACGATTTCAACCGCCAGCCGCATGCGGTTGGCGTACGAGCCGCCCCATTCGTCGCTGCGCTGGTTGGTGTGGGTCACCAGGAACTGGTTGATGAAGTAGCCTTCGCTGCCCATGATCTCCACGCCGTCGTAGCCGGCGTCCCGGGCCAGCAGGGCGCAGCGGATGAAAGCCTTGATCTGGCGTTCCACACCTGCGGCGCTCAGTTCACGCGGCGTGAAGGGCGAGATCGGGCTCTGGATGCGTGAGGGCGCGACGCACAGCGGGTGGTAGCCATAGCGGCCCGTGTGAAGGATTTGCAACGCAATCTTGCCGCCTTCTGTGTGCACCGCATCGGTCACCTGTTTGTGCCTGCGTGCCGCGCCCGAACTTGCAAGCATTCCGGCAAAGGGTTTTGTCCAGCCGGCGATGTTGGGGGCAAAGCCGCCGGTCACCATCAGGCCCACGCCGCCGCGTGCGCGCTCGGCAAAGTAGGCGGCCATGGCCGGGAAGTGCTTGCGGCCGTCTTCCAGGCCGGTGTGCATGCTGCCCATGAGCACGCGGTTTTTCAGCGTGGTGAAACCGAGGTCCAGCGGTGCGAGCAGGTGGGGATAGGGAGAGGCGGTCCGGGAGGTCGGGAGAGTCATGTGGATTCTTGTTTTGTAATGGCCGCATGATGGTAGCGGCAGGTTCGGCCCAAACGTCTCTGCTGCGCCCTGCCTGCAGCGTGCTTAGATGCTGGCCTCTATGCGCGCTCGGTGTAAACCCTGTCCGGAACCCGCTCTGCTCTCACCTGTGCGATGGCTGCGCCTGATGCCCAAACTTGGAAGCATGATTTTTAACGTATACGTTAAAAAATCAAAGAATGTTAAGTTGGGTATTAACATTTCAGCCTTTTTGAGTCAGAAAAGCGTCGGTTGGGGCCAAAACGGGCTCAAAAAGGCCCATTTCAGGTGCCAAATACGGCTGTAGCCCAATGAATACATGCGTGAGAAGCTACTGAATTAATAGCAAGCAGCTGCTTGGCTTACACCTGTGCAATGGCCGCAGCCAGACCATCAGCGCATCTTTTTGATCGCCAGCGCGGCTTCGGTGACGAGCCCGGGGCCCTTGTAGATCAGCCCGGTATAAATCTGCACGACGTCGGCGCCGGCTTGTATCTTGGAGACAGCGTCAGCCCCGCTCATTACCCCGCCTGCACCAATGATGGGAAAGCCCTTGCCCAGCGACGCCCGCAACTGGCTGATCACGCGGTTGCTGGCCTCCAGCACGGGCGCGCCGCTCAGGCCGCCGGCTTCTTCGGCATGGGCCATGCCCTTGACGGCTTCCCGGCTGATGGTGGTGTTGGTGGCAATGACGCCATCCATGCCTTGGCGTTTGAGGGTGGCTGCCAGCAGGCTGACCTGGTCGTCATCAAGGTCGGGCGCAATCTTCACAAAAATGGGCACCCGCTTGCCATGGCGGCTGGCCAGCGTCTCACGGCGTTTGGCAATGGCGCCCAGCAATGCATCCAGTGCTTCATCGCTTTGCAGGGTGCGCAGGTTTTTGGTGTTGGGGCTTGAGATGTTGACAGTCACATAGTCGGCGTGCGGGTAGACGCCGCCCAGGCAGGTGAGGTAGTCATCAACTGCATCCTGGATTGGCGTTGCGGCGTTCTTGCCGATGTTCAGGCCCAGCAGCAGGCCAGACGGACCCGCACCTTGCTTGCGCACGCGGGACGCCTGCACATTCGCCACAAAGGCGTCCAGGCCGTCGTTGTTGAAGCCGAGCCGGTTGATCAGGGCATTGGCCTGCGGCAGGCGGAACATGCGCGGTTTGGGGTTGCCGGGCTGCGCCTTGGGGGTTACCGTGCCGACCTCAACAAAACCGAAACCCATGGCGGCAAGCCCGTCAATGCAGCGGGCGTTTTTATCCAGGCCTGCAGCCAGGCCCACCCGGTTGGGAAACTTCAGGCCAGCCAGCTCAATCGGGTCATCGACACGCGTGTTGCAATAAGCCAGCGACAGTGGCGTGCCCTGGGTGCGCGCAAGCGAGGCCATGGTCAGTTCATGGGCAGTTTCGGCATCAAGGCCAAATAAAAAGGGGCGGGCGAGGGCGTAGGGGAGCAGGGACATTGGATAATTTGTTGTGGACGGTGCAGCAAGCGCCATTGTCGCAAAACACATCCCGGCCTCTGGCCTTCATTACTCCATCACGCCCCATGCCCCATATGACCCAAGACGAACTCAAAACCCTGGTTGGCCAGGCTGCACTTCTTTATGTCGAACCCGGCAGCATCGTGGGCGTAGGCACCGGTTCTACGGTCAACAAGTTCATTGATGCGCTGGCCGGCATGAAAGACAAAATTGCGGGTGCCGTCTCCAGCTCAAGCGCCTCGACTGCGCGCCTTCAGGCGCTGGGCATCAAGGTGTTTGACGCCACCGAGGTCGACGAACTGGCCGTCTACATCGACGGTGCCGACGAGATAGATCACGCGGGCTACATGATCAAGGGCGGCGGCGCAGCCCTGACGCGTGAAAAGATTGTTGCCGCCCAGTCACGCAAGTTTGTGTGTATTGCAGACGAGTCCAAGCTGGTGAAGACGCTGGGGGCTTTTCCGGTCCCGGTAGAGGTCATTCCCATGGCGGCGGGCCGAATCACCCGTCAGTTTGCGGCGCTTGGCGGCGTTGCCGCATTGAGGCTGAAAGACGGCGTGCCGCTGGTGACCGACAACGGCCAGCACATCCTGGATGTGACGGGTCTGAAGATCATCGACCCGCTGGGGTTCGAGTCTCAGGTCAACCAGTGGCCCGGTGTGGTCACCGTCGGAGTATTTGCTTTTCAGAAAGCCGGCGTCTGCCTGCTGGGTGCGCCCGGCGGCGTCAAGACAATGCTGTTTTAAATCCCGGCAGTCGCAAGCAGGCTAGAACTTGATGCCGGCAGGGTTGCTGGGCGGCGCCTGAATCGGTGGTGAGGCTGGCCGCTCGGCTTCCGGATTGCCGGCACCTGCGCTTGCTGCTGGTGGGGGCGGGGTTGCCACCACGACCAGTGGGGTCGCTGCAGCCTGGCGGTAGCCTGAAGGCAGCGCTGATGTTGCCGGGTAACCCGCAGCATTGAGAAACTGCGTCCACTCCGTATCCGAATAGCCTTTGAGTTGCTGGCCGCCTATGGTCGCAAAGGGCAGGGCGTTGTCGCCGCTGATGCGCTGCAGGGCCTGGCCGTCTGCGGGGGTATTGACGGTTTTTTCCGTAAACGGAATGCCGCGCGCATTGAGCATGTTGCGGGCCGAGCCGCAGGGGCCGCAGGCTGCACTTGTGTAAAGGGTGACAGGATATTTCGATGCGATCTGGCGCAGTTCAAAAGGCAGGGCGGAGCCGCCAGAGCCTGCCGAAGCGCCGCTTGCGGCATTGGTGACTTTTGCGGGGGCGGTGGCAGCAGGAGGCGGTTTGTCAGAGAAAGTCACCTTGCCATCCGGGCCAACAATCCGGTAAACCTGCTGCGCATGGGCAGCGGTCATCACCAGGGTTGTTGCTGCGATGGCAACAGCGCCAGCGCCGGTAGTCAGGAGTTTGCTCAAAGTTGCTTTCATGTTGTCTCTTCCCGGTAAGTCGTTGCGCTGCAGGGGGCATCAGGAGGGCCTGGACGGGGTGTGTACAGGCGCCAAAGATTTTCCAGAGCGCACTATATCCAGTTCCTTAACGTTCTCAGGCCATTCCCTGATGACGCAAGAGTGCATCAATCGTCGGTTCCCGGCCACGAAATGCCTTGAATGACTCCATGGCCGGGCGGCTGCCACCCGCTTCGAGGATGGCGTGGCGGTATTTGCGGCCGGTTTCCACCGTCACCGTGCTGGCAGATTCGCCATCGGCCGTGGGGACAGCGCTTTCCTCAAACGCCGCATAGGCGTCAGCCGAAAGCACTTCAGCCCATTTGTAGCTGTAGTAGCCGGCGGCGTAGCCACCCGAGAAGATGTGGCCGAAGGTGTTGGGCGTACGGGTGTAGGCGGGTGACTTGATGACCGCCACCTCGTCGCGCACCTTGTTCAGCACGGCCATGACGTCATCGCCTGGCTTGTAGCCTGTGTGCAGCAGCATGTCGAACAGCGAGAACTCGACCTGCCGAAGGGTCTGCATGCCGCTCTGGAAGTTTTTGGCCGCCAGCATCTTGTCGAACAGTGCGCGCGGCAGGGGCTCGCCGGTGTCGACATGCGAGGTCATGTGCTTGAGCACATCCCACTCCCAGCAGAAGTTCTCCATGAACTGGCTGGGCAGCTCGACCGCATCCCACTCCACGCCGCTGATGCCCGAGACATCGCGCTCGTTGATCTGCGTCAGCATGTGGTGCAGGCCATGGCCGAATTCATGGAACAGCGTGGTGACGTCGTCGTGCGTCAGCAGCGCGGGCTTGCCACCGACGCCGTCGGCAAAGTTACAGACCAGGTGTGCCACCGGCGTCTGCAACTGGCCGTTGTCGGGGCGCAGCCAGCGGGTGCGGACATCGTCCATCCAGGCACCGCCGCGTTTGCCGGTGCGTGCCGGCTGGTCGAGGTAAAACTGGCCCACCAGTTCGCCTGCGCGTTCAATGCGGTAGAACTCCACGCCCTGCTTCCAGACAGGGGCTGAGTCCTTGCGGATGGCCACTTCAAACAGTGTTTCAACAATCTTTAAAAGGCCGGCGAGCACCTTGGGCGCGGTGAAGTACTGTTTGACTTCCTGCTCGCTGAAGGCATAGCGCTCTTCCTTGAGTTTTTCGCCGATATAGGCGTAGTCCCAGGCTTGCGGCTCCCTGATGCCCATGCGTTCGGCGGCGAAGGCGCGCAGGTCGGCAACGTCTTTTTCGCCATACTGTTTGGCGCGGTGAGCTAGATCGCGCAGGAAGGTGATGACTTCTTCCGGCGACTTGGCCATCTTGGCCACGACGGACACTTCGCCGAAATTTTTGTAGCCCAGCAACTGCGCTTCTTCAAGCCGCAGCGCGAGGATTTCCTGCATCACGGCGGTATTGTCGAATTTGCTGAACTCGGCCGGCGCCTGGTCGCTGGCGCGTGTGCTGTAGGCCTTGTAAATGATTTCACGCAGGGGGCTGCTGTGAGCAAACTGCATCACCGGCAGGTAGCTGGGCATCTTCAGCGTGATCTTGTAGCCGTCCTTGCCCTCGGCTTTGGCAAGCTCGCGGGCTGTCTGGATGGTGTCCGCCGGAACGCCTGCAAGCTCGCTTTCCTGCGCGTAATACGCAAACGCGTCGGTGGCATCCAGCGAGTTTTCGCTGAATTTCTGGCTCAGTTCGGCCAGGCGCTCCTGGATTTTGGCAAAGCGCTCCTTGGCCGTGCCGGTCAATTCGGCGCCCGAGAGCACAAAATTGCGGATGGCATTTTTGTGCGCCTGAAGCGTTGTTCGGTGCATTCAGGGTCTTGCAACATCAATCGCCTTGTACTTTGGCGTAAAGCCGCTCATCGGCACCCAGGCGCTTGTCCAGAATTCCGTGACTTTGGGCAGGGCGGCGTTGTAGGCGGCGCGCAGCTCGGGTGTGTCGGCCACGCTGTTCAGGTGGCTGACGGCGCCCCATGCGCGGCCCAGCTTTTCGGTGGCGACATCCAGTGTGCCGCAGCAATGGCGCGTCCAGTTCAGCCGGGAAAGTCGGCTGCCGTGACTTTTTCAAGCGCTGCGTCGGCTTCCTAGAAGCAGCTCATCAATCGCCGGGGCTTACATGCTCCGGCTGGATTTGGTCGAACAGCGGGAAGGTCGGAAAAGTCGAGGAGTGGATTGGTCATGGAATGTTAGTTAAGGGTTGCCAGCGCAATAAAAAGGGCCAAGACACATTCCTGCGGAAATTGTCAGTCCTGGCCTTGTGACCTTTTCTTCAAGCTGGTCTTGAGCGGTTTTTTTTGCGCGTTTGACGGTACCGCCCGGCGTCAGGCGCTGGTTGCCCAGAACGCGCAGGGTTTTGACTTCCGGGCGCTGGCCGTAGCGCGAGCTGTTCTTGAGCACCTTGATGTCCCTCGGGCCCGGCATGCGGTCTTCATTGACCTTTTTTTCCTTCTCTGGCATGGGGCGCCAGAGCACCAGCAACTTGCCGATGTGCTGGATGGGCGCGGCATTGAGCTCGTCTGCCAACGTCTGGAACATTGCTTCGCGGCCGGGGCGGTCGTCGGATTGCACGCGAACCTTGATCAGCCCGTGGGCGTTCAGGGCCGCATTGATTTCTTTTTGCACAGCCGGGGTGAGGCCGTCGGAGCCGATCATCACCACGGGGTTGAGGTGATGCGCGTCGGACCGGTGGTCCTTGCGCTGGGCGGGGGTAAGTAGTATTTGAGCCATGGGGTGATTATCGCGGGTGCCGGGATTTTTTGATGGGAGCGACAATCGGGGCATGAAAGCAAATACGAAGCCAGCCGAGAAAGTACCGGCAAAGGCCCCGGCCAAAACCGGCGGCAAGGTTAACAAGGCCTGGCTGCACGAGCACATCAACGACCCCTATGTCAAGCTGGCGCAAAAAGAGGGTTATCGGGCCCGGGCTGCTTACAAGCTCAAGGAAATCGATGAAAACCTGAACCTGATCCGCCCCGGCTATGTGGTGGTGGATTTGGGGAGTACGCCGGGTGCATGGAGCCAGTACGCGCGCCGCAAGCTCGCACCATCGGGAGCAGCTGCAGGTGGACTCAACGGGAAGATCGTGGCGCTTGATTTGCTGCCCATGGAGCCGATTGAGGGCGTGGTGTTTATCCAGGGCGATTTCCGTGAATCAGAGGTGCTGCACGCGCTTGAACAGACGCTGGCTGCAACGGCGGGCGACCGCAAGGTCGATGTTGTCATCTCTGACATGGCACCGAATCTGTCGGGCATTGAATCAGCCGATGCGGCCCGTATCAGCGACCTGGTCGAACTCGCAGTTGATTTCTCGGTCAATCACCTCAAGCCCGATGGCGCGCTGGTCGTCAAGCTGTTTCATGGTGGTGCCTACGACCCCATGGTCAAGCTGTTCAAGGACACGTTCAAGGTGTTCAAGCGCTTCAAGCCGAAGGCGTCGAGGCCGGGATCCTCTGAAACATTTCTTGTCGGCCTGGGTCTCAAATAGGCCTGCATTGAGCAACGGTTACTGGAGGCAAGGCCTGCACAAACGCTAAAAAAGCCTAAACCCTCTTTAAACCAAGGGGTGAAACGCCGCTTTTATGCAGTTTTGGACCTTGAAAGGCCTAAAATCAGTCTCATGTGCCGTCTCAGTGCATCTGGGTTTTTACATCGGAGTCATCCTTGAATAATCAGTGGTTTTCCAAAATTGCAATCTGGCTGGTGATCGCCATGGTGCTATTCACCGTGTTCAAGCAATTCGATACACGCGGTGGTGCCAATGCAACCTCCATGGGTTACTCCGAGTTTCTTGAAGAGGTTCGCGGCAAACGAATCAAGCAGGCCACCATTGCAGAAGGCCAGGGCGGCACCGAGATCGTTGCTACCACCACCGATGACCGCAAGGTGCGCACCACAGCCACCTACCTCGACCGCGGCTTGGTCGGCGACCTGATTGCCAATGACGTCAAGTTTGATGTCAAGGCGCGCGAAGAAGGTTCCCTGCTCATGACCCTGCTGGTCAGCTGGGGCCCGATGCTGCTGCTGATTGGTGTCTGGGTTTATTTCATGCGCCAGATGCAGGGCGGCGGCAAGGGCGGGGCGTTCAGCTTCGGCAAATCAAAAGCGCGCCTGCTTGACGAATCCACCAATCCTGTCACCTTTGCCGACGTTGCCGGCTGCGACGAGGCCAAGGAAGAGGTCAAGGAAGTCGTCGACTTCCTGAAAGACCCGCAAAAATTCCAGAAGCTGGGCGGACGCATTCCACGCGGCCTGCTGCTCGTGGGCCCTCCGGGCACCGGTAAAACGCTGCTGGCCAAGAGCATTGCCGGTGAAGCCAAGGTTCCGTTCTTCTCGATTTCAGGTTCTGACTTCGTTGAAATGTTTGTCGGCGTGGGCGCATCCCGCGTTCGTGACATGTTCGACAACGCCAAGAAAAACGCACCGTGCATCATCTTTATCGATGAAATCGACGCCGTTGGTCGCCAGCGTGGCGCAGGCCTGGGCGGTGGTAATGATGAGCGCGAGCAAACCCTCAACCAGATGCTGGTCGAGATGGACGGTTTTGAAACCAACGTCGGCGTGATCGTCGTTGCTGCGACCAACCGTCCTGACATTCTTGATGCCGCCCTGCTGCGCCCGGGCCGTTTTGACCGCCAGGTTTATGTCACGCTGCCTGATATCCGCGGTCGCGAGCAGATCCTCAATGTGCACATGCGCAAGGTCCCACTTGGCCAGGACGTCAGCCCCGGAGTCATCGCACGCGGCACACCTGGGATGTCGGGCGCCGACCTCGCTAACCTGTGTAACGAAGCCGCGCTGATGGCCGCACGCCGCAGCGCGCGCACGGTGGAGATGCAGGACTTCGAAAAAGCCAAGGACAAGATCCTCATGGGGCCGGAGCGCAAGAGCATGGTCATGCCCGAGGAAGAGCGCCGCAACACCGCGTACCACGAGTCCGGCCATGCCCTGATCGGCAAGATGCTGCCCAAGTGCGACCCGGTGCACAAGGTCACCATCATCCCGCGTGGCCGCGCCCTGGGCGTCACCATGAGCCTGCCTGCGCAGGACCGCTACAGCTATGACCGCGAGTTCATGCTCAGCCAGATCAGCATGCTGTTTGGTGGCCGTATCGCTGAAGAAGTGTTCATGAACCAGATGACCACGGGCGCCAGCAACGACTTTGAACGCGCTACTTCGCTGGCCCGTGACATGGTGACCCGATACGGCATGACAGAAGCTTTGGGCCCCATGGTCTATGCAGAGAACGAAGGCGAAGTGTTCCTGGGTCGTTCGGTCACCAAGACCAACAACATGAGCGAAGCGACCCTGCAAAAGGTGGACAGCGAAGTGCGCCGCATCATCGACCAGCAGTACACCGTGGCGCGTACGCTGATTGAAGACAACAAGGACAAGATGCATGCCATGGCCAAGGCCCTGCTCGAATGGGAAACCATTGACGGCGACCAGCTTGATGACATCATTGCCGGCAAGGAACCTCGTCCGCCCAAGGACTGGACACCGCGCAACCCCTCCGTCGGTGGTGGCGGCGGCCCCACTGGGGGTACCCCTGCGGTCAGCACAGACCCTGCGCCCACGGTGGCCTGATGCCGCTGTGAGACTTTGACAAACCCGGGCTGGTCCCGGGTTTTCTTTTATCTGCTTCGACTGATTTTTTTTACAGAGATTGTTGTGTTCTGGCAAACCTCACGTTTTCAGATTGACCTGACCCGGCCCCGCGTCATGGGCATCATCAACACCACGCCTGATTCGTTCTCCGATGGCGGCAAGTTTTATCGTCCTGACGGCAGCGTGCTGGGTGTCTTTGAACGCTGCGCGCAACTGATTGAAGAGGGCGCGGACATTCTTGATATCGGTGGTGAATCGACCCGCCCCGGCGCCACGCCCTTGCCCCTTGAAGACGAACTCGCCCGCGTGCTGCCTGTGGTGCGTCACGCGGTGCGGCTCGGCGTGCCGGTCTCGGTGGATACCTATAAACCAGAAGTCATGCAGGCCGTGCTGGATCTCGGTGCAGACATCATCAATGACATCTGGGCGCTACGCCATGAGGGCGCGCATGAGGTGGTGTCCCTGCATCCCAACTGCGGTGTCTGCCTGATGCACATGCACCGCGAGCCGATGACCATGCAGGTCTCGCCCATGACCGGCGATGTGCCCGGGCAGGTGCTGGATTTCCTGAAAAAAAGCGCGGCACAACTGGAGGCGCTCGGCGTCGACAGGTCGCGCATCGTGCTTGACCCCGGCATAGGTTTTGGCAAGACGGTGGCGCAGAATTTCTCGCTGCTGGCGCAGCAGCGCGAGTTGCTGGCGGCTGGTTACCCGGTGCTGGCAGGCTGGTCACGCAAGTCGTCGCTGGCCGCCATCGTCAACGACTCGCTGGCATCAGTGGCCACACTTGATGTCGCCGACCGCATGGTACCCAGCGTGGCGGCGGCGCTGCTGGCGGTGGACAGGGGTGCGCGTGTGGTGCGCGTGCATGATGTCCGTGAAACGGTGCAGGCATTGAAGGTATGGTCTGCAGCGTCTTGACGCTGTGTACGCAAGCGCACGGTTGGGCGAAGGGGGCGCATCCTAAAATGTTGTTCTTTCAAAAATAGCAAGGTGCCGAGGAGCAACAACACATGACCAGAAAATATTTCGGCACTGACGGCATACGCGGCACTGTGGGCCAGGCGCCGATTACGCCGGACTTTGTTTTAAGGCTGGCACATGCTGTCGGCAGGGTGCTCAAGCGCACTGAATCCCGACCTACTGTTCTGATAGGCAAGGACACGCGCATCTCAGGTTACATGCTTGAAAGCGCGCTTGAGTCGGGCTTCAATTCCGCCGGTGTGGATGTCGTGCTTCTTGGGCCGCTGCCAACGCCCGGCGTGGCGTACCTGACGCGCACACAGCGCGCCAGCCTCGGCGTGGTCATCAGCGCCAGCCACAACCCTTTTGCCGACAACGGCATCAAGTTCTTCAGTGCCCAGGGTGCCAAACTCGACGACGACTGGGAACTCAAGGTGGAAGCCGCGCTGGAAGAAGCCCCGGTATGGATTGATTCGGCCAACCTTGGCAAAACCCGGCGGCTGGACGACGCTGCCGGCCGTTACATCGAATTCTGCAAAAGCACCTTCGCCAATGACCTCACGCTCAAGGGCATGAAAATAGTGGTGGATGCGGCCCACGGTGCGGCCTATCACATCGCCCCCCAGGTGTTTCACGAGCTGGGCGCTGATGTGACCTGCATCGGCTGCGCCCCTGACGGCTTGAACATCAATCACGAGGTCGGTGCCACGCATCCCGAGTCGCTGATCAAGGCTGTGAAAGCTTACGGCGCACATTACGGCATCGCGCTGGACGGCGATGCCGACCGGCTGCAGCTCGTTGATGCCGAAGGGCGGCTCTTCAATGGGGACGAGGTGCTGTACCTGATGGTCGATGAACGGCTGGCGCGTGGCGAAGCCGTGCCAGGCGCCGTCGGGACATTAATGACCAATATGGCGGTTGAAGTAGCCCTCAAACAGAAGGGCGTCGAGTTTGTACGCGCCAAGGTTGGCGACCGTTATGTACTGGAAGAACTTGAAAAGCGCGGCTGGCTGCTGGGCGGTGAGGGCTCCGGCCATTTGCTCGCGCTCGACAAACACTCGACCGGCGATGGCCTCATCAGCGCCTTGCAGGTGCTGCAGGCCTGTGTGCGCAGCGGCAAGACCATTGCGCAGTTACTAGGTGATGTGGTGCTGTTTCCGCAAACATTGTTGAACGTGCGTATCAGCGCCGGCCTTGACTGGCAATCCAATGCGAAGCTGAAGGCAGAAACGGCGGCCGTCGAGTCAGAGCTCGGCAACACAGGCCGGGTGTTGATACGCGCCAGCGGCACCGAGCCGTTGCTGCGCGTGATGGTCGAGGCGCGTGACGCCAGGCAGGCTCTGGCCTGCGCCGAGCGTATTGCCGGCACCATCAAGGCCTGAGCTCACATCGCCATGGCCCTGCAGGAACTTCGTGTTTGCCGGGTCGACTACACCAATGCCGCGCATGCAACTGCATTGGTACAACTGCTTGATGCATATGCGCGTGATGTGGCAGGCGGCGGCCAGCCGCTCAGTGAATTTGCAAAAACAAACCTGCCTTCATCACTCGCCGCGCGACATCAGGCCTTCAGCGTGCTGGCCTTCGATGGCACCGATGCGGTAGGTCTTGTCAATTGTTTTGAAGGCTTCTCAACCTTTGCCTGCAAACCACTGGTCAATGTGCACGATGTGGTGGTGCTCGCCACCCACAGGGGGCGGCGTGTGGGTGAAAAGATGCTCGCGCTGGTCGAGCAGATTGCACGCGAACGCGGTGCCTGCAAGCTGACGCTTGAGGTTCTTCAAGGCAACCGCAGCGCCATAAAGCTGTATGAGCGCATCGGGTTTGCCGGCTACGAGCTGGACCCCGCCATGGGGCATGCGCAGTTTTTACAAAAATGGCTCACACCTGAATCGACCTGATGTACACGAGCTTCAAACCCGGCGTGCACATTGCCTGTCTTCTGTTGGCTTTGCTAGCGCCGGGGGTCTCGTTTTCAGCCGGTGAACCCGAGCCACAGCCAGCCGCAGGCCAGGACGTCGCCTTCAAATTCACCAGCGGCCTTTATCAGCTGCGCGGCGGTGGCCTGCCCAACGCTTCCGCACTTGACCTCAACCTGCGCGCCAGCAGCAGCCTGGGCAATGCATGGTTGGGCCAGTTTCGCTCGCCCTCGCAGTCCATCACACAAACGCGGCTCGGCTGGGATCGCCAGTTTGATTTGGGTGCCGTGCGCCTCACGCCTTCGCTGGAAGTCGCAACCGGCAGTTATGTGGGCGGGAGCGCCTATCTTGAAGGCGGGCGCACCTGGGTTGCAGGTGTCGGCCTGAGCCGCACCAACCTGCAGAATTTCATCAACCTTAACTTCGACCCGGGTGATGCCTACACGCTTGCGGGCGGCTACAGATGGGCAGACAACAGGTCGCTCATCCTGTCATTGATACGCGACAACAGGCTTAACCCCGACCAGCAGAACGTGCATCTGATATACCGGACCCCTGTCAATGGCGACCAGAGGCTCACCCTGGACGGGCTCTACAAAACCGGACTGGTGTCAGGTGTTACCGTGCGCGAACTCGGCTTCTCCGCCACCTATGACTGGCCCAGGTTTTTTGTGCGTGCCGCCTGGGACCCCAAGGTCAACTTCACGCCGCAGGACATGTTCAGGCTGTCTGTCGGTACACGGTTCTAGACATTACCCACCGAGGCTTAGCCGCAACGCCAGCGCCGCCAGGGTCACCGCCAGTACGGGCACCGTCAGCACAATGCCCACCCTGAAGTAATAGCCCCAGGTGATGGTCATGCCCTTGCGCGCCAGCACATGCAGCCAGAGCAGGGTGGCGAGCGAGCCAATCGGTGTGATCTTGGGCCCCAGGTCGGTACCAATCACATTGGCGTAAATCATGGCTTCGCGCACTACGCCTGTTGCTTGTGCCGCCTCAATCGACAGCGCACCGACCAGCACCGATGGCAGGTTGTTCATCACCGATGACAGCAGCGCGGTGAGAAAGCCGGTGCCAAACGCCGCGCCCCAGATGCCGCCGCGCGCAAAAAAGTCCAGCCAGCCTGCAACATAAGCCGTCAGGCCCTGGTTGCGAAGCCCGTACACCACCAGGTACATGCCCAGCGAGAACACCACGATTTGCCAGGGTGCCTCGCGCATCACCTTGCGCACGCTGATCACATGGCCGCGTGCTGCAACTACCAGCAGCAACAGCGAACCTGCCGCGGCAATTGCGCTGATGGGCACACCTTTCGGCTCCAGCCAGAAGAAGCCGATCAGCAGCAGTGCCATGACGACCCAGCCCATGCGAAAGGTAGCCATATCGCGTATGGCTTCTTTTGGTTGCCTGAGTTGCGCCACGTCATAGCGTTGCGGAATGCTGCTGCGAAAGTACAGCAGCAACACTGCCAGCGCCGACAGCACGGCAGCCACGTTCACCGGCACCATGACAGACGCGTAGCGCCCGAAGCCGATCTTGAAGAAATCCGCCGAAACGATGTTGACCAGGTTGGACACCACCAGCGGCAGGCTGCCGACGTCGGCAATAAAACCTGCTGCCATCACAAAGGCCAGCGTGGCGCCGGGGCCAAAGCCCAGTGCCAGCAGCATGGCCATGACGATGGGCGTCAGGATCAATGCCGCACCGTCATTGGCAAACAGGGCCGACACCGCTGCGCCCAGCAACACGATCAGCACAAACAGCCAGCGCCCGTGTCCCTTGCCCCAGCGCGCCACATGCAGGGCAGACCATTCAAAAAAACCGGCTTCGTCGAGCAGCAGGCTGGTGATGATGATGGCGATAAACGTTGCCGTGGCATTCCAGACGATGTGCCACACCGCAGCGATGTCGGTGAGTTGCACCACGCCAAAAACCAGCGCCAGAAGTGCGCCTGCGCTGGCGCTCCAGCCTATGCCCAGTCCGCGTGGCTGCCAGATCACCAGCGTGATGGTGAACATAAAAATCAGTGATGCAGTGAGCACAGGGGCTTCCTCAAAAGCTAAAAAAGAAAAGTTTCAGGATTTCGACAGGCTGCGCGCGTGTGTTTCCAGCATCAGTTTGTCCAGGCCGGCGGCGGGCAGGTTGACCAACAGCTCCAGACGCCTCTTGATGGCGAGCAGCGTGTGGCGGAAGGCTTCGGCTTTTTGCCCGTCGCTTCCTTCGGTATCCGATGGATCAGGGTAGCCCCAGTGCGCCGTCGCAGGATGGCCGGGCCAGAAGGGGCAGACCTCGCCAGCGGCGTTGTCGCACACCGTGATCACCAGGTCCATTGTCGGTGCATCGGGCTTGCCAAATTCGTCCCAGCTCTTGCTGTGGAGTCCGTCGATGGAGATGCCAGCCGTCTGCAGCGCGGCGAGTGCCAGCGGGTTCGGTTGCTGGTTGTCGCGCGGGCTGCTGCCGGCAGAAAACGCCTTGAAGCGGCCCTTGCCTATGTGGTTCAGGGTGGCCTCGGCCAATATGCTGCGTGCCGAGTTGTGGGTGCAAAGAAACAGGACGTTGATGGATTTGTCAGCCATGATGTGCGTAGAGGTGGTTGGGTAAATGGGTGTGATGCGGGGATTTCTGATGTGTGCCGAACCCGTCACGGACGGTTGTTCAGCACTCGCTGCAGACCGTGTCGCTGGCGATTTCGCAGGCGCCACCTTCGCAGCAATGCTCGGTCAGGTAGCCCAGCAGGGCGTTCATGTGGGTAAAGTCGGCGCGGTAAATCAGGTTGCGGCCGCGCGCCTCGCTGCTGACCAGACCTGAATGCGCCAGCTCTTTCAGGTGAAACGAGAGCGCACTGGGCGCCACGCCCAACTGCTCTGCCATCACACCCGGTGTCAGGCCATCCGGTCCGGCCACCACCAGTGCGCGAAAGGCGCGCAGCCGCTGCGCCTGTGCCAGTGCCGCAAGCGCTTTGACGGCGCTGGTTTCGTCCAGGGTGAGGGCAGTTTGTTCAATTGTTTCCATTATTCAAATATAATTGAAATATTGAAATGAGGCAATAAGGAGTCTTGCATGAGCGGCATCACGATCTACCACAACCCAGGCTGCGGCACCTCGCGCAACGTGCTTGCGCTGATACGCAATACGGGCGTCGAGCCTGAAGTCATCGAATATCTGAAGACGCCGCCCAGTCGCCAGAAACTGGTCGAACTGCTGGCGCAAATGGCCATTCCGGTTCGGGATCTTCTGCGCCGCAAGGGCACGCCCTACGACGAGCTGGGCCTGGACGATGCCGCCTTGAGCGATGAGGCACTGCTTGATGCCATCGTGGCGCACCCCATCCTCATGAATCGCCCGGTCGTCGTCACGCCACTGGCCACCCGTCTTTGCCGGCCTTCAGAAGCCGTACTCGACATACTGCCATTGCCGCAGCGCGCTGCCTTTGCCAAGGAAGATGGCGAACAGGTGATCAATGAACAGGGAGAGCGTGTTGTCGGTTCATGACCCTGTGGTGCATGCGCTGCCCAACATCGCAGCTGAGCTGTTTGAACAGCCCGCAGCCGGTCTTCAGACACTGCTGAAGCGATCCACGCATCCGCCGCGCATCCTCCTGCTCTATGGCTCGGTGCGTGAGCGCTCCTACAGCCGTCTGGCCAGCGAAGAAGCCGCCCGCCTGCTGCAGGCCATGGGCGCAGAAACCCGAACTTTCAACCCCAGCGGCTTGCCGCTGCCCGACGACGCCCCCGAGTCGCACCCCAAAGTGCAGGAACTGCGGCAACTGGCCGAGTGGTCTGAGGGCATGGTCTGGTGCTCACCAGAACGTCATGGGGCGATGACGGGCATCATGAAGTCACAGATTGACTGGGTTCCGCTCACCAGCGGCGCAGTACGCCCGACGCAGGGCAAGACGCTGGCGGTCATGCAGGTCTCTGGCGGCTCTCAGTCT
Source organism: Polaromonas sp. (assembly GCA_965228025.1). GTDB lineage: Bacteria > Pseudomonadota > Gammaproteobacteria > Burkholderiales > Burkholderiaceae_C > Polaromonas. Next base: position 65,371 of record CBDDGX010000021.1, on the reverse strand, counting down.
TTCAATGCCGTCAACCAGATGCGCGTGCTCGGCCGCTGGATGCGCATGCTGACCATTCCCAACCAGTCGTCGATTGCCAAGGCCTTTCTCGAATTTGACGAAGACGGGCGCATGAAACCTTCGGCCTATTACGACCGTGTGGTCGATGTGATGGAAGAGCTGGTCAAGTTCACGCTGCTCACGCGCGATGCATCGCCCTGGCTTACAGACCGCTACAGCGAGCGTGTTGAAAGTGCGGAGGCGCTGTCAAGGCGCGTGAACCAGAAATCCATCTGATTCCACATCCGGGCCACACATCATGAAAACCGGGCAGGCCAGGACCGTCGCCAAACTGGGTACGGCAGTCACCATCGCCTACGCGTCCAGCTATTACCTCCCGGCCATCCTGTCAAAAGGCATGGCACAAAGCCTGGGGCTGAGCCTGTCCACCGTGTTCCTGGCGTTCTCGGCGGCGCTGGTGGTGTCTGCGCTGCTGGGGCCTTTCGCAGGCAGGCTGGTTGACCTGTACGGAGGGCGACGGGTGCTTGCTGCCAACAGTCTGGTGTTTGCGGCAGGCCTGTCAGCGCTGGCTGCGGCGCAAGGCCCGGTCAGCCTGTTCGCAGCCTGGCTGTTGATGGGTGTGGCCATGTCTGCCGGGTTTTATGAAGCTGCCTTTTCAACTCTGGTCAGGTTGTACGGCTCGGGTGCGCGGTCTGCCATTACCGGCATCACACTGATCGCAGGTTTTGCCAGCACCATAGGCTGGCCGCTGACGACCTGGCTGGATCTTCAGTACGGATGGCGCGCAGCCTGTCTGGCCTGGGCCGCGATTCACCTGCTGATTGCCTTGCCGCTTAACCTGGCGTTGCCTTCGAGAAGCGCAGTCGCTGTGCCCATCGAGCTTGAAGTCGCGACAACTGCAGAAGCAGTGCCAACTCCGCCAGCATTGACGGCTTACCTGCTTGCCTTTGTTTTTGGCGTGACATGGTTCATCAGCACGGCCATGGCGGCTCATCTGCCCAGGCTGTTGCAGGCCAATGGCGTAGGTCTGGCCAGTGCAATCGTGTTTGCCTCGCTTGTCGGCCCCGCGCAGGTCGCCGGACGGCTGCTTGAATATGGCTTGATGCGTAATGTGAGTCCGCTGCTTTCGGCCAGACTGGCGTCGCTCGCGCATCCGCTGGGCGCGTTGGTATTTCTGGCGATGGGTGTACCCGCCGGGCTCGTTTTCACCATCCTGCACGGGGCAGGCAACGGTGTGATGACGATTGCCAACGGCACTCTGCCGCTGATCTTTTTCGGTTCTGCAGGCTACGGAGCAAGGCAGGGCGTATTGATGATGCCGGCACGGTTTGCGCAGGCACTCGCACCATTTCTCTTCGGGCTGGCAATCGAGCGTTTCGGTGCATTTGCGCTGGGGCTTTCCATGGCGCTGGGCGTGGCGGCTTTTGCTGCTCTGGTGGTTTTGCGGGTCAACAAGCTGCGGCCATGATTGCTGGCGCTACCCTTTTGTCAGTGCTGCGGAATCTTCAAGCGGCTTTCCGCCGCAACGTACCGGTGAGGCTTGTTCCGGGCGCAACAGTGTTAAACACCGTACCGTACTTCTTGACGTTCTCGTGCAGCAGATCCAGCCGCCGGTCAACTTCGTGGCTATCGACCACGATCTCATAGCTGATGGACTCCATGCGGGGCGGCACGTCCTGGCGCACGCCATGTACATGTACCTCTACACCGCGCATCTGGAAATCCAGCATCGGCACAACGCGCTCGATGCCTTTGATCATGCAGGCTGACAATGCCGCCAGCAGCAACTCTGCCGGGTTAAACGCTGCCGCGTTGCCCTTCAGGTCGGTGTCCATCGTGATACTGGCCTGTTTGCAGGTCGCCTGGCTTGCATGCGCGCTCACGCGGGTGGCAGTAACGTCAAATTCCATTTTTGGGGTGGTAGAGGCAACCATGGGGTCCTTGGCGTAAAGGCCCAGCTTAGGCGTACCGCACGGTAGGGCCTTGACGCATGTCAATGAACGGCCCGGTTCCTGCCCGGGGCGGGGGATTGCGCAGCGCTACGCCTGGGCCAGCGCTTTTTCAAGCCGCCCAAGCACAGTCTTCCAGCCCGCTTCAGTCTTGTCCCTGTACTGCCGCGCAGTGTCGCTGCTGCCCAGGCTGTGCGTCAGCGTCAGGTCGCATTCGCCCGACGACAGCGAGACAAAATCCAGCGCCACCACGGTTTCCTCGCCTGGGAACTGCGGCACGTTGAAGCTGAACACCAGCCGGGAAGGGCGCGCAATCTCGATGTAGTGGCCGACATGTTTGACGTCCATGGTCCCCGGCTGGCCGTCGGGCTTGGGCCGCTGCTCGGTGATGGTGAAAGCGCCGGCAGTCACGGCATTCAGCTCATAGGCCAGGATTTCACCGCTGGGGGTGGTGAAGAAAAACTTCTTCGCCAGTTCGGGCGTCACCCATGCATCAAAAACGGCCTCATCAGTGGCGGACATGCGCTGCTTGAGGGTAACGACAACAGGTTCAAGAGAGGTGCTCATGGGATGTGGCCACGCTGGTGGCAATAGATGCGATTGTTCAAGTATCGGGATGTGCGCCCGTGGCGGGCAGTCCCCAGCCGCTGATTGACGGGTGGGTGATGTCCTACCAGACTGTGTTTTACTCTGGCTGCTGATCCCTCACAACCTCGTCCGCCAGGAGACAAACCATGAAAGTCATTATTTTCGGCGCCACCGGCATGGTGGGCCAGGGCGTCATGCGTGAATGCCTGAACGATGCTGGCGTGACCGAAGTGCTGTCTGTGGGGCGCACGCTGACCGGTCTTCAGCATGCGAAGCTGAAAGAGCTGGTGCACGGGGATTTGCTGGACTACACAGCCGTGGAAAAACAACTGGCCGGTTACGACGCCTGCTTCTTCTGCCTGGGCGCGACGGCTGCAGGCCGTACCGAGGCCGAATACGCCGCCATCAACCACGCCATTCCGGTCGCTGCAGGCACAGCGCTGGCGCGCTTGAACCCCGGTATGACCTTGACCTATGTTTCCGGGGCGGGCACAGACAGCACGGGGCGGGGCCGCATCATGTGGGCGCGGGTGAAGGGGCGGACAGAGAACGACCTGCTGCGCCTGCCGCTCAAGGCCTTCATGTTCAGGCCGGGCGCCATCCAGCCCATGAACGGTGAGGTGTCCAAAACCGTGGCTTACCGTGTGCTCATCACGCTGTTCAAACCGCTGTTCCCGGTGATGCGCGGCCTGATGCCCGACAGCATCACCACCACGGAGCGCATGGGCCTTGCCATGTTGAACGTCGCCAGGACTGGTTATTCAAGGCCGATTCTGGAAGTGCGCGACATCAATGCTGCGGCATCCGGCAGTGAGGCCTAATTTTTTGAGCTCAAGAAAAATAATGCGTCATAAATAATCCCTTATGTGCTTAAAGTGTCATTTATGACGCATTATTTTTGTAAAAGGCTTGTGCATACACTTGCTGGCGTTTTCAGGCCCCCAAAATGCCATTTTCAGGTCGTTTTTAGCTGCCTTTTAGGCCTCCAGACCAATAGATACGCGCGTGACAAGCTACGTATTTGATAGCAAAAATCGGCATGCAGACGCTTTCATCATCCTGCCCGATGCGTGAATTGCCCCAAACCAGCCCCTGAAAGTCTTGTCACGCAATTGCCATTGAACTGACACGACGGCGTCACGGCCGGATTCCAGAATTCCGGCATGGCAAACACAGACAAGCAGCAAACAGGGCAACCAACGGCCACGGCGGCCGGGGCTAACCACCATCCGGTCTACCAGCAGTGCCTGCGCATCCTTCGCTGCACCGCGAAGGCCATGGCCAGCAGCCCTGGCGGCCTGCGTTTCAAGGCGGGCACCCGGCCCTGGCTGGAAGGCCTTGACAACATCACCCGGGGGCGCGGCCCGCAGGCCCTCCCGACCATCGGTGATGCCGCATGAAGACCTATCGCCCCGACTCCCGGGGCTTTTTTTCGGCAAGAAATTTTCAATACATACCAACAGACATGACAACCAGGAGCGCGCCATGAAAGAACTGCCCAACCCCACCTTTGCACTCTCGCCAGTGGCGTCACCCCAGTTTTCACGGGGGTCACTTTGTCAAAGCGGTCATGCTCCAGTTCCAGCCGCTGTTCAAAGGCCTGCCGTGGGGAAAATCCAGGTCGGCTGGGCCAGGCACCAGGATGAAGTCCGGCAGGCGCAGCGCCTGAGGTACGAGGTTTTTGCACTTGAGATGGGCGCTAACCTGCCTGCGACGGTGCCCGGCCACGACATAGACCTGTTCGACGACTACTGCGAGCACCTGCTGGTGCGCGACGAAGAAAGCCAGGCCGTCATCGGCACCTATCGCGTGCTGACGCCGACCCAGGCCAAACGCGCCGGCAGCACCTACAGCGACACCGAGTTCGATTTGACCCGCCTGCGAAGCCTGCGGGAACGCATGGTCGAGCTTGGCCGCAGCTGTGTGCATGCCGACCACCGCCACGGCGGCGTCATCCTGGCGCTGTGGGGTGCGCTGGCCGAGTTCATGGGGCGCAACCAGCTCGACACCATGATCGGCTGCGCCAGCATCCCAATGCAGCACAACGGCGTCTCCAGCGGTCACGCGGCAGCCAGCATCTGGAAGCAGGTCAAACAGACACATCTCGCGCCGATTGAATACCGCGTGACACCCCGCCTGGCCTTGCCGGTCGAGCAACTTGATGATTCGCTGACGGTAGAGCCGCCGGCGCTGATCAAGGGCTATTTGCGCCTGGGCGCCAAGGTGCTGGGCGCGCCCGCCTGGGACCCGGACTTCAACTCGGCCGACCTGCCCATGATGATGCGCATCGCCGACTTGCCGCCGCGCTACCAGAAGCACTTCAACAAAGCCGCAACCGCCTGATGCGAAATATGTTCGACGCCATGGGGGCACTCGGTAATGGGGCAGGTGGCTTCCTGCCGGATGACGGCCGTGACAGCGATGACGATTCGCTGCGAAAGCGCTACCGCACCATCTTCATCTCTGACCTGCATCTCGGCACGCCCGGCTGCCAGGCGGCTGCGCTGCTGGATTTCCTCAAGGCACACCCCAGCGACAACCTCTACCTGGTCGGCGACATCGTCGACGGCTGGCAATTGCGCCGCAAATGGTACTGGCCGCAGGCACACAACGACGTGGTGCAAAAGCTGCTCAAGCGCGCCCGCAAGGGCTGCCGCGTCATTTATGTGCCGGGCAACCATGATGAGTTTGCGCGTGAATTTATAGGCCACCAGTTTGGCGGCATAGAGGTGGTGGAGGAAGCCGTCCACACCACTGCCGACGGCCGCCAGCTCTGGATCATTCACGGCGACTACTTCGATGCCGTGGTGCAGTGCGCGAAATGGCTGGCCTATGTGGGCGACAACCTGTACGAGTTCACGCTCAAGCTCAACCGCCACCTCAACAGCCTGCGTGCGCGGCTGGGCCTGCCTTACTGGTCGCTCTCGGCCTACCTGAAGCAGAAGGTCAAGAGCGCGCTCAATTACGTGACCGATTTTGAAGAGGCGGTCGCCAATGAGGCGCTCAAGCGCGGCCACCAGGGCGTGGTTTGCGGGCACATCCACCGGGCCGAGATTCGCGAGATCAACGGCGTGCTGTATTGCAACGACGGCGACTGGGTCGAAAGCCGCAGCGCGCTGGTCGAAAACTTCGACGGCTCGCTGGAACTGGTGTACTGGGCTCCCGCGCATGAGACCCAGGGCAGGGGCCACCATGCCGCGACATCTACCGCCACCATCACCGTAAAGGTCGGCTCATGAAAATTGCACTGATTACGGATGCGTGGCAACCCCAGGTTAACGGCGTGGTCACCACGCTGGTCGAACTGGTTCGCGAACTGGAACTGCTGGGCCACCGCGTTGAGGTGATACACCCCGGGCTGTTCAAAACCCGGCCGTGTCCCGGTTACGCCGGCATAGACCTGGCGGTATCGCCCAAAAAAGCACTGACTGAAAAGCTTGATGCCTTCCAGCCGGAAGCCATTCACATTGCCACTGAAGGCCCGCTGGGCTGGGCGGCTCGCAGCTATTGCCTGAAGCGGCGCCTGGCCTTCACCACCGCTTTCCATACCAAGTTCCCCGAAATCCTGAAAGCTGCCCTGAAGGTGCCGCTGGCCTTGGGTTATGCGCTGTTCCGGCACTTTCACAAACATTCGTCCGGCGTGATGGTGCCGACCAACGGCGTGCTGCGCATGCTCGAGCAGCGCGGCTTCCGCAACCTGCGCAGCTGGACGCATGGGGTCGACACCAGCCTGTTCAGTTACCAGCCCGACGCTCGGCTATACCCGCCCATGGGCACGCTGAGCCGGCCGGTGTCGCTGTTTGTGGGCCGGGTGTCGTACGAGAAGAACATTGACGCTTTCCTGAATCTGGATATGCCCGGCACCAAAGTGGTCTGCGGGGTCGGGCCGCTGGAGGCATCGCTCAAAGAGCGCTACCCGCAGGTCCGCTGGATGGGGGTGCTGCCGCGTGATGAGCTGGCAAAGGTTTATGCCGCTGCAGACCTGTTTGTATTTCCGAGCCGGTCAGAAACCTTTGGGCTGGTGATGCTGGAGGCCATGGCCAGCGGCACGCCCGTCGCGGCCTACCCGGTGGACGGCCCGCTGGAGGTGCTGGGCAAGTCTGACGGCAGCTGTCACGGCGGTGTCATGCACGAGGACCTGCAGCAGGCCTGTTACAAAGCCCTTGCCGTCCCGCGCCACGAGGCCCGCCTGCGGGCGCTGGATTTCAGCTGGGTGCAGGCGTCAAAGCTTTTCCAGGACTACCTCGTACCGGCCCGGCCCAACCGTACAAGCACCGATTGCAAAGCCCCGGCTGTCACATCAGTATCAACAGCTGTCACACCACTGTCATCAAACAGGTAAACACTAAAGGATGCTCGGGCAAGGCCCGGGCATGCGCCCGGTTTACCTTCAGATGCAAAGTTACAGCTTGTTAATGCCTCATTCCCATCCCTTGCCGGTCCTGAATGCCTCGGCGCACCATGCTGCGCCTGCCCTGCAGTTCCTGGACCGCGACCACAGCATCCTGGCTTTCAATGAGCGGGTGCTGGACTGGGCCCGCAGGACGGACGTGCCGCTGCTGGAACGCCTGCGCTACCTGTGCATCGTATCGTCCAACCTCGATGAGTTCTTCGAGGTGCGGGCCGCGCCACACCTGACGGCCGCACAGGGCAAGGACCCGAAGGGCGAGTACACCCCGCAGACCTTCAAGGCGCTTTCGGATGCTGCGCATGACATGGTGGCGCGGCAATATGCGCTGTACAACGACGAGCTGTTGCCGGCTTTCGGCAAACACGGCATACGCATCGTCTCGCACGGCGAGCGCAATGCGGCCCAACGCAAATGGGTCAGGGATTATTTCGAGAGGGAAGTGCGCCCGCTGCTGATCCCGGTCGGACTGGACCCTTCGCATCCGTTTCCGCAGGTCGCCAACAAGTCGCTGAATTTCATTGTCCGCCTGGGCGGGCATGATGCCTTCGGGCGCGAGAACGAGATCGCCATCGTCAAGGTGCCGCGTGTATTGCCGCGCTTTATTCACATGCCGGCTCGTGGCGCCAACAAGGGCACGCTGTTTGTATCGCTCTCAAGCATCATCCGCGCGCACCTCAATGAGCTTTTCCCCGGCCGCACTGTGGGCCAGTTCTCGCAGTTCCGCGTCACGCGCCACTCCGATCTGGCGGTCGATGAAGACGACGTCAAGAACCTGCGAACGGCCCTGCGCCAGGGGCTTGAGCAGCGGCATTACGGCCAGGCCGTGAGGCTTGAGGTGTCGGCGGGTTGCTCGGACTACCTCGCCAGCTTCCTGCTCACCCAGTTCAACCTGCCCGAGCTTTCCTTGTACCGGGTACACGGCCCTGTCAACCTGGTGCGCCTGACGCAGCTCGTTGACCTGGTGAACGATCCAAAGCTTCTGTTCCCGCAATACAGCGCCTGCTACCCGACGCAACTGGCCCAGGGGCAATCGTTTTTTGAGCGGCTCAAGCAGGGTGATGTGTCCATTCACCAGCCGTTTGAGAGTTTTGACGGCGTGCTGGCCTTCCTGCGCGAAGCGGTCAATGACCCCCAGGTGCTGGCCATCAAGCAGACGATTTACCGCACAGGCACCGATTCGGAACTGATGGTGCTGCTGCGAGAAGCCGTGCGCCGGGGCAAGGAAGTCACGGTGGTGGTCGAACTTAAAGCTCGTTTCGATGAAGAGGCCAACATCAACTGGGCCGAAATGCTGGAGTCGATAGGCGCGCAGGTGGTGTATGGCGTGGTGGGCCTGAAAACCCACGCCAAGATGCTGCTGGTGACCCGCCGCGAAGGCAGGCATCTGGTGCGCTACGGGCACCTGTCAACCGGCAACTACAACCCCAAGACGGCGCGCCTCTACACCGATGTGAGCTACCTCACCGCATCGCCTGAGCTGACGGCTGACATCGATAACGTTTTTGTGCACCTGGCCAGTCAGAGCAGGCTGCCCAAATTGCACCATCTGCTGCTGGCGCCTTTCCAGCTGCAGAAAAAGCTGATTGAAAAGATTGATGCCGCAGGTGAAGCCGCCGCGCTGGGCAAGGACGCCCGCATCGTCGCCAAGATGAATGCACTCACAGACGAAGACCTGATGCTGGCACTGGTCAGGGCGGGGCAGCGCGGCGTGAAGATTGACCTGATCGTGCGCGGCGCCTGCATGCTGCCGGCCCGCGTGCCTGGCGTGACCGACAACATCCGTGTGCGCTCAATCATCGGGCGGTTTCTCGAACATTCGCGGGTGTTTTATTTCCGCTGCGATGGTAGCGAGGAACTCTATCTCTCCAGCGCCGACTGGATGAATCGCAACATGCTGCGCCGGGTCGAACTGGCCTGGCCGGTAACCGACGCAGCCATCCGTCAGCGCATCATCGACGAATGCCTGGTCGCCTATCTGCATGACGGGCGTGACGCCTGGGATCTGCAGCCCGACGGTACTTATACCGCCGTTGCCAAATCAGGCGACAACGGAAATGGTGCGCAGGCTGCCCTGATGGCACGCTACACCGCACCGGGGCAAAGGCAGAAGTAGCAATGGACCTGATCCTGTGGCGTCACGCGGAGGCTGAAGAAAGGCCTGAAAGCGGGTTGACCCTGGAGCAGGACCTCGAGCGTTCCCTCACCACACGCGGTGAAAAGCAGGCCACCCGCATGGCCAACTGGCTGGACCGCCAATTGCCCGAAGGCGCACGCATCCTGGTCAGCCCGGCCAGGCGCTGCGAGCAAACCGTGCTGGCTCTGGGCCGTAAATACAAGATTCGCCCGGAACTCGGGCCAGAAGCCACGCCTGCGCAGTTGCTTGAACTGGTGCAGTGGCCGTCTGCCAAAGGCCCGGTCGTGGTGGTCGGCCACCAGCCCATGCTGGGTCAGACGATTGCGCAGTTGCTGGGTCTGCAGGAGAGCGAATGCCCTGTGAAGAAGGGTGCGATCTGGTGGCTGCGGAGCCGGGATCGGGATGGGGCGTCTCAGACTGTTGTTGTGACTGTGCAGTCGCCTGAAGTGCTGTAGGGCTGCGGTACCAGGCCAGTGGGCGCGAGGGTCTGGCTCCGCCAGCCCAAAAGCGCCGCCCCCTGAAAGGGGGGGGTACAGGCTACACGCAGTGAGACTGGGAGGGGGTTAGTCCAGCCTTGGCCGGCCCGTCTTGATAGCCGGCACTTGCTCAAGTGCAGTCAAAAACGCTGCATCAGACAAAGCCGCCAAAGCCTTGATACCAGCCCTGAGCAACTCACTCTTCTTCGCAGGACGCGTGAGCTTGGCCGCGCGCAGCTTGAGCGCATCCAGCACCACGTACTCAGCCTTGGGAATGGTGAAGCTGTCACGCACCAGCTTTGGTTTCTTGGGTTTCTCAACCTTTACCGGCTTGACGGTTTTGGCCTTGACGGTCTTGCTGGGAGGTGCCTTGACGGGCTGTTTTTTGACAACTGCCGTGGGTTTTGCGGGCGCGGCGGCAGGCTTCTTCACAACAGGGCTTGCAGGTTTTTTTGCGGTGACTTTTTTGGGCGCAGCTGCTTTTTTGACGGTAGCCATTTCTATTTCCTCTTTTTTATAACGGGGTAAATAGTTTATACCGTTTATACGGTTTTAAAAAGACCGGTCAAATGCCGCAGTCAAAGTCCCGAAACCACCAGCGACCAGGGCGTTTTTTGCCAGGCGACAACCTCTTCCTGCAGCAGGTAGGCTGATTGCGGAAAGGCTTCCGACCAGCCTGGGCGGCAGTTCAGCACGAACAGCTTGCCTGGGCTGACTGCACATTCAAGCTGCAAACCCTTGAGGTCAGGTTCGCGCCGGGCGTGGCAAAAGATCACGGCCATGCGCAGGCACATCAGCTGCTGGATCAGCAGGCGGTCTTCGAAGTCAGCTTCCAGCTTTCGCAGCTTGCCGCGGTGGCCCAGTACCAGCAGGCTCAGGCGGTGCAATTCGGGCAAGGCAAAACCCGGCGCATCGGCGTTGTCGAGAATGTAGGCGCCGTGCTTGTGGTAGTCGCTGTGCGATATCTGGCTGCCAATCTCATGCAGCTGGGCTGCCCATTCCAGCTTGCGTTGCAGGCGCTCCGTCTCGGCTGGCTGCAATTCGGTGACTGACATTTTGAACAGCTGCCTGGCAACCCTGCCGACGCGTGCCGACTGGATCTCATCGGTGTCAAAACGCGCAGCCAGGCGCTGTACGCTGCTCGAGCGCAGGTCGGCAATGTCTTTTTCGCGGTCCAGAAGGTCATACAGCACGCCATGGCGGAGTGCCCCTTGCGCCGCTTCCATTTTTTCAATGCCCAGCAGGTTGAAAACGGCCCTGAGCACGCTGACTCCGCCGCCAATGACGGCGCGCCTGTCGTCCTTCATGCCATCGATCTTCAGCCGGTCTGCGCTCTGGGCTTTTACAAGGCGGTCGAGCAGCCAGTCCAGCCCTTCGCGTGTCACAACGCCCGCCGCCCAGCCAGACGCCGTCAGCACGTCACTCACCGCGCCAATCGTGCCTGAGGAACCATAGGCAACGTCCCAGCTTTTTGCGTCGTAGGCGTTGATGGCTTCTTCCAGCACGGCCTTGGCGGCTACCTCGGCCATGTTGAATGCGCGTGAGGTGAACTGGCCATCGGGGAAGTATTTCATCGACCAGGCGACGCTTCCGACCCGGTAAGACTCCATGTTCAGCGCGTCAAGGCCCTTGCCGACAATCATTTCTGTGGATCGGCCGCCTATGTCCACCACCAGGCGCCGCTCATCGGACTGCGGCAACATGTGTGCCACACCCTGGTAAATCAGTCGCGCCTCTTCGCGCCCGGAGATCACATCAATCGGAAAGCCCAGGATTTTGTTGGCTTTGGCCAGAAATTCATCGCGATTGCGTGCTTCCCGCAATGTTTGTGTGGCTACGGCGCGTACCTGGCTTCTCCGGAAGCCTGCAAGGCGTTCTCCAAAGCGCGCCAGGCAGTCCCAGCCGCGCTGCATGGCATCCTGGGTCAGGTTGCGGTCGGCATCAAGGCCATTGCCCTGCCTGACAGTTTCCTTGAGGTATTCGGTGCGGTTGATCTGGCCGCGGTCAAAGCGGCCAATTTCGAGGCGAAAGCTGTTGGACCCGAGGTCCACAGCCGCCAGTAGCGTTCCATTTTGCATGTCTGGGTTTCTGTGTGGCCTTTCAGCATAGCATTCGCGCGGTATTCGCATGGCGTCTTGCCGTTCGCTTGCCCGTCGGTCTCTAGCCGATGACCCGTCCGTCCATGGTCATCATGCTCTGCGTCACATAGGTGCTGCTGCGGCGCTGCGGGTTGAAGCTCACGCGGAAGCCGCCGACATCCATGGCGGTGCGGCGCTGGAAGGCCGTCAGTGCGCTTTGCCGTGTCAGCGGGCCATCCACGTCGTTGAGCACTTCAAAGGTATAGCGCGCGGCAATGAAACCCGCCAGGCTCAGCGAGGTGGGCGGCTCATCAAACAGGCGCGCCAGGATTTCGCGGTAACTGCGCACCACCGGCATGCTCGCGGTGACCATGGGAACGGGTTGCGTGGCGATGACCGGCGTATTTTTTGCCGCGCCCATCTGCTGCATGATTTGCAGGTTGACATCGGCCAGGGCGACGACGTAACGCTGGCGTGATTGTTTATCCAGGCCCTGCGTGAACTCCGCCAGCTCTGGCGTGCCGCCCACAAACAGCAGCACGGCGGGTGTTTGCGGCGTGAGTTTTTGGCCGAGCGCGCGCAATTGCCCTGCGCCCTGGAAGGATTGCAACCTCAGTTGCATACCGGCGGCAATGCGCTCGACTTCTACGTGGTAAGCGGTGTGGTCCCGAGTGGTGCCGTAAATGGCTCCCAGCTCTTTCAGGCCCATGACAGAGAGCGTTTTCAGGGCATATGCAATCTGCTCCTGCCTGGCGGCAAAGATGGGGAAGGTGTTGTCATCCACTTCCAGGCTGGAGTTCTGCAGCCAGGGTGCAGCATGTGCCATGGCGAAGCCGTCTTTTTTGATCAGCGCAACGGCTTCGGCCGCAATCTGGTCACCGACGCTGCCGGACATGACGACGCAGGCCGGGTTGGACTTGATGGTGTCGATGGCTGCGCGCAGGCTGGCTGCGGTGCCATCGGTTTCGATGGCCAGGTGTTGAACCTGGCGGCCCTTGATGCCGCCACGCTGGTTGATTTCCTGCCAGGCGGCGCGGGACCCGATCAGGAAATCCTTGGACACATCCTGTTGCGCTTGCGAAAAATCAACGATCTGGGCGACCACGACGTTGCGCGATGCTGCCGCAGGCTTGCCGGGCTGCGACCAGGCGGGCAGGGCGCTTGTGGCAGCCGCCAGGCTGGCGCACTGCATCAAATGCCTGCGGTTCATGGGGGTTTTTTTGACGGGCATGGAGGGTTCCTGGGGCACGGTAGCCCTGCAAAGTTGAAAAGATGGTGCCGGCAGCGGATGCTGGCTGGGTACCCAAACCAGTCCCGGTGATGCCTCACCACCTGCCGATGCCCCAAAGTTGCATAAGAGTAGGGCGCTCGCGTGACAGCGCCATGACCGCCGCTTGACGTTTTTTTGAAGCTTTTGTGACGCGCACCCGTGAGAGCCTGTTTCCGGGTCTTTACATATGTCATATGCCTGTCACACAAGCTTTCTACAGTCACCGCATCTCTCCTTTATTTGTGCTTTCCGCTCCAACTCTTTTTCTTTAGTTTTTCCAATAACCCAACGAGGTGTTTTGATGAAATCTGGTTTCAAACTTTCCATGACTGCTGTTCTCGGTCTTGCCGCCTTTTCGTTTGCCAGCCTTGCGGCTGCACAGGACGTCACTGGCGCCGGTGCCAGCTTTCCTGCGCCGCTGTATGCCAAATGGGCTGCTGATTACAACAAGGCTACCGGCGTCAAAATCAATTACCAGTCCGTCGGCTCAGGCGCTGGCATCAAGCAGATTGAAGCTAAAACTGTGGATTTCGGTGCTTCTGATGCCCCCCTGAAAGATGAAGAACTCAAGGCCAAGAACCTGGTCCAGTTCCCCATGGTCATCGGCGGCGTTGTGCCTGTGGTGAACATCAAGGGTATTGCTGCAGGCCAGCTCAAGCTGAGCGGCCAGGTACTGGGCGATATTTACCTCGGCAAGATCACCAAGTGGACCGACCCGGCTATCAAGGCCCTGAACCCTACGCTGCCTTTGCCTGACGCTGAAATTGCCCAGGTTCGTCGTGCTGACGGTTCCGGTACCAGCTTTATCTTCACGAACTACCTGAGCAAGGTCAATGCTGAATGGAAGAGCAAGGTCGGCGAAGGTACGGCTGTGAACTGGCCTGTGGGCGCTGGCGGCAAGGGCAATGAGGGCGTGGCTGCGTTTGTGGGCCGCCTGCCGAACTCCATCGGCTACGTTGAGTACGCCTATGTCAAGCAAAACAAGATGACCTATGCCATGCTGAAAAACGCTGCTGGCAACTTCGTGTCGCCTGATGACAGCGCTTTCAAGGCTGCTGCAGCTGGTGCCGACTGGGCCAAGAGCTTCTACCAGATCCTGACCGAGCAGCCAGGCAAGGACTCATGGCCCATCACCGGCGCCACCTTCATCCTGATGCAAAAAGCCCAGGACAAGCCTGCCCAGGCCACCGCTTCGTTGAAGTTCTTTGAGTGGGCTTATAAAAACGGTGACAAGACTGCAGATGACCTGGATTACGTACCTATGCCGGCAGCAGTGAAAACCACGGTTGAAAAATCATGGGCCGACATCAAGGACACCTCCGGCAAGGCCGTTGCGTTCAAGTAAACACAAATCCGGGGCAACCCGGATTTTTTTAGACGCAAGCAACTTACTTAGGGCTTCCACACGTGTCCTCTACACTTCCGGCAAGCCGGGCTGCTTTTGACCACCCGGCAAAAGCGACCGGACGCGCCATGAACACTCCTCCTCCCGTCACGCCTGCACGCAGGAGCCCTATTGCCGACCGGCTGTTTGGCTGGGCCGCACAGGGCGCCGCCTGGCTCACCCTGGCCTTGCTCTTCGGCATTCTTATCTCGCTTGTCATCGGCGCCTGGCCCGCCATCAGCAAGTACGGCCTTGGATTTTTGACCAGTACCACCTGGGACCCGGTCAAGAACGAGTACGGCGGTCTCGTGATGATTTACGGAACGCTGGCAACTTCCATCATTGCGCTGGTGATTGCCGTACCCGTGAGTTTTGGCATTGCCCTTTTCCTGACGGAACTGTCACCGGCATGGCTCAAGCGTCCGCTGGGAACCGCCATCGAATTGCTGGCAGCCGTGCCGTCCATCGTTTATGGCATGTGGGGCCTGCTGGTGTTTGGCCCCATCCTGGCGACCTACGTACAGCAGCCGCTGCAGAGCCTGTTCAAGGGCGTGCCTTATCTCGGTGCGCTGGTTTCCGGTCCGCCTGTCGGCATCGGCATTCTGTCGGCCGGCATCATCCTGGCCATCATGATCATTCCCTTCATCGCATCGGTCATGCGGGATGTGTTTGAAGTCACGCCGGTGCTGCTCAAGGAGTCGGCTTATGGCCTGGGCTCCACCACCTGGGAAGTCGTCTCCAAAGTCGTCCTGCCCTACACCAAGGCAGGGGTCATTGGCGGGATCATGCTGGGCTTGGGACGTGCATTGGGCGAGACCATGGCCGTGACCTTTGTCATCGGCAACTTCAACCAGCTTGATTCGCTGAGCCTGTTCCAGGCCGCCAACAGCATCACCTCTGCACTGGCCAATGAGTTCGCTGAAGCGGGCGAGGGGCTGCACCAGGCCGCGCTGATTTATCTCGGCCTTGTGCTTTTCTTCATCACTTTCGTTGTGCTGTCGCTGTCCAAGCTGCTGCTGGCCCAGTTACGCAAGAGCGAAGGAGCGAAAACATGAGCGCCGTCATGCAAAACGCCAACGACCCGCGCCTTGCCAAGTTTGCCCGTCGCAAGATGGTCAATAAAATCGCCCTGGTACTGTCTCTGGCGGCCATGACTTTTGGCCTGTTCTGGCTGGCGTGGATACTGTTTGAGACCGTACGACTTGGCGTAGGCGGCCTGTCGATTGCCACGCTGACACAGATGACACCAGCCCCTAACGATCCGGGCGGCATTGCCAACGCGATCTACGGCTCTTTCCTGATGGTGATGCTGGCCACTTTTGTAGGTACGCCCATCGGCATCATGGCTGGTATCTATCTGGCTGAATACAACACCAAAGGCTGGCTGGCTTCGGTGACGCGCTTCGTTAACGACATCCTGTTGTCTGCACCGTCCATCGTCATCGGCCTGTTTGTCTATACGGTGGTGGTATCCCAGTTCAAGACTTATTCAGGCTGGGCCGGTGTGCTGGCGCTGGCGCTGATCGTCATACCGGTGGTGATACGCACGACCGAAAATATGCTGCAACTGGTACCGCCAGGCCTGCGCGAAGCGGCCTATGCACTGGGTGCGCCCAAGTGGAAAGTCATCACAAGTATTACCCTGCGCGCTGCCCGTGCAGGCGTCACCACCGGTGTGCTGCTGGCTGTTGCGCGCATTGCCGGCGAAACAGCGCCATTGCTGTTCACGGCACTCAACAACCAGTTCTGGACATCTGACCTCAGCCAGCCTATGGCCAGCCTGCCGGTCACGATCTTCAAATTTGCGTTGAGCCCTTATGAGAACTGGCAACAGCTGGCATGGGCAGGCGTATTCCTGATTACCCTGGCGGTTCTCGGCCTGAATATCCTTGCGCGCGTGTTGACGCGCAATAAATCATGACCCCTGTCGTTTGCTCACTTCGTGTAGCACCTTCCCCCCTTCAAGGGGGCAACACCTGCAGCCCGGCAAAGCCGGTTCCGCGGTGTTCCTTGAACAAACCTTGTTTAGTTTGCCGCAAATGCGGTGTCGCGTAACCTTAAAAAGACATACTCATGGTCGCAACTCTTTCTCCTCCTGTCAGTGCTTCAAAAATCTCGGTCAAGAACCTCGATTTTTACTACGGCAAATTCCACGCCCTCAAAGGCATCAACCTTGAGATCCCCGAAAAGAAAGTCACCGCCTTCATCGGACCTTCTGGCTGCGGCAAGTCCACCTTGCTGCGCATCTTCAACCGCATGTATGAGCTTTACCCCGAGCAGCGCGCCGAAGGCGAGATCATGTTTGACGGCGAGAACCTGCTGACATCCAAAAAAGATGTGGCCCTGATTCGTGCCAAGGTTGGCATGGTGTTCCAGAAGCCCACGCCTTTCCCAATGTCGATTTATGACAACATCGCCTTTGGCGTGAAGCTGTTTGAAAGCCTGAACTCGGCCGACATGGATGAGCGCGTCGAATGGGCGTTGCGCAAAGCTGCGCTCTGGACTGAAGTCAAGGACAAGCTGAACCAGAGCGGCTCAAGCCTCTCCGGCGGCCAGCAGCAACGCCTTTGCATTGCACGCGGCATCGCCATCAAGCCTGAGGTTTTGCTGCTTGACGAGCCATGCTCGGCGCTGGACCCGATCTCGACCGCCAAGGTGGAAGAGCTGATCGCAGAACTGAAGAACGAATACACCGTGGTCATCGTGACGCACAACATGCAGCAGGCCGCGCGCTGCAGTGACTACACGGCTTATATGTACCTGGGCGACCTGGTGGAGTTCGGCGCGACTGAAGAATTGTTCTTCAAGCCCAAGCGCAAGGAAACCGAAGACTACATCACCGGCCGTTTCGGCTGATCAGGCAACAGGAAACAACATGTCCGATAAACACTTGTCTACCCAGTTCGACAGCGAACTCAACGGCGTTTCCTCACGTGTGATGGAACTTGGCGGGCTGGTTGAAGCGCAGATTCGCCTGGCGATCTATGCGCTGTCCCAGTTCAGCGCTGACAGCGCCAACCAGGTGATTGAGGCAGAGTCCCGTGTCAATGCGATGGAAATCGATATTGACCGCGAACTGTCGTCCATCATTGCGCGCCGCCAGCCGACGGCACGTGATTTGCGCCTGCTGATAGCCATATCAAAGACCACGGCCAATCTTGAGCGTGCCGGCGATGAGGCTGAAAAAATCGCACGCATGGTGAAGTCCATTATCGAAAGTGGCTCGGCCCGTTCATTACCGTCTTCTGACCTGCGTGTCGCGGCGGAGCTTGCCAGCGGCTTGCTTCGCAAGGCCCTGGATGCATTTGCTCGGCTTGATACGGCTGTGGCTGTGTCCATTCTCAAGGAAGACGACCAGATCGACCAGGAGTTTGATGGTTTTGTACGCAAGCTCATCACCTACATGATGGAAGACCCGCGCACCATTTCGCCTAGCCTGGACCTGCTGTTTGTTGCCAAAGCCATTGAGCGTGTTGGCGACCATGCCAAAAACATTGCAGAATTCATCATCTATGTGGTCAAGGGTGCAGATGTTCGCCATACACCCATGGACCAGATCGAGTCTGCAGTCAGGTAAATTGCGCCCCCACGCTTGTCACTTCGTGTATTGCGCTGCCCCTCCGGGGGGGCCGTGCTTGCTTGGGGCGGCCCTGCGCTGCTCACAGTTCCTGGATCAACCGTTATACAAATGAAGCACCAGCCACGCATACTGATTGTTGAAGACGAGCCTGCCATCGCCGAGCTGATTGCTGTTAATTTGCGGCATGGCGGTTTCGACCCGGTGGTGGCGCAGGACAGCGTGACGGCGCAACGTGAGCTTGATGCCGTTCTGCCCGACGCCATCCTGCTGGACTGGATGCTTCCTGGCCAAAGCGGCGTCTCCCTGGCGCGCCACTGGCGCAAGCAGGCGCGCACCAAAAGCATTCCCATCCTGATGCTGACGGCCCGTGGTGACGAGCCCGACAAGGTCGCCGGCCTGGATGCAGGCGCCGACGACTACATCACCAAACCCTTCTCGACACAGGAGTTGCTGGCGCGCATTCGTGCGGTACTGCGCAGGCGTGCACCTGAATCCGTGAACGATAGCGTCACTGTGGCCGCGCTGGTGCTGGATGCCGCCACGCACCGTATTTCCTACCAGGGGCAGGAATTGAAACTCGGTCCCACCGAGTTCAAGCTGCTTCATTACCTGATGAAACACGCCGAACGCGTACACAGCCGCAGTTCCCTGCTGGACAAGGTATGGGGCGACCATGTCTTCATTGAAGAGCGCACGGTCGATGTACATGTCAAGCGCCTGCGGGAGGCGCTTGGTGCCGCCGGTGCGATGGTGGAAACCGTTCGCGGAGCGGGCTACCGTCTCACAGCCATGGCCTCAAACCCGGCAGCAGCTCCGGCACAATCCGGTACATGATCAATCGCTGGCTGGTGTTTGCCGTCTGCATGTCTGCAGGGGGCGGTTTGGGCTTCTGGACGTATTCAAAAGACGGGCTGATTGTCGGCCTTGTGATGGGCGCGCTGGTCTGGCTGGTGCTCGACAGTTTTTACGTCGTACGCCTGCTGAAGTGGCTGCGCGTTGAGCAAACTGATGAAAGTCCTGTGGCCATGGCCAGCCGGATGCCTGCCATGCCCGGTGTCTGGGGCGAGGCTGCTGATCGCACCCGCAGGCTGCTCAAAAGCCGCGACCAGCACCTGCTGGAAAGCCAGGCGCGGCTCGATGAGTTTCTTGCTGCAATGCAGGCATCTCCCAGCGGCGTGGTGCTGCTCGACGCGCAAGGTCGCATCGAATGGTGCAACCAGATCGCCACCCAGCATTTTGGATTTGATGCCCAGCGTGATGTCATGCAGCATATTGCCAACCTGGTTCGCGAACCAGCGTTCAAGGCCTATATGGCACTGGCTGATTTTTCGCGTGATGTGGTGATTCCGGGCAGTTCCAGCACGCCGACGCGCCCTGTGAAGCTGTCGGTCCATGTGCACTCCTACGGCAAGGATCGCAAGCTGCTGCTGTCGCGTGACATCACTGCTGTTGAACTGGCGGAAGCCATGCGCCGCGATTTTGTTGCGAACGTATCGCACGAGATACGCACGCCGCTGACGGTACTCTCGGGGTTCATCGAAACCCTGCAGACCTTGCCGTTGACAGAGCCTGAGCGCTCACGCTACCTGGCCATGATGGCGCAGCAGTCCCAGCGAATGCAGACGTTGGTGAATGACCTGCTGACCCTGTCCCGCCTGGAGGGCAGTCCGTTTCCCGGCATCGGTGAATGGGTCACGACAGGGGCCTTGCTTGCGCAATGCGAGCAGGAGGCCAAAGCCCTGTCGGTGTTGCTGGCACCGCAGGGGCATCAACTGACATTCGACCTCGGGCCACCCTGCGAGGTTGCAGGTGTTCAGGCAGAGATCTACAGCGCGATGTCCAACCTGGTGACCAATGCCGTTCGCTACACACCCGCCGGCGGCAGGGTGGAGGTCAGCTGGAAGCTGCTCGACGATGGCCGCGGTGAGTTCAAGGTCAGGGACAGCGGACCAGGCATTGCCCCCGAACACCTGCCGAGGTTGACTGAGCGCTTTTACCGTGTTGACCGTAGCCGCTCCCGTGAAACGGGTGGCACTGGCCTGGGTCTGGCCATTGTCAAGCATGTCACGCAACGTCACTCCGCAGAGCTTCACATCGAAAGCCGCCTGGGGCAGGGCTCGTGTTTCGTGGTGACTTTCCCGGCAGCGCGGGTGCGCAGGATTCAGCCAGGCTGAGGCTCTGTTGCACAGCGCAGGCTTTTACTGACGGCACGCCACAGCACCAGCAGCAGGCAAAGCGCCACCAGCCAAAGGGCGATGGTGCTGGCAGTCCAGAAGCTGGCGGCCGATTGCGTGGCTTGCATGTTGCCAAGCCCCATGTAGGCCAGCCGGTAACCACCGTACAGGCCCAACCCCCACAGCAGCACACCATACAGCGCCAGCGGCGTGATGGTGATGCGGTAGCACCTGAGCAGGAATGCGCACAATGCCTGCGTGGCATCGGCTACATGATAGAAAGCCACCCAGACCAGCAGGCTTGACGCCAGCGCCACAACTGCTGGATTGGCTGAATACCAGCCAGCAAGCAGGCGGCCCGCCAGTGCCACCGTAACCGCCAGCCCTACCGACAGCAGCATGGTGAGCTTGAGGCCCAGTACCACCACCCGTCTGGCATAGACCGGCTTGCCTGCCCCCAGCCAGAAGGAAACACGCGCGCTGCAGGCAATTGCCATCGACAGCGGCATCATGTACAGAACGGCGGCCATGCTGGCGGCAATCTGGTGGCTGGCAGATGCCGTGGTTCCAAGCCTGGCAATGAACAGGACCATCAGGGTGAACGAGGTGACTTCCACCAGATAAGCCAGGCCACCGGGGATTCCCAGGCGTGCAAAGCTGCCGATTTGCCGCCAGTCGGGGCGTTCCATTCTTTGCCAGATATGAAAGGGCTTGTAGAGGGCCTGCGTGCGCAGCATGATGATGGCCAGTACCAGCAACAGGTAGTTGACGATCAGCGTTGCCCACGCGCACCCGGCAGCGCCCATGGGCTCTATGCCGCCACCGCCCGCCACCAGCCAGACGGACAGGGGAATCTTGATGGCAAGCGCGCCAACCTGAAGCCAGGTCACCAGCAAGGGTTTGCCCAATGACTGGTTGAAGCTGCTGTACACACGAAAGAGCAGGGAAGGCGCAAACGCAAATGCCAGCACCGTCAGGTAGCGCTGCACCTCATCACGCATGGCATCGGGTACCTGCGCCCAGCGCAGCAACGGGCCTGGAAACAGCATGGCGGCCATGCCTGCAATCGTGATGAACACGCAGAGATACAGGCTTTGCCGCAGCGACTGGCCTACAGCCTCATGCCGGCGTGCGCCCAGCATCTCTGCCCAGATGGGCAACAGGGCCTGCACGATGCCGATCAGGCCCACGTACACGCTGATGTAGAGGGCAGACCCAACTGAAAGCGCCGCGAGCGCTGCATCGCTGTAGCGCCCGGCAATCACGGTATCGGCCACGCCAAAGGCCATCACCGCCAACTGCCCGACCAGCACGGTTCCCGCGTGCTGGCTGAGGATTTTCAGCTCGCTCACGGGCGGGTTTTTGTACGTGGTGCGCCGCCCGACGCCCTGGCTTCGGTTACGCGCCTGTACAGCAGAACATTTTCGTTTTTGTCGGTCGGCCGCCTGATGGTCGCGAGAAAAGCCCAGTCCGGCAGCTGGACTGCATTGCTCAGGCTGGCCTGGGCATCCGCATCGACGACGAGGTAAGGGCAGGCCGGCTGGGACGTAGCCTGACGCAGCTCAAGTTTGCCGTGGTACTGAAGGGCAGTAGCCTGCGCGCTGCTGACCCCATAAATTTCAACGCACGCACTCCTGTCCACCATGCGCGCCACCTGTCGTGCCATCGGTGCATAGCTGCGTGCGTAGTCCAGCAGCGGCAGCCAGAGGGTCATCAGCAGCAGCCAGCACAGCGTCGCCCCGCCTGCAGGCAACACAAGTGATTTCCAGACGGCTGCGCGGTGCTTGCCGGCACGCCATCTGACCAGCCAGGCCCAGGCGAGTGTCGCAAGCGCTGCGGCCAGAAAGGCAAGCCATGAAAAGCTGGGTTCGAAACCCGGTGCCAGGCGGGCGACATTGGCTGCAGGTTGCCGGGGCACGCCCGTCTGCATGGCAATCCACACCACCCAGATGATGAAGGCGCAGCCCGTGAAAAAAAGCAGCGTGAACCAGTCAATGAGCGACGCCACACTGCGCTTGAATGTTGGCAGCGCAAATGCAGCCAATGCCGCCAAAGCCGGCAGGCTGAGTAACAGGCTCCGGTCTGCGGCGGGTGTGGTGAGGGTGGCGCCAATGGACATGGCTGCAAACCACAGCGGCAGGGCGACATGGCGGCTGGCGAGCTGCCTGCGCCAGCGGTAGAGCGTCCACAGGGCCAGCGGCCAGGTGGGCCAGGTAAACCAGATCAGCAGACGCCCCAGCTTGCGCCAGTCTGTCCACGCCGTCTGCTCACCGGTTCCCGGGAAATGTATGCGCCAGCGCCACAAATCGAGAATATGGGCCAGGCCACCGACGAATACGGTGATGCCCGCTATCACAAGCACCCATTGCCACGAGCGGCGCTGTGCGCCCACATCAACCTCACCCGAACGGGACAGGTTGCCCCATCGCATGTGCGTCCATTCGACCAGAGCGCCGCCCATGCCGAAGAGCAGGGCGAGTGTGGGGGCGCCGCTTAGTGCAAGACCTGTCAGACCGACCAACAGGCCAAGTGACGGGCCGAATACCTTGGTCGCCCGGCGATAGGGGCTGGCCGCCGTGGCATAAAAAACCAGTGCCGTGAAACCCAGTTGCGCCAGGGCTGGCGTGGTTTCATGTGAGAGCTGCGCCAGGCCCAGGCTGGCGATGAGGGCCAGCACGCCGGCGTCAGCGATGGCCCGGGCGTAGTCAACCGGGCTGGCTTCGCCACCGAAAGCAAAGGCTACAGGCTGGGCCTGCGGGCTGCGGGCGAGATAGTAGACCGCATACCAGGTTGCCAGCAGCGTCAGGATGAGCAGCAAACCAAACGGTACGCGAATCGCCATCGCGGGGTCCAGGAAAGGCAGGGCCTTGATCGCCACCGCGCCCAGCCAGTAAGGCGCCAGCGCATCAAAGCCGTTGGCCTGGCCCAGCAGCTGCGGCGCCAGCCAGTTGCCTGCAGCAGAGGCGAGTTCCTGTGTCACGCCGAAGGTGGCGATGTCTTCAACCTTCCAGGGCGCACGGCCAAAAAAACCGGGCAGCACATAGGCCAGGCAGAACAGCAGCAGTGCAAGCCGTGGGAGGCGGCGTACGGCTGACTGGGCAATGATGGCAGGTGAGGGTTTATTCAAAACGGGTATTTGTCTGGAGGATGCGCAGGCGTTCAGCGCCCTTGGCAGCGATCATTCTTGCGCGACGCCATCAGGTCGTCAAACGCTGTTTTTATTCCAATTTCCATTAAAAGCGAGAACAAGACGCGAAGTCGCAGACAGTGCTGTAGCACGGCAAGACGAAGCAACGCAGTTATCGCTTTTAATGGGAATTGGAATTAGCCAAAAAAAAGCAGCCTGGAGTTCAGGCTGCTTTTTGGGAGCGCTAATTTGCAGCTTACTCTGCAGCAGCCGGTGCGGTTTCCTTGGCAGCGGTCTTGCCGAAGCGGTTGCGGAATTTCTCGACGCGGCCGCCCATGTTGTCCACGGATTTTTGTGTGCCGGTGTAGAACGGATGCGATTCGCTGGAGGTATCAAGCTTGTACAGCGGCAGTTCGCGGCCGTCTTCCATCTTGATCATCTCTTTCGTGTTCACGCATGAGCGGGTCACGAACTTGAAGTTGTTGGACAAGTCCTGGAAACAAACTTCGCGGTAATTGGGGTGAATGCCTTCTTTCATGGTCTTTCCTTATTCGTTGCGGGAGCCACCAAGGCCATTCCTGGGCACTTTCCGCTAAGCCTGAGATTATGCCATTAAATCAACCACTTATGCAATTCTGATGTGTGTTTGCAAGCAGAGCCGCGGAACCGGCTTCGCCGGGCTGCAGGCGAACGGCCCCCTCGGGGGCAGGGCGCTACACGAAGTGAGCAACCGTGGGGGCCATATCTTCAGCCACCCCTCCTCATCATGTCGAAGAACTCGTGGTTGTTTTTGGTCGCTTTCATGTTCTTGAGCATCAGCTCCATGGACTCGATTTCGTCCATGTTGTACATGAATTGGCGCAAAATCCGCGATTTTTGCAGGATTTCAGGGGCCAGAAGCAGCTCTTCCTTGCGGGTGCCGCTGCGGTTCAGGTGAATGGCCGGGAACACGCGTTTTTCGTACAAACGGCGGTCCAGGTGGATTTCGCAGTTGCCGGTACCCTTGAATTCTTCAAAAATCACTTCATCCATCCGGCTGCCGGTATCGACCAGTGCGGTGCCGATGATGGTCAGGCTGCCGCCTTCCTCGATCTTGCGGGCTGCGCCGAAAAAGCGCTTGGGGCGCTGCAGGGCATTGGCGTCCACACCGCCGGTCAGCACCTTGCCCGATGAGGGCAGCACGTTGTTATAGGCACGGGCCAGGCGGGTGATGGAGTCCAGCAGGATGACGACATCCTTGCCGAGTTCAACCAGGCGCTTGGCGCGCTCAATCACCATTTCGGCGACGTGTACGTGGCGGGCGGCGGGTTCGTCAAAAGTCGATGAAATGACTTCGCCGCGCACGCTGCGCTGCATTTCGGTCACTTCTTCAGGGCGTTCGTCAACCAGCAAGACCATCATCACGACGTCAGGGTAGTTGGCGGTAATCGCGTGGGCAATGTGCTGCATCATCACCGTCTTGCCGGACTTTGGCGGCGCAACCAGCAGGGCGCGCTGGCCTTTGCCTATCGGCGCAATGATGTCGATGATGCGGCTGGTCAGGTTTTCTTCGCCCTTGATGTCGCGCTCAAGCTTGAACTGCTCGCGCGGGAACAGCGGCGTCAGATTCTCGAACATCACCTTGTGCTTGTTGGCTTCAGGTGCGCCGTCGTTGACCTTGTCCAGCTTGTTCAGTGCAAAGTAGCGCTCGCCGTCTTTCGGTGTGCGGACTTCGCCTTCAATCATGTCGCCGGTGTGCAGGTTGAAGCGGCGGATCTGGCTCGGGCTGATGTAGATGTCGTCGGTCGAGGCGGTGTAGCTCGAATCAGGTGCACGCAAAAAGCCGAAGCCGTCGGGCAGTACTTCGAGCACACCATCGGCAACGATGGTTTCACCGGTCTTGGAGCGCTTTTTGATGATGGCAAACATCAGCTCCTGCTTGCGCATGCGGCCTACGTTTTCGATTTCAAGTTCTTCGGCCTGCTTGAGGACTTCAGACACGTGCAGTGCCTTGAGTTCATTTAAGTGCATGGATTTACCGCCTGGAGGTGCGTGAGGGGTGCGAGAAAAGACTCCTTGCGGAGTACATCTGGGAAACGGGGGAGGTTTGAACGGAAGCCAGAAAGATTGGCGGCTTCACAAACCGGGGTTCGGGCATGCTGGTTAAGGGCCAGCTAGCGAATATTGGGGATTATGACAGGAAAAACGGGCACTGCGCGAAGCAGTAAAAAAGGCGAATCAGGTGGGGATTCGGGCGGCCGGCAAGCGCAAGGGCCTGCCGGTCGCGAGAGGTGAATCAGGCCAGTTGCTGGTCGATGAATGCTGTGAGCTGGGCCTTGCTCATGGCGCCGACTTTCGTGGCAGCCAGCTGGCCGTCCTTGAACAGCATCAGCGTGGGGATGCCGCGAATGCCAAATTTCGCTGGAATGTCGCGGTTTTCATCGACATTCATCTTGGCGATCTGCAGTTTGCCGTCGTAGCCGGTGGCGACTTCATCCAGGATGGGCGCGATCATCTTGCAGGGGCCACACCATTCAGCCCAGTAGTCCACCAGCACGGGCGTGGTGGATTTCAGCACGTCTGCTTCAAAGGTTGCATCGGTGGTATGTTTGATCAGTTCGCTGGCCATGGCGTCTCCTTTGGGGGAAGGTGGAATAGGGGATAAAGTTGAAGGCATTGTGGCAGAAACCAAGTGCCCGGGTCTGCCGGCCATCCTCAAGTTCCTCTATCCCGGCGATAGCCAAACCCCACTCAATCTGTAGAAAGCGCGTTCTTGCAAGCTCAAGCTACCTCTTACGTGGCACCACATCCCGGCGCGGTGGCCTGGCAGCACGTCATGCAGCAACTGGCAAGCCTGATGGCAGGGCGCAGGCTTCACCCGTCGCGCGTTGTTGTGCTGGTGCCTTATGCACAGCTGATGCAGCAGGCGCGTATCGAGTGGGCGGCGCATGCTGTGCAGGCGGGCGCAATGGCCTCTTTTGTGCCGCGTTTCGAGACCACCATGAACTGGGCAACTGCCCTGCATGCAGGCGAGGGCGGTTTTTTACCCTCGGCCCATGACATCCAGCTGGATGCGGCCATGGATGCGCTGACGGCATCAGCCTATCTGGAGCGCGCAGGCCTGTCGGCTCACAAGAATGCCCTGGCCGGACGGCTCGTCGAGGCCGCAGCCTCGCTGGCGAGGGTTGCTGCAGCCCAGCCACCGTCGCAACGCGTGGCATGGGGCACGCGGCTGGCTGCGGCGCTGGATGTCGGCCTTGACGCACCGGCTTTGGCGCTTGAACTCGCGGTGGCCCGCATCGCGCTGGTCTGGGCTTCCACATCAGCCTATCCCACCGACGTCCTTTTCACGGCAGAAGCCGACTTGCTGGTTGTGCTTGAAGGCTTTCAGTCAGAGCCGCTGTCCCAAGCGTTAAAAGACCGCTTTGGCGAGCGCGCCATGTCCCTGCAGATTGATGCGCCAGCGATGGCCGGTCTTCTCGCCCTGCATGAAGCGCAGGACGCCGAAGACGAAGCCCAGCGCGCCGCAGCATGCGTGCTGGCACACCTTGCACAAGGACATGCCCCCGTCGCCCTCATCGCGCAAGACCGTGTTCTCACGCGCCGCATACGCGCCATGCTGGCAGAGCGCGGCGTGGCCCTGCGTGATGAAACCGGCTGGAAGCTCTCAACCACGCGCGCGGCTGCGGCCCTGATGAGCCTGATGCGTGCGCTGCCCTGGGATGCCCCTGCGGACGCCGTGCTCGACTGGCTCAAGAATGCGCCTGCCTATGCCGCTGCTGATGTCACTGCGCTTGAAGTTGAATTGCGCAAAATGGGCGTGCGTTTCTGGCGCGGTTTGCCAGCAAGCGTGGCCGAAAACCATGCGCTGGTTCAAAGCGTGCAGGTGATGCGCGAGAGCCTCCAGCGCGCGCGCCCGCTGGCGCACTGGCTGCGTGACCTGCGTGCCGCCCTGCAGGCCTCTGGCCAGTGGGGGCCTCTGGCTTCAGATGCGGCGGGTGACAAGGTATTCGAGGCGCTTCGCCTGCATGAAGGCAGTGAATCGGTCTTCACCGGCACGGATCGCCTGACCCAGCAGGACTTCAGCATGTGGGCCAGCCAGGCTCTGGAGGCGGCCAGCTTCCAGCCCACGCATCCGCCTGAAGCGCAGGTTGTCATATTGCCGCTCAGCCAGTTGTTGGGTCGGCCCATGCAGGCCGTGGTGCTGCCCGGTTGCGACGAGGTGCGCCTGCCGGTCTCACCTGAGCCGCCCGGCATGTGGACACCTGCGCAGCGCGAGTTGCTCGGCCTGCCCTCACGCGAAGAAATGGCCGCCGCCCAGCTCACCGCCTGGAACTACGCGCTGCGCATGCCGTTCATCGACGTGTTGTGGCGCACGAGCGAGAGCGGCGAGCGCCTTATGCCCAGCGGTTTTGTGCAGGAGATCCAGCTCGCCAACGCAAAGTCAGGCACTAAAAATTCTGCCGCCGATCCGCGCGAAGCCCGCTTGCTGCAGGCGATGCCCACGCCGCACCCCATGCCGACCGGCGAGGCCTTGCCTGTCAACCGCCTGTCTGCCAGCGCCTACGAAGACCTGCGCCGCTGCCCTTACCGTTTCTTCGCATTGCGGCAACTCAAGCTGCAGGAGTCGGACGAACTTGAAAGCGAACTCGGCAAGCGCGACTTCGGCAACTGGCTGCACACATTGCTGCACCACTTTCACGTGGCGTTGAAAGATTCGCCCACGAGCGATCACCAGGCGCGGTTGGCGATGCTGAACAGCGCTGCAGAACAGGCAGGCATTGAACTCGCTTTGACCGACAGCGAGTTTCTGCCGTTTTCCGCCATCTGGCCGCGCGTGCGCGAGGGCTATCTTGAATGGCTGGCCGGGCATGAAGCCAGCGGTGCGCAGTTCGCCGAGGGCGAGGTCTGGAAGGACATGGACTACGGCGACATCCAGCTCATAGGCAAGATAGACCGCATAGACCAGATGCCCGACGGCAGCCGCCTGGTGATGGATTACAAAACCGAGGCCAGCGGCGTGACGCGTGAGCGCATCAAGGGCGGGCAGGAAGACACCCAGCTCGCGTTTTACGCCGCCTTGCTGGCAGACGACACGCTGGCAGCAGCTTATGTGAACCTCGGTGAAAAGGAAGCTACCAAAACCTTCGCGCAGGACGACATTGTGGACCTGCGTGACCATCTGGTTGAAGGAATTTTGAGCGACATGGCGCGCATCAAACGTGCTGCGCCTTTGCCTGCGTTGGGGGAGGGCAAAGCCTGCGAATATTGTTCAGCCAGAGGTTTATGTCGTAAGGACTTCTGGTCATGACAGCCGCCTACGAACACAACGGTCAACCCGTCACCGCAGAGGCTTTCTACGCCATCGCCTGCGACCCGCGCCGCAGCGTCGCAGTCGAGGCCTGTGCCGGCGCGGGCAAGACCTGGATGCTGGTCTCGCGCATGTTGCGTGCACTGCTTGACGACAACGGCAGGGTGCAGCCGCATGAAATCCTCGCCATCACCTTCACCAAAAAAGCTGCCGGTGAAATGCGCGAGCGGCTTTACGAATGGCTTGAAAAGTTTGCCCACGCGGATGATGAAACGCTGCGGCATGAATTGCTCATTCGCGGTGTCTTGAGCCAGAAGAGCGCAACCGCCCCAACTGAGCTGCGCGAGCAGCTTGCAAACCTCTACCAGCGCGTGCTCGCGAGTGGCCGCCCGGTGCAGATACGCACCTTCCACAGCTGGTTTGCGGCCTTGCTGCGCAGCGCGCCCATGGCCACCCTGCAGCAGCTTGGCTTGCCGGTGAACTACGAGTTGCTGGAAGACGATGCGCAGGCAAAAGCGCTGGTCTGGCGGCGCTTTTATGCGGCGCTGGCGGCAGATCCTGAACTCAAGGCTGACTTTGAAGCGGTCGTGCTGACGCATGGGCGGTTCCAGGCCGACAAGGCGCTGCAGGTCGCGCTCGACAAACGCACTGAATTTACGCTGGCAGATGAGACGGGTGTGGTCGATGCATCGGTCGAGCATTTCGGTGTCATGTTTCCGGAATGCGCAGGCCTGGGCCACCCCGATGAGCACTTCAGCAGCAATGCGCCGTGCCGCGCGCTGATGACGGCTGCAGCCACCAGCCTGGGCCGCGCCAGCGCGCCTACGTTTTCGGCCAAGGGTGTCGAGCTTGAAAAAGCCATCACTGCAGGTGACTTCCAGGCCGCGCTGTCTGCCTTGCTGACAGAGAAGGGCACGGCCCGCAAGTTCGGCGAGAAGATCGTTGGTATTGAAACCATACGCGAAGCGCAGGAACTCGCGCTGCGCCTGGCCGCCGCACGCCACCAGCATGAAGCCTGGGACTACCAGCAGCGCATGGCTCGCCTGTCGCGCCTGTTGCTGGCCGAATTCAAGTCGCTCAAACGCGAGCGCGGCTGGATAGACATGAACGATGTCGAGCGCGCCGCGCTCACCATGCTGGGCGATACCGTGCTGTCGGGCTGGGTGCAGGAGCGGCTGGACGCGCGCATACGCCACCTCATGATTGACGAGTTCCAGGACACCAACCCGCTGCAGTGGCAGGCGCTGTCTGCCTGGCTCATGAGTTACAGCGGCGCGGGCAATGCGCCCAGCGTCTTTATCGTGGGCGACCCGAAACAGAGTATTTACCGCTTCCGCCGCGCCGAGCCGCAGGTGTTTCTTGCCGCGCAGAAGTTCATCCGCGAAGGCCTGGGCGGGGACCTTTTGGCCTGTGACCACACGCGGCGCAACAGCGTGGCCGTGATCGACACAGTCAATGCCGTGATGGGCGATGCGCGCGAAAACGATGGCTATGCGGGCTTCAGGGACCACACCAGCGCGTCGGAAGAAAGCGGCTCGGCCATCAGGTTGCCGCCCATTCCGCGTGAGGCCAGGGATACCAGCTCAGGGCAGATTGCTGAAGAGGGCTGGCGCGACAGCCTGACCACGCCGCGTGAGTTGCCTGAAGAAACGCTACGTACGCGCGAGGCAAGGCAAGCCGCTGCGTGGATCGCCACCCGTATCGCACAGGGA
Organism: Polaromonas sp.; assembly: GCA_965228025.1. GTDB lineage: Bacteria > Pseudomonadota > Gammaproteobacteria > Burkholderiales > Burkholderiaceae_C > Polaromonas. Next base: position 35,198 of record CBDDGX010000021.1, on the reverse strand, counting down.
CTGGTCCCATCAGAGGTCATGGTTCTTTCAAGAAAGCGCGCTGGTTTATTACCGCTGCAGGATGAACTGCGCGTGCTGCACATCCCGGCGCAGGTTGGCGAAAAGACAGAACTGATCGACTGCTGCGAGGTGCTCGACATCGTGGCGCTGCTGGATGTGCTGGTCTCCACCCAGCATGACCTGTCGCTGGCGCGTGCGCTGCGTTCGCCGCTGTTTGGCGTGAGCGACGACGCGCTGGTTCAGATCGTTCTGGCACGCGGCGAAACAAAAGCTGCATGGTTTGAGGTTTTGCAAAAGCACGACCTCGCAATCCCCGAACTCGACGGCATCGCTGCCCGGCTGCTGAAATACAAAAGCTGGGTCGACAGCCTGCCGCCGCACGATGCCCTGCAGGCGATTTACCACGATGGTGACGTGCTGGCGCGTTTTGCCGCCGCTGCGCCTGCTTCTGCGCGCAACACCGTGCTGGCCAACCTGCGGGCGCTGCTCAATGTGGCGCTGCAGCTGGATGGCGGGCGCTACGCCACGCCGTATGCTTTTGTGCGTGCGCTCAAGGCTGGCGGGCTGCAGGCCCCCGCGGCCGTCAACCCCGATGCCGTGCGCCTGCTGACGATTCACGGCGCCAAGGGGCTGGAGGCCGAGGCCGTGCTGCTGCTTGATACCGACACGCTGGAGCGCAATGCCGACAGCATGGGCGTGCTGATCGACTGGCCGGGCGAAGCAATTGCGCCGCAGAAGTTTGTTTTCCTCGTCAGCGAGAGCCGCCCGCCAGCATGCGCTGTCGCCATGCTTGAAAAAGAGCAGGCCGAGAGGGCGCGTGAAGAACTCAACGCCTTGTACGTTGCCCTGACCCGCGCCAGAAATACGCTGGTGGTGTCGTCCATCACACCGCACCGCGAGACCACGCGCAGCTGGTGGCAACGGCTGTATCCGTTTGCGCAAGATGTCGCAGCACCCGAACCCGCGAGCCCGGCGGCAGATGTCGATGCCACTGATGCGGCAACATTCACTTTGGCCGAGCTGCCTGAGCTGCCGGCAGACAAGACACTCGCGCCACCGTCCCTCATTGATGAGGACGATGCAGGCAAGGACACCGACAGCTCACGCTTCGGCCAGGCCATGCATCGCCTGCTGGAGCTTGGCGTGCAGGGCCACGCCCCTGCAGCAAGGCGCGTGGCTGATGCCGTTGCGCGGCAGTTGAGGCTGGTGCCGACAAAGATGGAAGAGGCCATCGCCATGGCCACCCGCATACGCCAGGGTGAAGCCGCCTGGGTATGGGACCCGGCCGTCATCGCCTGGCAGGCCAATGAGATCGAACTGATGGTCGGCGGTCAAAGTCGCCGGATTGACCGCCTTGTGCAGCGCAGGGACGCAGGCCATGAGGGCCACTGGTGGGTGATCGACTACAAGTCGGCTCACCGCCCGGAAGAAGACCCCGAACTGCTCGGCCAGATGGCGGCCTACCGCGCAGCGCTGCAAGCCATTTATCCGGGCGAAGTGGTCAAGGCGGCCTTTCTGACAGGACGAGGTGCTTTGGTAGAAGTCACTTGAAGCTGGTGGCTGCACCGCATCGGTGGCTGCAGCGGTTCTGTGCAGCCCATAGTCGTCAGACGCCTTTTGCTATTCATTTGGTAGCTGCTCACGCGCGTATCCATTGGTCTGCAGCCTGTTTAATGCCAAAAAAAGCACCAAAAACCGGCCCAAAATGGCTTTAAACGACCCCAAAACTGTTTCGCAAGCCCGGAAATGACAAAAAGTTAATATGGAAGTTAACTTTTGTCATTTTTTAACGTATATGTTAAAAATCTGGTCACCCAGAAGCCTAAAATGACGCTTTCAGAGCATCAAATCGGCCTCCAGGCCAAGAAAAACGTGCGTAAGCAGCTATAGAAACCATAGCGTTTCGGTGCCCACGCTCTCCCGCCACCCGCCTACCCGCATCAGCCATCCAACGTCAGGTTTTCTTGAACATTTCCTCCTCTCCCTCCGCGTCGACCTCAACCCAGGCTGTGCGCCGCATCGCCGTCATCGGCGGCGGCCCGGCCGGCCTGATGGCTGCCGAGGCGCTTTCTGCCGTCGGTTCTGGCGTGTCGGTCCAGCTGTTTGACGCCATGCCCTCGGTCGGGCGCAAGTTCTTGCTGGCAGGCAAGGGCGGCCTTAACCTCACCCATTCCGAAGAGTTCGAGCCCTTCATGTCCCGCTACGGCGAGCGCCAGCCCGCGCTGCAGCCGCTGGTCGCCGCTTTTGGCGCACCGCAGCTGCGCGACTGGGCGGCGGCTTTGGGCGTTGAGACCTTTATCGGCAGCTCTGGCCGCGTATTTCCCAAAGACATGAAGGCCGCGCCGCTGCTGCGCGCCTGGCTGCACCGCCTGCGCGGCGCTGGCGTCCAGTTTTTCATGCGCCATCGCTGGCTGGGCTGGGCCGATGACGGCGCGCTCAAATTTGCCGCGCCTTCAGGCGAGGTGTTGGTCCAAGCCGATGCTGTGGTGCTCGCACTGGGCGGCGGCAGCTGGGCCCGTCTCGGCTCTGACGGTGCCTGGGTGCCGCTGCTGGCCGAACGCGGCGTGCCCGTCGTGCCGCTGCAGCCGTCCAACTGCGGCTTTGATGTTGGCGCGGCAGGCCAGCCTGACGTCCATCCACAGGGCGAAACAAGGCGCGAGTTTTTTAAAGAGCTGGTGGGCAAGGGCGCATCAGCCACCGGCTGGTCTGAGCACTTCGCCAGCAAGTTCGCCGGCCAGCCTTTCAAGTCCGTCGCCATCAGCTTCACCGATTCACAGGGCCGCAGCTTCAGCCGCAAGGGCGAGTTCGTCGCTACCGCCACAGGGGTCGAGGGCAGCCTGATCTACGCCGCATCCAGCCTGCTGAGAGATGAAATCGCCGCCAAAGGCAGTGCCACCTTTCTGCTCGACCTGCTGCCAGGCAAGTCACCAGAGCAGGTGCTGGTCGAGGTGCGCCACCCGCGCGGCTCACGCTCGCTGTCCAGCCACCTCAAAAGCCGCCTCAGCCTTGAAGGCATCAAGGCCGCCATGCTGCATGAAAAGCTCGGCAAGGACGACATCAACGACCCCGTCAAACTCGCCCACGCCATCAAGGGCCTGCCGGTCACGGTCATCGCCCCCCGGCCCATGGATGAAGCGATCAGCACGGCAGGCGGCGTGCCCTTTGAAGGCATGAACGCAGACCTGCAGCTTCATTTGCCCAAAGAACTTCCCGAAGGCAGCGGCACACCCGTGTTCTGCGCCGGCGAAATGCTCGACTGGGAAGCTCCCACAGGCGGCTACCTGCTCACCGCCTGCATGGCCAGCGGCCGCGTGGCCGGGCAGGGCGTGTTGAAGCACTTCGGGCTGTAGCGCGTTCAGTGGCGCTCAAGTCAAACAGACTCGCTTGCAATTAGGTAGAAAATATCATTCACCGGGCCTGACCGGGACGCCCGGTAAAAATCACAACAAGCACAGAGACAACTACTGAACGCGAGTACCTTTTGGAACTGAACCACGAAATCGTCACCGACCCACCCCGGCCAGCCGCCACCGTCATCATGCTGCGCGACGGCACAGGCGACGGTAGCGCCAAGGGCCTCGAAGTCTTCCTCATCAAACGCCACCTCAAGTCCAACGTACTGGGTGGCGCTTTTGTTTTCCCCGGCGGCAAGGTCGACAAGCTCGACGCTCAGCTCGACACAGCCACACACCTCGACCAGCCGCTGCCCGACCTGCACAGCGCGCTCAATGAAGCAGACATCGACAACCTCACCGCAGCAGGCCTTTACATCGCCGCCGTGCGCGAGGTGTTTGAGGAATCTGGCATTTTGTTTGCCGAAGGCGCCAGCCACGCTAAAGCAGAGCAGGCCACCGCCTTGCTGCGCGAAGGCCAGCCCTTCGACGCCGTGCTGGCGCGGATGAAGCTGCGCCTGCAAACCCGAAGCCTCGCGCCCTGGTCACGCTGGATCACCCCCGTCAGCCCCACGGTGATGAACAAGCGCTTCGACACCCGCTTCTTCGTCGCCGCCGCACCCGCAGGGCAGGTCGCCACGCACGATAACTTCGAAGCCACCGAAAGCACCTGGCTCACACCCCGGGCAGCACTCGAGCTTCAGCGCGACGGCCAGATCGAGATGGCGCCGCCACAAATCATGACGCTGGCCCACATCTCACGCTTCGCCACGGTAGAAGCCGCGATGGCCGACGCACGCAGCCGCAAGCCGTCCATCATCCTGCCGCATTCATTCCAGCTCGATGGCGAACGAGTGATCTGTTACCCGGGCGATGAACATCACCCGGTGAAGGAGAGGGCAATGCCCGGGCCTTTGCGGCTGCGGTATCGGAACAAGCTGTTTGAACCGCTGGATGGGTTTGAGGCGATGTTTGTTTGAGGTGATCGGTAATGAACATCAGACCAATCGACATGCTTTTTCTCGATCAACTTTTCGAGATGGGTAGTGGTTACGTCTTGAAATTTTCTGATCGAACATTCAGTCAATTTTTTGCCGAAGAGCTCAACGTTGATATTGACGACCCTGTGTACTCGAAAAATGGCACATCTAAAGGAAGACGGCTGCGTTGTTTTCTTCAGACCGTGGATAGAGCTTCCGTTGTTAAGACACTTCATGCTCTCTGGGAGTATCGCGAGATGTTCCGTCAGCGTGACAAACGAGAGGAGACTTGTGAGAACGCACACGGGAGATTGCTAGCGTTGATCAATAAATTGCAGGGTGACGCAGGCAGTAGTGTCCTGTCAAAGCAAACGCCAGTCCCCGCTTTCGATCGACCCAAGTTGTCGGAGCTGCGTTCTAGTCTGTTAGCTATTTCAAACTTAAATCCTCAAGCTCGGGGATATGCTTTTGAGGGTTTTCTGAAACAACTGTTTAACGCTTACGGATTGGACGCCCAAGATCCATTTCGACTTCGTGGCGAACAGATCGATGGCAGCTTCCAACTGTCGAGCGAGACATATTTGGTGGAAGCCAAATGGCAGGTGCAACAGACTGGTGTGGCAGATCTACATACTTTTCATGGAAAGATAGAGCAAAAGGCGGCTTGGACTCGGGGTTTGTTTATCAGCAATAGTGGATTTACTGCCGATGGCCTGGCTGCATTTGGTAAGGGCAAACGGGTAATTTGCATGGATGGCCGCGATTTGTACGAGGCACTGAGTCGGGAGTTACCGCTAAATAAGGTGCTTGAACTTAAGGTCAGGCGTGCAGCTGAAACGGGATCTCCATTCACACCAGTATTCGAGCTTTTCCCTCAGTGAGTTGCGTTTGCTAGCGGGTCGGCCTCAATTCAACTGATGCACCTGCACAGCCATATCAATCAGCTTGCCCTTGCTCATGTAATAGCGGTCAAGGCGCCACTCCTTCAGCACTTCCAGCCCAAGGTTGAAATCGTCAAATCCGAGCTTGTAGAGATCGCTGAGGGCAAACACCTCATCTGACTCCAGCGCCCTGACAAGGTTGGCGAGTGTGACGGCGGATGCCGAGGTCGGGTCGGCCTTGATCAGGCGGCGGGCTTTTTTGATGGCATTCATTGTTGGATTTCCTTTTGTTAAGGGCATCATGCGCCCTGCAATCCAAAATTATGTAGAGGTGATGACGAAGCTGTCTATCGTGAAGCTGTCATTTGTAAAAAAATAATTCAACCCGGCGCGGTAGTCGGGCATTGAATGCGTCACGGTGCCGACATGAAGCGGCACTAGATTTGAGGTCTACCCGGGCACCTCATCATGCAACTCCACCGCACCGACAAAGCAAAAGCCGAACTTGCCTCCAGAGAGCGTGTGTTTGACCGTCCGCGAGCGCGGTGCGCTGTTTCTGGCGGATGGCACCAGGACACGCAATGAGATGATACTTTTGTTGCAGGACACCAGCGGTGTGCTCGACAAGCTGGTGAGTGAAGGCTATCTGGCCATACAGGCTTCAGCACAGCCGGTTGCGACGCTGGTCGATGCGCCCAAGGTCGATGCCGCAGAAGTCCTGCCTGATGTGGCAACCCCGGCAGCGATTGAAAAAAGCGCGTCGGACAACTTTGACGGCAAACGCTCGCTGGCGACAACCCGCATGTTTCTCTTCGACATCTGCGAACGCATGTTTGTCAGGAAGTTGCCAGACCTTGCCATCCAGTACCGCAACCAGCTCAGGGAGGCGCGTGACCGCGAGGCCATGCTGAAGATCGCTGACCAGATGCTGTTCACCGTGGCTGAAATCGCAGGGCAGGAGCGCGCTGACGGGCTGAGCGAACGCATCGCCATGCTCTTGCCCCTTGAACCCCTTGAGGCAGAAGTTGCCTGACCGCCTGCCTGACTGACCTCCATTTAACTGTTGATGATGTTCATGACTCCCACTTCCCTGACCGCAGACCAGGCCTCCATTCTGGCCATCAAGGCACTTGACGACCTGGTGATTGAACTGGTCGAAGCCAACCGCATGACGGTGGCCCCGACATTTTTTGACTGGGTGGCTGATTCAGCCACACCGGCCGTTGAAACCATGGTGTCAAGGTCTTTGGGCCAACCCCGCTTCAATGCCAGTTTTGAATTCGGTGACCACCCAAAAACCATGGCGACCTGGGTGCGCCATTGGGCGCTGCCACTGGTGCGGCAGAACTTCTCGGGGCTTGTCACATAGGTTTCATGCCCGCTTCTTAATATGTGAGTGTTGTTAACGAGGCGCTCTCAATGCGTCTGTCTCCGGCGGTTCATTCCGTTTTTTTAAAGCCTGGCGTCTGCCGGGCTTTTTTTTGGGCCATGCAGGCTTTCAATCAGGCCAGACCCAGCACCTCCCTGAGCAATGCCACCCGCGGGTTGGCCACTGCCGCGCGGTAGATCAGGGCCACTGGCCCCGGCGGGATCGCCGGTGATGCGCGCACGCGTTTGACCAGGTTCATGTTCTGCGCATGGCGCAGGGCGGTCGTGTCGGGCGCATTGCCGAGGCCAATGCCGGCGGCCACCAGCTGCACGTTGGTGACCGGGCTGGTGGATTCAATCACGGGCACGGGCGGCACAACACCAGCGCGCATGAAGCAGTCTTCAATCATGCGGCGCGCCATGGATGTGCGGGCAGGCAGCACCCATGGCTCCTGTGCCAGGCGCTCCCAGCTGACCTGGCGCGCACGTGCCAGCGGGTGGTTGTGCGGCGCGATGACGCTGAACTCGACCTCAAACAGTTTTTCATACCGCAGATCCACATCGCCGGGCTCCGGCATGCGCATGGGGTAGCTGGTAATCAGTGCATCGACCTCGCCCTGCATGAGCGCCTGCATCAGCACCGGCACACGTTCTTCCAGCAGCTGCACATGCACGGGTGGGTTACGCATCACCAGCTTTTTCAGCACCTCGGGCAGGTGGCCCTGTGCAACGAAGGGCGGCGCGCCTATGCGCAGCATGGCAACAGCGCTGTCGCCGCTGGCCGCTTCGCGGCGCAGGTGGGCCAGCTCTTCAAGCAGCAGCCCGGCGCCGCGCAGCGCCACGGCGCCTTGCGCTGTGGGTGTGAGGCCGCGCGCGGTACGGGTGAAAAGTGCAAAGCCGAAAGCGCCTTCAACTTCTGCCAGTGCCTTGCTGAGTGCGGGCTGCGTCAGGTTGAGCACTTCAGCTGCTGCACGCAGGCTGCCGCCGCGCTGCAGCTCGGTTATCAGCGTGAGGTGGCGAAAGCGCAGACGGGATACAAGGCGCTCGGTGTCGCGTGAATCGGTGGTGGGTGATGGCATGGGTGATAACCAAAGGTATGCAATGACTGAAAAGATATCACTTTTAGATATTCATGACCACCACTATGCTTCACTTCAAGTTAATAAAAAGGAGACATCCATGGACCGCCGCTCGTTCTGCCTCAGCAGCTTTTCTGCCAGCCTGCTCGCCGCCACCGGTGCGCATGCTGCCGACGCCTTTCCCAACAAGCCGGTGCGCGTTATCGTTCCCTATGCTGCAGGCGGCGGGCCCGATGTGCTGATGCGCCAGTTCGGCCCCAGGCTGGGTGAGGCGCTGGGGCAGGCCGTCGTGATTGAGAACAAGGTCGGTGCGGGCGGCGTGCTGGCTGCGCAGTTTGTGGCGCAGGCACCCGCCGATGGCTACACCGTGCTGATGGGGTCTAACTCGCACCTGATACAGAAAGCGCTGCAGCCTTCGCTGAAGTTCGAACCTGTAGGTGACTTCATACCCGTCACTGTCATCGGCACATCGCCCACGGTGCTGGTGGTTCCTGGCAATTCACCTTACCGCAAGGTCGAGGAGTTGCTTGCAGCGGTCAAGGCCAACCCCGGCAAGATGAATTACGGCTCCGGCGGTATCGGCTCAGGGGCTCATTTCGGTGGTGCCACCCTGATGTCGCTGAGCGGTGGCAAGGCCACACACATTCCGCTCAAGGGTTCCGTTGAAATCCCGCTGTCGCTGCTGCGCGGTGACACAGACTTTGCGTTTGCCATTGCCGGTACCGTCATTCCCCAGGTCAAGGCCGGCAAGCTGCGCGCACTGGCAGTGACCAGTGCCGCGCCGCTCAAAGAGCTGCCTGGCGTGCCCACGCTCAATGAAGTCATGAAGAACGAACTGACGGTGCAGGAGTTCTGGTTCGGCCTGTGGCTGCCCGCCAAAAGCCCGGCAGAGGCGGTCAACAAGATCTACGCTTCAACGATCAAGGCGCTTGCCGACCCTGTAGTCCGGTCAATGTTTGAGGCGGGCGGCAACACCGTGATGCAAAGCAGCAGCCCGCAGGCCGATGCCGCCTTCGTGAAAGACGAATACCGCAAATGGGCCGAGATCATCAAACTCACTGGCGTAACCGCAGGTTAAGGGCAAGGCAGCATGTCAAAACCACTGGAAGGCGTTCGCGTCATCGACATGTCGCATGTCATCGCGGGGCCGCTCACTTCTTTCTATCTGGCCCAGATGGGTGCAGAAGTCATCAAGATCGAGCCGCCCAACGGCGGTGAGGTGATGCGGGCCAGCAAGTCGGCGGGCCGAGGGCGACACGCCCACCGGCTTTGTTGCCTGCAACGCAGGCAAACGCTCGCTGGCCATGGACATACGCACGCCGCAAGGCGCCGAGCTGGTGCGGTCGCTGGCGCTGACGGCCGATGTGTTCATCGAGAACTTTCGCCCCGGTGTGGTGGCGAAGTACGGGCTGGATTACGAGTCCATCAAGGCCATCAGGCCAGACATCGTTTACTGCTCCATCTCCGGCTACGGGCAGGAGGGCGAGTGGTCCTGCGCGCGGTGCCTACGATCATGTGGTGCAGGCACTGACCGGCATGATGATGATGTCCGGCGACAGCCCGGACGCGCCGCCGCTGAAGGTGGGCTTTCCGGTCATCGACGTGGCTGTGGGCATGCTGGGGGCGCTGTCCATCGTGTCGTCGCTGCACCGCCGCGCACGTGAAGGGGTGGGGCAGTACATCGATTCGTCCATGGTGCAGGCATCCCTCATGCTGATGTACCCCAACGCCAGCGCGTTTCTCACCAACGGCACAGAACCCCAACGCATAGGCAACCGCGGCTACACAGGCAGCCCTGCGGCCGATACCTACCCCTGCGCCGATGGCTGGCTGGCCGTGGCGGCCAACACGCCGGGGCAGTTCCGCAAGCTGGCCGCAGTGTTGAAAATTGAAGAGCTGTGCGAAGACGCCCGCGCGCTCGACCTCGAGGCTTTCAATTCGCCCGGCGGCTTTGTGGTGCCGCGTGACACCGAATATGTCGTTGGCCGGCTGCGCGCAGCATTTGCCAGCCACAGCGCAGTTGATCTTGAGACACGCCTCAATGCGGCAGGCGTGCCGTCTGCCCGTGTGCGCAAGCTGGGAGAGTTTTTGCGCGAGGTGGACGGCACAGGCAAGGTCAAACTGCCCGACTTCACTTTCACGCAGGCGACGCAGGATGTGCGCACCAAAGGGCTGGGCTTCAGTTTTGCCCAGGATGGAGGGGCCAGCGCCAGCGGTGCTGAAACGCTGGGGCAGAGCACACATGCGGTGCTCAGTGAGATGGGCCTGGAAGCCGGTGCCATTGAGGCACTCAATGGGGCAGGGATCGTACGGGTTGCGTCCCCCCGGCAAGGTCAAATGTGGCCCTGGCGTAACTGTTCTGGCGCACTGTCCTGAGGATGACAGTGCGGCCCGTTTCGGGCTGCGCCATCACCGACAATCACACACGGCAGTTGTCCCCGCCCGCGTCACCTTGATGTGCGGGCCGGGCGTCACATTGCACTATTCAAAAAAACATGGGCGATTCGCAGCGGCGGATGGCCAGCCATCTTTAAAGGAACCCTCGAATGACAAAACTTCTGCAAGACCCGCGTGGCCATCATCACGGGCGCAGGCCGCGGCCTCGGCAGGTCGCACGCGCTTGAACTGGCACGCCACGGCGCGAAGGTGCTGGTCAATGACATAGGTGCCTGCCAGCCCGGCTCGCCCGCAGAAGGCGTTGTGAAAGAAATTCAGGCCATGGGCGGCGAAGCCTTTGCGCACGATGCCGATGTCACCAAATCTGATCAGGTCGAGGCCATGGTGAAGCAGGCGGTCGACAAATGGGGAAGGGTCGACATTCTGGTGAACAACGCAGGCATATTGCGCGACAAGAGTTTTGCCAAGATGGGCCTGGACGATTTCCGTCTTGTCATGGATGTGCATGTGATGGGCGCCGTGCATTGCACCCATGCGGTGTGGAACATCATGCGCGCGCAGAACTACGGCCGCATCGTGATGACGTCGTCATCGTCAGGCCTGTACGGCAACTTCGGCCAGGCCAATTACGGTGCCGCCAAGATGGCGCTGGTCGGCCTGATGCAGACGCTGGCACTTGAAGGCGAGCGCAACAATGTGCGCGTCAACTGCCTGGCGCCCACGGCTGCGACGGCCATGACCGAAGAACTGCTCACAGCCTGAAGACCTGGCCATGCTGGCACCGACCTCGGTCAGCCCCGGCCTGGTGGCGCTGGTGGTTGAAGGCGCACCCACGCGCACGATTCTTCTGGCGGGCGCCGGCGGCTTTGAGCAGGCCCATTATCACCATGACTGAAGGCATCTTTCTCAGGCCGGAAGAACTGAAAGCCGAAGCGCTGATTGGCCGCATGGCCGAAGTGGCTGACCGCGAGGGTGAGACGGTGCCTGCCACCGGCTTCGACCAGTTGCGCCACGAGGTTGCGAAGGCCAGGCTGCAGCGCCAGGGCGTTGATTCAGCGCTTGCCTGAACGCGGCAGGAATCAGCGATGCGCAAAGTTTTGTTGGCGGTCTTGCTGCTCGCCGCCGCCGGCGCCAACGCGCAGCAGGTTCTGCTCACGCCGTCTTTCAGGGTGATGATCACGGGCTGCGCCGAAGGCGAAGTCTCATGTGACAACGTGAAGTACACCGGGGTGAGCAAAAAGAACGGCAGCCGCATCAGGCTGACAGGGCGAACGCTGCACACCCTTGGCGCAGACGGTGTGACGCCGAGCCGGTTTCTGGGCTGGGAGTTTCGCAACGGCAAGACCGTTTACACAGTGACCGAAGGCGGTCTGCTGGAAGTCAGGCAGGGCGCCAAAACGCTGGTCAGCGAGCAGGGTGAGTGGAAGAGCCGCTGAACCCGCAGGCATGCGGTGCGACGTGCCCCCGGTTGTGTAGGAAAAGTCTGAAAATCCGCCCTTGAGCGTGCTTTTTCAGCAAAGCCTTGGCAGAATTTCTCATGCCCTCAAAATTCCAGGATCTTGTTGATGCCACGCTTGAAGAAAAAGCGGAAGCAACAGGACGCCTTGAGCGCTTCAAGGGCTTCTTCAGGCGACAGGGTCCGAAAAGTATTCCTTCTGTGCTTCCTTCTGCGTTTGAATTCATTTCGGATGAAGAACTTCGGAAAGTTGCCGAGGGCCAGGAGCCAGCAGAAAATTCCACCCTTCGCTAATCTGCAGGTGCAGGCCCCCGACGCTTGCTGCGACGGTTAACCTGTATTCCCCGCACCGTCGTCACGGGGCCCAAAGGTTTGCCTTTATGAAGTTCACCCGCCAGATTGCAGCCGCTATATGCCTTGCCATTGCCGTCGCCTGCGCCTGGCTCGCGCCCATGGATGCACCTGCCACCACGCAGGTCGACGCGGGCCTCAAACGTGCGCTCATCAGCTTTGCCACCGCCCGTGCGCTGCACGGTGTGCTGTCGGTGGTGCAGGGCACGCAGTTCTCGGCGCAGCCGCTGGGCGTGGGCGTCAGCCTGACACCCGGCCAATTGCTGGCGCCGGTGAATGACCTGGTGAAGAACTTTTCTGACTTCATGCTCATGGCCAGCGTGGCTTTTGGCGTGATGAAGACGGCGATTGCGATTGGCGCTTACTGGCCTGTGTCGCTGGCGCTCACGGCCGCCGTGGCGGGCTGGGCCTGGCTGTGCCTGCGCCGGCAGCGCTCGCCCGTGTGGCTGTCGCGCATCCTCATCATTTTGCTGATGGCGCGTTTTGCGATACCGGTGGCGGTGCTGGGCACCGATGTGTTGTGGCAGAAGTTTCTGGCCACCGACTACGCGGCGACCCAGCAGGCGATTGATGGTGCTTCATTGCAGGCCAACAAGCTCAACCCGCCGGCCCCGCCTGAGAGCACAGGCATTCTTGAGCGCATGAAGGAGTGGATTAACAAGACCGCCGACGTGAAAGCGCGGTTTGAAGAGATCAGGCAGGCCGCAGAGCGTGTCACCGAGCACATCGTCAAACTCATCGTGATCTTTTTGCTGCAGACGCTGATCATCCCGATGCTGCTGCTCTGGGGTCTGTATGCGGTGTTGCGCGGCCTGTTTGCGTCGCTGGCGTGGCAGCCCGGAGCGTCTGCGCCGTTGGTGGCAAGCGGCGCGCCAGGCTGATATTGCTATTAATTCAGTAGCTTCTCACGCTCGTATCTATTGGTCTGCAGCCGATTTGATACCCTAAAACAGGCCTTCTGGGGGCATTTTCGAGTCATCCCGACCGGCTGGCGAGCCGGGAATCGCCAAAATGTAAAGTCGACTTTACATATGGCGAAATCCGGTACCGCTGATCTTTACGGACGACCGTAGCGCAGCACGATGCTGCTGGCGCCCTTGGCGCGGCCCTGCAGGCGGGTCAGCAGTTCCTGCATGGTCAGGCCTGCGGGGATTTCCGAAGGCTCTGCATCCGTCGCAATGACGGTGTACACGTAGTGGTGCTGGCCAGTGCCTGCGGGCGGGCATGGGCCCATGTAGTTGCCGAGGTTCAGGGTGCTTTTGCCACCCACGTATTTGCTGGACAGCACGCCGATTTCGTTCTCGGCAAAGCCGTTGAGGGTTGGCGAGATGCCGTAAGCCACCCAGTGCGCCACGCCCAGGCCACTGCGACCTTCCTGGTCGTGGACGATCATGGCCAGGCTTTTGGTGCCGGCGGGCAGGTTGGCCCAGGCCAGCGGCGGCGAGACGTTCTGGCCCACGCAGTTCGGGTTGCTCGCCAGGTTACCGGCATGGGCCGTGGTCAGGGCCGCACCGTCGGCGAAAGTCGGGGACCACAGGGTGAACACATTGCCCCCCGGTGCAGGCATGACCGGGGCGCTGGTTGAGGCGCATCCTGCGAGAACGGCGGCACATGCAATTGCACAGGCACGTGCCAGAATTTTCCTTGAGTTCATTTTTGTCTCCGTGATGGGGTGGCTGGGGCGACACCTGTCTCATGCTGGTCTGCAATGCATGCAGGGCGGTGCCGGGGCACATGCTAAGGCGGCCGGCTGAATCTGCCTAGTCGATTCGCCAGATAAACAGAATTTGTTTTCTGTATGACCGCCGTGCGCCTGTGTGGACTGTGTTGCGCGATGTGGCGGCCCAATACCCCTGTTGCCGTCACCCCGATCATTTGCGGGTGCGAGGGTGGCCTTGTTATCATCCCGCCCGTGAAGCGTTTCTGTCTCATTCTTTTGATCATGCTGCTGCCCATCCAGATGAGCTGGGCGGCCATGCACATCTGTGATGACGACATTGCTGTAGCAGAGGTCACCGCGCAGGTGATGCACCAATCCGGTCAGCACGAGCATGACCACCAGGTCATCAAGGCCAGTCATGGCGACACAGGCAAGGCGCATGTGGCTGATGAATGCTGTTTTGCCGGCCACGGTTGCCACAGCCTGCACAGCCTGATGGTCAGCGATGCGCCGCAGGCATCTGTATCCGACAGCGCGCACGCGCTCAATGCCTTGCACAGCCAGCTTGCCGGCGGCGCCTTCAGCGCCCGCCATGAACGGCCGAAATGGCCTGCCGCCTGAAGGGCGGCCGCTAAACACCTCTAGGGCCCGTTAACACTATTTTCACCCCGTTCCCTGCGGGTTGTGATCAAAAAGGCTGTGCGCGGCGTTGCAAAGCCTTGATGAGGTCTACCCCATCTGCGTTTTGCGCCTTGCTCACAGCCTTTTTGGCTCACAACGCATCTCCCGAAAATAGTGTTAACGGGCCCTGATCTTTCAGACCGTTTTGCGGTTCGCCGGAATGTCCTTTTTGACTTTCGGAGAACTTCATGTTTTTGTCTTGTTTACGCCCGAAATGGGCATCCATCCTGGGGGCGCTTGCGCTTGCCTTGTCGCTTTCGGCGCAGGCCCAGACCTCACCATCGCTTCGATCTGCCGTTGAAGCCGCCTGGGCGCTGAGCCCGCAGGCGCAAGCCCTGGTCAATCGCCAGGCAGAGTTTGATGCCCGCGGTCGCGCTGCATCGTCGCTGTTGTCGGGGCCACCGAGTATTTCGCTGTCGCACCGCACAGACCGGCCAACACGCAACGGCGGCCTGCGCGAGTCCGAAGCGGCGCTGGCCTTTCCCATCTGGTCGCCTGGCGTGCGCTCTGCGACGGCGACATCGCTGCAGGCAGACCGCCAGGCTTTTGACCAGGAACTGGTGCTGGCCAAAATCAGGCTGGCCGCCGATGTGCGCGAGCTTGCCGCGCAGGCCGCACTGGCGCGCAACGAGGCGCAAGTGGCCCAGCGCAAGCAGCAGGAGGCCGCGCTGCTGGCGGCTGATGTAGGGCGCCGCGTCAGGGTGGGCGAGGTGGCGCGGCTTGACCTGCTGCAGGCGCAGGCCGTTCGAAGCCAGGCCGCTGCTGCGCAAGCCCAGGCTGAAAGTGCGGCTGCGCGGGTCAATGCGCAGTGGCGTGCCTTGACGGGCCTGAACGATGTGGCAGAACTCGATGAGGCTGAAGGCGGCGTGCGCGAAAGCCCGGCACTGCTTGCCGCAGACAGCCGCCTGCGTGCCGCACAGGCAAAACTCGCCCTGATGGAGACCGACAGGCGAGACCCCATGGAAGTGGGCGTCGGCGTGACGCGTGAACGCCCGGCTTTTGGGGCTGCGAGCGACACCTCTGTGCGGGTGACGCTGCGTGTGCCTTTCGGCACGCATGGCCGCAACGCGCCCAGGCTGGCCGCAGCCCGCGCAGAGCTGGACACCGCCCAGGCCGAGGCGATGGCAGTAGCCCGCAGCGTGAAAGCCGACCAGGAAAGCGCAGGCACAGAACTTGATGCAGCGCGCCGCGCAGAAGCTCTGGCCTTTGAGCGGTCGCGTCTGAGCACCGAGGCGCAGACGCTGATCGGCAAGTCATACCGGCTTGGCGAGAGCGACCTGCCTGCCCGACTGCGCGCCGACAGCGAACGCTTTGACGCAGAACTTGCCCATGCACGCGCCCGCGTCGAAACCCGCCGCGCCATCTCAAAACTCAACCAGGCCTTTGGAATACTCCCATGAAGCGCTTAGATACTTTTCTGAAATTTCTGGCCGGCATGGTGCTGGCCGTCACCACGCTCACTGGCATGGCTTCCGAGGGCCATGACCATGGCGAGGCTGCCGCCACGACAGCGGCACCCTCAACGCCGCGCTTTTCTGCGCACTCTGACCTGTTCGAGATGGTCGGCATCGTTACCAGGGGCCAGATGGTGGTCTATCTTGACCGTTATGCCAGCAATGAGCCGGTGACAGGCGCAAGGATTGACTTCGAGGCCGGTGCCGACAAAGGCACGGCAACGCCGCAGCCTGACGGCACCTACCTCATCCAGCTGGCCACGCTGGGCCAGCCCGGCAACACCGCGTTTTCATTCACCGTCACAGCGGGCAACGACACCGACCTGCTGGCAGGAGACCTGAACATCAGTGATGGCCACGCCCATGCGGATGCAGGCAGGCCCTGGCTGCGCTGGGTGGCTTGGCTGGGGTTTGGCCTGGCCGTCGTCGTTGCGCTGGCCGGCGCAGCGCTTCTTGTTCGCAGGCAGCGCGCCCGGCGTCTGTCTTTCAACTGAACGCGAAAGATCATCATGAAAAAAATAAAGATATTGATTCTGTCGCTGGCCTTTGTGTTCGGCGGCTCCATCGCATGGGCCGATGCAGGCCATGACCATGGTGAGGCAGCACCCGTTGCAAGCAGCAACGGCCCCAAACGCCTGCCTGATGGCAATGTGTTTTTGCCCAAGACCTCACAACGCCAGCTGGCGGTGCGCACGGTGCTGACAGAACAAAAAGACCTGCCCCAAACAGTAGAACTTTCAGGCAAGGTCATCATGGACGCCAACGCCGGCGGCCGTGTGCAGCCTACTCAGCCTGGCCGCATCGAGGCAGGTGCCCGCGGCCTGCCGCAACTCGGGCAGGCTGTGCGCAAGGGTGAGGTGCTGGCGCTGGTGCGGGCATCGGCCGGGGCAATTGAACGTGCCAACCAGCAGTCGCAAAGTGCCGAGCTTTCGGCGCAGCTTGAGCAGGCCCGCCGCCGCGCCGCACGCTTTGCGCAACTGGAAGGCAGCGTGCCGCAAAAAGACATCGATGCTGCGCAGGCCGATGTGCAAAGCCTGCAGGCGCGGGTGGCGGCGGTGGCGCGTTCGGTGTCTGCGACTGAAGCGCTGCTCGCGCCTGTGAGCGGCGTGATATCGCTCTCAAACGCCGTGGCCGGGCAGGTGGTTGATGCACGTGAAGTGCTGTTTGAGATTGTCGACCCTGCGCGTCTGGTGGTCGAGGCGCTGGCCTATGACTTGAACCTTGTTGGCAATATTTCTTCTGCAAGTGTCAATGCAGGTGGCACGGCGGTGCCGCTGCGCTTCATGGGGGCAGGCCGCTCGCAGCGCGAAGGCGCGATTCCGCTGCAGTTCCGCACCGACGGCAAACAGGCCGTGCCCTTTGCCGTGAACCAGCCCGTGAAAGTCGTGGTGCAGACGCGCGCCACCGTCAAGGGCGTGCCGGTACCGGCGGCTGCCATCGTCAAGAGCGCTGCCAACCAGGACATGGTCTGGGTGCATACCGGCGCAGAACTGTTCGTCGCGCGCACCGTGCGCTTCATGGCGCTTGACAGCGCAACCGTGTCGGTGGTGGACGGCCTCAAGGCTGGTGAGCGAGTGGTGACCCAGGGCGCGGCCCTGGTCAACCAGGTGCGCTGAGGTGGCCCATGTTTGAAAAACTCATTCATTTCTCGCTGGGCAACCGGCTGCTGGTGTTCCTGGTGGCGGCGGTGTTGCTGGTCTATGGCGGCTTCACGCTCACGCGCATGCCTGTCGATGTGTTCCCCGACCTGAACAAACCCACCGTCACCTTGCAGGCCGAGGCAGGCGGCATGGCGCCTGAAGAGGTCGAGCAGCTCATCACCATGCCGCTGGAGATCGCCATGAGCGGCATGCCGGGTGTCGAAAGCATTCGCTCCGTCTCAAGCGTAGGCCTGTCCTTCGTGTACATCACTTTCAACTGGAAGACCGACATCTACCGCGCACGCCAGATGGTCGGTGAACGTCTGTCGAATGTGCGTGAGCAGTTGCCGCAGGGCGTGTCGCATGTCGGCATGGGGCCTGTAAGTTCCATCATGGGCGAGATCATGTCCGTCGCATTGCCGATTGATGTGTCGAAGATCAGCCCGATGGCGGTGCGCGAATATGCCGACTTCGTGATTCGCCCGCGCCTGCTGACCATTCCGGGTGTGGCGCAGGTGGTGCCGATTGGTGGCGAGGTGCGGCAGTACCAGGTGCAGCCTGACACGCAGCGTATGGCGGCGCTGGGGGTGACGCTTGAAAACCTTGAAGCTGCACTCAAGGGCTTTTCAGGCAACACCAGCGGCGGCTTTCTGGAGCTGAATTCGCGTGAGTACCTGATCCGCAACATAGGCCGCACCACACGCATCGAAGACCTGCAGCGCCTGTCAGTCGCTTACCGCAACGGCCAGTCCATCAGCCTGGGCCAGGTTGCAGGAGTTGCGTTTGCGCCGGCGATCAAGCGCGGCGACGCAGGTTACAACGGCAAGCCGGCGGTGATCCTGAGCGTACAGAAGCAGCCCGATGCCGATACGGTCAAGCTGACGGGTCAGATCGAACAGGCACTGGACGGCTTCAAGAAAAGCCTGCCATCAGGCATGGGCGCGCCCATCGTCACCATGCGGCAGGCGAGTTTTATCGAGGCCTCGGTCAGCACGCTGCAGGGCAAGTTTCTGGCTGCGGGCATCGTGGTGGCGGTGGTGCTGTACCTGTTTTTGATGAATGCCCGCACGACGGTGATTGCGCTGATGGCGATACCGCTGTCGGTGATGATCACGGTGCTGGTGTTCAGGTACTTTGGTTTCTCGATCAACACCATGACGCTGGGCGGGCTAACGATTGCCATTGGCGAGCTGGTTGATGACGCAGTGGTGGGCGTGGAGAACGTGCTCAGGCGGCTCAAGCAGCGTGAGGCCCAGGAGCCCGGCAAATCGACGAGCGTGCTGGAGCTGATTGCCAAAGCCACGATAGAGGTGCGCTCGGCCATCGTCTATGCCACGGTCATCATCGTGCTGGTGCTGCTGCCGCTGTTTTTTTTGCCGGGCATTGAGGGCAGGCTGATGCAGCCGCTGGCGGTGGCCTACATCGTCTCGCTGCTGGCGTCCATGCTGGTGTCTGTCACTGTCACGCCGGTGATGTGTTTTTACCTGCTGCCCAAACTGAAAGGTCTCAGCCATGGCGACACGAAGGTGCAGGCCTTTGTCAAAAGCCGTTATGCGCGCGCGCTGCAAAAGGTCCTTGAGGTGCCCAGACGCTGGCTGGGCGCTGCTGCGGTGGCAGTGGTGCTGGCAGTTGTGGCCGTGCCTTTCTTTTCGACAACCTTCCTGCCGCCCTTCAATGAGGGCGTGGCACTGGTCGGCCTGCGGCTGAACCCCGGCACCACGCTGGCTGAAAGCACGCGCATGGGCGCGGCTGCCGAGGTGGCCGTGATGGGTGTGCCAGAAGTCGAGCACGTCGGCAGGCGCTCCGGCCGGGCAGAGCTCGATGAACATGCCGAGGGCGTGCATGTGTCGGAGATTGATGCACGACTGAAAAGAAGCGACCGCAGCGTGGATGAGATCTACGCAGACATCCGCAGCCGCCTTGCCGCCTTGCCTGCAGCCATAGGCATTGGCCAGCCCATCAGCCACCGCATCGACCACATGCTGTCGGGCGTACGTACGCAGATCGCCATCAAGATTTACGGCGACGATCTCGATACCCTGCGTGGCCAGGCCGAGGCCTTGCGGCAGAAGCTGGCAGGCGTGAAAGGTGTGGTTGACCTGGAGGTCGAAAAGCAGGTGCTGACGCCGCAGATCAAGGTGCGCATCGACTACGACAAGGCGCTGGCCTATGGTCTCTCGCCCGGCCAGTTGCTGCGCGAACTGCAGATGATGATTGACGGCGAGAAGGTGACGCAGATCGTTGAGGGCAACCGCCGCTTCGATCTCGTGCTGCGCCTGCCCGAGTCGGCGCGCGGCATGGACGGCCTGCGCGCCCTGATGATGGATACACCCGGCGGCCGCGTGCCGCTGTCGCAACTGGCAACAGTTGAAGAGTCTGACGGGCCCAACCAGATCAGCCGTGATGACGGCCGCCGGCGCATCGTGGTCTCAGCCAACGTACAGGGCAAGGGCCTGAGCGACGTGGTGGCCGACATACGCCGCATCAGTGGCGAAACCAAACTCCCCGAGGGCTACTTCATCACCATTGGCGGTCAGTTCCAGGCGCAGGAAGATGCCAGCCGTTTGATAGGCCTGCTGTCGATCGCGTCGGTGGCGCTGATCTTTTTCATTCTGTATTCGCGCTACAAATCTGCCGTGCTGGCGGCGGTCATCATGGCCAACATTCCGCTGGCGCTGGTCGGCGCGGTGATGGGCCTGTGGATTTCAGGCCAGCCCTTGTCGGTTGCCGCGCTGGTGGGCTTCATCACGCTGGCCGGCATTGCTGTGCGCAACGGCATCATGAAGGTCTCGCATTACGTGAACCTCTGCGCCTTTGAGGGGGAGCGGTTCGGCGATGCCATGCTGCTGCGCGGCTCGCTCGAACGGCTGACGCCCGTGCTCATGACAGCACTGGTGGCCGCGCTGGCGCTGGCGCCGCTGATGTTTGAGGCCGACATGCCCGGCACCGAGATTCTTCACCCGGTGGCGGTGGTGATTTTCTCTGGCCTGATCACCTCAACCCTGCTGGATGCCTTCCTCACGCCGGCCATGGTCAAGCTCTTTGGCCGCAAGCCGATTGAAAAGCTGGTCGCCGAATCCGGCAGCGAAGCGTATTGATTTTCAGTGTTTGTTATTTATCAATGAAAGGATTCTTCATGTTCTCTAAAACCCTTAACGGTATCTGTTTGGCCGCTTCAATCTTTCTGGTGCTTGGCGGCGCTGCCCTGGCCGCCGGTGACCACGCTGCAAAGCACGGCGGCATTTTTGTCGAGACCAGAGCGCTGGATTTTGAAATCGTCGCCAGGCCCGACAGCATTCAGGTCTATGTGGCTGATCATGGCAAGCCGGTGAAACTCGATGGCGCGAAAGGCAAGGTGACCCTGCTCAACGGTAATGAAAAGTCAGAAGTTGACCTGGTCGTCGCCGGTGACAGGCTGGAGGCCAGGGGCGCGTTCAAGGTGCAGAAAGGCACCAGGGGCGTAGCCGCCGTGACGCTGGCGGGCAAACCGGGTGTGGTGGCCCGGTTTCAGGTCAAGTAATGGGGTGCCGTTGAACAGGCGCTGTTATTTGTCCAGGCCCTTGCGGCGCAACCATTTGGACAACTCGGCGGCAACCGCCTCGTTGTTCAGGTCGGCAAACGCGATATGCGTGTTGCCCTTCAGGCCTGCATCCGACAGCACAAGCACCTCGCAGTCCCCGCCGTGGCCTTTCACGATGTCGCAAAAGGTGCGTGCCGTTTTGAGGGCGTCTGCCCAGAACGGCCGGCCCACGTTGGTGTTGTCGCCAAAGACCAGCTGGATGGGGAATTTCGTCAGCTTCATGAACTCGGCCAGCGGAACCGCATGCGGGCCGAATGGGCCATTGGGGTCAGGCGCAGGGCCCTGACCCTCGGGGAAGAAAAAGCCCGGGGTTTCATAGGCGACTATGCCCTTCATGTTGCCGCTTTTGGCCTTGAGCGCCGACAGCATGGCGCGCCAGCCGCCTGCTGAATTGGTGATGGCCACGACCGGCCCGATTTTGTCGATGGCCTGGCCGCCGGCCTCGGCCTGCAGCAGGGCGTTGTCGAGCGTGTCGAACTCGTCGTAGCGTGCGCGGGTAGCCTGGTTCCAGGCTTCCGGGTCGTTGGCC
The DNA here is from genome assembly GCA_965228025.1 of Polaromonas sp. GTDB lineage: Bacteria > Pseudomonadota > Gammaproteobacteria > Burkholderiales > Burkholderiaceae_C > Polaromonas. The sequence goes on along the minus strand of CBDDGX010000021.1, from coordinate 13,750 downwards.
GGAAACTGCAGGCCCGGCGTCCAGTTGGGGTAGTCGATGCCGAAGCGCCATGCGACGAAGTTGCGCTGGTCGAAGTACTCGGGTTTGTAGTTGATGGGCTCGCAGCTCCAGTTGGCTCGGCCTACGCGCGGGCCGTCCCACAGGTACACCGGGTAGCGCTTGCGCAGGAACATGCTCTTGTAACCTTCGCCGCCGTCCCAGCGGTTCTCGAAGACCTTGGTGCTGGAGCTGTGCCACATGATGAGGCCGGTCTTGCGCGGTCTGGCGGGGATGAAGTACTCCACATAGCCATGGTCGCACGACAGCGTCTGCCTGGTGTCGGCCGGGTTTGAAATGATCTTGCCGCCGACTTCATATGCGCCTGTCGACTGCAGCACGATGGGCGGTTTTGCGCCCACATTCGCGGGCCCACGCTCACCGGCGGCGACTGCCGCATGGCTGCTTGCGGCAAGCATAAGGGCGATGGAGAACAGCTTTACGCTGCTGAGGGCGTCATGATACTTGTGGATGGCGTTCCTCATTTGTCTCCTTGATTTCGGGAAATAAAAACTGCCGCGGCACCCAGGGGCACGCGCGGCAGCTGATGGGCATGCAGTGATGTCCGGGCTAGTTGTCGAGCAGTGCGCCCGCTTCGCGGACCTTCTTCTCTGCGAGTTTGCGGTCCGTCACGAGAAAGGCTGCAAACTGCTCCGGCGTGTCGGCCTGGGGTTCAAAGGCATATGGGTCGAGGATCTTTTCAACAAACGCCTGATCAGCGAGGACCTTGCGGTTGGCGCTCACGATGGCGTCGACCACCGGCCGTGGTGTACCCTTTGGCACGGTCAGGCCAATGAAGAAGTAGGACTGGGTGTTGGGAAAGCCCGCTTCTGCAAAGGTCGGCACATTCGGGATCATCTTGGCGCGCTTGCTGCCGTTGATGGCCAGGATCTTCATCTTGCCGTTGGCAAGATAGGGCGTGGCCGCCGTGATGCCGGCCATCATGGCCTGTACCTGTCCACCCAGCATGTCCTGCACTGCAGGTGCGATGCCCTTGTAGGCAATGTGTGTCATCTGCAGTCCTTCCTGGCGCAGGAAGGCATCAAAGTGGACATGGACTGCACTGCCGGCGCCTGCAGAGCCGAAGTTGTATTTGCCGGGGTTGGCCTTGATCAGCGCCACGAACTCCTTCATGGTGTTGACAGGCAGCCTGCCGTCAACGATGAGGGCCATGTTGACGAAGGTCACGCGGGTGACCGGGATGAGGTCGGTCAGCGGGTTGTAGGGCAGCTTGCGGAACAGGAACTGGTTGGTTGAAAAGGTGGGGTCGGCGCCCCAGAGCATGGTGTAGCCGTCGGCGGGCGACTTGGCGACAAGGTCTGCCGCAATCACTTCATTGCCGCCAGCGCGGTTGTCCACCAGCACGGGCTGGCCCCATTCCTTCGACAGGCGATCCGCGTATCCGCGGGCCACACCATCGACGGGGCCGCCAGCAGCGTAGGGCACGATGAGCTTGATGGGTTTGCTGGGATAGCTTTGTGCCGCCGCGTGCGCGGACAGCAGGCAGGCCGCGCCCAGCAGCAGGGTGTTGATGAATGTCTTCTTTGTCATGGCCGTCTCCAGGTGTGGCTTGGTTTTGTTGATGGTGTATCGGGGTTTCATTGCTCCAGGCGCGCGCCTGCTTCACGAATCCGTTTTTCGGCCAGCTTGCGGTCGCCGACGAGGAACTTCGCGAACTGCTCCGGGGTTTCGGTGATCGGCTCATAGGCATACGGGTCCAGCGTTTTCTCGATAAATTCAGCATCGTTGGCAACCTTGCGATTGGCTGTCGTGATGGCGTCGATGACGTTTTTAGGCGTGCCCTTGGGCACTGCGAAGCCCACGTAGAAGAAGGCCTGTGTATTGGGGAAACCAGCCTCTGCGTAGGTCGGCACATCGGGCAGCGATTTGGTGCGCTTGTTGCCGTTGATGGCCAGCAGCTTCATCTTGCCCGACGCAAGGTGCGGCTTGGCCACCGTGATGCCGCCCATGGTGGCCTGTATCTGGCCGCTCAGGATGTCCTGCAATGCAGAGGCGGTGCCCTTGTAGGCAATGTGCGTCATGTCCAGGCCCTGCTGGCGCAGGAAGGCATCAAACTGCACGTGCGCCGCAGTACCCGCACCGGCCGAATAGTTGAACTTGCCGGGGTTGGCCTTGACCAGCGACACGAACTCTTTCATGTTGTTCGGCGGGAAGGTGCCGCTCAGGATGATGGCCATGTTCACGATGGCGATGCGGCTGACCGGAACGAGGTCTTTCACAGGGTCGTAAGGCAGTTTCTTGAAGAGGAACTGGTTGGTTGCAAACGTCGGGTCGGCCCCGAAGAGGATGGTGTAGCCGTCGCTGGGACCCTTGGCGACATAGTCAGCCGCGATGATCTCGTTGGCCCCGACCTTGTTCTCAACCACGACGGGCTGGTTCCAGATCTTCGAGAGGCGGTCTGCAACGCCGCGAGCCACGCCATCCACCGGGCCGCCCGGAGGGTAGGGCACGACGAGCTTGACCGGCCTGGTCGGGTAGGCCTGCGCCATGGCCTGCGCGCTAAAAGCGCATACGCCGGTCAGGATGCAGGCGCGAAGGAATGTTGTCAGTTTTGTGTTCATGTTTGTCTCCGGTAAGGTTGGTTGATGGCCGCCCGGTTGCTCTGTTTGCGGCTTTGTGGGGGATTCAGGTGCATTCAAAGGCCAACGAGTTCAGCCGCATTGGTCGACACCATCTTGCGGACGTCCGCCTCGCTGTAGCCGAGGTCAAGACAGGTTTCGATGACATCCAGAAAGCCATCGACCAGCCGCGGGTTGCCGACCTGGCCAAGGTCGGAGCCGAGAATGGTTTTGTCCACGCCGGCGGCCTTGATCAGGCTGTCGAGCGCTGCAGGTTCATAGATGCGCCATTTCGCCAGCTCTGAAAACATGCACATTGAGTGTTCGATGTACACACCCATGCCGGCCATCCGCGTGATGTCTTCCAGCGTGGCATCAATGACGTAGGTCGGGTGGTTGCAGATCATCCTTTTGACGCCGCGACGTATCGCCTCTTCAAACAGCGGCCAGATTTCGGTGATGTGGAGGTGGCCCGAGGACAGAACCACGTCGTGCTCGGCAATCGCGTCCAGGATCTCGAAGACCTCGGGCACCAGCTTGCCTGCGTCATCAAGAATGGTCAGCGGCGTCGCTGCCTTCATGGGCTTTTTGGCGTACGGGAAACCGGGTGTCGCACCGTTCTTGTGGTGGGCGATGTGGTTCTTCGCCGAGAAGGTCGGCATCCACACCAGCTTTGCCCCCAGTGCGATGCCGTGTTCGACGGCATAAATGTTCAGGCCGCCGGCCTGGTTGTTGAGCGGCACACCCGACAACAGGGTCACCTTCATGTGGCTGAAATGTTTGTTCAGCAACTCGGTGACAGGCGTGGCCGAGTAGTAGTGGTCCTTGATGAGCAGGGCGCGCACGCCGGCATCCGATGCTTCCTGCATGGCTTCGTAGTGGTCGAAGTAGCGCGGCATCACCGATGGCCCGCTGTGGCAGTGCAGGTCGACCGCGCCCACCATCAATGACTTGCTCAGGCCCGGATTGCTGGTGCGCCACGCGCCTTTTTCTGGCGCGCCTGTCCTTGCGTTTTCAATCACCTGTGTCATCAGCGCTGCCCGCCCATCACGTTGAGGCAGGCACCTGTCACAAGCGAAGATTTGTCAGACAGGAACCAGACAATCGATTCAGCCACTTCTTCCGGGCGGCCTGCGCGGCCCAGCGGTGTCGCGGCACCGGCTTCCGCCACGCGGTCGGCCTGGCCGGTCTTGCCGTGCATGGGCGTATCGACCATGCCGGGGCGCACGCAATTGACACGAATGCCTTCGCGCGCCAGCTCGACGCCCATGCCCATGGTCATGGTGTCCACGGCGGCTTTTGAGCCTGCGTAATGAATGAATCGGCCTGGCGAGCCGGTGAGGGCGCCTATAGACGAGACATTGACGATGGCGCCGCCTTTGCCACCGGTTTTGGTCGACATGCGCCTGACGGCCTCACGACAGGAGATCAGCACGCCGGCAGCGTTGACGCCCAGCACACGCATGACTTCGTCGAACGTGTAGTCGGCTATTTTTGTATGGGTGGGTGAATTGACGCCTGCATTGTTGACAACACCCGTCACAGGGCCGAAGGCCTTGTCCGTCTCTGCATACAGTCGCACGATGTCGGCTTCCTTGCCCATGTCAGCCTGCACGGCAATCGCCTTGCCGCCCAGCGCCTTGACTTCGGCGACCACACCTTCAGCCAGCGCTTTGGAACTGACATAGTTGATGACGATGCTGGCGCCCTGAGCCGCAAGAATGCGCGCGGTAGCTGCGCCTATGCCACTGCTGGCGCCGGTGATGATGATGACTTCAGACATTCGTTTACCTCGGGAAATTGCCCATCGCTGGAAGGGCGTTGAAAAAACTGTGGCGGATAGTGACGGCTATTTGCCGTCCAGGTTGGGGTTGGTAATCGGTGCACCGCCTTCAAACCAGTGCTCGAAGCGGCGGTAAGTGCAGAGCCAGCGGCCGTCTGCAGCACGCTTGTAGCGATCGGTCGCGAGCGAGATCGTGATGGGGGCATGGGTCGGCAATATGCGCACGCCGTTGGCGGCATACAGGCACAGGTAGTTGGTGGCCTCTGCCGTGTCCGGCCCCGTGAACCAGGCCCTGAAGTTGGTGAAGCTGTGCACCGACAGGCGGGGGCCCTGCGCCACACGCCAGTCGTAAAACTGCTGGATCTTTGCCTTGCCCAGGTAGGAGGCCGACTGCCCATGGAACTCGGCTTCTTCGGTGTAATAGGTGTGCGCGTTCTTGCCGCCGTTGACGTCGATTTCGTTCCAGTATTCGGACAGTTGCAGCGAAAGGACTGCGTTGAGTTTGAGTGTGTCGTCGTTAACCATGTGCGGCCTTGTCAGTCGATTGAAAAATTGGAATGAGGAATCTGTTGCGGGGGATGGCTATTCAGCCTGGTACTTCGACCTGGCGGCAACGGCCTTCCAGCGGGCGGCATCGCTGCGGCTCAGTGCGGCCAGTTCTTCTGCGCTTGAGCCTGCTGGCTCTACGCCTATGTCTGCAAACTGTTTGCGCAGTTCCGGGTCGGCCATGACCCTGGCCATGGCGCTGCGGATTTTGGCGAGACGGTCAGGGTGCGTTCCGGACCTGATGAACATGGCCTGCCAGGTGTCGATGTCAAAACCCTTGTAGCCCAGCTCTGCCACGGTCGGCACTTCTGGCGTGTCCCTGTCCCTTTTTGCGCCGGTGACTGCCACAGCCCGGCCATGGGTGGCGATCTGTGACTTGTAAACGCTGGGCCTGTCGATCATGACCTGCACCTGTCCGCTTAAAAAATCATTCATGCTCGCCGGCTGGCTCTTGTAGGTGATGATGGGCATGTCTATGCCCACGGTCTGCATGAAATACTGGATCAGCAGCGTGACCGAGCCACCCGTCGAGGCGAAGTTGAGCTTGTTGGGGTTGCTTTTTGCGTAGTCGACAAATGACTTCAGGTCAGTGACCGGCACGTTGTTGTTGACGATGACTATGGCGTTGGTACGCCCGCCCAGCGTGATAGGGTCGAAGTCCTTCAGCGCATCGAAGGGGACGGTCTTGTTCACCACGGACGCGGCAAAAATGCCGCTGGTGGTCCACAGCAGGGTGTAGCCATCGGCGGGCGCGCTTTTAACCGCGCCTATGCCAATGACCTGGTTGCCACCGGTGCGGTTTTCAACGACCACGGGTTGTTTGAGTTCTTCCGAAAGCTTGCGCGCCACGATCCTGGCACCCAGGTCTGATGAGCCGCCTGCGCCCAGCGGCACAATGATCCTGATCGGCTTATTCGGGAATACTTCCTGCGCTGCCGCGGGCAGGATGGCCATGCATGCGGCGATGCATGCGGCATTGAAAAATTTTGCTTTCATGTCTTGTCAGGAGTGGGTTATTTTTTCGTGAGTGCCGACCGGTACTCACGCAAGGCAGAAGTAGCCGCAGCCCGCATAAAGCCCTGGTCAGAGCCCGTCACAAAGCCGCTCACACCCAGAGCCGCGTACTCGGTGGCCTCTTTCGCACTGGCCGTCAGCAGGAAAGCCGGTTTGCCGTGGCGCTTGCAGGCCTCAATCACTTTCAGCGTTGCCGCCTTCACCTTCGGCGAGCCCGCCTCCCGGTCCCGGTAAGCCGCCGTCAAGTCACCCCGGCCAATAAAGACCGCATCCAGTCCCTCCACCGCCACGATCTCATCGGCCTTGTCTATGGCTTCCGGGTCTTCGATCATTCCCAGCAGCAGCACTTCCTTGTCAGACGCATCAATGTGCTCCCAGGTCGTGCGCACGCCGTAGTCACCGGCACGCGGTGAGTTGGAGAAACCGCGCTTGCCGGCATAGCGGCAAAGATCCACGATCTCTTTGGTCGCCTTGGCCGACGTCATGTGCGGCACCATCACCCCGAAAGCGCCATCGTCCAGCGCGCCCAGGATGTCGTTGGGCGAGGCCACACGGACCAGTGGTGCTGCGCCCACGGCACGCGCCGCCAGGATGCAGGTATCTGTGGTGACCCGGTCAAACGGGGCGTGTTCTGCGTCTATGAGTACGAAGTCATAACCTGCGCCGCCGATGATCTCGATGCTGTGGCTGGTCGATGTCTTGATGAAGGTGCCGTAGACGTTTTCGCGCTTGAGGACGCGTTCACGGAATGCAGCGGCTCGCGTACCCGCGGGTACGCCTTGTGGTGTGGTCATGGTGTGCCTTGTTTTGGGGGGGTACTGGCCGTCAGGCCGCGGCGGTTTCCTGCGCGGGCATGGGGTACTCGTTGGCATTGAGCACCCAGCCCGGCTTTTCCGAGAAGTCGATGCGCGGCGGGCAGAACACATCGACCATCAGGCGCAGCTCGGTACCCGTGCCGTTGGAGGTGTGAATCGCCGGTGGCGGGATGATGGCAATCGACGGGCTGCCGCAGTCCATGTGTTCATCGGGCAGCCAGTTGCGCATGTTGGTGGTCCAGGGCCATCGGATGTGGTGGCTCATGGTGCCGGTCATGAGCAGTGAGCCCTGCTCGAAGTCGTCGTGGTAGTGCGGGGAAACCTTCTCGATATCGCGGGGAGCGGTTTCCACAAACAGGTTGACCATGAACGTGGAGCAGCGCCAGATGCGGCCAAAGCGGCCGGGTTCGTTGGCCACTTCCATGCTGTAGCGGCGGATCTTCGGGCCATCGAACGGGGCAGGCCAGGGTGCCCACGGGGCGACGTGGTGACGGGGCGCGGCATAGGCGGCGGCATTGACGGCCTTGGCAGCCAGATCCTTGCTCTGGGTGGTGTAGAGGATGAAGAAGCTGCCTGCGGTCCTGACTTCGATGCTGCTGGCACCGGCGGGAACGATGACGACGGAGTAGCCGGGAATGTCCGCGCTGCCGTGGTCAGACGTGATGTGCATGGTCGTCGCGGTCTGCGGCGACAGGATGACGTACTCATCGGGCTGGCCGACGCGGGTGATGCGGGCACCGGCTTTGGCTTCGACGTAGCAGATAACGAAGTTGTGGCCGCGGCCGTACCACTTGCGACTGAGGGCGTCTTCTTCGGCGGGACCTTCCTTGAAGTGGATGCAGGAGGCGGTGCCGTAGGGTGTGCTGGCATCAAGGGCTGCTGCGGCTGCGGGGGCTGCTGTTGACAGCGTTGATCTTGGATCGGTCTTGTCGTACATGATGGGTTCCGTAAGGATGTTTTTGAAGGCGGCGTTCAGAACGTGACGTTGTCCCGGCCCTTGAGCTTGAGCGCGGCACGCGCATCAGCAGGTGTGGCCACTTCAAGCGAGAGCGCTTCGATGATGGACACCAGGCGTTTGACCTGTACGGCATTGCTTGTTGCGAGCTTGCCGGGGCCGTCCCACAGGCTGTCTTCCAGGCCTACGCGGGCATTGCCGCCGACCACGATGCTGGCAGTGGCCAGCGGGATTTGCGCACGCCCTGTGCCCAGCACCGACCACACATAGTCATCGCCAAAGAGGCGGTCTGCCGTGCGCTTCATGTGCATGAGGTCTTCCACATCGGCGCCTATGCCGCCGCGTATGCCGAAGACCGACTGGATCATCATGGGCGCCTTGATGAGCCCGCGATCCAGGAAATGCGCTGCCGTATAGAGGTGGCCGATGTCGTAGCACTCGATTTCAAAGCGGGTGTCGTTGTCGCTGCAGGACTGCAGGATGTAGGCGATGTCCTTGAAGGTGTTCTTGAACACGCGGTCGTCGCTGTCGGCGAGGTAAGGGCGCTCCCAGTCATGCTTGAGGTTGGGGTAGCGGCCCAGCATTTCATACAGGCCAAAGTTCATGCTGCCCATGTTGAGCGAGGCGACCTCGGGCTTCATCTCCAGTGCTGGCCGCAGCCTTTCCTGGATGCTCATGGTCGATGCGCCGCCGGTGGTCAGGTTGATGACCACATCGCAGGCGCTTTTGATCTGGGGCAGGAACTGCTTGAAGAGTTCGACATCCTGCGATGGCCGGCCGTCTTTCGGATCGCGTGCATGCAGGTGAACGATGGATGCACCTGCTGCATGTGCCTCGATTGCCGCATCGGCGATCTCTTTCGGGGTGATCGGGATGTGCGGCGACATCGACGGCGTGTGGATGGAGCCGGTGATGGCACAGGTGACGATGACTTTACGCATGGGTTCGCTTCTATCTTTCGGGGAGGTCAGTTGGATCGGGTTTATTCGGGTTTATTCAGGCTGGATTCCGGCGGCGGAGATGATGGCCTTCCACTTGATGGCTTCGGCCTGCTGGAACTTCATGAGTTCCTCGCCCGAAATCGGGAAGGGCTCGACGCTGACTGTGTTCATGAACTTCTGCGCAGCCGGGCTGTTGATGGCGTCGTTGAGCAGCACTGCAGCGCGCTTGACCACCGCGTCGGGCGTGCCTTTGGGCGCGTAAATGCCTTGCCAGAAGGTCATCGAATACCCGGGCAGGCCGGCTTCCTGCATGGTCGGCACAGCCGGGTGGCCCACCATGCGTTTTTCGCCGGTGACGGCGAGGGCGCGCATGCGGCCGCTGCTGATGTGCGGGGCGGCGGTGAGGGCATCCAGCACCATGAAGTCGAGACGGCCGCCTATCAGGTCGACCACGGCCTGGGCATTGGTCTTGTAGGGGACAGAAACAAAATCAAGCGACGCCATCTGGCGGTATTGCTCAACGGCGACGCGCACGGCAGAAGCGCTCCAGCCGAAGGACAGCTTGCCCGGCTGCTTTTTGGCCATTGCCGTCAGCTCGCTCACGGTCTTGACCGGCGAGGCACTGCTGACCACCAGCATCAGGCCGCCGCGCAGAACGCCGGTGACGGGGATGAAGTCCTTCACATAGTCGTAGGGCAGGGTCTTGAACAGCGACTGGTTGGCCGCATGCGTGGTGTTGGTGGTGTGGAACAGCACATAGCCGTCTGCCGGCTGCTTGAGCACGTATTCGGCCGCGATGATGCCGCTGGCGCCGGCCTTGGTGTCCACAACCACCGAGGTGCCGGTTTGGGCATTGATGGCATCGCCCAGGACACGGCCCATCTGGTCGGTCATGCCCGAGAAAGACGCAACCAGCGTGATGGGTTTTGAAGGCCAGGGCGCCGCGGTTTGTGCCAGGGCCGTGCGTGTACCCAGGCCGCTGGCCAGGGCGGCCATGGCTAGGGTCACTTCTCTGCGTTTCATGTGGGGGTCCTTGTGAAATGGTGTGGTGTTCAGTCCGGGCGCCGGGCTGCAAGCTCTTTGCGCAGCGCACCGCTATCGCCGTAGGCCTCAAGCACCGGTGCAATGCGTTTGAACGACAGCTGTATGTGCCGCTTCATGGCGGTGCGCGCGCGATCAGCGTGGCCTGTGATGAGGGCGTCCAGCAGTTCCTCGTGTTCCTTGATGGCTTCCTGCGTCACGCTCGAATGAAACAGCACGCGAAAGAGGTGCATGTGCGTTTGCAGCCGGTCAAGCGTCTCGGCCATGAGCTGCCCGCCGCCGGATGTGGCGATAAGCCGGTGAAAGTGCGCGTCCCAGTGGGCGAACTTGCCATAGGCCAGTTTTTCATCGTCCTTTGAGGGCTCAAACATGTTGTTGACCAGGCCGCGCAGGTCTTCACGTTCGTCCGCAGTGAGTTTTGTGGCAGCCTGGGCTGCGGCATGCGGCTCCAGCAACAGCCGTAACTGGAATATTTCGCCGAAGCGCTGCGACGAAGGAATCGCCGTGGCGCTGTAGCCCACCAGATGGGTCTTGACGATCAGGCCTTCGGCTTCAAGGCGTATCAGGGCGGCACGTATCGGGGTCTGGGATGCACCCAGCTCGCGGGCCAGCTTGTCGATGGAGATGCGGGCACCGGGCGGGATCTTCAGCGAGATCAGCCTGGCCAGCAGCACTTCGTAAATGTCGTCACCGACAGAGCGACGGGTACGCAGTTGCAGTTCTGAATCTTCATCGCCAAAAACGGGGGGCTGGGCTGGGCTTGGCATGGGGCTTCCGGAAGTCATGGGCTGTATTCTGAATCCTAAAAATAAAATATCGTATCGGATTTACCCTAATGGATTGATAAATAAAATACGATACGATTTTATAACCACAGATTTCCAGGAACTCCCATGTCTATATCCACGCCGGTCAATGCCGGGTTTTTGCGTTCGCCACAAGCCATTCTTTTTGGCGATGGCCAACGCCACGCGCTGGGCACGGTCGCCCGCAAACTGGGCCGGCGCGCCCTGGTTTGTACCGATGAGCGTCTTGCAGCCGACGCCATGTTCAGCGCCATGATCAGCGACCTGCAGGCCTCTGGCCTTGAAACGCTGGTGTATGACCAGACGCAGGCCGAACTGCCGATTGCAGGTGTTTTTGAATGTGAAAAGCTGGCCCGCGCCTTTGCACCTGATGTGGTCATCGGCATAGGCGGCGGCAGCTGCATGGACATGGCCAAGCTGGTTGGGCTGTTGCTGACGCACGGCGGCGACCTGTCGGACTACTACGGTGAAATGAAGGTACCGGGGCCGCTGATGCCGCTGATTGCCATTCCCACCACCTCGGGCACGGGCTCTGAAGTGACAGCCGTGGCGGTGGTGGCTGACGACAGGCGTGACCTGAAGGTCGGGGTCTCCAGCCCGCACCTGATACCGCATACCGCCATCTGCGACCCAGAACTCACGCACAGCTGCCCACCCGGCTTGACCGCATGCTCGGGCGCCGACGCGCTGACGCACGCTATCGAAGCATTCACAGCCATCCGCAGGGATGCCACGCCCGACCTGGCCACGGGCCGCGTATTTGTCGGCAAGAACGCGCTGACCGACGTGCACGCGCTGGCCGCTATCAGCCTGATTGCGAAACACCTGCCCGCTGCAGTCGCCAATGGCAAGGACACGCAGGCGCGCGCTGGCGTCATGATGGCCGCACTGCATGCAGGCCTTGCCTTCGGCACCGCAGGCACGGCGGCCGCCCACGCCATCCAGTACCCGGTGGGTGCGCTGACGCACACCGCACACGGCATAGGCGTGGCGGTGCTGATGCCTTATGTGATGGCCTTCAACCGTCCTGCCTGTGCTGAAGAGTTCGCGCAGATTGCTACGGCCATGGGCGTGCAGGGCAGTGACCAGGAGAAGCTGGCCGATGCGGCGATCGATGCGGTTCGCACGCTGTTCAGCAGGATCGGCATCCCCGCGACGCTGAAGGACATTGGCCTCTCAGGCGACGACCTGGCGCATGTGGCCGTCCAGTCCATGCTGGCGGCACGGCTGGTCAACAACAACCCGCGCCTGCTGGACGAAGCCGCCATGGCCGCGATCACACGGGCCGCACACCACGGCAGCGAGCCGGCGCACGCCTGAGTTCACCCGACGGCCCTATCTCTTGCCATAGCCTTTCTTGCCATATTTCATTCCACAGATCTCCTAAATCCATGACACCTCGCATTCCCCCCACGCAGCTTTTTATTGACGGCCAATGGCGTAGTGCCAGTGATGGCCGCAGTCTTTCCGTCTTTGACCCCGCCACGGAAAAACTGATCGCCGAAGTCGCCGACGCCAGCGTGCAGGACGGCCTGGATGCCGTCGCCGCCGCCAGCCGCGCCGCGCCGGCTTTTTCAAAGCTGCCGGGGCGTGAGCGCGCCGAGATGCTGCGCCGCTGCTTTGAACTGATGATGCGCGACAAGGACTACCTGGCCGAACTCATCTCGATTGAGAACGGCAAGTCGCTGGCCGATGCGCGGGGCGAGGTCGCTTATGCAGCAGAGTTCTTCCGCTGGTTCTCCGAAGAGGCCGTACGCCTCAACGGCCAGTTCGGCACGGCGCCCGGCGGGGCCAACCGCATCCTGGTGCAGTACCAGCCCATAGGCGTTTCTGTGTTGATCACGCCCTGGAACTTCCCCGCAGCCATGGCCACGCGCAAGATGGCGCCTGCGCTGGCAGCCGGCTGCACCTGCGTGCTCAAGCCCGCCTCTGAAACACCGCTGACTGCGTTTGCGATGGCCGCCATCATGGCCGAAGCCGGCGTGCCTGCCGGTGTGGTGAACATCGTGACGACTTCCGAGCCGGGCGCAGTGGTCGACGCCATGCTGGCCGACCCGCGCGTGCGCAAACTGTCGTTCACCGGCTCGACGCAGGTTGGCCGCACCCTGCTGCGCAGTGCGGCTGGGCAGGTGATTTCATGCTCCATGGAGCTGGGCGGCAACGCGCCCTTCGTGGTGTTTGACGATGCAGACGTTGACGCTGCCATCGAAGGCGCGATGATCGCCAAGATGCGCAACGGCGGCGAGGCCTGCACGGCCGCCAACCGCTTTTACGTGCAGCGCGGCGTGTACGACAGCTTCGCCGCCAAATTGGCCGCGCGCATGGGTGCCATCAAGGTCGGCAACGGCCTGGACGCCGCTACCGGCTGCGGCCCGCTGATCACCACCAAAGCCGTGAACAAGGTCAGCGACCTGGTAGATGACGCTGTGGCGCGCGGTGCACGTGTGCTGGCCGGCGGCACCCGCCCTGAAGGCAAGGGCTATTTCTACATGCCTACCGTGCTGGCTGACGTGCCGCCGGATGCGAAGCTGCTGGGTGAAGAGATCTTCGGGCCGGTAGCGCCGCTGGTCGTGTTCGACACCGAGGCACAAGCCATTGAGATGGCCAACAACACCGAATACGGGCTGGTCGCCTATGTCTACACCAAAGACATGGCGAAGGGCCTGCGTGTCAGCGAGCAGATTGAAAGCGGCATGGTGGCGCTCAACCGTGGCCTGGTGTCTGACCCGGCGGCTCCGTTCGGCGGGGTCAAGCAAAGTGGCCTGGGCCGCGAGGGCGCGCACGAGGGAATTCTGGAGTTCTCCGAAGCCAAGTACATCGCGACGAGCTGGTAAAAAGTCGCCTCAGACTGCTATTTTGCTATTGATTCAGTAGCTGCTCACGCTTGTGTTTATTGGCCTGCAGCCCGATTGAGAGTCTAAAAATCGGTCTTTTCAACCAAATTTTTGCTTTTTTGAGACCTGCCGGACCCTAAACGGGTGGAAAGTTAAGTTCCATATTAACTTTTGCCTCAAATGTTAACTCCTGTATTAACATTTTGAACCCTGGCCCATGAGCGCGCCTGCTGTGTCTGACGGGCAACAGGACAGCTGGCGGCAAGCCTGCGCGCAGGGGAGAAACGTACCAAATCGTCTATCCTTTGCCATGCCTTTGACGCTCCCGGCTGTTCGCGCCGTACTCACAAAGTTGTTGATTCTTCTGGCGGCCTTTTTTGCCCTGCAGGGGCCGGCAGAA
>CBDDGX010000020.1:0-173106 GCA_965228025.1 Polaromonas sp. | reverse complement strand
GCGATTGAAGTCGTCGGCTTGATGATTGAGCAGATGGCCCGTGACCCGCGCTTGCTTGAGCCTGTACGACGGGTCATCGCCGATGCAGAACCCGCCTACCTGCGACTGGGTGTTAACGACCCACGATTCTTCAGCGATAAAAATCACCCTGGCAGGCGCCTGCTGGAAGCCATAACGGCCAGGAGCCTTGCATATTCCAGCGAGAGCGTGCCGGGTTTCTCGGGTTTCATGGATGACCTTCAGGATGTCGCCAGCCTTTTGACGGAAGAGCATGCCTCGGATGCACAGCATTTCGCCACCTTGCTGAAAAGCTTTGAGCAAAGCCAGGCAATCCGCAACGCGGTAGACAGCGAATCCCAGGGCCGGGCCGTGCAGGCGCTGCTTCAGGCGGAGCAGCGCAATCTGATGGCAGAAAAGGTGGCCGCCGAGATCCGCGCCCGCCCGGATTTTGTAAGCGGCAACCGTATCGTCACCGCATTTTTTACAGGCCCATGGGCACAGGTCATGGCCAAGGAGCGCCTGCTGGGTGAGCATGGCGGTGAGGGCGCGCGAAAGGCCGAGTTCAGCCTCACTCTGGGTGAAGTACTCTGGAGCCTGGATCCCTCGCAGACCTCGAAGCACCGCAAGCGCCTTGTCAAGATGATTCCGGGCATGCTTGAGAAATTGCGTGCCGGGTTGCTGTCCATCGACTATCCGCTGGCGCAGTCAAAAGCCTTCTTCGATGAACTGATGGCACTGCATCAGGCCGCACTCAAGGCCGAGCCGGATGTCATCGATGAGCAGGCCGAGAAGGCCCGCAAACGCCGCGATCTTGAGGACGCGTTCGGCGAAGGTGATGCCTCCCGGGGCATGCGCCCCTGGCTTGCACCTGCCGAAGCGCAAAACTCCGGCTTTATGAATGATGTCGGCGACACCCGGCTTGGTTTTGAGCAGACACAGCCGCAGTCCCAGCCCCCATCTTCCGCGGGCGCGATGCAGGATCAGCAGGCGGCAGCCCCTTCAGGCAGCGTGGCACTTCGCGTTGGCGACTGGGTGGAGTTGCTTCAGGACACCCGGTGGGTGCGCGCACAACTCACCTGGATCAGCCCGTATCACACCCTCTACATGTTTACCAGCGAAGGCGGCCGCACCCATTCAATGACCGGCCCGCTGCTTCAGTACCTTCTGCTGCAGGAACTGGTCAAGGTGGTCAGCCAGAAGGGCGTGCTGGATGGTGCGCTCGACACCGTGGCCCGAACGGCCATGCGCAACAGCGTGGACGGCAACAGCACCATCTGAAAACGGCAGGCGTACGTGTCGCCTGCCTGTTGCTGGCCTGAGCGTCCGAACGTTTACGTTCGCAGCAGCTTCTTGCGCACCAGGTGAATATTGCTGCGCAGAGCGTAGAGCTCATCCGTATAGGAGAGCGGCACACTGACTTTTTCAGCAAGGCTTTCAAGCTGGTCAAGCTCCTTGAGCAGTTCACCATTGTCCTCGGTGGCGATGCGCACCTCGATGTTGCGCAACTGGCCGTACCACCTGAAGATGCGCGACCGTACCCTGAAGGCATAGAGAGGCGGGACGATGCGCGACAGCGGCAGCATGATGGCGATGATGATGCCCATCACCAGCCACATGCGCTCTATCAGGTTGGCCACCCAGAAGGGCAGGTAGCGCTGCATCAGGGGTGTATCGGTCTTGATGGCCCGCTCGGCCTCCTTTGCAATCGGCAGCTCGTTGTTGTCGATATTCGGGTACTCGCGTGCCCGCTTGAACCAGCCCGCACCCCCGTGAATCTGGTTACCGGCCTGTGCAAAAAGCTGCAGCAGGGCAGGGTGCGTTTTTTGCTGCGTGATCAGCGCCGTCGTCGACGCTACCAGCCGCACATCTTCGGGAGGGATATTGCCCGCAAGATCGACCACGCCACGCGGCAGCCGTACAGGGCTCAGGAAAGCAAAGCGGCGGGAGTAGGCTTCGCTCTGCGCGAAGTTCATGAGCTTGACGCCGGGCGTCTGCAGCAGCATTTGCACCATCAGGGACTCCGGTGCCGAGGCAAACACAATCGCATCGAGTTCACCACCCAGAAAGGCCACTGTGGCGGGTGTCTGCATCAGGGTCGACAATTTGAGGGTGGCGGGGTCGATGCGGTTGCTCTCGAGCAGTTTGGTCATCAGGGCGGGCACGCCGCTACCGGGCGTTCCGATGTTGACGCGCAGCCCCTGGAGTTGGGCAAGGCTTGAAAGTGTCGCGGTCGCAGTCACCTTGCGCGCAGACTCTTCACGATAGAACAGCCATACAGGCTCGACAAACAGGCTGCCCAGGGAGGCCAGGTGCTCTTCATCGGCATCGGTGTAGTCGCTGGTGCCACCCTGCACAAAACCCAGGTCTACCTTGCCTTCGCGCAGCAGCTGAAGGTTGGCGGCAGAACCTTCCGACGGTACCTGCACCACCTCTATGCCTTCGACGGCCAACGCCCTGGCATAACGTTTGCCAAACTCTTCATAGGCGCTCTGGGCAGGCCCGGTGGCGAGCGTGACGCGCTTGGGCGGGTTGGGGTCAAGCCACCAGTAGGCCAGCGCCAGCAGCGCCACGGCCAGAAACACAAAGGGCCCGGCAGACACAGCCAGATCGCGGATGGACAGCAGCGTGTAGCGTATGGTTTTTGTCATGAAGGGATGTTACACACCCCCGTCCAGGTTCACTGCGTGCAAGACTTCCGTGGTGCGGCCAGAGGCCTTCCCCTTCGAGACGTCCAAGCCAGCACTTGCTGGCCTGGAGCCGCGTCTCTCAGCCCCTTGCAGGGGGCGGCGCACTGCTGCCCGGCGGAGCCGGTTCAGCTGCGCCTGCTGGAAGGAAACCTTACTCTTGTGATTTGCTGACAGTGGATTCCACGCTGTCACTTGTAAGGATTATTTTTTGACTGGCGCGATTCCCTTGCTTGCCAGGAACTTGTCGAAGATGGCGATTTCCTTGTTCTGTGCTTCGATGATGTCTTGCGCCATCTTTCGCATTTGCGGGTTCTTGCCGTCGCGCAACTGGGCTTTGGCCATGTCAACTGCGCCCACGTGGTGTATGCGCATCATGCGGGCAAAGTCCACATCCGGATCACCGGACATGGGCATGCTGGCCATCTGGTCGTTCATGCCCTTCATCATCGCCTTCATATCCATGCCGCCGTGCGACATGCTGTCATGGTTGTGCGACTGCGCCCCGGCAGATTGCAAGAACGTCGCTGCCAATAACATCGACAGTAGCAGCCCGGTGCCGGCATTTTTCTTTCTTGATGAAAACATGGTTGTTCCTTCTTTTGAACAGGGATTTTGAATGGGTAGCAATATTGAAGTCTTGACGATGATCAAAGCAACGGCTGTACGAAAGCAAACCAGCCACCTGCCAGAAAAACAGCGAGGCTCAACAGGTAGATCCGCAATGACACCTTGCGGGTGCGCATGCAAGCCTGGCGCAGTACCGGGTCTGCCGGACATGGCGCAAAGCGGTTTTGCCACTGCATCACGCCGCTGACGCCCAGCATCACGCCCGCAAAGCCGAAGACCACCTCCTTGTATTCACTGATCCAGACGAGGCCTGGAACAGTGGCTACCAGGCTGGACAGCGCCGCACCCGCACCGACTGCAACCAGCAAGGCCGGCAGTGCGCAGCAGATCAGCGTGCCCGAACTTGCGAAGAGGGCAAACCATGAACTCCATGCCGACCAGAGGCTTAGCTGCTGTCCGTCGTCATGCGCCGAATCCCGCATGATCTGGCTCATTTTTGAGCCTTCACAGCCGCACGGATATCTGCCACGGATTGCTGCACCGTCTCCAGCCTGACCACGTCATAGCCAGCATCGGTGATTTCCGCCGTGATGGCCTTGCCGTCCAGGGTCTGGCCTTCTCTGGCCTCAATCGCAACGATCTTTTTCTTGAGATCCACAAAAACCGATTTGGTGGCCGGCATTTTTGAAAGCCGCTTTTCGATACCCTGCGCGCAAAAGGCGCAGACCATGCCATTGACCGAAGCCTTGATGCTCTCGGCTGCGAAGGCTGTCGGAAAGCTGCCCAGCGCTGCAGTGATTACTAAACCCGTGGCGATTTTTTTCAGATTGAAAAGTGCATTTTTGGTGTTCATGATGAGTCCTTTAAAAACAGGGTGTGAATGCCTGGCATTCAGAAGATGTACATGAAGTTGAAACGACCCTGCTTCATGTTGTTGAGACCGAATTCGACGAAATAGCGGTTGTGAATCAGCCGCAGCATGGGTGTGACTTCAGTCTTTTCTGAAAGACCCCGCATGCGTCTTGCCTCCAGGATCAGCCATGGCTGCGTTTCGTCATAGTCCACCTCGTAGAACGAGAAGCCCGTACGTATCGATGCAACATCGTGGTTCATGCCTGTTGCACGGTAGAGCCGCAGCGACGCCGACGCATAAAACCGTGTGGTCTCATAGTCTGCAGACACCCCGGGGGCCAGCATCGTCCTGTTGCCCGCGAAGTCGTTGCCGCGAACGCTGCCTGCACCACCCACAAACCAGAAGTTGGCTTGCGAGTGTTCCCCGTTGATGCGGTGAAGCAGGCGGGTATAGGTCAGCTCCGCGAATTCGCGTGTCAACCGTTTGTCATCAGAGCGCATGTAGAGTCCGCCCGCACCAATGGCGTCACGCGGTGTCAGCGCATGGTTGACCCATGCTTCACGCCAGTTGGGGCTGAAGTCCCCCATGGCCATGGTGCTGTCCTTGAAACCCATGGGGCCTGCGTACGCGGCAGCGGCTGCCGTCAGCATGGCTGTACAAAGCAGGCGTTTCATTTCGCTGCCTTGACCGGGCGCAGATCGGTGATGACCAGTTCATCATCCTGCATCGCGACCGAAAAGTCGACCTTGTCGCCGGGCTTCAGTGCGTCAAGCATGCTTGCCTCCCGCACCTTGAAGGGCATGGTCATGGCTTCCATGTTGATGCTCTTGATGCGCGCATGGCGTAGCGTGATCTTGCTGCGTGCAGCATCGACCTTGACCACCTGTGCCTTGACCACTTCGGTCGGGCTGGCCTGAGGGGTAGTTGCCATGGCACGCGGTGTGGCAACCCACAAAACAAGCGCCGTGACCGACAAGGCCAAAGCTGACCTTGCATTCATAAATATCTTCATTTCATTCTCCTGAGGGCGGGCAGCCAAGGGGCACCCGCTAAACAACATCTGCCAAATCGGCAGACGTACCTTGGGCAGGGAACTCAGGAAATGGGTGGTTTGTGGCCCGGTGCCGTGTCTGCGCTCAGGAACTGGATCGAAAGAGTTTGCGGTTTGTAAAACGGGACGAACGCCTGCGCAGGCAAAGGTGCATGGGTGAGGGATCCCAAGGTGAGACACAACTGGCAGGTGTTGCAGTTGTCGCAATGCAGGTCTGCGGCAGCGGTATCGGTGTGCTCCATCTCGGCACCAGACCCGGCCAGCATGGGGCAGTCCGGCGGCATGGGCGCGGTTTCAGCTGAAGTCGCAACGGCTATCGCCATCACAAGCTGTTGTGCCGCCATGTCCACAGCCATGGATTGGCCTGCCCAACCGCGCAAGGGCAGCAGGATGATCATGATGGCAACAAACAGGTAGCGCATGGGTAAATGATACGGCGGAATGCGGAAAGTTCAATTGTCCCGCCTCGCCTGCGCTGTAGGACATGTCCGATGGTGCTTCGGAAATATCCATGACGGCCGGACATTTGAATACGGCAGGGCATAGTTCGAACTGTTCCCCGTAGAAAAAAAGCCGCGAGGCGACGGCAGCGCTGGTCTGAAAGAACATCCGAATCAGGACGCATCACCAGTCTGCCAAGCTGGCTTTGTTTGACGAAGATCAATACTTTGGCGTTGTCCTTGGGTAACATGAATTTTTCGTGATTCGTACCAACATGAAGCTCTACTCCAACATCCGCATCAAGCGCCATGCCGCATTCGTGGTGTTGCTGGTGTTGCTCTTTGCCCTGGCTTCAGGGGTTGCCAATGCTTGCCTGCTCGAAGAGCGCGGAGCGCATTCGCATGGCGCTACTACCGAGTATCCGCTGGCTGCGCTTAAGCTCACCACAGAGCATGGTCATCCGCAAGCTGTTGCCGATCATGATGATGACTCGCTCCCCGCCAAAGCACCGTGCTTGAAGGCCTGCGACGATGGTTCCCGCTCTATGCCCAAACAAGACCTGACGGTCGTCCAGGCCGATCCTGGTCCGCCGCCCCTTGTTGCGGTCTTGTGGACCGAAGCGACGCCTGCCCCGCCGATGTCTGATCGACTGGACCGCGTGCAGTACGTGATACCGGAGTTGCCCATCCGGGTTCGCTACTTGCGGCTGGCGCTCTAGCCGACCCCCGACTCCCGACGCTTGGGTCCGGGGACACACGCTCCGTGGCCTGCGTCCGTCTTTCAACCTGATCTGGCTTTGTAGCCGTGAGGGTGCAAGCACCCATCGCATTTTTGTTCCCATTCCTTAGTCACACTGGAGTCTTTCATGACACATTTCCGATATATTCCCCTCGCACTGGCCTTAACTGCAGCCAGCACACTGATTGCCTGCAATACTGCTCCGGCGATGCCGATGAGTCACGCAGCCTCCAACGACATGGCTGCGCCCGACCACATGGCCAAGATGGATGCGCAGATGAAAAACATGCAGGGCATGCACGAAAAAGTGTTGAACGCCAAGACCCCCGAAGAGCGCAGCAAGCTGATGGCAGAACACATGAAGTCCATGCGGGACGGCATGGCCCTGATGGATGGCATGTCTGGCTCTGGCATGGACGGCATGAAGGGCATGCAGATGGGTGGCGACATGGGCGCGCAGCATCAAATGATGGGAAAGCGCATGGACATGATGCAGGGCATGATGAAAATGATGATGGACCAGATGCCGGCTGCGCCGGCGAAGTAAGGAGCCGCGGCCTTTGATACCCGCACTGCCATTGAACCGCAGTGGATAGGCAGACATCACATTTTATTTTCAGGAGTCAAGACATGAACACAATCCACCTCGAAGTTCAGGGCATGAGCTGCGGTGCGTGCGTCAAACACGTCACGCATGCCTTGCAGCCGCTGGCCGGCGTCAGCGGCGTGGACGTTGATCTTCAGTCCGGCCATGTCAGGGTGACGGGCGATCTGTCTCAGGGTGGCGATTCGCTCGCCCTGGCCCTGACTGTTGCGGGCTATCCCGCGAAGCTTTCCACTTCAGCTACACCCCTAGCCATCCCACAAGCAAAAAAATCAGGTGGCGGGTGCTGCTGTGGATGAGCATCACGCGTCAATGCATGGAATGAGCTCAATGCCTGCAAAGCCAGCTTCGCAGGTAGAGTTTTCAATTCAGGCGGGTGCAATTTATACCTGCCCCATGCACCCGCAGATACGCAAGGACCGCCCCGGTAGTTGTCCGATATGCGGTATGACGCTGGAGGCCTTGATACCCGAGCTCGAAGAGGGCGAGAACAAGGAACTCACCGATTTCCAGCGGCGCTTCTGGTGGACCCTGCCTTTGACCGTGTTGGTGACAGCGCTGGCGATGGTGGGACATACGCTGAATCTGTTCAGCATGGCTGCACAAAGCTGGGTTGAATTCGCGCTGTCCTTGCCCGTGGTGATCTGGGCTGGCTGGCCGTTTTTCCTGCGCGGCTGGCAGTCCCTCGTGAACCGCAGCCCCAATATGTGGACGCTGATCGGGCTGGGCACCGGCGCCGCGTTTTTCTACAGCGTGGTAGCCACTGTTGCGCCGCAGGTGTTTCCGGCCTCATTCGTTTCCATGGGTCGGGTCGCTGTTTATTTTGAAGCGGCTGTGGTCATCATCTCCTTGACCTTGCTGGGACAGGTTCTTGAACTTAAAGCCCGGTCGCAGACTTCTGCGGCCATCAAGTCGCTGCTGGGGCTGTCGCCAAAGACAGCACGGCGGATTGGCGCTGATGGAACCGAAAGAAGATGTACCTTTAAGCAATGTGCATGTCGGCGACACACTGCGCGTGCGCCCCGGTGAGAAAGTGCCGGTCGATGGTGTTGTGCTTGAAGGCAGCAGCGCGCTCGATGAGTCCATGCTGACCGGCGAGCCGCTGCCCGTCAGCAAGCGTGTGGGAGACAAATTGATAGGCGCAACCCTCAATACCAGCGGCGCGCTGGTCATGCGATCTGAGAAGGTGGGCTCTGCCACCATGCTGTCGCAAATTGTGCAAATGGTGGCGCAGGCGCAGCGCTCCAAAGCGCCCATGCAGCGCATGGCCGACCAGGTGGCTGGCTACTTCGTGGTGGCAGTTGTCTCTGTTGCCGTGTTGACCTTTCTGATTTGGGGATTTTGGGGTCCCCAGCCAAGCTGGGTCTTCGGCTTGATCAATGCAGTTTCCGTATTGATCATCGCCTGCCCATGGCGCCCTAGGTTTGGCCACACCGATGTCCATCATGGTGGCCACCGGCAACGGCGCGACGCAGGGCGTGTTGTTTCGCGACGCGGCTGCTATCGAGAACCTGCGCAAGGTAGACACGCTGGTCATCGACAAAACCGGCACGCTGACGAGAGGGGCGTCCATCATTTGATCGCGCCGTTCCCGCATCGGGCGTTGAAGCCGACGAAGTGTTGCGCCTGGCCGCCAGCCTGGACCAGGGCAGTGAGCATCCGCTGGCAGAAACAATCGTGCGGGCCGCCCGCGAACGTAATATGACACTCGACAAGCCCGACAACTTTGACTCTGCCTCCGGCATCGGCGTGAAGGGGCAGGTGGGCGGACATCAGCTTGCGCTGGGCAACACGACCTTGATGGAGCAGATTGGCGCGTCCGTCGCCGCCATGGTTCCGCAGGCGGAAGCCTTGCGCGGCGAGGGTGCAAGCGTGATGTATCTGGCGGTAGATGGTCAGTTGGCCGGCTTGCTGGCAGTATCTGACCCCCGTCAAGCAAAGCACGCCTGAGGCGCTGGCCACATTGAAGGCGGCCGGCTTGCGCATTGTGATGGCTACTGGCGATGGACTGACTACCGCCAAATCTGTCGGCGCTCGTTTGGGCATTGACGAGGTGTATGGGGAAGTCAAGCCTGCCGACAAGCTGATTTTGGTGGAGCGCCTGCAAAAAAGAAGGGCGTGTCGTTGCCATGGCGGGAGATGGTATCAACGATGCCCCTGCACTGGCCAAGGCCGACGTGGGAATCGCCATGGGTACCGGCACAGATGTCGCCATGAACAGCGCACAGGTCACTTTGGTCAAGGGCGATCTGCGCGGCATTACCATTGCACGGGGGTTGTCAGAGGCCACTGTGGGCAACATGAAGCAAAACCTGATGTTTGCCTTTTTATACAACGCGCTCGGCATTCCGATAGCCGCTGGCGTGTTGTACCCCTTAACGGGTTGGCTGCTGTCGCCCAATGATTGCTGCGCTGGCCATGAGCTTGAGCTCTGCTTCGGTTATTGGCAACGCATTACGTCTGCGGCGTAGCCGCGGCTGAATCTGTCGCGCAATCCGCAAATGTGCACTGCCCATTGCAAAACGAGGAAAGAATGATCCCGGTGCCAGCAAACATTTCACGCCTGCAACCATCCGTCAAAGTGTTTGTCGCCTGCGGCCTGTGGCTTGTCGGGCTGGGGGCTTACTTTCTCTTAATGCGCCCCGCTTTGCTGCCCGAAGATCTGCGCTATATCGGCGCTTCAATCGAAACGATCCGGTCCTCCTACGCCCGGTCTTGAGCGCTGGCTTGGCCATGTGTTCAATGTGATGGGCGGATTCATGATCGCCACCGGTACTATGACGATGCTGGTGGCGTTTCGTTTTCTCGCCACGTCGAGAACCGGGAACACTGACAGCCTTGTCAACAGCCGGTGCAGCCAGCGTGGCATTGATGAGCGCGAGCAACTTTCTGTTGCACTCGGACTTTCGCTGGGTACTGTTGCTGCCAGTGCTTTTTCTGGCTTGCCGGGCTGCTGTGCTACTGGATGGAAAGTGACGCCGCAAGCTGATCTGCCTTCCCGTCGGCGGCGTCTGAAACGAATTATTTTGTCGGCTGGATATCGGTCACAACAATCGCGCCGCCTGCCTTTTCTGCAGTGAAGCGAATCTTGTCACCGGCCTTCACTTTGTCCAGCATGGCGGGGTCCCTGACTTGAAACACCATGGTCATGCCCGGCATGTCGAGGTTCTTGATGACGCCATGTTTGATGGTGATTTTTTTTGTATCCCTATCGACTTTCCGGACCTCGCCGTCGGCCATGGCGTCAGCGGCGGCTGCGGGGCGCACCGGTGTCCGGTGCCGCGAATGAAGATGCGGCAGAAACCATCATTACAGTCATCAGCAGGAATTTTTTGAGTGCTTTCATGGGGGTGTGCTTTCATTTTTATGGGAAAGAGTTTCACGGTCAATGGTGGCGCGTGACATTTGCCTGTATAGCGGGGCTGGCTGGCCCCGTCGGGTTAGTGTTTGTGGCTGCCGTGTGCGGCTTCGCCCGGGTGTGTCTTGCTCCCGGCCACGTTGACGATGCCCTTCATGCCGGCGTCATAGTGACCGGGTTGCAGGCAGGCAAAGTCAACTTTTCCGGCTTTGGTGAACTGCCAGATGATTTCACCTTTCTTGCCCGGCGCGACAGTCACCATGTTGGCATCTGCATGCTCCATCTCCGGATTCTTTTTCATGACTTCATAGTGCTCCCGGAGTTCTTTTTCGGTACCCAGGACCATCTCGTGCTTCACCTTGCCGGAGTTCTTCACCACAAAGCGGATGGTTTCACCCTGCCTGGCCTTGATGTTGGAACTGTTGAATCGCATCGCATCTGTCATGTCGACCACGACAGTGCGTGAGACTTTTGATGCAAGGCCTGGCTTGCCGATGGCGTCGTCATTGTGCCCGGCGCCGTGGGTGCCGGCCGCTGTGGCCGTCATGGCCAGCAGGAGCGGTGCAAGTGCGAGCAGGATATTTCGGGTTTTCATGGGTTGGCTTTCTGAGTGTGGTTGAAAATAAAAGACCGGATCAATGGTGCATGCCGCTCATGCCACCCGCGCTGCCATTGCCGTTCGGTCCCTTCATCGAGGGCTTGCGGATCTGGACCTCCACCTCCCTGGATGGCATGTTCTGCGCGCGCATGGTGTGCCCGCCTTCGGATGCGAAACGCGCCGGGTTGGGTGTTGCGCCTGTCCATTCATGAGCCACCGTTCCTGTGTGGGTGCCTGTACCAGCCTGGGTCCCTGTAGTCGCCGGGTTTCTGATCCTTGCGCACCTTGAGCATGCTGAACATGCCGCCCATCTCGACCGAGCCGAACGGGCCTTCACCCGTCATCATCCGTGCGGTGTTGTCCGGCAGTGGCATCTCCATGTCGGCCATGTCGGCCATGCCGCGTTCGCCCATGACCATGTAGTCGGGAATGACGCTGGTGATGTCGCGCACGATTTTTCGGTGGTCTACGCCAATCAGCGTTGGTACGTCATGGCCCATGGCGTTCATGGTGTGGTGGCTCTTGTGGCAATGAAACGCCCAGTCGCCTTCCTCGTCGGCGATGAATTCGATCTGGCGCATCTGCCCGACGGCCACATCGGTTGTCACCTCAGGCCAGCGCGCCGTTCTGGGAACTGGCCCGCCATCCGTGCCGGTGACGGTGAACTCGTGGCCATGGATATGAATCGGGTGATTGGTCATGGTCAGATTGCCGAAGCGAATCCGAACCTTGTCGTTTTTGCGTACGACCAGCGGATCAATGCCCGGGAAGACCCGGCTGTTCCAGCTCCAGATGTTGAAGTCCAGCATGGGTCATGATTTTGGGTGTGTAGGCACCGGGGTCGATATCGTAGGCATTGAGCAAGAAGACGAAGTCGCGGTCCACCTCTTCGATCAGGGGATGTTTGGCCCTGGGATGCGTGATCCAGAAGCCCATCATGCCCATCGCCATCTGTGTCATTTCGTCAGCGTGCGGGTGGTACATGAAGGTGCCAGGCCTGCGCGCCACAAATTCATAGACAAAGGTCTTGCCTGAGGGAATGGCTGGCTGGTTCAGGCCTGCCACGCCATCCATGCCGTTGGGAAGACGCTGGCCGTGCCAGTGCACGCTGGTGTGCTCAGGCAGCTTGTTGGTGACAAATACCCGGACGCGGTCGCCTTCCACCACTTCAATCGTGGGGCCGGGAGACTGACCGTTGTAGCCCCACAAATGGCCTTTGAAGCCCGGTGCAAATTCACGGACTACAGGTTCGGCAACGAGGTGGAACTCCTTGACACCATTGTTCATGCGCCACGGCAGTGTCCAGCCATTGAGAGTCACCACGGGGTTGTAAGGTCGCCCTGAACTGGGAACCAGCGGCGCCATGGTGTCGGGCTTGTCCTGCATGACTGGCTCTGGCAATGCCGCCATCGCTACCCGGCTGACGGTGGCCGCACTGACGGCCGCAGTGATCGCCCCTGCTCCCGCTAAAAAATTTCTTCGGTTGTTCATTTCTTGTCCTTGTTAGGGGCGGGCGTTCAATGCGCGGCTTTTTCGCCGCTACCCGTTGAGGGCGCGCTGGCGGGGAACGCGGTTGGTTTGCCGGTCATGGAGGCGTTGAGTGCGGCGTCGGCCAGCCAGAACTGCTCGTAGGCATTGATGGCCGTGACCACGCCTGCTATCTGGTCGCGGGTGTCGGCGAGCAACTCGAAGACGCCTATCAGCATGCCGTTGTAGCGCAGCACGTTTTCGTCGGCCATGGCTTTGCGCAAGGGTACAACTTCATCGCGGTAATGACGCGCCAGGTCGTATGCGGTTCGATAGGCCGAGTAGCTTTCCCGTAGTTGCGAGGATGCGTTTCGCACCGTGCTTTCATAGCGGTTTGCGGCGGCAAGTGATTGCGCATTCATCGCATCGCGTCTGGCACTGCCCCAGTCAAAAATTGGCAGGCGTATGCCCAGCTCGTACCCGCGCTTCGGAAAAGCCCTGCCTGTGCCGTTGTCAAACACCGTGTCCCTGCGAACGCCCAGTTCCACGTCCACCAGACTGGTCAGAAGGTTCAGGCCTTGTGACTGCCCGGCAGCATCGAGCTGGCTACGGGCCAGCTGTACATCCAGTCGCTGGTCGCTGGCAGTGCTGCTCACTACGCTGGCGGGGTGCGGCTCCATGGGCAAATCAGGCAGGCGGGACGGCAGTGTGAGCTGCGCGGCCTGCTTGTCGGTGAGACCCAGCTGCCGTACGAGTTCTTCCCGCGCTGCCAGTGCGCGGTGCTGCGCGGACGCCAGCCTTGCAACGCTGTCGGCATAAAAAACCTGCTGGCGTGCACGCTGGAGTTTGCTGAAGTTACCCACCTGTTGCATACGCCGGGCCAGCTCTGCACTGGCTTCGGCTGCGGTGTTGATTTGGCTTGCGTACTGCAGAACCTGGCTGGCCGTCACCGCACGCACCCATGCCTGCCTGACTTGCGTTACCTGATCAACCACGTTCGCGGAGAGCAGGACTTTCGCTTGCACCTGTCGCGCCTGGGCAATCGCCTGCCTTTTTGGCAGGGTCAGCAGGTCAAGCAGGCCAAAAGACAACAATCGCCCCAACTCAAGTTCGTCCTTGAATGTGATGCGTTCAAAGGTGAACACAGGGTTGGCGATTCGCCCATCGCTGTCAGCCCGGGACAGCTCATACCAGCTCTGCGCCAGCAGGGTTTGCAGGGCGGGGCTGTTGGCCAGTGACAGCTGCACGGCATCATCCATAGAAAGAGGGCGGGCCAGCAGCTCAGCCGCAAGCTTTGCACGGACCTGCTTTTGCTGCTCGCTGCGGACCAGTTCCAGCCTGCCTTTTGTGAAGCTGTCGGTTGTGCTGTTGGTTTCGCTGATGGTCTTGTCCATGTCGACTGTGGCGCATCCCGCCAGTACCAGCCAGGCCAGCGTGAGCGCTCCCCGTTTGAAAAGCGTTTTGGTGGGTACTGCGATCATGGCTTGCCGTGCCCTGCGTGTGGATTTTTCACCGGCGTTGCCGACGCATCGTCCGTTTTGGAAAGTTCTGCCGGCTGCTCCTGAACCTGCCTGGCGTACTCGCGCCAGCCGCCAATACGGCGCGTGGTGTCGTTGGCCTCTTTCCAGTTGACGATTTTTTCGTCGGTGTGGGGCTGGTAGCCCACCAACGCAGACCGGAAAGCCAGGGGTCTGTCAGGCGTGGTGCTTGGGGCGGGAGATTGTGCCTGCGCTGTGGTGGTGCCCGCCACAAAAATGCCGGCAGCAGTTATGGCAAGCCAGACGCCAGGCTGTGGATTGGATGGAAAAAAAGAACTGTGGGTCACAGAAGTCTCCTGAAATACATGCGGGCGATTGAAAAATCGCGGTGTTTCGGGTTTGTCGCGCTTCAGTGCGCGAGCCCGGTGCAAGTACAGGCCCAATACGGGCCTTGATATCAGGAAATCGGTGGTTTTTGTCCCAGGGTCAGGCTGGCACTGGTATAGGACGTCAGCAGGCGGTCAGCCAGGACCGGTGTCTCAAAAAAGACGTCTTGCAGCTCAGGGACTGACGACAGTGCAACGGTGTGGCAGGCCTGGCACGCTTCACAGTTATTGCATGGGTCATCATGGGTAGACGCGCTGTCAACCGTGCCCTGCACATCCTGGCTTGCATGCCCATCGCAGTCGTGCATGGCCTGAACCGCAGTGTGTGCTGTGAGCGAATGGGACGCATGTGGCTCAGTGGCTGAAACATGATCGTGATCAACCATGACTTCTGCATCTGACGCCGGTTGCCCGCCATCTGGGAAATGCTGGGTCGCAGGGCCTGCAACACCTGCTGCCATTTGCGTGGCCATCGCATCACCGACCCAGCCGCGCAGTGGCAGCAGGACGATCATGAGGGCGAGCAACAGGTGGCGCATGGGTGAATGATAGTCGGCCATGAAAAAAGTTCAATTCCGCATTGCACTGTATGGGGGCCGGCTGAAGCCTGGCATCGGGTCTTCCTGTTTGCAGATGGGCTGTTTTGGTCTCAGTGCGGGTGGTCGTGGGCGTGATCATTTGCACCTGCCGCAACGCCGGTGAGTTCTGTGCGTGCCTGCCGCAACACCGACCAGCCGCCGCTGATGGCCAGCAGTGCCATCACCAGTGCCACCGCCAGGTCGGGCCAGGCCGTTCGGGTGCCCAGCACGCCCAGTGCGGCCAGCATGACCGCAACGTTGCCGATGGCGTCATTGCGTGAGCACAGCCACACGCTGCGCATGTTGGCATCGCCTTCGCGATATGAGTAGAGAAGGGCTGCCACTGTCACATTGGCAATCAGGGCCAGCAGGCCTACCGTGCCCATGGTGATGGCTTCCGGTGCCACCCCCTGCATGGCGCCCCAGGCGGTTTTGCCCAGAACAAACAAACCGAAGCCCAGCATGCTGATGCCCTTGAGGACTGCCGCCCACGAGCGCCATGCCATGCCCATGGACAGCACAGCCAGTGTCACGGCGTAGTTGGCTGCATCACCAAAGAAGTCGATGGCATCGGCCAGCAGCGAGACGGAGCCCGACTTGAAACCCGCGCCAATCTCGACCGCAAACATGGCGGCGTTGACCACCAGTGCTATCCACAGGATCTTGCGGTAGCGTGGGCTGTAGTCGCTCGTGTCGGTGGCATGGTTATGGCAATGGGCGGACATCTGCTGTTTCTCCTTGAACACCACGGTTTTTGTGGTTCATGGCATGATTGGAAACCCTGAAGTCACTTTAAGGTCAAGCGATGCCTTCTTCAAGCCCCCAGCCCGTACAGGGTTATCTGATTGGCGATGCCGCGAGGCTAAGTGGTGTCAGCACGGCCAACATACGCTTTTATGAAAAGGAAAATCTGCTCAGCCCGCACGGCCGCAGCGAGAACAGCTACCGCTTTTACAGCGATGGCGATGTTCACCAGCTGCGTTTCATCAGGCTGTGCCGGGCGCTGGACATGTCACTTGACGAAGTGCGCACCCTGCTCGGCCTTGACCTCAAGATCAAGGCCGATTGCGAGACCGCCCGGGGTGCACTTGACGGTCATCTTGCCCACGTGCGCGCGCGGCTGGCCGAACTGAAGGTGCTTGAAAAGGATTTGCAGGCCCTGCGCAGCCGCTGTGATGGATCGGACACACACTGCCACATCATTGAAGCGCTGCATGAGCGGGCCGATGCCATGCCTGTGACGGCGAAAGCGGCTGCAAGCCGCAAACGTCACGTTTGAGGTTACGTGAAGGCCACGTTCAGGGTCAGCCTTTTTTCAGCTGCAACTGCGCCTTGTCCATCCACATCTGCAGGCTGTCGAGCAGCCCGCTGTGGCTGAATGAGCAGCTTTCTTCAGTGAACAAGGCGCTCGACTCAAGCCTGTCCAGCAACTGCAGCAACACCTCGTTAAAGCGTTCCGGCAGTGCCGCTGCCAGTGCCTGCTGGCCTCGCGCAAGGTTTGAAAAAGCCACAGGCTGTGAAGGCTGGTTGCGCAGCTGATACAGCGCGGCCTGCAGGGAGTCCAGTTCAGATTGAGCTGTCATAAGCGGTACTTCGGCATTCAGGTGGCTGCTGCGTTTGCGGGCGACACCTGCGGCGCACGGTCAAACAGCAGTGTCAACACAGCCGCCAGCCCGAAAGGCGTTCCTACCCAGGCGATATGCGCAAAACCGGTATGGCTGATGGCAGCACCGCTGATGATGGCGCCCAGCGCCGTGCCCATGTAAAGCATGGAGGCATTCAGGCTGAGCAGAAGTGGCGCCTGCGCCGGCGAGAGGCTGGCCAGAAGTGCTTGCTGCGGAGACATCAGGCCAAAGCCGGAGATGGCCCAGACCACCAGTACCACAAGCATCAATGGCATATGGCCCGCAGTGAAAGGCAGCACGGTCAGCATGGCAATCAGCACAACCAGGCCGGCTTTGATGGTTCTCATGGCGCCAAAACGGTCGCTGGCCCAGCCGCCCATCATCGACCCCACCACACCCGCGATGCCAAACATGACCAGCGTCAGCGCCAGCTGGCTGGAGCCCATGGGGTTGAGCGCCAGCAGCACCGGGCCTATGTAGGTAAACACACTGAAGATCGCTACAAATGACAGCAGGGTACGCAGCCATATGCGCAGCACCGCACCCTGGCGCGCCGCAGCCCTGAAGCCGGCAAAACTTGCTGAGCCGCTGCTCATGTTTGAAGGAATCAGCCAGCTGGCGGCCACCAGTGCAGACAGGCTGGCAGCAACAGACAGCCAGACAGGTACGCGCCAGCCGTATTCAAAACCCAGCCACGCGC
The DNA here is from genome assembly GCA_965228025.1 of Polaromonas sp. Taxonomy (GTDB): domain Bacteria; phylum Pseudomonadota; class Gammaproteobacteria; order Burkholderiales; family Burkholderiaceae_C; genus Polaromonas. The sequence continues at coordinate 155,975 of CBDDGX010000020.1, read as the reverse complement.
CCAGCGGCAGGCCCACTGCATAACTGATGCTCATGCCCATGAAGACGGTCGACAGCGCGCGGCCGCGCAGTGCAGGCGACACCATGGTCACAGCCAGCGCAGATGCCGTCGCGGTGAACATGGCGCCCGCGCCCATGAGCGCACGGCCCATCAGCAGGGTGAGCAGGTTGGGCGCCAGCGCAGACAGCAGGCAGCCTGCAGTAAACAGCGCCAGGGAAAACTGCACGGTCCGCTTTTTGGGCCAGCTTGCGGTCAGCACAATGAAAAGTGGTGCGAGCACTGCTGTGGCGATGGCATAGGCCGTCATGACCTGGCCTGCCGCTGCGACGCTGATGCCGAGTGCCACGCTCAACGGCTGAAGAATGCCGTTCAACGCAAAGGCGCTGCTGCCGATGACGAGGTTGCAGAGTGCAAAGAAATAAAGAATCGGCGGCATGAAAGTCCGGAAGAGGTTACGCGGTTGTTGAAGAGAGCTAGCGGCTGAAGGCAGGAGGCAGCGGCATGCCACGCTGCTGCATCACGGTGCGCAGGCGGTCAGGGTAGTCGGTGATGATGCCATCGACATTCCACTCAAGAAGCTTCTGCATGTCTGCTGGGGCATTGACGGTCCAGGGCAGCACCTTGAGGCCGATAGCTTGTGCCTGCTTCACAAGCTCCGCCGTGATCGATGCTGCATTTGGCGACCAGATCGCGCACCCGGCGGCTTTAACGAGTTGCGGCACACCGCTGTAGTCGGCAAGCTTCAGGCCGGCAGTCCAGGTGCCGTCGCGCAAGGTGTCGCCGGTGGCGGTCTGCGCACTCAGGCAGGCGGTCGGCATCGCTGGATCAAGCTGATGCATCAGCTTCAGTGAGCGCCAGTCAAAACTTTGCACCGTCACACGCCCGGCCACGTCGGCCTCACGCACCACTTTCAGCAATGCCTGCGCCATGGCGTCGGGGCTGACTGTGTCTGCAGGCACCAGCGGGTTGAGTTTGGTTTCAATGTTGAAGCGCACGCCCGTCGCTCCATACGCCTTGACCATTGCGAACAATGCGGAGAGTGCCGGAACGCGCTGCCCATCCACCGCCTGCTGGTTGCTGAACTGGCTGGCATAGGCAGATGCCGGATTGATGCGCCCGACGTCATAGGCCTGAAGCTGTGCAAATGTCAGTGAGCGCAGCAGCGGCCCGCGCGAGCCCTGCAGCCACTGGCCACTCGCATCCCGGGTAAAGGCGGGGTTGAGGTAGGGGTCGTGAGAGATGACCACCACGCCGTCGGCGGTGACGCCGATGTCCAGCTCCAGTGTGGTGACGCCGGTTCTCAGTGCCAGCTCAAAAGCGGCGAGTGTGTTTTCAGGTGCCAGCCCACGCGCGCCCCTGTGGCCTTGCAGGTCAAAAGCAAAGCTTCCCGTTTGCACGCAGCAGAGCAGAAGCGGGACTAGAAAAAAGCGGTGTAAATTCACACCGCTTATTGTGCCGTCACCGCCTTAAAGACGTGTGACAGCCCATGAGTGCCCCGCCTCGAGTCAGGCCTTAATCATGCAGTGACGACAGAAACTGCTTCAGCTCGGGCGTTTGCGGATTGCCGAACACTTCTGCAGGCGGGCCCATCTCGTGCACCCGGCCCTGGTGCATGAAGATCACTCGGTCAGACACCTTGCGCGCAAAACTCATTTCATGCGTGACCATCAGCAGCGTCATGCCTTCGTCGGCCAGGCTCTCGACCACGCGCAGCACTTCACCGACGAGTTCGGGGTCCAGCGCCGAGGTGATTTCGTCGCACAGCAGCACGGCAGGTTCCATCGCCAGCGCACGTGCAATGGCCACACGCTGCTGCTGGCCGCCCGAGAGTTGTTCGGGCATGGCATCGAACTTCTCAGCCAGGCCGACACGGGCCAGCAGCTTGCGGGCCTGCTCGATGGCGGCTACACCAGCCGTCTTTTTGACCAGCGAAGGCGCCAGCATGATGTTCTTGCCGACAGTGAGGTGCGGAAATAAATTGAAGCTCTGGAAGATCATGCCTACGCGCTGGCGCAGTTCGCGCATGGCCATGGCGCTCTCGTGCAACAGGGGTTTGCCGTCGACCGTGAGCGAGCCCTCCTGGAAGACTTCCAGCCCGTTGATGCAGCGCAGCAGCGTGCTTTTACCTGAGCCGCTTTTGCCGATGATGGCAATGACCTCGCCCTGCTTCACGTTGAGGTCAATACCCTTGAGCACTTCATTCTTGCCGTAGGACTTGCGCAATGCAGTGATCTGCACGATGGAACGCAGCGAGGTGTCTGCGGCTGCGGTGGTGATTTCAGCGACGGCTTGCATTGATTTTCCTTTCCAGGATCTTGGCGTACAGGCTGATGGGGAAACACAGCGCAAAGTACATGAGGGCGACACAGCTGTAGACGACAAAAGGCTTGAAGGTGGCGTTGGTGATCATGGTGCCGGCCTTGGTCAGCTCGATGAAGCCGATGACGGATGCCAGCGCGGTGCCCTTGACCACCTGCACAAGAAAGCCCACAGTCGGCGGAATGGCAATCTTGATGGCCTGTGGCAACACGACATGCTGGAGCTGTTCACGAAAGCTCAGCGCCAGGCTCTGGCCGGCCTCCCACTGGCCCTTGGGGATGGATGCCACGCAGCCGCGCCAGATTTCAGTCAGGTAGGCGCTGGTGTAGAGAATGAGCGCCATGGATGCAGCCACCCACGCAGAGGTGCGCACACCAAACAGCGCGAGGCCGAAGTAGGCCAGAAACAGTTGCATCAGCAAAGGCGTGCCCTGGAAGAGCTGCACATAGCCGCCCACAAAGTGACCGACTCCCTTGACTTTGGAAAGCCGCGCAACCAGCAGCAGCAACGCGACCAGCCCGCCGCCTATGAAGGCGATGAGTGAGAGCGCAACAGTCCAGCGCGCTGCCAGCAGCAGGTTGCGGAAGATGTCCCAGACGGAGAAGTCAACCATGGCTTATCTCCCGAAAAGGAATTTGGGGCCGAGCCAGTTCAATAACTGACGAACGGCTATTGCGAGTGACAGATAGATCACCGTCGCCACGATGTAAGCCTCAAACGCGCGGAAGTTGCGGCTCTGGATCAGGTTGGCGGCGTAGCTGAGTTCTTCTGTCGAGATCTGCCCGCACACCGCAGAGCCCAGCATCACGATGATGATCTGGCTCACCAGTGAGGGCCAGACCTTGCGCAGCGCTGGCGGCAACACCACACGAATGAAAGTCTGCATGCGGTTGAGCGCCAGGCTCATGGCCGCCTCAATCTGCCCCTTGGGTGTGGCGTCTATGCCGGCCCGGATGATCTCCGTGGCGTAGGCACTGAGGTTGATCACCATCGCGATGATGGACGCGACCTCGGGCGACAGCTTCACACCCGCCGCCGGCAGGCCGAAGTAGACAAAAAACAGCTGCACGATAAAAGGTGTGTTGCGGATGAGCTCCACATAGGTACCCACAACAGCCTTCAGCCACACCGAGCCATGCGAGCGCGACCAGGCAAAGGCGATGCCGATCACCACGCCAATGACAGCAGAAATGACTGTCAGGCCCACCGTCCACGCCACGCCCTTGACAAGCAACGGCCACTGACTCAAAACGGCAATAAAGTCGAGTTCAACACGCATCCGCCAACCCTCCCAAAAAACGAAGCTCTTCTTGCTCTTAAAGCCAGTTCCACCGCGGAACCGGCTTCGCCGGGCCGCAGGTGGAGTCCCCTGCAAGGGGAGAGGGGGCTACACGCAGTGAGCCCCAACAGGGGTGTACCAATTACTTGGGCAGATCGCCCGCAGGACGGCCCAGCCACTTCACAGCCATCTTGTCCAGGTCGCCGGACGTCTTGGCGGTGGCAATGATCTCGTTGACCTTCAAACGCAGCTTGTCTTCGCCCTTGCCGACGCCGATGAAGTTCGGCGAGTCCTTGAGCAGCAGCTTGAACTCGGTGCCGAGCTGCGGGTTTTTCGCCATCATGTTTCCGGCAACGGATGCACCGGTGGCAATCGCCTGCACCTGGCCCGCGACATAGGAAGACACGGTGGCGTTGTTGTCTTCGAAACGTTTGACATCCGAGCCGGCGGGGGCCAGTTTCGTGAGTTCCTGGTCTTCAATCGCGCCGCGCGTCACGCCCACGCTCTTGCCAGCCAGGTCGGCAAAGCTCTTGACGTTGAGGCTTTTGGGGGCAAACACCGCCTGGAAGAAAGGCGAGTAGGCTGCGGTGAAGTCGATGACTTTTTCACGTTCGGGGTTTTTACCCAGCGTGGAGATCACGAGATCGGCCTTGCGGGTAGACAGGTAAGCAATTCGGTTGGCGCTGGTCACAGGGGCCAGTTCAATCGCCACGCCCATCTTGGCAGCAATGTAGTTGGCCATGTCGATGTCCAGACCTTGTGGCTTCAGGTCTGTGCCGACAAAGCCATACGGAGGAAAGTCGGTCGGAATGGCGATGATGATTTTTTTCGCTTTCACGATGTCATCCAGCGCATCAGCATGCGCACCAAAGGTGGCCAGCAGTGCTGCTGCGGCGAGGCCAAGAGAAAAAATACGTTTGCTGGCTTTCATAACAATGCTCCCAGGTAGGTTGAAGGTTCATCAAGGGTTTTGGCCGCACCCCGGCGGGTTTTAGGTGAACTTGTATGCAAGTCTTGTGCCGCTTTGATGGGGGCTTGCTGAGGTGTGCTCAAGGGGCTGAGCGCGCTGCGCAACTGCGCCAGCGGGTCGCCACTGGCGGTCTGCAATTTCAGCGTGGCCTGCACGCTGCCGATGTGCGCCTGCATGAGTTTTTCAGCCAGCACCAGGTCGCCTTTTTCAAGTGCCTGGACAATCTGTACATGCTCTTCACATGACTGCGCCGCGTCGTGCGACGACTGGTACAGCATGGCAATCAGCGTGGTGCGGGCAGTGAAGTCGCGCAGCGTGTCGGCCAGCAGGCTGTTGCCCAGGCATTCGGCCAGGCAGACGTGAAAGTCACCCAGCAGGAAGCTGCGCAGCCCGACATCGCTGCCCTTGATGGCGGCCTTCTCCCGGCTGAGGTGGTTCTTGAGTTGTTTGATGGCGGTCTTGTTGACCTCCTGGGTGCAGCGGATCAGGCCCATCTCTATGACGCGGCGTGCTTCAAAAGCCTCGCGGGCTTCTTCCTGTGAGGGCTCGATGACGTACCAGCCCCGCCTGCTGCTGACGGTGACAATGCCGCGCGCGGCGAGCTGGTTCAGTGCTTCACGGACTATGGTGCGGCTGCAGTCAAACAGCATGGCCAGTTGCTGTTCGCCGAGGCGGGAACCGGGCGCAAGCTTTTGCGCCATGACGGCTTCGATGATGCGGTTGCTGATGTCGGATGCGGTGGCCATGCATCCACAGTGCAACTAGCGTGCCAGCAATTTCAGGCGCTTTTCAAACTGGTATACAAGTTTTGGGCACCAGTCTGGCGTATTTGGGGCACTGTTTGAGCGCGTTCTTCTGGCTTTGCTCACCCGGCGCACCAGGTTTGGGAAGTCTGTCGCCTTCAGTCCAGCCGGGCACCTGATGCTTTGACCGCTGCTGCCCAGCGCGGCATCTCCGCTGTCAGAAACTGCCCGAACTCTTCGCTTCCCATGAATGCCGGGTCCGCGCCCTGGGCCACCATGCGGTTGCGAATGTCCGGGTTGGTCATGACCTGTTTGAAGGCATCGCTGAGTTTTGCTGTCACGTCTTTGGGCAAGCCAGCAGGCGCCAGGAAACCGTAGAAACCGACCACCTCAAAACCTTTGACGCCTGACTCGATCACGGTGGGCACATCCGTCAGGGCCGGGTTGCGTTCCTTGCTGGTCACGGCCAGGGCGCGCACCTTGCCCTGCTTGTGATAGTTGGCGGCCTGAGGGATAGATTCGCCCATGAACTGCACTTGCCCGGCCATCAGGTCGGTAAATGCCGGCGCGCTGCCGCGGTAGGGAATGTGCACAAGAAACAATCCGGTCGCGTTCTTGAACATCTCGGGCACCAGATGGCTGATGCCGCCGTTGCCCGCAGATCCGTAGTTCACCTGGCCGGGCCGTGCCCTCGCGTAGTCAATGAACTCCTTGAGGTTCTTTACCGGCAGTTTGGGGTTTACCAGCAGCGCCAGCGGCTGCATGGCGGTACGTGCAATCGGCGTGAAGTCCTTGAGCGTGTTGTAGGGCAGCTTTGTGTAAAGCGCGGGGTTGATGACCATCACGCCTGTGTTCGCCAGCATGAGCGTGTAGCCGTCGGGCGCTGCTTTCATCACATCCTGTGCGCCAACGGTGCCGCCCGCACCCGATTTGTAGTCCACGATGATGGGCTGGCCCAGCACCGCCTGCAGCCTGTCGGTCAGCAGTCGCGCATGCTGGTCCAGCGGCCCACCAGCCGGGAAGCCGATCACGATGCGAATCGGTTTTTCAGGAAAGGCCGCACTCGCGAGGGTGCTTGCTGAAAGCAGCAGGGCGGCCATGGCGGCTTTGGTGTTGAACATGCGTGTCTCCTGTTGTTCTGAATTGAACACGCATGATAAACAGCAGCATTGCCGCTGCGCCCCAAGCGACTTGCTTACTTGAGCAGCGTCGCCTTCAACGTGATCTCGGGCACACCGGCCAGCGCTTTCGACAGCGGACACCCGGCCTTGGCGCCCTGGGCAATCTGCTGGAAGGTCGCTTCGTCAATGCCCGGCACTTTGGCATCCAGCGTCAGCGCGATGCGGTCAATCTTGAAACCCTCACCGTCCTTGACCAGCCGAACTGCAGCTTTCGTGTCTATGGTTTCAGTATTGATGCCGGCTTTCTCACAGGCAAAGGCAAACGCCATCGTGAAGCAGGCGGCATGTGCCGCGCCAACGATTTCCTCGGGGTTGGTGCCTTTGCGGTCGTCACCGAAGCGGCTGCCGAAGCCATAGGGGTAACTTTTGAGTGCGCCGGTTTCTGTGCTGATCTGGCCCTGGCCGGTTTTGCCTGGGCCTTGCCAATGGACTGATGCGGATTTTTCGATCATTGTTTGCTCCTTTGAAGTCAAACAATGATCTTGCTGGCGGTTTTTGGCTGCGTCTGTAGGACGGGCTTGATGATGCGGGGCGTTTCTGTATTTGAATTTTGTGCCCTTCACGTAGAAGCCGGGTCTCGCCCCGGCGGGCGAGTTACCTTTCTTTGTCTCGCCAAAGAAACCTAACGGAAAGAAAGGCGACCCGCCGTCTGGGTCCCTTCACTTCGTTACGGGCAACCTGCGGTGCTCGATTCCGCCGGCGGGAAAAACAACTCGCTTCGCTCAAACAAGTTTTTCCCCTTTATGCCGTCTCCATCTCCGCTCCTCGGCCCAGCCTCCACGGGTTGGGGGAGTGAATTCGGGTTCGGATTCGGGGAGCCTCAAGCGCGAAGCGCTTGAGGCGAGACTCCGGACTTCGTCTTCATCCCCCAAAACCCTTGGAGAGGAGCCGAGAAGCGCAGGGCCAGACGGATCAGGGCTGAAACTTGTCTGAGCCGCAGGCGAGTTGTTTCAGACCCCGGCTGGACCGAGCATCGCAGGGTGCCCCGAAGGGGACGACGAACAGGGTCGCCTTTTCTTTTGGTTACTTTGCTTTTGGCGAAGCAAAAGAAAAGTGACTTGCCGCCGGGCAACCCCCGGCCTGGCAGTGAAGGGCACAACTCTCAACTCAACATAAGCGTCACCAATGCGACGCTGAAAGCAAGCTGTCTAGTAACTTCCCGGATGCAGCAAGCCACGCACGCGGTTAGGCTCAGCGCAGGAGACTTCATGACCCGCCCCCATTTCAAGTTCTGGCCCAAACGCCTGCCCCACACCATCACCGCCCCGGCCACATCCCTGTGGCATAACCTCGCCGTCAACGCCCTGCGCTTTCCCGACAAACCTGCTCTTGTGTTTTTTGAACGCGCGCTGACCTATGCGCAGGTCATGCAGCAGGCGGAGGGCCTGGCCGCCACCTTGCACCACATGGGCGTGAAGAAGGGTGACCGAGTGGCGCTCATCATGCAGAACTCGCCGCAATGGGTGATTGCGCACTTCGCCATTCTGCGGGCCAATGCTGTGGTGGTGCCGGTCAACCCCATGAACCGTGCTGAAGAGCTCAAGCACTACATCACCGACCCCGACACGAAAGCCGCCATCGTGGCTGCCGACCTGGCGCCTGAACTCATCAAGGCCAACGACCAGCTTGAGCCAGCAGAGCAGCTCAAGAAACTGGTCGTCACGCACTACAGCGACGGCTTTGACATCGACGCCGATGCCAACAAGGACATGCCAGCCGCCTGGCGCGACTGGCTGGGCACGCGCCATGCGCTGCCAGTCATCGAAGGCGGTGAAGTGCTGAACTGGCAGGACGCGATTGCGGGCAAGCCGCAAGACCTGCCGCCGCACACCGTGGGGCCGCAGGACATGTCCGTGCTGCCCTACACCAGCGGCACCACCGGCCTGCCCAAGGGCTGCATGCATACGCATGCCAGCATCATGCACAACGCGGTGGCCAGCAGCCTGTGGGGCAGCAGCACGTTTGAGAACGTCAACCTGTCCGTGGTGCCCATGTTCCACATCACCGGCATGGTGTCGGTGATGCACGCCACCCTTTATGGCGGGGGCACGCTGGTCATCATGCCGCGCTGGGACCGCGAACTGGCTGGCCGTCTGATCTCGCACTGGGGCGTGACGCACTGGACGAACATCCCGACCATGGTGATTGACCTGCTCGGCAGCCCCAACTTCCAGAAGTTCGACTTGAGCAGTCTTGTCTACATTGGCGGTGGCGGCGCCGCGATGCCGCAGGCTGTCGCGCAGCGCCTGCTGGAGCAATACGGCCTCAGCTACGCCGAAGGCTACGGCCTGACTGAAACCGCTGCGCCCTCGCACAGCAACCCCTATGACGCGACCAAGCAGCAATGCCTGGGCGTGCCCTTTGTGAACTGCGACGCGCGTGTCATTGACCCGCTGACGCTGAAGGAGGTGGCGCAGGGCGAGCAGGGCGAAATCATCATGAGCGGGCCGCAAATCTTCCAGGGTTACTGGAAGCGGCCAGACGCCACCGAACAGGCTTTCATACAGATCGACGGCAAGCGCTTCTTCCGATCCGGCGACCTGGGCCATGTAGATGAAGACGGTTATTTCTTCATCACCGACAGGCTCAAACGCATGATCAACGCCTCGGGCTTCAAGGTCTGGCCGGCGGAGGTCGAGGCGCTGATGTTCAAGCACCCGGCGGTGCAGGAGGCCTGCGTGATCTCCACCAACGACGCCTACCGCGGCGAGTCGGTCAAGGCTGTGGTGGTGCTGCGGGCCGCCTTCAAGGGCAAGGTGACCGAAGACGAGATCATCAGCTGGTGCAAGGACAACATGGCTGCCTACAAATACCCGCGCGTGGTGCAGTTTGTCGATGCGCTGCCCAAGAGTGGTTCAGGCAAGGTCATGTGGCGGGCGTTGCAGGAAAGCGAGACCGCCAAATCGGCCTGACCTGGCATTACTGGATTTAATGTGTCATTTATGAATCATTAAGTGCTTAATGTTTCATTTGTGACGCATTATCTGATAATGAGGCTCAGCAAACGGGTTTTCACCTCTTCAAAACGCCTGAAAATGCCCTGAAAAGGCCATTTTCAGGTGCCAAATCGGCCTCCAGGCCAATGAATACGAGCGTGACCAGCTATTAAATTGATAGTAAACCTCACCCTCGTCTGCGCTGACAGGATGAGACGCTGGCCGTCCCTTGTAGTTGCGGTGGCCTGTCGCTTAGCATCTGCCATCACATTGACGACTAAAGCCGAGTTCCCAGATGCCCGTCACACCGCTTACACCGCTTTCACCTGAAGACAAACCGCTTGATGGCTGGCGCCGCCGCTGGTATTCGGTCATTTTTGAGGCCGACACGACCGCCGGGCGCCTGTTCGACAAGATCCTGATTGGCGTCATCCTGTTCAGCATCGCCGTCGTGATGGCCGACAGCGTGCAGGCGATTCACGCGCGTCACGGCACGGTTTTTTCGGTGCTGGAATGGTTTTTTACCGTGCTCTTCACGGCTGAGTACATCGCCCGCCTGCTGTCGGTGCGCCAGCCGCTGAAATACGCGCTGAGCTTTTTTGGCATTATTGATTTGCTGGCCGTGCTGCCCACCTACCTGGCGCTGTTCTTCCCCGAATGGCATGCCCTCATCGACGTGCGTGTGCTGCGCTTGCTGCGCGTCTTCCGCATCTTCAAGCTGTCTGCTTATCTGGAGGAGTACCTGTCGCTGGGCCGCGCGCTGGCCGCCAGCCGCCGCAAGATACTGGTGTTTCTGTCGGCGGTGCTCATGGTGGTGCTGGTCATGGGCACGGTCATGTATGTGGTCGAGGGGCCTGAGAACGGCTTCACCAGCATTCCCACCTCTGTCTACTGGGCCATCAGCACGGTGACCACCGTCGGGTTTGGCGACATCACACCCAAGACCGATTTCGGCCGGCTGATTTCATCGTTCATGATGCTGCTGGGCTGGGGCATCCTGGCAGTGCCGACGGGCATCGTCACGGCAGAGATGTCCATGCAGCGCAGGCTGCAAGCCATCGCCGCGCTGGAGACCTCTTCAGAAGCGGGGGCTACGGCCTGCCAGGAATGCTTTCGCACGGACCAGGTGGCGGGCGCAAGGTTTTGCGCCCACTGCGGGGCCAGGCTTAGGCTGGGTGAAAAGGCGGGTTAGTCCTGCCGCTTATTCGCCCGGCGTCAACCGCACCGGCGTGATCTCGACAGAGCCCAGCGCCGTGCTTATCCACACCGTGCCGTCCTGCACAGTCACCTGTAGCTGCATGCTGCGCTCGGCCAGCTTGGCCAGCGCCTGGCTTTGAGCCGCATCGATCTGCCAGACGACAAGGTTGGACGCGCGCGTCAGCTTGCTTTCGATGTTCTTCCACCAGACATTGGTGCTGCTGGCAAAGCTGTAGACGCTGACCCGTTCTGCGCGGCCTGCGGCCTTCATCAGGCGCTTGTCGTCGGGCTGGCCGACATCTATCCAGTGCAGGATCTGCTCGGTGTAGTCCTTGTGCCAGAGGGCGGGCTCATCCACATCCCAAAGGTCCTTGGCGAATTCAAGCTTGCCCTTCTTGTCGTCGGCAGGCACGTTGAGCGCGAACGCCAGCAGGCGGATCATCATGCGTTCATCGGCCTCGGACGGGTGGCGCGCAATGGTTTCGTTGTGGTCTGCATAGATGCTTCGGTCCATGTCGGACAGGGCGAGCGCTGCTTTGTAGATGGTGGCTTTGAGTGCCATATAAAAATCTTCTTTATGTGTTCGGGAACCAGGCCATATTGGAACAGAGGCGGAGCTTGACCCCGTTTGTGCGCGGTTCGCAAGCTGTGGCTATAGTTTCCCCATGCTCTCCCTCTCCGTTCTCGACCAGTCCGTCGCCGTCTCCGGCCGCACTGAAGACACCTCCATCCGTGAAACCCTGGCGCTGGCCCAGCACTGTGAAGCGCTGGGTTACAGGCGCTTCTGGTGCAGCGAACACCACAGCCACCCGACCATCGTGGGTTCAGCGCCCGAGGTGTTGATGGCGGCGATTGCGGCCACTACCAGCCGAATCCGGATCGGCAGCGCGGGCATCATGCTGCCGCACTATGCTCCGCTCAAGGTGGCCGAGCAGTTCCGCGTGCTCGATGCCCTGGCGCCGGGCCGCATAGACCTCGGCGTGGGCCGCGCGCCCGGATCAGACATGCGCACCGCCCGAGTGCTGCGCGCCGACCCGCAGCAGTCGGCTGAAAACTTTCCCATCCAGGTGCGCGAGTTACAGGCCTGGATCTCCGGCATCGATTTGCCTGAAGGCCACCCGGGCCGTGGCGTGACGGCCAACCCGACCGGGCCGACGACGCCAGACCTGTGGATGCTGGGCAGCTCCGACTACGGTGCGCAACTCGCAGCGCACTACGGCCTGCCGTATGCGTTTGCCTATTTCATTACAGACGGGCAGGGCACGGAACAGGCGCTGGACCTCTACCGCCGCCTGTACCGTCCCAGCCCCCTCAACCCCGAACCGAAAGCCGTGCTCTGCGTGTGGGCGCTTGCGGCCGACACCGAAGTCGGCGCCTGGCACCACTTCTCGGGCCGTGAGCGCTGGAAGATAGACCGCAACAAGGGGGCGCTGGGCCCCTTGCCATCGCCTGCCGAGGCCGCCCTGCGGCCCTATACACCGGCAGAACAGGCCGAGTCAGACAAAATCAGGCGCACCGCGCTGGTCGGCAGTGGCGCGCAGGTGGCAGACAAACTGCGTGCGCTGGCTGATACTCATGGGGTGGACGAGCTGGTCGTCATCACATGGGCGCATGACCCGGCGGCGCGCAGGCGCTCTTATGAACTGCTTGCCAAAGAATTCTTTTGAACCCTTTTCGTCATCAATAACAAAGCGAGAGATAAAACATCCATGACCCCAAAACTCTTCAGCGCCACCATCGCCGGCAGCCTGCCCAAACCCGCCTGGCTGTCTGAAACCAACAAACTCTGGCCGCAGTGGAAGGCCGAAGGCGCTGAACTTGCTCAAGCCAAGGCCGATGCCACGCTGCTGTGGATCAAGGCGCAGGAAGATGCGGGCCTGGATGTGATTGGCGACGGCGAGCAGTCGCGCCAGCATTTTGTGCACGGCTTTCTGGAGCAGGTTGAAGGTATTGACTTTGATCACAAGGTCAAGATGGGCATACGCAACAACCGCTACGACGCCATGGTGCCCCAGGTGGTGGGTGAGCTGAAGCTCAAGGGCCGCGTGCACCAGACAGAAGCAAAAATTTTGCGTGCGCACACCGATAAAAAAATCAAATTCACGCTGCCCGGGCCCATGACCATCATCGACACCGTATCTGACCAGTTCTATGGTGACAAGGTCAAGATGGCGATGGCGTTTGCAGAACTGCTCAACCAGGAAGCGCTTGCGCTGCAGGCCGATGGTGTCGACATCATCCAGTTCGACGAGCCGGCCTTCAACGTGTATATGCGCGAAGCCGCCGACTGGGGCGTGAAGGCACTTGAGATTGCCGCGCAGGGCCTGACCTGCACGACGGCCGTGCACATCTGCTACGGCTACGGCATCAAGGCCAACAATGACTGGAAGGAAACATTGGGTGAGGAATGGCGCCAGTACGAAATTGTGTTCCCGGCGCTCGCCAAAAGCAGCATCCAGCAGGTCAGCCTGGAGTGCTACCACTCGCATGTGCCGCCTCACCTCATGAAGCTGCTGGAAGGCAAGGACGTCATGGTCGGCGTGATCGACGTGGCCAGCGACGTGATTGAAACACCCGAGCAGATTGCCGACACCATTGGCGAGGCGCTGAAGTACGTGCCGAAGAACCGCCTGCTGCCATGCACCAACTGCGGTCTGGCGCCGATGGACCGCGCGATTGCTTTGAGAAAACTTGAGGCCCTCGCAAAGGGCGCAGCACTTGCGCGCGAACGCTACAAATAACAGGAGCTTTCATGGGTCACGACCATTCGCATGAACATGAAGAAGGGCATGAACACGGCCACACGCATGAACCGCGCTGGAAACACGACGGCGTGCGCGTGATTGGCGCCAACCAGCTCGACGGCAACACGGCGCAAACCCCGGGCATGGACCGCAAGGCCGCCATCACCTTCGCGCGTACCGGGGCACAAAAGTTGTGGGCAGGCACGGTCACCATTCATGCGGACGCCAAAACCGGCGCGCATCATCACGGCCATCTTGAAAGCGTGATCTACGTGATTCGCGGCAAGGCGCGTATGCGCTGGGGTGATCATCTTGAGTTCACGGCAGAGGCCGGCCCTGGCGATTTCATTTATGTGCCGCCTTACGTGCCGCACCAGGAGATCAATGCCAGCCCTACCGAACTGCTCGAGTGTGTCCTTTGTCGCAGCGATGGTGAAGCAGTGGCCGTCAACCTTGAGATAGAACCGGTCGAGAAGCCGGCCACTGTGCTCTGGATAGACCCGACGCACCCACAAGGCGGCGTGTAGGAGAGCAGGCCGCATTCGTGGCTGCTGGGTGAAATTTGCCAAATAGTGCGCACATAACAGCTGCACAAGGCGGAAATCGGAAACGGCTGCTTACGTTCTTGACGCTGGTCCTACAAGTTGTATCAGGTCTGATTGGTACAAATGAGGCTCTAACAACAAGGAGTCCATCATGGAAACCAGTCAACTCGCTACACCAACCGCTTCCGGTCCCTCGGCCAGCCCCGGCCTGATCGACCGCATGCAGCACAGCAAGGCGCTGATCGCCATCGTGGCCGTTCTAGGCGTCACTGTCGCGGCGCTCGCGGCGGCGCTGGTGGTCAAGACCTCTGATGCAGAGCCCACTCCTTACGCTGCCAACACAACTGTGCAGACGCCTGCAACACCGGCACCTGTCAATAAACTGGCTGCTACCAGCAGCAAACCCGTTGCAGTCAACAACACGCCGCGCGCCAGCACCACACCTGTTCAGGTCGCCAAGGCCAATGTTTGCGCCAGCTGCGGCACTGTGGAATCCGTCACCGCTGAAACGCGTCAGGGCCAGGTCAATGGCGTTGCAGTGGGCAACCAGACCATTGGTATCGGTACCGTTGCTGGTGGCCTGATCGGTGGCCTGGTGGGCAACCAGCTGGGTAACGGCAATGGCAAAACCGCCATGACGGTACTCGGCGCTGCAGGCGGTGCCTACGCCGGCAACAAGGTTGAGGCCAACATGAAGAAGGTCACCGTCTACAACGTGGCCGTGCGCATGGACGACGGTTCGCGCCGTAATCTCGACATCTCTACTTCGGTGCCCGTGGGTTCCAAGGTGATTGTTGAAGGCAAGAACCTGCGCATGGCCAACGTCAACGGTTAAGCAGACCCGGGGGTTTCCCTCACAAAAAAAGGTGGCAGTCTTCACGACTGACACCTTTTTTTCATGCGCGCTTTGTATGCTTTACGGGGCGGTTAGTATTCACGCGACAGTTCAATTCCCTTCCCATCATTGAAAACAGGACCAGCACATGAAAGCCATCTGGAACGGCGCAACCATTGCGCAGAGCGACGACACCGTGGTCATTGAAGGCAACCACTACTTTCCTGAAAGCGCGCTTAACCGCGACTACATCACCTTCAGCAACCACCACACCATGTGTTCGTGGAAAGGCCAGGCCAGTTATTACTCCCTGCTGGTCAACGGCGAGATGAACACCGACGCTGCCTGGTACTACCCGGACCCCAAGCCCGAGGCCGAGAACATCAAGGGCCATGTCGCGTTCTGGAAGGGCGTGAAGATCGAGGCCTGAAGGCATGCCATCGCCGCATTGACTGCGCCTGGCTGGGGTTAACCCTCTGATTTTGGGCCGCGTTCCCCCTGCACAGCCGGTTTATTGATATGTATACTTATTAAAAACCTGCCGCTGTGAATGGTGGTTGTTGTTCATATGATCACAGGAGACACCATGCCCCTTGCCCCCGCCGACCCGGCGCTTGTTGAAAAGCTGGTCATTGCGAACCGCATCCTGTATGACCAGCGTGTGGTCGACGGTTTTGGTCATGTCAGTGTCAGGCACGACAAATCACCAGACCATTTTTTGCTGTCATGCAACCGCGCGCCGGGGCTGGTCAGAAAAGCCGACATCCTGAGCTACGACCTCAACGGCGACCTGGCAGTGCCGTCAGACCAGCGCTCTTACCTTGAGCGTTTTATCCACAGCGAGATATACCGCGCACGGCCCGACGTGATGTCGGTGGTGCACAGCCATTCGGTCAGCGTTATTCCTTTCGGCGTGACTGGCCAGCGCCTGCGGCCCATCTTTCACATGAGCGGTTTTCTGGGCAGCGGCTCGGTGTCCTTCGAGATCCGCGATGCGGGCGGCAACACCGACCTGTTGATACGCGACATGGGTCTTGGCAAGGCGCTCGCCAAATCGCTGGGCCAGAACAACTGCGTGCTGATGCGCGGTCATGGCTCTACTGTGGTCGGCCCTTCGCTTGAGCAGGCTGTGTACCGTGCGGTCTATGCCGAGGAGAATGCCAAGCTGCAGCTCACATCGGCTGCGCTGGGCCCCATCGAATTTCTGAATCCTGAAGAAGCAGAGCTGGCCATGACGAATGTCGAAGGCCAGGTCAGGCGCCCGTGGGAGCTGTGGAGCCAGGGCATAGGCGCCATTGAGTAAGCCAGGGTACCCCTTCAACACAAAAGAATCGAGACAAACCATGAAATTCAACAAGCTCAACAGGTTTTTGGCACTGGGAACCGTGGTGGCGCTGGCTTCGCTGGCTGGCAGCGCCGTCTTCGCGCAGGCCTGGCCTTCGCGTCCCATCAAGCTGATCGTGCCCTACGGCACTGGTGGCGGCTCCGATATCCTGGCGCGCCAGGTCGGCGCTCGCCTGCAAGCGATGTGGGGCCAGGGCGTAGCGGTTGACAACCGCGCCGGTGCGTCGGGCAACATCGGCACCGAGGCCGTTGTCAAATCGCCTGCGGACGGCTACACGCTGCTGCTGCAAAACAGCACCATGGTGGTCAACCCGGCGCTCGGTGGCAAGCTCAACTACGACCCCGAAAAAGACCTCACCCCCATCATGCTGCTCGGGCTGACGCCCATCACGCTGGTGGCGAGCGAGAAGTCCGGCATCAAGACGCTCAAGGAGTTGATCGATTATTCGAAGGCCAACCCCAACGTGCTGAACTACGGCTCCTGCGGGGTCGGCACGCCCCAGCACTTCGTGATGGAACTGGTCAGGCAGAAGACCGGCGTCAGCGCCACCAATGTGGGCTACAAGGGTTGCGCGCCTGCGCTGACTGACGTGGTGGGAGGCCAGGTACAGCTGGCCATTTTGAGTTCCAACCTGGTGGCACCGCACGTCAAGACAGGCAAGCTCTACGGCCTGGGTGTGTCAACAGCCAGCCGCTATGGCTTGACGCCGCAAGTTCCGACATTTGAAGAGCAGGGCCTGAAGCCGCTGGACTTCTCCATCTGGTATGCGCTGATGGGGCCAGCCAACATGCCGCGCGACGTGGTTGCCAAAATTTACGCAGATGTGCAGAAGGTCCTGGCCGAGCCGGCCGTGAAGGACAACCTCTCGACTGCCGGCGTGGAGCCTCTTGCTGGCAACGCTGCCGACCTGAGCAGGCTCATCAAGGCTGATCTTGCACGTTACGCACAACTGGCCAAATCGGCAAATATCAAGGCTGAATAAAAGCAGCCTGGCCTGCGCCGGTTTGACGCGCCGCAAGCTATCGGCTTTTTCCGATAGCTTTTGGCTGCATGATGGTTTACAAACGGTGTATGGCTTGGCGTTGCCTTGTGTTGAAAGGGCGATTGAGCCCAGGCAGAATGGCAACAGCTTTTCTGCCAACATGTCGCCATTTCAAGGAGCCATCATGTTCAGCAACATCCTTGTGCCCGTAGACGGTTCAAGCACAGCCAACCAGGCCATACAGAAGGCCGCCGCAGTTGCGAAGGCCTTTAACGCCCGGGTCACCGTGGTCTGCATCATCGACACCTATGCCTTTACCGGCGTGGGCACCGAGTTTGCCTACGGCCAGGACGAATACCTCAAGGCTGCCACCAAAGAGGCCAACGACTCCATAGCCGCTGCCAGAAGCCAGTTTGCTGCCAATGGCACAGATGTCACAGCGACCGTGCTTGAAGGGCAGGCTGTCTACAAAAGCATTCTGGAAGCAGCAGAGACCGCCGGTGCAGACCTGATCGTGATGGGCTCGCATGGTCGCAAGGGCCTCGAAAAGCTCGTGCTGGGCAGTGTGGCCGCGCAGGTGCTCTCACACACCCATCTGCCTGTAATGATTGTTCGCGAATAAAAGGAATAGAAACATGGATTTGCTCAACCACGACCTGGCCCACGAATTTCCGCAGTATGTGGACAAGATGCGCGAACTGAAAACGCACGATGCGCACTTTGCCGAACTGTTCAGGCAGTACGACGAAGACAACCACGCCATCGCCAACTATGAAAAGAGCGGATTGCCGATCAGCGATGAGGGTTTCGAAGACCTGAAAAAACGCCGCCTCAAGGCCAAGGACGAGATTTACCAGAAGCTTTTGAAAAGCTGACAACGCCCCATGCCCACGAAAACCCGCAGCTTGCGGGTTTTTTCATTTGGCTGACACATTGCTTCTGTAGCCTAGCCCGTTTGCCGTAACGCACCGGAGAATGTTTTGAATTCAAGCGACGAAGAATTGATGCGGCGTATACGCCATGACCTCATCGACAGTTATGACGAAGAACTGGAGATGGAGCTTGAAGACCGCACCGTGGCTGAGCTCACGGGCGAAAGCCAGCCAGCCCACACTGCGCAGGACAAGGAAAACCGCCGCCAGTATTTCCGCGAGCTGTTTCGCCTGCAGGCGGAGCTGGTCAAGCTGCAGGACTGGGTGGTTGCCACCGGCCACAAGGTGGTGATTTTGTTTGAGGGTCGTGATGCCGCCGGCAAGGGTGGTGTCATCAAGCGCATCACACAGCGGCTCAACCCGCGCATCTGCCGCGTGGCGGCACTGCCCGCGCCCAACGACAGGGAGCGCACCCAGTGGTACTTCCAGCGTTATGTGTCGCACCTGCCCGCCGCCGGTGAAATCGTGCTGTTTGACCGAAGCTGGTACAACCGCGCCGGGGTCGAGCGTGTCATGGGTTTTTGTACCGACGAGCAGTACGAAGAGTTCTTCCGCACCGTACCCGAGTTTGAAAAAATGCTGGTCAGCTCCGGCATACAGCTCATCAAGTACTGGTTTTCAATCTCTGACGAAGAGCAGCACCTGCGTTTTCTGGGCCGCATACACGATCCTCTGAAACAGTGGAAATTGAGCCCCATGGATCTTGAATCACGCCGACGGTGGGAGGAGTACACCAAGGCCAAGGAAATCATGCTGGAGCGCACGCACATTGCCGAGGCACCGTGGTGGGTGGTGCAGGCTGTGGACAAGAAAAAGGCCAGGCTCAACTGCATCCATCATTTGCTGGAACAGATGCCGTACAGCGAAACCGAGCACCCGTCGATTGTGTTGCCCGAGCGTGTCAGGCACGATGACTATGTGCGCAACCCTGTGCCGCAGGACATTGTGGTGCCGGAGATTTATTGAGCTACCCAGGAATTACTGCCGATAGCGCTGGTATCAGGCCGCCACCACGATGTTGAATCGGGCGCGCTGCCCGTCTGCTCGGCGAGGCGGTGAACGGCGCACTGAAAGCGCAGTGCGCTGCGCATCCGACAGGTTGCGCCATAAAAAATCGCGCTGGTTCTGCGGCTCGCCGGCCACATAAAGCTGGGTCGTCAGCAACTCGCGGTTGGCCAGCTTCACCTTGACGTGGATGTGCGGTGTGCGGTTGCTGTAGGCGACCGGGCGAATCGTGCGGAAGCGGTACTCACCCTGCGCATTCACCGTGACCCGGCCAAAACCCTGGAACGCCTTGTCGATACGGCCGCCATCGCCGGGGTGGTCATAGTGGCCGGCATGGTCGCATTGCCATATTTCAACCAGCGCACCGCGCACCGGCGTGCCCTGCAGGTCAGTCACGCTGCCTTCCAGCCAGGTCGGCTGGCCCATCCGGTAGTCGAGCGATCCATTTTTCAGGAGGTCAAAGTCTGCGTCTTTCGGCAGGGCAACCGGGTAGAAAGGGCCTTCTGTCTGGCTGGGGTGAGGATGCGCGTGGCCCCGGTCTGTGCATGGGCTGAAAGGCTGCGTGTGAGCGTCCATACCACGGGCGCTGCGATCAGGGCGGCGGCAATGTGCCTGCGCGGCAGGGGCCGTGAAGCCGACGGGTTTGGTTTGATGGGCATACCGGTTCTCCAGATGTACCTCTTGGAGGCTTGTTTTGGCCATCAGTTCCTGCGGCCCGAAAATACCCCTGCAATTTCAGAAATCAGGTGAATTCTCAAAGAACATGGCCTTCCCGCCGGCCGGGTGCGTAAAGCCGAGCTGGCAGGCATGCAGCAACAGCCTTGTTCCGGCTAGCTGATCATCGCCATACAGCGCGTCGCCAACAATGGCGTGCCCCATGGCCCTCATGTGTACCCGCAACTGGTGTGAACGGCCTGTGAGGGGTTCCAGCTCGACACGCGTGGTGTTGGTGTTCGCATCGAACGCCACACTGCGCCAGCGCGTCTGGCTGGGCTTTCCCCCCGCAGCGACGATGCGCAGGGGGCGGCGCGGCCAGTCCACCATGATGGGCAGGTCGATCAGCTGCCAGCCAGTGGCGTCATGGGCCGGGCCGTTCAGCACGCCCTCAACCACGGCGATATAGCGCTTGTGGACTTCACGGTTTTCAAACAACCGCGAGAGCGCACGTTGCATATTGCCGCCGCGCGCCATCAGCATCAATCCTGATGTCGCCATGTCCAGCCGGTGCACCACCAGCGCATCAGGGTATTGCTGCTGTACACGGCTGCTCAGGCAGTCCTGCTTGTCTTCACCGCGCCCGGGCACTGACAGCAAACCGGCGGGCTTGTTGAGCACCAGCAGGCTGTCGTCCGCATACACCGCTTCAAACCCGCCATGACCTGCGAGGTAATTGTTTTGCGGCGAGCTGGCGCTCATGATTGATCCATCAGCAACTGATCAGTTGCTGAATTGTTGTACCAAAGGAGAAAACCATGACTGACGCAGGTGCCATTTCGATTGCATGTGGTTTGATGATTGGCCTGGGCGCGATTGGCGCGTGCATGGGCATAGGCGTGATGGGCGGCCGTTACCTGGAGGGGGCCGTACGACAGCCCGAGATGATGGAGCCGCTGCAGGTAAAAATGTTTTTACTGGCGGGCCTGATTGACGCCAACTTCCTGATCGGGGTGGGCGTGGCCATGATGCTGATGTTTGCCAACCCGCTTCGGGCCTAGGCAGCGGGCTTTTTGGGCGGGGGAAAGTTATGTACCGTGGGCCCGGCACGCCTGATTTCGCGGAGCATGAACAGGTAGAGGCTTTCGACCTTCTCACGCGCCCAGGGTGTCTTGCGTAAAAACTTCAGGCTCGACGGCACACTCGGGTCGCTGGTGAAGCAGCGTATGTTGATGCGCTGCCCCAGTTCTTCCCAGCCGTAGTGTTGGGAAAGCGCTGTGACGATGGCTTCCAGCGTGATCCCATGTAATGGGTTGCCCGGCTGCCCGTCCGCTTCCATCAGGCTGGCTTGTTTTTCATCTTGCCCTTGGGCATGACCTGTGTCACAACCGTGGCCCTGACTGCGTCAGGTGACACCGGTTTTGGTGGCGAGGTGTCTTTTTTCGGCTTCTTCGTCATCTTCTGGGCTTGCTGTCCTTTGGCCATGGCTCTCTCCTGTGGGTTTAAGAAATATGTACCGGGATTATCAATGCAACTTGATGCGCGGGCGGTAGGTGCGGTCAAGCATTTCAGACAGCGTGATGAGCGCCGTCTTCTTGAAGCCGCCCAGGGCAAACTGGTGCTGCTTGTGCAGGCCCCAGTACATCATGCGGGCAAGCTGGCCCTCGATAAAAAAGCTGCCCTTGGTCAGGCTGCCCATCAGGCTGCCGACCGATGAGTATTCCGACAGCGACACCAGCGAGCCCTGGTCCCTGAAAACAAAGGGCTGCACGGCCTCGCCTTTGGCGAGCCGGGGCAGGGCGTTGACGAGATACATGGCCTGCTGGTAGGCCGCCTGAGCACGCGGCGGCACCCAGGTGCCGTCGGGTTGCTGGCACGCCGCGCAGTCGCCAAAGGCGTAAATGCTGGGGTCGCGGGTGCTTTGCAGGTTGCCGTTAACGGCGAGCTGGTTGAGTTTGTTGGTCTCCAGGGGCTCTTCACCGGCCGACCCCGCGCCCAGTGTTTTGAGAAAGTCTGCCGCCTTCACACCGGCCGCCCAGACAGTCAGGGTCGACGACACCACCTTGCCGCTGGCCATGGTGAGTTTGTCGGCATCCACGGCCACCACACGCTCGTTGGTGTGCACCTCAATGGCCAGCTTGCGCAGTTCGCGCAGGGCCGAGTCGCTGAGCCGCTCTGGCAGCTGTGCCAGAAGGCGCGGTGCCGCTTCAATCAGCACGATCTGCAGATCTTTTTCGGGGTGAATGTGGTCAAACCCGTAATTGGCCAGGATGCGCGCAGCCGCGTGCAGCTCAGCGGCCAGTTCAACTCCGGTAGCGCCTCCGCCCACGATGGCAACAGTCAGCCGCCCGCTGCCCGCTTCACGCGGCACGCTCTGGGCGCGTATGCAGGCATTGATCAGGCGGTCGTTGAAATGCCGTGCCGCTTGCGGGCTGTCGAGCTTGATGGCGTGCTGCGCTGCACCCGGTGTGCCGAAGTCGTTGGTCTGGCTGCCAACGGCGATGACCAGCGTGTCGTAGGCGAGTTCCTGTGCCGGTGTGATCTCGCGCCCGGCTTCATCATGGCTGGCTGCGAGCTGCACGGTTTTGGCAACGCGGTTGACGCCTGTCAGACTGCCAAGGCGAAACTTGAAATGGTTCCAGCGCGCCTGCGCCAGGTATTCAATTTCTTCGGCATGGGTGTCAAAGCTGCCTGCCGCAAGCTGGTGCAGCAAAGGCTTCCAGACGTGGGTGCGTGCTGCATCAACCAGAGTGATCTGTGCCAGAGCCTTTTTTGCCCAGGCTTTTGCCGAGTTGTGTAGCCAGTGCGAGGCCGCCTGCGCCCCCTCCAACGATGACGATGCGTTGCATAAGATTTCCCTGTGGTGCGTACCAGCCGTGTTGTTATTTCCCGATGTTAACTGCCGCGCCAGGCGGGTCCTGCCAGAAAAAGCCGACAGCGGCATGAAACGATTGCCGCTGTTAAGCTCTGCAGCCGATGAGCACCCACACCTTCAAAGACCTGACGCGGCAACGCCCCTATATCCGCATGTGGTTTGCCCGCGTTTTCGGCACCATGGGCACACAAATGCTGATGGTGGCGGTAGGGTGGCAGATGTATGACCTGACCGGTAGCGCGTGGGATCTGGGCCTGGTCGGCCTGTACCAGTTTTTTGCCGGCCCTGCTGCTGACGCTGGTGGCTGGCCATGTGGCCGACCGGGTACACCGGGGCCGCATCATTGCCGGCTGCTTTTTCATTCAGGGCGCGGTGGCCTTCATCCTGATTGCCGCCACACAGGGCTGGGGCGCAACCAGCCCTGTGCCCTGGGTTTCGCGTGGGCTTTTGCTCGGCCTGTCAGTCTGGCTGGGCGTGGCCAGGGCCTTCCAGAACCCTGCGCAACAGGCCCTGATGCCCATGCTGGTACCGCCAGTCATGCTGCCGCGCGCCATGGCTTTCAGTTCGGGCGGCAACCAGGCCGCCGTCATCGCCGGGCCTGCCATCGGCGGGCTGGTGTTTGTGGCAGGTGCTTCTGCGGTCTACACCGTCTGTGCTGCAATTTTTGTAGCAGCCATGATCCTGATTTCACTCGTGCGTTATGAGCATGCACCGCCGCCGCGCGAGCCGGTGTCCATGACTACGCTGCTGGCCGGTGCACGTTTTGTGTGGATGAAAAAAGCGCTGCTGGGTGCTGTGTCGCTTGACCTGTTTGCAGTCCTGCTGGGCGGTGCGGTGGCGCTGCTTCCCATGTTTGCAAAAGACATCCTGCATGTCGGTCCCTGGGGCCTGGGCCTGCTGCGCTCTGCCCCTGCAGCCGGTGCAGTGATGATGGCGGTGGTGCTTACACGCTGGCCACTGGCCAGGCACGTAGGCCGCACCATGCTGGGCGCCGTCGCCGTGTTCGGTGTTTGCATGATCGTCTTCGGCCTGTCCACCAGCTTCCTGTTGTCGCTGTTCGCGCTGGTGATATCCGGTGGCGCCGACATGGTCAGCGTGGTGGTGCGCCAGACCCTGGTGCAGATCGATACGCCGAATGAGATGCGCGGCCGGGTCAGTGCGATCAACTCGGTTTTTATCGGGGCGTCCAACCAGCTCGGTGAGTTCGAGTCGGGCGCCACTGCGGCCTTGCTGGGCCCTGTCGGCTCGGTGGTGCTGGGCGGCATAGGCACCTTGCTGGTCGCCGCAGCGTGGTTCAAATTATTCCCGTCGCTGGCCAATCGTTATTCGATGGAAACCCCTGTGCCTGCCGAGACCGTCCCCGCAACAAAAAACTAACGGCCAGAACTCGCCCGTATCCGGTTGACCTCGAGCGGGGAGACGGCGCTGGCCTTGTTGCCCCAGCTGTTGCGTATGTGGGTTAGCACCGCCGCTATGTCTTCGTCCTCCATTACAAGTACAAAAGGCGGCATGCCGAACGGTCTCGGGTTGCCTGCAGTCGCTGGTGCGTAACCACCGTTCAACACAATCTGCACCAGGTTCACGGTCTGGGGCATCAGCACGGCACGGTTGGCGGCGAGTGGCGGATAGGCGCTGGGTACGCCCTGGCCCTTGTCGCCGTGGCATTGCGCGCAGTTCTGCTCATAGAGCTTCGCGCCTTTGGCTGCCACCACACTGTTCACACCTGCAGATGGCGCATCGGGCGAGGTCGACATCAGCGCGATGTCGGGCTCACGCTTTTCATCCCTGCCATAGGACGCGGGCAGTGCCTTCAAAAACTGCGCCATGGCATTGAGGTCTTCGTCGCTGAGGTACTGCGTGCTGCCCTGTACAACTTCTGCCATGGGCCCGTTGACTGAAGCGCGTTCGGAGACACCTGTCTTGAGCAGCTGCACGATGTCCTGCGGCGTCCAGTTGCCAACACCTGCTTCATGCGGTGACACCAGCGAGGGGGCGTACCAGTTCTGCATGGGGATGAGGCCGCCAGCCAGGTCCAGCCCGTCGGTCGCACCCAGCACATTGCGCGCCGTGTGGCAGGCGGCGCAGTGGCCCAGGCCTGTGACCAGGTAAGCACCGCGGTTCCATTCGGCACTGCGCGCTGCATCGGGTTTGTAGGCGCCGGGGCTGAAATAAATCGCGCGCCAGACCGCCAGCGCCGCCTGTGAGTTGTAGGGAAAGCGCAGGGTGTGCGCCTGGTTCTGCTGTACCACGGCGGGCAGGCTGCGCAGGTAGGCGTAGAGCGCGTTTGAATCTTCACGCGTCATCTGCGTGAAGCTCGTATAAGGAAATGCCGGGTACAGCAGGCGGCCGTTTTTTGACTTGCCGTTGTGCATGGCACGCCAGAAATGCGATGCAGACCAGCCGCCTATGCCGGTTTTTTCATCCGGCGTCAGGTTCGATGTGAAGACGGTGCCAAACGGCGTGTCTATGCCCCGGCCTCCCGCATACGCCTGGCCGCCACGCGTGGTGTGGCAGCCCATGCAATTGCCGGCGCGTGCCAGGTAAGCCCCGCGCGCAACCAGCGCGTCAGTCGGGCCAACGGCGGCAACTGGCGTGCTCACATCGACTTCATCGCGGCTGTTGAGCAGCCACACCAGCATCACGGCCCCAGTGAACAGCACCAGCAGGCCAACCAGCAGTTTGCCAAGCTTTTTCATGGCTTGCTCCCTGCGGTTTTAAGGGTATTTTTCAACGGCGCACTGCCGCAGCTGATTGCCGCTGCGCCCCTTGCGCCCGCTGCGAGAGCTGGTATTTCTGTCGCCGGTTTCGTGTTCGCAGGCAGCGGCTGTGCAGCCAGCCAGCTGCCCACAGCATTGATATCTTCCATCGACAGTTTGGCCACTACGTCCTTCATGCAGTCCGGGGCATGGGCGCGGCGCTGGCCGGCCTTCCATGCGCCCAGCTGCGCGTTGAGGTAGTCCCGCGGCAGGCCCAGCAGCCCGGGAAGGTGGGGCGCCACGCCGGTCATGGTCTGGCCATGGCATTGCACACAGGCCGGTATGTTGCGTGCGGCATCACCCTGCATCACCAGTTGCCGGCCCTGCTGCAGCAGCGCGGGCGATGCGTTGGTGGGCGCTGGCGCAGGGTAGGGCACCTCCAGCTGCGAGAAATACTGCGCAATCTCCATCAGGTAGTCATCCGTCAGCGGCGTCAGCAGTTGCGTCATCAGCCCGTAGTGCCGCCTGTCGTCACGAAAGTTGATGAGCTGGTTGTACAGGTAACCCGCAGGTTTGCCGGCCAGGCGCGGGTAATAACCATCAGGGGCCGCCCGGCCTTGCGGCCCGTGGCAGGCTGTGCAGGCCATGGCGCGCTGGGCAATGGTGTCTTCAAACGGGGC
The DNA here is from genome assembly GCA_965228025.1 of Polaromonas sp. Taxonomy (GTDB): domain Bacteria; phylum Pseudomonadota; class Gammaproteobacteria; order Burkholderiales; family Burkholderiaceae_C; genus Polaromonas. The sequence goes on along the minus strand of CBDDGX010000020.1, from coordinate 130,057 downwards.
GGCAAAGGTGGGTGAAACCGCGAAGGTAAAAGCAAGGGCCAGCAGGTCACAAAGCCGCCGGGCAGGGGCAAATCTCAAGGTCTTCAGCATGTGTCCATCATGCCTGATGACACACCGGGCCGTAAGCATCAGATGTGGTTTAAAAAAGCGTATCAGATTCAGAAATGATAAAAATTACAATATCAGATGACATGAAACGCTACGAAGAACTGGCAGGACTTTTGGCGGGTGACATACGAAGTGGCGCCTATGCGGCGGGCACACGCCTGCCGTCCATCCGTACGCTTACAGCCCAATACCGCATCAATGCATCCACGGCGTTCAGGGCTTATTACCTGCTGGAGGAAAAAGGCATGGTGCGCGCCCGGCAGCGCTCGGGGTACTACGTCACCGCTCCTGCACTGGCCCTGCCGACGTCACCTCACGCGCCGCCGGCCCGCGGGAATGCCCGTGTGGCATCCAGGCTGGACGTCAGCGAACTGGTGTTTGAAGTGCTCGACGCCGTGCAGGACCCGGCTATCGTCCCCCTGGGGTCTGCGTTTGCCGCACCTGCGCTCTTTCCGCTGCAAAGCCTGGGCAAGTCGCTGGCGCGTGCGGCCCGCGGTATTCACCTGCGCGGCGCCACGGCCCATTTGTCACAGGGCGACGCCATGCTGCGCCAGCAGATCGCGCTGCGCTACCTCGGCATGGGCATGTCGCAGCCAGCCGATGAACTCATCGTGACCAGCGGGGCGCTGGAGGCCCTCAACCTCTGCCTGTCGTCGGTGGCCCAGCCTGGCGACCTGGTGGCTGTCGAGTCCCCGGGCTTTTATGCCAGCCTGCAGGCTCTCGAACGGCTGAAGATGAAGGCCCTTGAGATACCGGTGCTCCCGCAGGGCGGCCTTGACCTCTCGGCCCTGGCAGAAGCACTGAAGCGCCACCCGGTCAAGGCCTGCTGGTTCATGACCTCCTTCCAGAACCCCACTGGCACCAGCATGCCTGAAGAAAAGAAGAAGGCGCTGGTTGAATTGCTTGCGCAGCATGACATTCCCCTGATTGAGGATGATGTGTACGGCGAGCTTTACTTCGGTAACCGGGCGCCACTGCCTGCAAAGGCGTTTGACCGCAAGGGGCTGGTCATGCACTGCAGCTCTTTCAGCAAGACCCTGGCGCCGGGCTATCGTGTGGGCTGGGTGTCGCCGGGGCGGTTCGGCGAACGCATCGAGCGACTGAAACTCATGACCACGCTGTCAGCCAGCCTGCCTGCGCAACTGGCAGTCGCTGACTACCTGCAGCGCGGCGGCTACGACAGGCACCTGCGCCGCCTGCGCCATGCGATGGAGTCGCAGCTGTCCGCCATGCAGGTGGCCATTGCGCGGCATTTTCCGGCGGGCATACGGGTGTCACAGCCCGGCGGCGGGTATTTTTTATGGGTGGAGTTTGAGCCTGGCTTTGATGCATTGCTGCTGCACCAGCGAGCGCTGGAACACGGTATCAGCGTGGCACCCGGCCCGGTTTTCTCTGGCCGGCGAAGGTTCGCCCATTGCCTGCGCCTGAATTACGGACACCCGCCGGATGTGCGGCTTGACGCTGCGATGAAGACGCTCGGTCGCCTGATCCGCCTGCAAGCCCCTTACCTGCTGTAGCGTCCTGCTTTGCCTGCAGCACAATATGCGCCATGACGACCACGCCAAAAACCGCCGCCGCAAAACAAAAGGACAAGGCCCGGGCCACGGCTGAAGAAAACCTGCTGATGGACCTGTATGACCAGCCGGGCCATTTGATCCGGCGTGCGCAGCAGATCGCGGTGTCCATGTTCCGTGAGACCATGGACGCCGACATCACACCTGTGCAGTTCGCCATCATGCGCATGCTCAAGGAATCACCCGGCATTGACCAGGTCACGCTGGCCGGCCTGGTGGCGCTTGATAAATCAACCACTGCCGACATTGCCGTGCGGCTTGAAAAGCGCGGCCTGATTCACCGCGAGGTGGTGGCGCGCAGGCAGCGCTGCCTGTCACTCACGCCTGAAGGCGAGGCCGCGCTGTCGGCCACGGTGACCTCTGTGCACGTGCTGCGAGACCGCATGCTGTCCAGCCTGCTGCCGGCCGAGCAGAAAGAGTTCATACGCCTGCTCAAGAAGTTTGTGCACATCAACAACGAGCAGAGCCGTGCGCCGCTGCAGCGCACCGGGCCTGCTTCCGCCCCCACCCGAGACTAGGGAAATCCCTGAAGAAAGGACGTGACCCGCAGCTTGTTTGTCGCAAAGTCATTCAGTACACTTATTGTCATTAAGTATACGGAATGACTATTGGATGCCTTCGGGTAATCGATGTGATTCCCATCATTTCGGCAAGCAAAAACCCTCACGGAGACACCCATGAAAAAACGTTCACTTCTTTCACTTGCAGCCTGCGCAGTCCTGGGCCTCTCGACCAGTGTCATGGCCCAGGGCGAGCCCTTCAAGGTCGGCCTGATCCTGCCCATGACGGGCCCGTTTGCATCGACAGGCAAGCAGATTGAGGCTGCCGTCAAGCTCTACATGGCGCAGAACGGCACTACCGTCGCCGGCCGCAAGGTTGAGGTGATCCTCAAAGACGATGCAGGCGTGCCCGACGGCACCAAGCGCCTGGCGCAGGAGTTGATCGTCAACGACAAGGTCAGCGTGATTGCCGGTTTTGGTCTCACGCCAAGCGCGCTGTCTGCCGGCGCCATCGCCACGCAGTCGAAGACACCTGCGGTCATCATGGCCGCGGCTACTTCCAGTGTCGTTGCGACCTCACCGTTTTTTGTGCGTACCAGCTACACGCTGTACCAGAGCGCATCGACCATGGCTGAGTGGGCGACCAAAAACAAGATGACGAAATTCGTCACGCTGGTGTCCGACTACGGCCCTGGCCTTGATGCAGAGAAGACCTTCACCGAAAAGGTCAATGCATCCGGCGGCAAGGTGGTGGCCGAGCTGCGCGTGCCCATGCGCAACCCTGACTTCGCACCTTTCCTGCAGCGCGTGCGTGACGAAAAACCTGAAGCCGTGTTTGTGTTCGTGCCTTCCGGCCCCGGCGCGGCATTGATGAAGCAGTTCACCGAGCGCGGCCTCGACAAGGCCGGCATACGCCTCATCGGTGACGGCGGCATCACAGACGACGACCTGCTCAACGAGATGGGCGACTCCGCACAGGGCGTGGTCACGTCCTTCCACTACTCGGCCGCACACGACTCGGCCATTAACAAAAAGTTTGTGGCCGACTTCAACGCCGCGAACAAGGGCATGCGCCCCAACTTCATGGCCGTCGGCGGTTACGACGGCATGGCCGTGATCTACAAGGCGCTTGAAAAGACCAAAGGGCAGGGCACAGGCCAGGCGCTGGTCGATGCGATGAAGGGCCTGTCGTTTGAAAGCCCGCGCGGTCCCATCACCATTGATGCGCAAACCCGCGACATCGTGCAGGACGTCTACATCCGCAAGGTTGAAAAGCGCAATGGCCAGCTCTACAACATCGAGATCGACAAGATCAAGGCCGTCAAGGACCCGGCGAAGTAATAGATAAACGCTGCACGCGCAGAAGGAGCCCCACATGAACGACATGGTCACACCCGCAGAGGTCAAACGCGCACCCGACCTCGCACCCAATCTGTTCCCCCTGGACCGCTGGTATGTAGTGGGCTTCTCGTGGGAACTGAAGGGCACACCCCTGGCCCGCACGATTTTGTCGCGGCCCATGGTGCTCTTCCGTGCGCAGGACGGCAGCGTCGCTGCCCTGCAGGACCGATGCTGCCACCGCGACCTGCCGCTCTCATGCGGCAACATCGAAGGTGCCGGACTGCGCTGCGGTTACCACGGCCTGCTGTTCGACACGGCAGGCAAGTGTGTCGAGATCCCCGGCCAGGAGCGCATCCCGGCCAGGGCCTGCGTCACTTCCTACCCGCTGCGCGAGCGTGACCAGATCCTCTGGGTCTGGGTCGGCTCGGCGCCTGACAGCGCACCCGCTAGTGAACCACCTGCCTACCCATTCCACAGCGATGCAGCGTACAAGTTCGGCGGCGATGTCTACCACTACGACGCGCCGTGGCAGCTGATTCACGACAACCTGCTGGACCTCAGCCACCTCGGTTATGTGCACCTCAAGACGATTGGCGGCAACCCCACGCTGCACATGAATGCAGCGGTGAAGGTTGAGAGCACCGAAGAAACCGTGCGTGTGATTCGCCTCATGCCCGAGTCAGACCCGCCACCTACTTACGCGCAGGCCTGGCCCTTCGCGGGCAAGATTGACCGCTGGCAGGAGGTGGAGTTTCACCCCTCGCATTGCGCCATCTGGACGGGCGCGATGGATCATGGCACCGGCTCTTACGACGACCCGAATCGCCACGGCTTTCACATGCGCGGCTTTCACGGCGTGACGCCAGAAACCGAAACCACCACGCATTACTTCTGGACGATTGCCACCAACCCGCACCCTGACCGCGCCGATGTGACCACGCTGGTGGTAGACCAGACGGCAGCCACGTTTGAAGAAGACAAGGTCATCATCGAAGCGCAGTACCAGAACCAGGTTCGCCAGGGCCCGGGCCCCAACATTGACATCCATGTGGATGCGGGGCCCAATCGTGCGAGGCGCCTCATTACCAAACTGCGGCAGACTGTCGAAGCTAGATCCCCTTCTGTGTAAATCGCATAAGTACGTCCGCAAGGAATTCGGCTGCTGGCGTTAATGGTAAATCGGGACGCCTTATGAGCACAATGCTGGGAGCCGGCAATACCTCGCGAATGCGTATCACACGCAGGGTATTGCGCACGAACGGGAAAACCTCCCATTGAGCTGGCAGCATGGCGATCAGGTCGCTATTGGCCAGGGCGACCATCATCGATACTGCCGATCTCGCACGCAGCATGACGTTGGGCGGTGGCAGCTTGTGTTGTTCAAACAGTCGAGCAATGTCATCGTCGGCGTTGTAGTCCACGCCAGTGGTTGCCCAACTTGCTGAAATCAGGTCTTTCAACTTCCGTGACTCCGCCAGGGGATGTCCCTTGCGGCAGACAAGAGCTCGTGTATTTGGCAGAAGGACATGTACAGACAGCCCGCTGGCCGGCGGAATCCGCGGTTGCGCCCCGACGTAGAAGTCAATGCTCCCTTGCCGCAATTCCCGCTCGACATCCGGAAACAGTCCTTCAACGATGTTGAGTCGCACCTTGGGGTATCGCCGCTGGAACACCGGAAGCGCTTTAGGCAGCATGCCGACGTGGGGCATGATCGAAAGAGCAATAGAAACGGTACCTTCCTCCTCCCCACCATCCTGAGATATACCTTCGATTGCCCGCCTGGCCTGATTCACTATCGCACTGGCGTGTGCATGAAACTGTCTACCGACAGGGGTAAGTGTCATGCCGCTTGCTTCCCGGAAAAAGAGTTCGCATCCAAGTTCCTTCTCCAGGGAACGAATGCTCCGGGTCAACGCTGGTTGTGGCACACCTATCCTTCGTGCTGCACCACGCAGACTGCCTTGTTCCACAATCATTGTCAGATGCTGAAGTTGTTCAAGTTTCAAGGAGAACTCCGGGTTAATGGGGATGCGATTATCGAATCACATTGCTCATCTTGCCATCTTACGAGAATCATCACCCTGATCTAAATTCCTGCCAAGCGCTGCATTTCGTCGGCGTATCAGGAGACAAACCGTGATGAATCGTTCTCGAATCAGGGGCTTGGCCATCATTGCAGGCGCCATGCTTTTTTTATCCAACACTGCATTGGCACAAAGCTGGCCATCCAAACCGGTAAAGGTCATCGTCCCTTTCCCTGCGGGTGCAGTTCCTGATGTCATCGCCCGTCTTGTTGCGGACCGGCTTTCGACGATGTGGGGTCAGGCCGTGTTTGTTGAAAATCGGCCAGGCTCAGGAGGCATACCGGGGATGGCTGCCCTGTCCAGGTCGCCTAACGATGGCTACACACTCGGAATACTCCCGGCAGCAGTTTTGACGCTCACGCCGCACCTTTACAAAAACCCGCAATTTAACGTCGACACCGACCTGACGCCCATCGCAGCTGTGGCTACCGGACCCATGATGCTCGTCGTATCGGGCGCATCGGACATCAACTCTGTGGCCGATCTAGTAAAAGTTGCCAAAGCGCAACCGGGAAAACTGAATTTTGCTGCCGCCCAAAGCAACTCGGTTCCGCATCTCACAGGCGAAATGTTAAGTCGGGCGGCGGGAGTGAAATTTACGACTGTCCCTTATAGCGGCTCACCAGCTGCGACAACCGCACTTCTCGGCGGAGAGGTGAATTTCACGATTGATGGCCTCCCTGCATTGACCCAGTATGTCAAGTCTGGGAAGTTTCGCGCTCTTGCTGTCACGTCGACAAATAGACTGCCAGGGTTCGAAAATATTCCCACGCTTTCCGAAACATACAAGGGTTTCGATGCATTGGGCTGGTTCGCGGTGTTTGCGCCAGCCGGACTGTCTCCCACCATCGTGGAGAAGATCAATGGCGACGTCAACAAGGTGATCCAGGCGCCTGATCTGGTGGAGAAATTTGCCGACTTTGGGATCTATCCAAAGCCAGGTTCTGCAAAGGCTTTGACAGAGTTTGTGGACACACAGCGCTCAGTCTGGAAGAAGGTTGTGACTGATCTGGACCTCAAACCCCAGTAGCAATTTCCCGCCATTTCGAGAGGAGTGTTATTCGCATGTTTATTAGAAATCGATGGTATGTCGCCGGGTGGAGCAGTGAGCTGACTCAAGCGCCCCTGGCGCGAACATTACTCGGAGAGCCCGTTGTGATGTTCCGCGGCGAAGACGGGAAAGTTGTGGCGATGGAAGATCGCTGTTGCCACCGCAATTTGCCTCTGTCCCACGGGCGAGTTCAGGGCAATCAACTTGCTTGTGCCTATCACGGCATGGTCTACGACGCGGCGGGCCGATGCGTTAAGGTTCCGGGCCAGGACACAGTCCCACCCGGGGCGAAAGTGTGCAGCTTCCCTTTGGCCGAGCATGACGGTGTACTTTGGATATGGATGGGCCCACCCGAGGAAGCCCAGGAAGCACATATTCCGGATTACCCCACCCATGCCGATGCACGTTGGGCCCATCAAGGCAGCCACTACGTCATTGCCTGCAACCATGAGCTCATAAACGATAACCTGATTGACCTGTCACATGTTGGGTACGTCCACGGCAACACCATAGGAGGTACACCAAATGCGCATTCAGAAGCGCAAATGCAGGTTGACCGGAAAGATGACGGCGTGGTCGTGCGTCGTTTTATGGCTGGCACATTGCCGCCTCCAACATACGTACGGGCAGTAGGCTTCACCGGAAACATTGACCGATGGATGGAGATCAACTTTATCCCCGGCCTCATCCGTATCTACATCGGGGCCAACAATGCCGGTGACGGATTTGATCAGGAAGGGAAGATGGACAGTTTGGGAATCCGTATCTTCAACGGCGTCACCCCCGAGACTGAAACGAGCACGCATTATTTCTGGACGGCCGCGCACAATTTCAAAGTCGACCAGCCGGAGGTTACCAAGGCGTTCCATGGCGAAATTGCTGCGACATTTGAAGAGGATCGAGTTGTGGTGGAAGCCCAGCAACGGCGCTTTTCGGAATTTCCGGATCGTAAGACGGTTCTCATCAAAAGCGATGCAGCCGGCGTTCATGCCAGGCGTGTGATCTCCCGGTTGCTGAGCGTCGAAGCCCAGGCGCTGGCAAATACAAAGTCAGTTGTGAACATCAAGCTCGCAACTACGGCTGATATGACTTGATCGAGCGTGTGTGGCATCAACGGACTGAGCAACATTAAAACTACCCGGAGACAAATTCATGGATCGCAGACATTTCACCCTTGGCGGCACGGGCCTCATGGCCGCTTTCTCATTGCCTCTTGCCCGATCGCAGTCATGGCCTGACAAGCCGGTCAAGCTGTGGCTGTCCCAGCCCGCCGGGTCAGGTGCCGATGCGATGGCAAGAATGGTGGGTGATCAGTTGGCCCGGCGATGGAGCCAGCCGCTGGTGATCGACAACCGTCCAGGTGGCCAGAACGCCATTGGCGCCCAAGCCGCCGCCAAGTCGGCAGCCGACGGCTACAACTTTTATTTCGCCACTGCAGCAGCTCTGGTGACAAACGCTTATCTTTTCAAGGCTCTGCCTTATGACCCCAAGAAGGACTTTGTCCCGGTAGGCATGGTCGGCAAGGTGCCTTTTGCGATATCGGTCAATCCGGCTTCGCAACTCAAGTCGCTGCAGGAACTGGTGGCCTACGCAAAAGCCAACCCGGGAAAGCTCGCCGTCGCCAACGAAGGGCCCAAAACCTTCAGCGGCATGATGACCCGGCTTCTGGCCTCGCAGCTGGGCATCCAGATCAACTCAATCCCCTACGTTTCTGTCAGTGCCGCCGTCACGGACACCATGGCGGGGCAGACTGAAGTGTTGCTCAGCGATGTGCCGTCCATCGCGCAAATGCTCAAGGCCGGCAAACTCCGGCCGCTTGCTGTCACCACTGCAAAGCGTGTGGCCGGCTGGGAAAGCGTACCGTCGATCTCTGAAACCCTGCCAGGCTTTGACTATGCGGGGTGGATTGGCATCGTCGCGCCGGCAGGTACCCCCGCAGCCTTGATCCAGCGCTTTAACCGTGATCTGGATGCCGTGCTCAATGACAGGGACATCGCCGCACGGCTTGCGGCCATAGGCCCCATCACCGAGGGCGCAGGCACAGTGGAACAGATGGGCGCATTCCTGAACGCCGAGCACACACGCTGGGCGAAGCTCACCAAAGACATTGGCATCCTGCCGGAATAAAAACACTATGGCCTTTTTGACGAATTGCTGGTACGTGGCCGCTTGGGCCGACGAGCTCGGCGCAGACATGTTGCCGCGCCAGTTGCTGGGGCAGCCTGTTGTGATGTTTCGCAGGCGCGACGGGGTTGCTGTTGCGCTGGCCGACCGCTGCCCGCACAGGTTTGCGCCGCTTCACATGGGCAAGCTTGTGAATGACACCATCGAGTGCGCCTACCACGGCCTTAAGTTTGACTGCAGCGGCAAGTGCACCTTCAATCCGCACGGCAACGGCATGATTCCCGCACGCGCAACGGTGCGCAGCTATCCCGTGGTCGAGCGTTACAGGCTGCTCTGGATCTGGATGGGTGACGCCGGACAGGCCGACGAATCGGCCATTCCGGAGTTCGACTTCCTCAGCGACCCGACGTTCCAGAACGTCAAGGGTTACACGCTGGCCGATGGCCACTACGAACTGATGACCGACAACATCATGGATCTGGGCCACATCGAATTTTTACACCCCGGCCTGCTCGGCAGCGACGCAGTACGCAAGGCCCGGACCGAGATCATCCAGAAGGGCAACACGGTTTACTCCAACCGGCTGACCAGCAACGAAGTCTTGCCGCCCGTGCTGCAAACCTGGTACGAAGCGGGTGACCGGGTGGTGCAACGATGGCTCAACGTGCGCTGGGACCCGGCCGCGACCATGAAACTCACGGTAGGCGTGCTGCCGAATGGCGAGGCAAAAGAGGACGCGCATGAAAGCCAGGGCTGCCACCTGATGACGCCAGCGACCGAGACCACCACGCATTACTTCTGGGCCCAAGGCCGCAACTGGGGAACACCTGACCCCAAGATGGACGCGCTGCGGCTGGACTCGCTTCGCAAGGCCTTCGACACCCAGGACAAACCCATGATCGAGGCCGTGCAGAGGAATATGGGCACCACAGACCTCGACTCGCTTCAACCGGTGATGCTCGCCACTGACGGCGGGCCCGTGCGGGCGCGGCGGGTGCTCAAGCAACTGATTGCACAGCAAACCACGGAAGCAATTGCGGCCTGACGGGTATCGTTTAACTACAAGGAGACAAGAACCATGGCAAACAACAGAGGCGTCGTCTACGTCGAGCAGGGCAAGGTCGAAGTGCGCGCCATCGACTACCCCAAGCTCCTGAACCCGCAAGGCCGCACCGCCAATCACGGTGTCATCCTCAAGGTGCTCACCACCAATATCTGCGGCTCAGACCAGCACATGGTGCGCGGCCGCACCACCGCACCTGCAGGTCTCGTGCTCGGCCACGAAATCACCGGCGAAGTCATTGAGGCCGGCAAGGACGTTGAAACCCTCAGCGTCGGCGACATCGTCTCCGTGCCGTTTAACGTCGCCTGCGGCCGCTGCCGCCTGTGCAAGGAACGCCAGACCGGCGTCTGCCTCACCGTCAACGAATCCCGCCCCGGCGGCGCCTACGGTTATGTCGATATGGGCGGCTGGGTTGGTGGCCAGGCTGAATACGTCATGGTGCCCTATGCCGACTTCAACCTGCTCAAGTTCCCCGACCGCGACCAGGCGATTGAAAAGATCCGCGATCTCACCTGCCTCTCAGACATCCTGCCCACCGGCTACCACGGCGCAGTGACCGCAGGCGTAGGCCCCGGCAGCACCGTCTATGTCGCAGGCGCAGGCCCTGTCGGCCTCGCAGCAGCAGCATCCGCCCGCCTCTTGGGCGCAGCCGTCGTCATCGTCGGTGACGTCAACCCCGCCCGCCTGAAACACGCCAAAAGTGTGGGCTTCGAGATTGCAGACCTCTCCACCGATGTGCCACTGGGCGACCAGATCCAGGCCATCCTTGGGGTGCCTGAAGTTGACAGCGCGATTGACGCTGTCGGCTTTGAAGCACGCGGCCACGGTCACGAAGGTGCGCAGCATGAAGCGCCGGCCACCGTGCTGAACTCCCTGATGGAGATCACACGCGCAGCAGGCAAGATCGGCATCCCCGGCCTATACGTGACCGAAGACCCGGGCGGTGTAGACAAGGCCGCCAAGACCGGCTCACTGAGCATTCGCCTGGGTCTCGGCTGGGCCAAGTCGCACAGCTTCATGACCGGCCAGACGCCGGTGATGCAGTACAACCGCGCGCTGATGCAGGCCATCCTGTGGGACCGCATCAGGATCGCCGACATCGTGGGTGTGAAGGTCATCTCGCTGGACGACGCGCCAACGGGCTACGCCCAGTTCGATGCAGGCGCGCCGGTCAAGTTTGTGATTGATCCGCACGGGCAACTTCGAAGGTAGCGCAAGCAAGCAGGCACTCTTGGTGAGCCTGGCCTGCAGTTGCCAGCTGTGTGTACGGCCTGATATCTGCTTTTGCTTAAACTTGCAAAACCATGTTCACCACCTTCCCTCTTCGAACCATGTTGCTGTGCCTGCTGGCCTGGTGTTGCCAGGCGTGCATGGCGCAAGGCGCGGGTTCGTCGGTCATGTCTTTTAATGGCCGCGACATCATTGTTCACCTGCCGCCGCAAATGCCCGCCCCGGGTGCGCGGGCGCTGGTGATCGTGCTGCATGGCGGGGGCGGCAGCGCCCAGCGCATTGCAGGGCGACAGAGCGAAAGCGGCATGAACCTGGACGCGCAGTCGGATAAAAACGGTTTTGCGGTGGCCTACCTCAACGGGTCAAGCGCCATGCGCATCATGGCTGACCGGTCTTTTGCCTGGAACGCCGGCGGCGGCTGTTGCGGCCAGCCGGCGAAGAACAATGTCGATGACGTGGGCTACATCTCTGCCGCCGTGAACATGCTCGTACAAAAATACGGCATCAACCGCGAACGGGTCTTCGGTATGGGCCACTCCAATGGCGCAATGATGACCCAGCGTCTGGTATGTGACGCCGGCCTGTACACGGCCGCTGTGGCCATCTCCGGCCCGCTGAACTACCAGACCGCCAGCTGCCCCGGCGCCCGCGGCAAACGCATGCTGGCCATCCACGGTGCCAACGATGAAAACGTTCCACTGGCCGGCGGCACCGGAACAAAGGGCCCGGCACGCGGGCCCTACCAGTCCGAGGAATATGCACGCCGCGTGATGACCACCTCGGGCGCTGCCTACACCCTGGACGTCATACCGGGTGCAGCACACTCTGTTGACGGGATCGACGAGGCCCTGCAACAGACCCAGGGGATGTCGCTGGCAGAAAAAATTACCCGCTTTTTTGGTCTGGCCAGTTAGGGTGACGCGCCGCAGAACGTAGCGCTCCGGGGGGGGCGTTTTTAACGTGTACGGCAAAAACTTAACGCACACGTTAAAAATTCTCTAAATGTTAACTTCCATATTAACTTTTGGCCTATTGAAGCGTTGCAAAGGTCAAAAAACGACCAAAAATGACCAAAAACAGGCCATTTTTAGGCATAAAAATGGCTGCAGACCAATAGATAAAAGCGTGAGCAGCTATTAAAAGCGTAGCAAAAGCCTGCATCCCGTGCATGCGAGCAGTCGCCATAAAGGGGCGCTGTTTACGTTGGCGGCCTTATTTGGTCCCGCGATCAGGCACGAGCCCGCTGGCTGTGCTCTCCCTGTGCGCCTCCATCACGCTAAGGCAGTTCGCGTGGTCCTTCAGCGTCAAGCTGTGAATCAGCTTGTCATGCTCATCAACTGTGCGAAGCCTGGCCTGCAGGTCAGACATCTTGGTCGAGATAAAGATATCGCCGACCGCCCACAGGCGTTTGACCTCTTCAAGAATGATGCCGTGCGGTGACAGTGAAAAGATCTGCAGGTGAAACTCGCGGTTCAGGCGGGTCAGCGGGGTCCAGTCGGCCTCGGTCGCATAGGCACGCATCTGCGCGTTCAGGTCCCTCAGTTTCTGGATGTGCGCCTCGTCAGGCCAGGCGATGGAGCCCAGCAACTCGTTCTCCAGCAACTGCAGGATGCGCCTGATCTGCGCCAGCTCGTTGGGTGCGCGTTTGGCCACAAAGTAGCCCGCATTGGGGCGGTGCACCAGCAGCCCCTGGTCGGCCAGCACGTTCAGCGCCTCACGCAGCGGCACGCGGCTCAGCCCGAGGTCTTCAGCCATTTCCTGCTGGCGGATCTGCTCGCCCGGCATCAACTCTCCCGACACCACTTTTGCCCGCAGGTGTTGAAGCGCCAGGTCCATGGACTTGGCTTTTTGCGGTGGAAGAGAGGCGGAGGTTTTCATCGTGCAGGCTGGTGGAAACGGTAATTTGGGGAGGACCGGGATGGTTTTCCATAGTGTAAAACCCGATGGCATCCTATTTTGAATTCAATCTTGGGGTATCTACTAATGGGATTCAAAATTGAATTCAATAAACTGAGGCCTTCCTGAAAACCTGTTCAGTCAGAAAACGGCGATTCCTTCCACCCATCGCCGACCCGATTCATATCGCGCCCACATCAACTACAACGCCGCCAACGGCAAGGAGACATTCATGAACAAGCACTTTCGCCCTTTATTGACTGCCGTACTGGCGCTGTCTGTCGTGTGTGCCGCGCCCGCCGCGCTGGCCCAGCAGCCACAAACCTGGCCGCAAAAACCTGTGCGCATCGTGTTGCCCACGCCGCCTGGCGCACCTGTGGACTTCATCCTCCGTCTGCTCCAGCCCAAGTTGCAGGCGCTGTGGGGCCAGCCGGTGGTGATTGACAACAAGCCAGGCGCCGGCGGCAACATCGCCCTGCAGGAAGTTGCCCGCGCCACTGATGGCCACACGCTGTATGGCGGCCCCGACACGGTGGTCACGGTCAACCCGCACCTCTACCAGAAGATGGGTTTTAACCCCGCGACTGACATCGTGCCCATCACCTATATGGCCGGTTTCAACCAGATGCTGGTGTGCAACCCGGCCACCGGTTTCGGCAACGCGACCGCCATGCTGAAAGCCGCGCGCAAGGCATCGGTGACCTACGCATCAAGCGGTCCTGGCGGCCCCAGCCACATGGCGATGGAGATGCTGCTGGGCTCCACCAACGTGAAGATGGTTCACGTCCCGTATCGCGGCCCGGCGCCGGCCGCGCTTGACATCGTCGGCGGGCAGGTGCAGTGCGGTTTCATCGTCTCGACCGTGGTGCTGCCCTTCGTGAAGGACGGCCGCCTCACGGCGCTCGCTGTGTCGGGTGGCAAGCGGTCTCCGCAGGCGCCCAATGTGCCCACGGTCGCCGAAGAAGCCGTCGTCGGCTTTGACGCCAGCTTCTTCGAGACGCTGCAGGCGCCGGCCAGCCTGCCAAAACCCATCGTCGAAAAAATCCGCAACGATGTGGCCAAACTCCTCGCCGCGCCTGACATGACAGCAAGGCTGCGGGAAGTCGACCTGCTGGCCGTAGCGAACACCCCCGCTGAAGCCGCCAAACGTTCTGCTGCCGATTCGGCCAAGTGGGGCCGCGTGGCCAAGCTGGTCAACCTCAAGCTCGATTGAGGACAGCCCGGCATGAACAGGCAAATGAGCAGGCAGCAGCGTTCACTTGAAGTGCCCGGCGTCTCGCACGGGGCTGCGCCCATCCCGCTGGGCGCCAGAGTGGGCAACACGATTTATTCGTCCGGCATACCGGGCATTGACCGCGTGACCGGCAAGCTGGGCGAAGACGCAGCCTCACAAGCGCGGTGTGCTTTCGACAACATGCGGGCCATGCTGGATGCAGGCGGTGCAAGTCTGCAAGACGTGGTGCGCATGACCGTCTACCTGAAAGACGGCGCCGCGCGCGAGCACATCAACGCCGAGTGGCTGCAATGCTTTCCCGACCCGCACGACAGGCCGGCGCGCCACACATTGATGCATGACCTGCCAGGCGGCATGCTGCTGCAGCTTGAAGTCATCGCCATCATCCAGGAGCAATGAAATGACACCGGATAGACCTGTTGACAGTGGTACCGCGCGCCAGACCCTGGGCGACCTGCTGCGCCGCACCCGCATGCGCTTTCCCCGCAAGCTGGCCATACGCTGCGGCAGCACCGACTGGACATACGCAGAATTCGATGACATCTGCAACCAGCTTGCAGGCGGCCTTGCTGCGCAGGGCGTTGAGGTGGGTGACCGGGTGGCGGTGATCTCGCGCAACTCCCACGCATTCGCGGCACTGCGCTTTGCAGTCGCGCGGCTTGGCGCGGTGCTGGTGCCCATCAACTTCATGTTGAGTGCTGATGAGGCGCGCTACATCCTCGAGCATTCCGGCGCAACGCTGCTCTGCGTTGACTCCGGTTTTGCTGAACTGGGCCGCACGGCCAGCGCAGGCACTGCCGTCAAGCAGCTGGTCTGGCTGCCCGGCGAGCTCCCCACCGAAACCATCGCAGGCATGGTCACGTTCGACCAGCTTCTGCTTGAAGGTGAGGAAGGCGATGCACCGCAGCGCGCATTGAACGGCGCCATGCTGGCGCAGATCATCTACACCAGCGGCACTGAATCAAGGCCCAAGGGCGCGATGCTGACGCATGACGCGGTGATCTCCGAATACGTCACCTGCCTGGTCGATGCCGAGATCAGCGAGAACGACCGTGTCCTGCATGCACTGCCGCTGTACCACTGTGCTCAGCTCGATGTTTTTCTCGGCCCCTGCGTTTATGTGGGCGCCACCAGCGTCATCACCGGCCAGCCCACGCCTGCGAACCTCTTGGCGCTGATGGCTGCCAACCAGATCAACTCTTTCTTTGCGCCACCCACCGTCTGGATAGGTCTGCTGCGCGCGCCAGAGTTTGATGGCACCGACCTGTCGCAACTGTGCAAGGGTTACTACGGCGCGTCCATCATGCCTGTGGAGGTGCTGAAAGAGATGCAGCGGCGGCTGCCGCAGGTGCGCCTGTGGAATCTTTACGGCCAGACAGAAATCGCGCCGGTCGCTACCGTGCTCAAACCCGAAGACCAGCTGCGCAAGGCAGGTTCTGCAGGCCGCCCGGCGCTCAATGTCGAGACACGCGTGGTTGACGATGAGATGAATGACGTGCCGGTCGGCAGCGCGGGTGAGATCGTGCACCGCTCGCCGCAGTTGCTGAGTGGCTACTACCGCGACGAAGAACGCACCAGAGCCGCATTTGCGGGCGGCTGGTTTCACAGCGGTGACCTGGCCGTCATTGATGACGAGGGCTACATCACCGTGGTCGACCGCAAGAAAGACATGATCAAGACGGGTGGCGAGAACGTGGCCAGCCGCGAAGTCGAAGAGGCTATCTACAGCGTTGAAGGCGTGTCAGAGGTCGCGGTGATTGGCCTGCCCGACCCGAAATGGATAGAGGTCGTCACGGCAGTGCTGGTGGCCAAGGCCGGCCATGCGCTGACTGAAGCCGGTGTCATCGCTGCATGCGCGGGGCGTCTTGCGGCTTTCAAGATTCCCAAGCGGGTCATCGTCGTTGATGCACTGCCGAAGAACCCCAGCGGCAAGCTGCTCAAGCGCGAACTGCGCCAGAAGTACGCAGCATTGAAAGGCTACTGACATGCAGGACGAAGACTCCGTCAAACGCCTGGCGCGGCTTGATTGCTGCGCAGTCTCTGACGCGCTCGACAAGCTGGGCCTGCAGGGCCGCGTGGTAAGCGGGCTTGAGCAGCGCTCCACCACCCGCCGCATTGCAGGCCGTGTGGTGACGTACAGGCTTGTACCGGCTGACCAGGCACCCCCGGCTGCAGGCACGCCGAAACACCTTGGCACCACTGCCATCACGCTGGCGCAGCCAGGCGACGTTATCGTTGTGGAGCAGCGCACAGGCATTGACGCCGGTTGCTGGGGCGGCATCCTGACGCTGGGTGCCAAGGTGCGCGGTGTGGCTGGCGTGATTGCCGATGGGCCCGTGCGTGACATCGACGAGGCACGCGCCTGGGACTTCCCGGTTTACTGCCGCTCGCTCACAGCCCGTACCGCCAGGGGCCGGGTGGCAGAGCTTGAGACCAACGTGCCGGTAGAGATAGGCGGCGTGAGCGTGAAGGCCGGCGACTTTGTGATCGCCGATGCCAGCGGCGTCGCGTTTGTACCCGCCCCAGACATAGCCCGCGTTCTCGACGCTGCAGAAATGATTGCCGGCCGTGAAGCCGCCATGGCCAAAGCCCTGCTGGCCGGCCAGCCCATCATCGAGGTGATGGGTGCCAACTATGAACACATGCTGCGCTGAGCAGAGTCTTTCCGGAAAACCACCATGACCGATATCAATGTTGAACGGGCTGCAAAGCTCGACACCGCCACGCTCAGCGACGCGCTGGACCGTCACGGCCTTAATGGCCAGTGCTACAAGATCAAACCGCGCTCAAGCAGCTTTCGCATGACGGGCCGCGCCTGGACCTTGCTCTATGGCCCCGCCGGTTCGCCGCCCGGCACTGTGGGCGACTACATCGACGATGTGCCGCCCGGCAGTGTGCTGGTGCTGGACAACGGCGGCCGCGAGAATGCCACGGTGTGGGGCGACATACTCACCGAACTGGCGCACCACAAGGGCATCGCAGGCACGGTGATTGACGGCATCAACCGCGACGAGGCCCTGTGCCTTGAGCTCGGCTACCCGGTCTACAGCCGTGACGCATGGATGCGTACCGGCAAGGACCGTGTGCAGGTCGAAGCCACGCAGGTGCCGGTCAATATTGGCGATGCGCGTGTTTGCCCGGGCGACCTGATGCGCGGCGATGCCGATGGTGTGGTGGTCATTCCCCGTGCGCATGAAGAACGCGTGCTTGCTTCGGCAGAAGAAATCCAGCAGGCGGAAGATGCCATCCGAAAGTCCGTCCGTGAGGGCATGACTTTGCGTGAAGCCCGCGTGCAGCACGGCTATCACCAGCTACAGACGCATGAGAAAGTCCTGCAGGTGGTGAAGTGAGCGTTGAGACGGTGATGGCTGCAATGCCTGCAGGGCCAACCATTCGAAGTGACATCGAACGCACAGCAGCATCCATCCTGGCTGCGGCGCGTGACCTGCCCGCAGCAACCCTGCACGAAGCAGGAGGCCGCATAGGCGTGATGCCCTCGGCCATCAAGCCGGTCGTGCCCACGTTCCGCATCTGCGGCCCGGCAGTCACCGTGCACTCCCCGGGTGGCGACAACCTCTGGCTGCACCGCGCCATTTATGTGGCGCAGCCGGGTGATGTGCTGGTGGTCCATGTCAGCGGCGCTTATGACTTTGGCTATTGGGGCGAGATCATGTCGTGTGCCGCAAAAACGCGCGGCCTGGCCGGGCTGGTGATTGACGGCTGTGTGCGTGACGGCGCCATCCTGGCCGACTTCGGTCTGCCCGTGTTTGCGCGCGGCCTGTGCATTCGCGGCACCGGCAAGGACTTTGGTGCACGCGGCTGGATCAACTTCCCCACGCTGTTTGACGACCTGACGGTACATGCCGGTGACCTGATCGTGGGCGATGTCGATGGCGTCGTCGCCATTCCCCGTGAGCGTGCCGCTGAGGTGGTTGCCGCAGCACAACAGCGTGAGATGAAAGAGGCCGCCACCCTGGACCGCATACGCGCCGGTGAGCGCACCCTTGAGCTCTACAACTTTTAATAGAGGACGCAAAAATGAAGTTCCTGAAAAACGCCTGGTATGTCGCCGCATGGGCGGAAGAAGTCGGCCGTGAATTGTTCGCACGTACGCTGTTGGGCGAGTCGGTGCTGATGTACCGCAAGCAGGACGGCACGGCGGTGGCCATGTCCAACCGCTGCCCGCACCGCTTCGCCCCCCTCGACCAGGGGCAACTGGTGGGCGATGAAGTGCAGTGCCCCTATCACGGCTTGAAGTTCGACTGCAGCGGCAAGTGCACCGACAACCCGCATGGCGCGCACATGATTCCTTCGGCCATGACGCTCAGGCAGTACCCGCTTCTTGAACGCCACAGCGCACTGTGGATATGGATGGGCGAGGGCCAGCCCGACGAGTCGCTGATCCCTGATTTTTCAGTGCTGACCCAGCCTGACAAATACCGCACCATGAGGCGTGTCATGCCGATTGCTGCGCACTATGCGCTGGTGACCGACAACATCCTCGACCTCACTCATATCGTCTACGTGCATGCTGGCGGCATAGGCGGCACCGACCTGCTTGAAAACGAAAGCAGCGAGACCCAGCAGGTCGGCCAGCAGGTGTGGTGCCGCCGCAAGAACATAGGCGTGACGGCTGCGCCGGCCTACCGCATGTTCAACCCTGGCCTGGAAGGCATCAAGGCCGACAAGCACCAGAACATCCGCTGGGACCCACCTGCGTTGCTGCTGCTGGAGATCGTGCATCACGAACACGGGAAAACCCGAAAGCCAGCGCATCGCCAACTACTCGGCACAGATGCTGACCCCTGAAACCGAAACAAGCACGCACTATTTCTGGAGCGTCTCGCGTGACTTTGACCTCGACAACGCGGCGCTCGATACGGTCATGGTGAACGCCGTCGAAAAGGCCTTCTCGCAGGAAGACAAGCCCATCATCGAGGCGCAGCAAAAGATGATGGGGGCCGCCGATTTTTCTGCGCTCAGGCCGGTGCTGATCGAGACCGATGCCGCTGCCATGCGCGCGCGCCGCGTGCTCGACAAGCTGCTGGCGACAGAAGCCGCCTGACTGCGCCTTCCTTCCAACTGCTTCATATCCATCGCTTGCCGGGTGCACCCGCGCCCGGTTCCTGAAAGGCTTCCCATGATCATCGACGTTCACGGCCATCTTTGTGCCTCCCCGAAACTGTATGCCTGGTACACGCTGCTGCTGGCCAGCCGCGCCACCTACAACACGCCGCCGCCACCGATCTCGGATGACGAGATGTTGTCGCTGCCTGAAACCAAACGCAACCTTGAGGCGATTGACCTGGCAGGCACCGACGTGCAGCTGTTGTCGCCACGGCCCTTCACCATGTTCCATGCCGAAAAACCGGGCCGCATTGCGCATCGCTGGAATGAGGGCGTCAATGCCTACATTGCGCAGTTCTGCAAGGTGCTGCCAGACCGCTTCGCCGGCATCTGCGGCTTGCCACAACCTGCGGGCGAGCCCATCACCACCTCATTGCCAGAACTTGAGCGCTGCATCAAGGAGTACGGTTTTGTGGGTTGCCTGCTCGACCCGGACCCGGGCGAGGGCGACAACAAGACACCGCCGATGGGCGACGAGTACTGGTACCCGCTTTACGAAAAACTCTGTGAGCTCGATGTGCCTGCGCATGTGCACTCCACCGGCAACCAGCACGGGCGCGGCACCTACGCCACGCATTTCATTGATGAAGAGAGCCTGGCCATTTTGTCGCTCGTCAACTCGCGGGTGTTTCTGGACTTCCCCAAACTCAAGATCATCATCTCGCACGGTGGCGGCTCTGTGCCCTACCAGGTGGGCCGCTGGCGTGCTGAACGCCTGCACCCCATCATGGCCAAGAACCACCCGCTGAACGAATCGTTTGACGACAGCCTCAAGCGCATTTATTACGACACGGTGATCCACTCGCGCGATTCGCTGGCCATGCTGATCAAGCTGGTCGGCAGTGAGCGCGTGGTCTTTGGCACAGAAAACCCAGGTTCGGGCACAGCCCTGAACCCGGAGACCGGCCGCAGCTTTGACGACATCAAGGCGCTGGTTGAAGACATAGACACCCTGAGCCAGAAAGACCGTAGCAATATTTATGAAGACAACGCTCGCTTTCTCTTCCCCGGGCTGAAGGCCAAAGGCGGCGCACCAGCGGTCAGGGGCGATGTCAACAAGTACCTGACGGGCGCAGGCGCCCGCCAGGGCATTGGCATGTGATCGGGGGCAGGTATGGCAGAGATAGTCCTTGGCATTGGTACATCGCACAGCCCGCTGCTGGTGCTGGGTGGCGCGCAGTGGGAATACCGGTCCCAGGATGACAGGCGCAACAAATCGCTGAACACACTGGACGGGCGCTTCCTCTCGTATGACCAGCTGGTGGAAGAGCGCGGCGAGCACTACGCGCAGCAGTCAGACCCGGCAGGATTTCCGGCCAAGGCGGCAAAAGCTGAGGCTGCGCTCGACAGGCTGGCAGCGGAGCTCAAGGCCGCAAAGCCCGATGTGGTGCTGGTCGTGGGCGATGACCAGGGCGAGCTGTTCGGGCCAGACAACTTTCCGGCCATCGCCATCTACCGCGGTGATGAACTGGCCATGAAACCGGCAGAGCACCTGACCGGCATGCCGCCCTGGGCAGACCAGGCTTTCTGGAGCGGCTACCGCATGGATCTGCCGCACCGCTTCCCCGCTGCGCCTGCGCTGGCGCTTGACCTGGTGCATGACCTGATCAGGCAGGGCGTTGACGTCGCGTCATCAGACCGCGTGCTGGACCCCACCGTGCGTGGCTTCGGCCATGCCTTCGGTTTTGTCATTGAGCGCCTGATGAAAGACATCGAGGTGCCGATGCTGCCCGTGTTGCTGAACACTTACTTTCCGCCAAACACACCCACCGCAGCCAGGTGCTACGAAGTCGGCACAAAAATCGCCACCGCACTGGCCAGGTCACCCAACCCGGCGCGCGTGGCGGTGGTGGCATCGGGCGGGCTGAGCCACTTTCTGTGCGAAGAAGCTTTTGACCGCCGCATCGTCGAGGCACTGCAAACCGATGACAAAGAGTTCCTGATGCAGATCCCGCAGGAAGCCATGCTGTCCGGGTCGTCAGAGATCCGTAACTGGGTCATGGTCGCCGGCATGGTGGCCGGCATGACGCCAGGTTTCACCGAGTACATCCCGGTGCATCGCACGCCTGTTGGCTCGGGCATTGGGCTGGCGTTCATGAGCTGGAAGTAAAGGCACAGAACCGTTGGGTTTTAGGTGCTTGTTGATGACAGGCCTAATTTTTAATGTGTACGGCAAAAATTTAACGTACACGTTAAAAATTCTCTAAATGTTAACTTCCATATTAACTTTTGGCGTCTCGAAACGTCGAGGCAGTCAGAAAACGACAAAAATCGGTCAAAAAAGGTCGAAAAGTGGCCATTTTTGAGTGCCAAATCGGCTGCAGAACAATAGATACGAGCGTGAGCAGCTACGAAAATAATAGCATTTATCCCGTGCCCGATGCCGCAAGCCAGTCGCCCAGCTGGCTACAGACCCATTCACCGTCGTCATGCGGCAGGTCATGCCCCGCCCAGGCGTGCTGCACGTGCTTTGCCTGCCACGCGGCGGCCAGTTTTGTCGAACACACCGGGTTCACCAGCCGGTCGCCTGCTGAAGACAAGACCAGACTCGGGCAGCGCGGCGTTGCCCCTGCGCATGCGAATCTTGCAGCCGCAAGCAGCTGGCGAGCAGCGTTGGCAGGCGTCACCGGCGCGCTTTTGCGAATCTGCAGCCATGCGGCAATGTCTGCCTCGCGCGCGGCGTTGGCGTTGCAGGTCAGGTCGTGAACCACACCCTCGGCGTAATCGGCATCAGGCCAGCGTGCGGCCAGCATCGCCAGTTGCGGCCAGTTGCCGGGCCGCAGCCGCTCGGTCATGCTGCTGAAGGGCCGCATGCTGGTGTTGATCAGCACCAGCCGTTCGACCTCCGTCGGGTAGCGCTGCGCCCAGTGGGTGGCCACCATGCCACCCAGCGACAGGGCTAGCAGCCTGTGCGGCCCTTGAAGATACTTCGCTTTCACCTGTTCGCGCAAAAACTCCACCATGCCGGCAACAGCAGCAGGCGAGGGCAGCGCCGCAAATTCGCCGCTGCCTGGCAGGTCAAGCGTCAGCACTTCTTCGCCGCTGCGCTGGGCCAGCAGTGAGGTGAAAGCCCCCCAGTGCCGCGCCTCACGCGTCAGCCCGCGCAGAAGAATCCAGCTCATGTTGTCACTCTCATACCGTGCGCCTTGGCCGCCAGTAAGCGGTCGCCAGCTGCTGCAGTTGCACGCGCCGATCTGCATCGGGCAGCCAGTTCGGTGCAGCAAAGGCCGCACGTGTCAGAAAATCCAGCAGGTCGGCGTGGCGCCGTAGCACGCGCTTGATGCGGTGCGCCTTGATGGGGTTGAATATGCCGTGGCGCGAGAAAAGCTGGCGCGGGTTCTTGCGTATCCACAGCCACGAGCCCAGCTCAAGTGTCATCGGCAGAAACACATGGTTGGCCGGTGCGTTGTCATAGGCGTGGTCCCACAGGTCGCCGTGCAGCAGGTACTGGTTGCTTTGCGGCTCAAAGCTGTAGTCATGGTGCGGGTGTGATTGTTCAAGCATGGTCTTGAGCGCAAACATTTCCGGCAGGTTCGCCATCAGCCGCCGCGTCTTGGCATACGGAAACCAGAGGCTGTCGTCAAAACCATAACCCGAATGGCAATCCAGCGCTAGGCTGAAAGGCCGGCTTGCCAGCTGCTCGCGCACCACACGCAGCAGCGCGGCGCTCTCAGGCTCCATCGGCATGTTGGGCCGGCCGCAGTACCAGGGCAGCAGCGGGCTCAAGGTCTGCCCGCCCGCCAGAAAAGGCACAGGGCTTTCGGCGCGCTGCGGCGCATTGCGCATCAAATCAACGCCGTTCGGGTTGGCGCGCTTGTGCGCCCACATGCCGCCCGGGTTGACGATGGGCATGAACACCAGTCGCACCTTCTCAAGCTGCCGGTGCAGCAGCTCGTCCCACTCCAGCCTGAAGAGCAACGCCCGCATGTAATGCAATATCACCTGCGTACCAATGCGCTCCAGCCCATGAATGCCACCGAAAAAACCAACTGCAGGCGCGGCAGGGTCACGCGAACCAATGGCGGCGGTGAACACAGGAAAGTGGGTACGCATCAGCACCGGGCCCTTGCCTGCCCGCACATCACAGGCGGTATCAATATCGAAATGGTGTTGGCCTGCCAACAGGATGGCCTTCAGGTCTTCATGCTCGACAAAGGTGTGGTGGAGGTCGGCAGTGGGTGCAAGGTGGTCAGGCAGGACGTGCGCGGCAAGGGGCATGTCCCATCCTTGCATGATTGCGTGACGGTTTGATGTAGTGCCCGCCTTTTCTTCACAGTGCCCGCAGGGGGGGCACTGCGCCTGCTGCCGCTAAAGCCCCGTCGCCCTCACACCGCATGTCACCAGAAAAGCCACTGACGAGTTGGCTGGCAGTGTGTTGAGCGTGATGCCCGCGCCCTGCAGGTTGGCAATCGTCACATTTGCGGCGACAGGGCAGACGGCTGCGCCTGTCACAGCGGTACACGTCACTGCGCTACAGCTCAGGCCCGTTGCGGCCGGGTCGGCAACAACCGCGCCGGACGCATCTGCCGGCCCGAGGTTGGAAAACGTCAGTGTGTAGGTGGCCGTGCTTCCCGCAGCCACCGTGGTGAACCCGTCGGTTTTGACTGCCTGCAGGTTGGCCTGGCGCTGCACGCGCACATCGTCACCGGTATTGGCCACGTTGTTGCCGTCGTAGTTGCTTCCGCCTACCGTGCCGCCGGTTGTGAAGGCTGTGTTGGCTGTGAGGCCGGTGGCAGCCGGTGGCAGGGCGGTGGTGACGGTGCGGGTTCCGGTGGTGTCGGTCGGGTCCAGAAAGAACGCCAGCGCCGAGTTGCTGTAGGTTCCGTTGGGTACCGTGATGGGGATGTTGACCGTGAAGGTGTAGGTCAGCGTGCAACCACCGGGCAGTGAGAAGGTGCCCGCCCTCAGGGCCGTGATGGTGCCGTTGGCCGGGTCAATCGTCGCTGTGCGTGCGCCCAGTCCGCAGGCCGAGGGTGCTGCGCTGAAACTGACAGTGGGCAAAGGCGGGTTTGCAACTGTGGCTGTGCCGCCAGGCAGGCTGGGGTCGTACAGAATGGCCCCGAGTGCATCGCCCCGTCCCGCGCCGTTGGCAACAACAATTGAATAGGTGGTGGTACCCGGTGGCGACACCGGCGTGGTCGATGCCGGCGTAGATGTGGTCTTGATGGTCGTGAGGGCTGGCAGGCAGTTCGCCGGCAGGCCCCCCGCGTTGTTGGGCAAGCCTGTGTTGGCGACGGTGGCCGCCGCGCCCGCCGTACCCGCCCCGGCGCCGTATGCGGTGGGTGTACCGCCCCTGTTCGTCAAGCCTGCAACGCCACCTGCCAAAGTGTTGGCTGTGATGGCGAGCCCGGTGCTGGTCACCAGAAACCCGCCGCCGCCGCCGCCGCCAGGGCCGTGTACGGTGCCGTTGATATCGCCGCCCTGCCCACCCACAGCCTGCACGCTGGCAATGGTGCCTGAACTGGCCAGCACCACAATGCCCCCGCCTGCACCGCCGCCGCCTGCCGCATCACAGTTGTTTGGCCCGTTGGCGGGGCAGTTGGTTCCACTCACAGGTATGGACCGGCCACCCTGGCCGTTTGCCACCAGCGCGCCGGTACCCCCCACGGTTCCCGCCTTGACAAAAACCAGCCCGCCGCCGGCACCGCCGGATGTGTCGAGCGCATAGTTGTTGTTGGATGTGCCGCTGCCCCCGCCGCCGCCCATGGTGAGCTTGTTGGTAATCGCTGGTGTTGTGGCATTGCCGCCCCGGCCGCCGATGGCCAGGTTGGTGTTCCAGGTGTTGCCGCCTATGCCCCCGGCTGCACTGTTGGCCCCACCTCCGCCGCCGGAGTTCTCGCCGTTGCCTGCGGGTGCCGAGTCATCGCCGCCACCGCCCGCATTGCCCGGTGCGCCTGCAGCCCGTGACCCGCCGCTGTAGCTTCGGCCCGTTGCCGTCAGGTAAGCCACCGTCGCGGAGATTGAACGGTTGTTCGTCGTCGCATTGGTCAACGAGCCATTGGCCGAACTGGTGCCGGCCGTCAGCAGCAGGCCGGGGGCGCTGAACACCACCAGCGCGCGATCAGGTGTACCCGCCGTGCCTTCCCCCTTGCCGCCATGGGCCGCATAGGTGTCAGGCCTTACCCGGTCAAAGTTCGCCAGCGTTTGTGCAGCGGCCCCTGCGACACCGCCAAGGGTGGCACCCGCGTTCCCGCGAAAACCTGCGTAAGACGCGTTGATGGTGCCGTTGTTGGTAAATGCCCCGGCCACATCCACCGCCACCACCCCGCCCGTGGTGCCATCCCAGGGGGCCGGCACGATGGACGCCGCCGCGTTGATGGTCAGCGTCGAATACTGCGGCACCCGAATGACCTGGTAGGTCTGGTTGTTGGTGGCGGCCGTGTTCTGTGTGTAGGTGTTGATCAGGTTCGCAGAAAGGGACAACACATTGCCGGCGATGGACACCACCCGCGCAAACTCATAGGTGCCCGCCGCTGCGGCCGGGAATGCGTAAGTCGTCGTATTGGCATTGTTGCCACCGGTGCCGTCCTGCATCTGCATGATCAGCACCAGGTCGCCCGACGCGATGGCGGTGGTCGTGCCGCGAGGCGAGGCGCTTGTGTAGCCAACCGTGCTGCCACCGGCTGCGCCGCCCGCTGCCGTGCCCGGGTAGTAGGTGTTCACCAGCGTATTGGCGGCACCAATGGTGCGCGCACCCATGACGCCGGGGGCTGCACAGACCTGCGCTTGTGAAAGGCCAGCCTGAAAAATACCAAAGAAGAAAACGATCAGTAGCCGGAAAGCACAGTCACGAAAGAAATACATAAACCATTTCAGGCACCGATGGTTTCACTTGTGAAACAAGGCGCAAAAGAGAAGATACCTAAGAATCCCCAAGCTTACAAAAAAGCAGGCCTGAATGAGGTGCCGGCAGCAGGTTTTTGAGTCGAATTGATAGATTAGTTCTCAAGATGCCGGGTTTTTACATTTGCGGGGTTGGCCCTTGTACTCCTGTGGGCTCAGTCATAGCGACGCTAACCCGGCGCTGCGGTGCAGAGGGGAAGTGCTTTCACATCTGCGCTGGGGACCCACCCGCACAACTCAAATGTCATCCGGATCAAAATTTCTGCCCCGCCAGCAGAAGGGCCTTCAGGTATTCATGCTCGACAAAAGTGTGGCGCAGGTCGCGAGTGTGGGCAAAGTGGTGGCGCAGGATGTGCTCGTCAAGGGGCATGTCCTATCCTTGCATCCGGATGTAAGGGTTTGATGCCTGGGTTGGCTATAGTCGCGAGTCATCGCAGGAACCACAAAAAAGCCGGGTCTGATCAATGAACCACCTGAACAACTTCTCCGGAAAACTCCTGAGTGCCTTCCTTGCCCTGGTAGACACAGGGCAGTTCAAGATTGCAGCCGAGCGTTGCAATGTGTCGCAGTCTGCGTTCAGCCAGATGATCTCGCGACTGGAAGAGCAAACCGGCGTCAGGCTTTTTGACCGCGACACGCGCCATGTCTCGTTGACACCTGAGGGGCGGCTGCTGGTGCCTATTGCCCGTACTGTGGCGGGTGATATCCAGGCAATGTATGACGAGCTGCTTGATCATGCGGAAAAGCGTACGGGCAAGGTGTCTGTTGCAGCCCTTCCGTCACTTAGTGCGGACTGGCTGCCGAAGATAGTGGCCGACTTCAGGCAGTTGTACCCCGGTATCAAATTGCAGTTGCACGACACAGTGGCCGAACCCAACCTTGAACTGATACGCAAGGGCTCGGTGGACTTTGCCATCAATGCCGTGCCCTTTGGCTCGGAAGAGTTCGACACCGAGTTCCTGTTCAACGAGCCCTACTATTTCATCTGCCGGGCTGACCATGCTTTTGCAGGGCGCAAGAGTATTTTGCTGAAGGACCTGAAGGGTTGCCGCTACATCCACACGCTGCGCACGGGGAGTTTGTGGCGCTGGATAGAGCCCCATGTGCAGGACATCGAATTCAACGACACCGGGCTGGAGGTTCAGCAGCTCAGCACGCTGGCCGGGTTAATAGCCAACGGCATGGGCGAGAGCCTGGTGCCAGGTTTTGGCTTGTTTCAGTTTCACCGGCTGGGTCTCAAGGCCGTGCTGGTGCGTGACCGGGCGTTGTTGCGCCCACTGTTCATGGTGAAGCGCCGGGGCCAGACTCTGTCGGTTGCTGCACGGTCGCTGCTCGCGATGATTGCGGCCAACCCGCCGAAGCACGTGCTCTCGGCGGTGACTAACAAAAAACTATCAAAGCCCCCGGGCAAAACCTGAAAACTGATCGCCACTGATCAAGACCCCTTCAGGATCTATCTTCCGGTTTTAATTTAATAAAACAGGATAAACGTTCCAAAAGTTTAATTTTACTTAACTGTGGAGTACTTTGATACTTCGCGGCAGGTAACAAAAACGCACAGGCATGGATGCAGGGCGCCGCACCCGGTTGCTTTTTACAGCCTGTGTACAAGGAACGAAGATGTTGAGACAACCCCCCCAGCCAGAGGGTAGCCCCGCCCTGTTTGCGCGTGAAACGCAGCGCATCCTCATTGGGGGTGAGTGGATGGTCGCGGCCTCCGGCAAATCTTTTGATGCCTTCAACCCCGCCACCGGTGAGGTGATCACACGCATCGCAGAAGGCGACGCATCCGACGTTGACCGTGCCGTAAAAGCTGCCCGGCAGGCATTTGAAGGCGAGTGGAGTCGGTGGTCGCCTTATGACCGGCAACGCCTGCTGCTGCGCGTTCACGACCTGATCGAGAAAAATTTTGAAGAGCTCGCAACAATAGAGACGCTGGACATGGGTGCGCCATTGCAGCGCACGCGGGGCCTGAAGCGCTACATCTCACAGCTGCTCAATTTTTACGCTGGCCAGACGGTGAATGTCGCTGGTGAAACCCTGCCTAATTCGCTGGCAGGCAACATCAAGACCATGTCCATCAAGGCGCCCGTCGGTGTCGTGGGGGGAATCATTCCGTGGAACGGGCCGCTCATCAGCCAGTGGTGGATTCTGGGCCCTGTGCTGGCCACGGGCTGCACTGCCGTTCTCAAGCCTGCAGAAGATGCCTCGCTGTCGGTGATACGAATTGCCGAGTTGCTGATCGAAGCCGGCATGCCGGCTGGCGTGGTGAATGTCGTCACCGGATATGGCCACGTGGCTGGTGCTGCCTTGTCAGAGCACATGGACGTGGACCGCATTGCTTTCACCGGCTCGACAGCCACCGGGCGAAAAATCATTCAGGCGTCTGCCGGCAACATCAAGCGCCTGCAACTTGAGTTGGGCGGCAAGTCACCGGATATCCTTTTTGCAGACGCCGATCTGGATAAGGCTGTGCCGGGTGCCGCCATGGCCGCGTTCAACAACACGGGACAGATTTGCTATGCGGGCACGCGGTTGTTTGTGCAGCGAAGCATTCATGATCAATTTGTAGAACGCCTCTCTGCTTTCAGCCGCACGCTGCGGGTGGGCAACGGCATCGACCCCAACGTGCAGATAGGCCCGATCATCTCGGCCAAACAGCTCGACCAGGTGATGCGATATGTGGATATCGGTCAAAGCGAGGGCGCAACGCTGGCCAGCGGTGGCAGGCGTCTGGAGGCAGAGCTGGGCAAGGGCTTTTTTGTCGAACCCACCGTATTTTCAAATGTCACCAACGAGATGACGATTGCCCAGGAGGAAATCTTTGGGCCCGTCATTTCAGTGATTCCTTTTGACGATGCTGACCACGCGCTGAAGATGGCCAACGACATCAATTACGGCCTGGGTGGTGCGGTGTGGACGAGCAGCCTGTCTACCGCGATGAAGATGTCCCATGGCATCAAGGCCGGAACGATCTGGGTGAACTGCTACGGGCTGATTGACCCCGGTGTGGGTTTTGGCGGCTATCGCATGAGCGGCTATGGCTGGAAGGGGGGGCCACAGCATGTGGATGCTTTCCTTTACCAAAAAGCTGTCTACATGAATCTCGATTGAAAAATTTCCATCCCCCGGAGTGAAACATGAGTATTTGGGCAGTTGTAGAAAACGGTAAGCCATTGCAAAAAATCGAACGCCCGGCGCGTGAGCCAGTGGGCACCGAAGTGCTGCTGGATGTGACACATGCAGGCGTGTGCCACTCTGACCTGCATTTCTGGAAAGGCTACTACGACATGGGCGGCGGCAAGCTCATGAAGCTCTCTGAACGTGGCGTGGTTTTGCCGCGTGCGCCTGGCCATGAGGTGGTCGGGCGTGTCGCCAAGCTGGGCCCTGATGCCCAGGGCGTCAAGGTGGGCGACCTGCGCATTGTGTTCCCGTGGCTGGGCTGCGGGGTGTGCGAGGTCTGTCTGAGAGGTGATGACAACCTGTGTACCAAACCCCATGCGATTGGTGTGATGGAGGACGGCGGGTTTGGTGAGCAGGTCGTGGTGCCGCATGAGCGTTATCTTGTTGACCCGGGCGATGTGGACCCGGCTTACGCTTCAACCCTGGCATGCTCGGGCATCACTGTTTATTCAGCGATCAAAAAAGTGATGCCCCTTGCGCCTGAGGCGCCCATCGTGCTGTTTGGCGCGGGTGGCCTTGGCCTTGCGGCGATCTCCATGCTGAGGGCACTCGGGCACAAGGCCATACTTTCAGTGGATATCAGCGCAGAGAAGCGCGCCGTGGCACTGGAAATGGGTGCCACCCATGTGTTTGACGGCTCACGCAGCGACCTTGGCGCGGCCATTCTGGCGGTGACGGGTGCGCCACTCATGGCCGTCATCGATTTTGTGAATATTGGCTCGACCTCGTCGGCCGGCCTGGAGCTTCTTGGCAAGGGCGGAAAACTGGTGCTGGTGGGAGTGGGTGGTGGCGAACTTGTGATGTCACTGGCGGGCATGATTTTTCGCCCACGCACCATACAGGGCTCTGCCACAGGCAATCCGCAAGACCTGCGGGACGTGGTGGCGCTCGCACGGTCGGGCAAGCTGAAACCGATTCCCGTGAGGGAAATGCCAAAGGATGAGGCCAATGCAGCCCTGCATCTGCTGCATGACGGCAGCGTCAACGGCCGCCTGGTTCTCGTCAGCTGATTGACGGCAGACGGGCAACGTAAACGGGCAAGAGACATGACTACCAAACATTACGATGTCGTCGTCGTCGGTGCCGGCTTTGCCGGGCTGTACATGATTCACCGCCTTCGCAAGCAGGGCATGAGTGTTCGCGTCCTGGAGGCTGCTGACGATGTGGGTGGCACCTGGTACTGGAACCGCTACCCCGGCGCACGTTGTGACGTAGAAAGCTTCGAATACTCATTCTCTTTTGATGATGCATTGCAACAGGAATGGGTCTGGAGTGAACGCTATGCCGCCCAGCCCGAGATTCTGAAATACATCCAGCACGTTGCGGAACGTTTTGATTTGCGCAGGGACATCGAGTTCAACAGCCGCGTCAGCGATGCGGAGTTTGATACTGCCGGCAACCTGTGGACGGTGACGGCGGAGACCGGGAAACAGTTCACATCCCGCTTTCTGGTCATGGCCAGTGGTTGCCTGTCGAATGCGAAGGTACCCGATGTTCCGGGCCTGTCCACCTTCAAGGGGCGCTGGTTTCACACCGGGTTCTGGCCGCAGGACGGTATTGATTTCAGCGGCAAGCGCGTGGGGGTGGTGGGCACCGGCTCTACCGGCATACAGGTGATTCCGATTGTGGCCAGACAGGCATCGCATTTGCATGTTTTCCAGCGCACTGCGAACTACAGCGTACCGCTACGCAACGGCCCTGCGGATGCCGAAGTAGAACGCACCATCAAGGCCGGCTACGCGCAGCTGCGTGAAACTGCACGGCATTGCCCGTCTGGCGTTGCCCGCTTCCCGAATCCGGAAAAGGGTGCGCTGGAGATGTCTGAAGCGGAGCGTACGCGGGTCTATGAAGAGCGCTGGAGCTTCGGCGGCATCAGTTTTGCCCGCGCCTTCAACGACACCGTGATGAAGAAGGAGGCCAACGATTTGATGCGGGCTTATCTGGTCCCGCGCATGCTGGCTGGCGTCAAGAACCCTGAAGTCCGGGCCAGGCTGACGCCGACTTATGCGGTCGGCACCAAACGCCTGTGTGGCGATACCGGCTACTTTGAGACCTATAACCGCGACAACGTCACCTTGGTGGATATCAAGAAAGCGCCCATCGTCGCAGTGACTGAAGACGGGGTTCAAACTTCTGATGCTCATTACCCACTGGATGCCATTATTTTTGCGACCGGCTTTGATGCCATCACAGGACCGTTGCTCGCGGTCAACATGCGGATCAAGGGCGGTACTGACCTCAGCACCCTTTGGGCGAACGGCCCGCGCGCCTATCTGGGTTTGATGGTTGCGGGGCTTCCCAACCTGTTCACCGTCACCGGGCCGGGCAGTCCATCAGTGCTGAGCAATGTGGTCGTATCCGTGGAGCAGCATGTGGAGTGGATCTGCGATTGTCTTGAGTACATGCGTGAGGGTGGCGTGGACCGAATCGACGCGGAAGAACAGGCGCAGGAGGCTTGGGCGCAGCATGTTGATGAGGTGGCCCGCAAGTCGCTGATGCCCGACACCAACTCCTGGTATATGGGCGCCAACATTCCGGGCAAGCCCCGCATGTTCATGCCTTACATGGGCGGTGTCGGTGTGTACAGACGCAAATGCGACGAGATAGCCAGGGATGGATATGCGGGCTTTTCGTTCTCGCGCAGCCCCGTTGCGCAAGCGGCCTGAAAACCCATGACACAGAATTTGCTCATTGGCTGTGCGGCGGGCGGCTCAGGTGACCGGACAGATTCGGCTGCCCCCATCGTTGCAAGCTTGATTGCAAGCGGAAAGCCGTCAGTACTGATCTTCGAAAATCTCGCGGAACGTACCCTGGCTCTGGCCCAGCTCGCGCGGCGTGCGAACCCCGTAAAGGGCTATGACCCCTTGCTTGAAGCGCAGTTGCGACCCGTGCTCGCGGACTGTTTAAAACATGGCATTGCGATTGTGAGCAATTTCGGCGCGGCCAACCCGCGCGGCGCTGCCGACCATATTCATCGGCTTGCCGCAGAACTGGGTCTGGCGCAACCTCGCGTCGCGGTGGTTGAAGGTGATGACCTGTCGGGGGTCGTTGATTCCGAAAAACTCCGTTCGGCGCTGCCGGAACAATTCGCTGACAGGCCTATCGTCAGCGCCAATGTGTACCAGGGTGCATTTGAGATTGCAGATGCGCTGAAGGCTGGAGCGCAAATCGTGGTGACAGGCCGGGTTGTCGACTCGGCGCTAGCCTTGGGCCCTGCCGTTGCACACTTCGGCTGGGGACGCGAAGACTGGAACCAGCTCGCAGGGGCGACCATGGCAGGGCACCTGCTGGAGTGTGGTGCCCAGGTGACCGGGGGCTACTTTGCTGACCCGGGCTTTAAAGAGGTGCCCGATCTTGCAAACGTCGGCTACCCGATTGTTGAAGTCATGCAGGATGGTTCATGTGTGGTCGGGAAGGCCGCGCATACCGGCGGCATGGTCAATGAACTCACGGTGAAGGAGCAGTTGCTTTACGAGATTCACGACCCGCAGGCCTATCTGACGCCGGATGTGACGGTCGACCTGAGCGATGCCACGGTAAGAGAGATTGCAAAAGACCGCGTATTCGTGGAGGGCGTGATGGGCAAGCCCCGGCCACCCACCCTGAAGGCACTGGTGTTTTATGAAGGTGGCTGGCTGGGCGAGGGTGAGATTTCCTATGCAGGACCGAATGCAGAGCCGCGGGCGCGTCTGGCGATGGATATTGTGCGGCGGCGCATGGGCGCAGATATTGCCCTTCGTTTCGACCTGATAGGTGTGGTCAGTGTTCTGGGTGACAGTGCAGGCGAGATGCTCTCCGGACACCCGCAGGGCCGGGCTGAGGATGTGCGCCTCAGGGTTGCAGGCCGCCACGACGAAGAAACCGAAATCGACCGGCTGCTGCGCGAGGTCTACTCACTCTGGCTGTGCGGGCCAGCTGGCGGCGGTGGCGTGCGTACCGCGAAGCGCCAGCGTCTTAACAATATTTCTTGCCTGTTGCCGCGGGCAACGGTTCCTGCGCGCTACTCATTTCACGAGGCGCACGCGTGACGTTCAAGCCAGAACAAACGGTATTGCTTCACACGCTTGCCCACGCGCGAAGCGGCGACAAGGGAAATCATTCCAACATCGCCGTTTTTGCGTACCGCCCCGATTCGTATGCGCTGCTGGTCGCGCAGGTCACCTGCGAGCGCGTGAGTGAGTTGTTTGCCAGCCGCAGGCCCACAGCGGTGCGGCGCTATCTGTTGCCGAAGTTGCACGGATTCAATTTCGTGCTCGACAACGTACTGGATGGCGGCGTGAATGAATCGCTGAACCTGGACATGCACGGGAAGTCGCTGTCTTTTCTGCTGCTGTCGCTGGGAGTTTCAGTTCCCCGATCCCTGGTGGCTGATTTCGAAATTTCCGAACCGCTGGCGCACGTCACCACCTGATCGAAGCCAGAGAATTTTTTAACAACACAAGGAGACATCTATGAAACGTATCAACATTACCCGCCGAACCGCCCTGACGACTCTCGGTGTCGGCATGCTGTCTGCTGCTGGCCTGCCTGCGCTGGCACAACAGGGGTCATATCCCAACAGGCCGATCAAGATCATCATGCCCTGGGCTGCAGGTGGTGGTGGCGATGTGATTGTGCGTTTGATGGGTCCGGGTCTTTCCCAGCGGCTTGGTCAGCCTGTGGTTGTGGACAACCGCCCCGGCGCCATTGGCACCATCGGCAGTCTTGCCGCGGCGCGCAGCCCTGCGGACGGCTATACGCTGGTTTATGCCGGTGCCGATTCGCACTCCATTGCGCCGCATGTTCTCAAGCAAATCCCCTACGACGCCCGGAAGGACTTTGTCGCGCTGGCACCGATAGGGTTTTTCCCCCTGGGGCTGGTGGTCAGTGCGTCGCACCCCGCCAAGAACCTCGCCCAGTTTCTGCAGATGGCAAAGGATGCCAAGGAGCCGCTGACCTTCGGTTCATGGGGTCAGGGTACTTCCGGGCACATCACCATGGAGGCCTTCAAGGTGGCCAGCAAGGTTCGCATGCTGCACGTACCTTACAACGGCACCGCGCCTCTGGTTCAGGCGCAGCTCGGGCAGCAGATTGACAGCTCGATCAACGCGCTGGCGGTCATAGAGCCCCACATTCGCAGTGGCGCGCTGCGCCTGCTGGCCGTGACTGCAAAAGAACGTGTGCCCCAGTTCCCCGACGTGCCGATGATGAAGGAAATGGGCATCAGCATTGACATGGGCCCATGGATCGGGCTTTTCGGCCCCGCTGGCATGCCGGCCGATATTGTGGCGCGCCTGCATGATGCCATCGAGGCCACCTTGCGTGAGCCTGCCATCGTCGAACAGACCAAAAAGATGATCATGATCATCGACCGCATGGACCAGAAAAGCTATCAGAACTTCTACAACGCGGAATACGACCGCTGGGGCCAGTACATCAAAACCGCCAATGTCACGATTGATTGACTCCTTGAACGCAACCTTGAACGCACTTAACGAAAGAGCGTGACTATGACTACAAGAATCACACGTCGTATGGCCCTGGGTGGTTTGGGTGCAGGCGGGCTGGCGCTTGCTGTGCCAGCCTTCTCACAGCAGGGGCCGTATCCCAACAGGCCCATCAAGATCATCGTTCCATGGGCTGCCGGCGGCGGTGGCGATGTGGTGGTGCGCCTCATGGTTCCGGGTCTTACCCAGCGGCTCGGACAGCCCATTGTCATTGACAACCGCCCAGGCGCAACAGGCACCATTGGAAGCTTGGCAGCAGCGCGCAGCCCTGCAGATGGTTACACGCTGGTATATGGTGCAGCCGACTCTCATTCGATAGCGCCCAATCTGTTGAAACAGGCGCCATACGACTCCAAAAAGGATTTTGTGGCTGTCGCGCCTATAGGTTTTCCGCCGCTGGGCTTGGTGGTCAGCGCTTCTCATCCTGCGAAGAATTTCGAGCAGTTCCTGCAGATGGCCAAAAGGGCCAAGGAGCCGTTGACCTTCGGCTCCTGGGGGCAGGGCAGCTCCGGGCACATCACCATGGAAGCCTTGAAGCAGGTCGCAAAAGTGAATCTGCTGCATGTGCCCTACAACGGTACAGCGCCCCTTGTGCAGGCGCAGCTGGCTGGACAGACCGACTGCTCCATCAATACCTTGCCCGTGGTTGAACAGCATATTCGTGCGGGCACGCTGCGCTTGTTGGCCATCACTGCAAAAGAGCGGCTGCCCCAGTTCGCGGATATACCGGTGATGAAAGAGATGGGGATCAGTATCGATATGGGGCCATGGCTTGGCTTCCTTGCTCCTGCGGGGGTTCCGGAAAATATCCTCGTTCGCCTGAATAGCGCAATCGAGGCTACCCTGCGGGAGCCCGCTATCGTCGAGCAGATGAAGAAGAAGATGATCATGATCATTGACTACATGGACCAGCGCACCTACCAGGCTTTTTACAATGCCGAATTCGACCGCTGGGGCCAGTACATCCGCACTGCCAAGGTGACGGTCGATTAAAAATGGTACGGCAACTTGCCTGAAGTCTGCTTCAAGCTGACTGTATCTACCATGGAAAAGGCGGCAATGACTACACAACAAACCTCCCTTCCTCCCAAACTGCCGGCGGCCTACGATTTAAGCGGGCGGGTTTGCCTGGTGACAGGCGCCGGCAAGGGCATTGGCGCAGGAATAGCCCTTCGCCTGGCTGAGGCGGGTGCAAGCGTGGTGGTAAGTGACCTCGTTTTGCGTGACGCCCAACAGACTGCCGAAAAAATATCCAGCAGCGGTGGCATCGCCATTGCCCACAAGCTGGATGTGACCGATGAAGAAAACTGGAAAACAGTCTTGAAGGCAACTGCCGCCGCTTTTGGTGGTCTGGACGTACTTGTCAACAATGCGGGGCGTTTTCTGGTGAAGCCAATTGTGGAAACCAGCCTGGAGGAACTGCGGCAAATCACTGGCCCCAATGTGGAGGGCGTGTTCCTGGGCATCAAATCTTCGATTCCCTATCTGGCCGATGCTGAAAGACGCCGCAACAGCACGGCTTCCATCATCAACCTGTCTTCAGTCGCGGGACTTGTCGGGGCGGCGGGTTGCAGTGTTTACTGCATGTCCAAGGGCGCAGTCAGGTTGCTGACAAAGTCTGCGGCACTTGAGTTGGCCGCACAACGCATCCGGGTCAACTCGATGCATCCCGGAATTGTTGACACCGACATGGGCATGCTGGCGGTCGCTGCACGCGCAGGTGCTTCGGCAACCGACAAGGTGAAAGCAGCCGCCGCCGTTTATCCAATAGGACGCCTGGGGAAAGTGGACGATATTGCGAATGGTGCTCTCTATCTTGCATCCGAGGCCTCATCTTTCATGACCGGTAGCGAGTTTGTCCTGGATGGCGGTTTGAGCGCTGGATAGAGCCTGCTGATTCCGTTTTTCAGGCATTCGCGCGGGCGGCGCACCCGCAGGCCCGCTGCGGAGTGTGGTTGTCGGGGCGTCAGGTGCGTTGCCGCCCTGAACGGCAGTGGCAGATTTGCGTAGAACGGCACACAACTTGCTTGTGTGCAAGACATGTTTACGAACGGCGCGGACTGCAGCGCTGGTCACACAACATCAGTCTTAACCCAAACCCGAAAGCAATCATGACTCTTACACGCTCTATTCTGGTGGCACTAGGCGCTGCATCAACCCTCATGGTGGCCACGCTGTCTGCGGCGCAAGACGCCTACCCCAGCCACCCGGTCAAGGTCATTGTTGCCTTGCCGGCGGGCGGCAGTGTGGACATGATTGCGCGCATGGTCAGCCAGCAGCTGGCGACCGATCTGGGCCAGCCTTTTGTAGTGGACAACCGTGCCGGCGGGTCTGGGCAGATTGGTGTGCCGGTGGTGGCCAAGGCCGCGCCAGATGGCTACACCATCATGGTGTCGCCCGCGTCCTTTCTGACGACCAACAAGAGCATCTTCAAGCAGCTGCCCTATAACCCCGAAACCGACTTTGTGCCTGTGACCAAGCTGGTCAACCAGTCCATGGTGCTGGTGGTGAACAACAAGACCAAGTACCCGACGCCGGCTGCCATTCTGGCTGCTGCCAAGGCCAACCCCGGCAAGCTCACCTATGCATCTTCGGGTGACGGCAGCCCCCAGCACCTGGCCGGCCTGATGTTTGAAAGCCAGACCGGCGTCAAGCTGCTGCATGTGCCGTACAAGGGCGGCGCGCCAGCGATCACCGACCTGATTGGCGGCGTGGTGGACATGGCGTTTTCGCCCATGCCTGAGGCACTGCCGCACATCAAGTCGGGCAAGCTCTTCCCGGTGGGGGTGCTCAGCGAGAAGCGTACGGCATCGGCACCCGAGATTCCGACATTGAAAGAGGGCGGTGTGAATAACGTGGTGCTGTCTGCGTGGATTGGCATGCTGGCCCCCGCCAAAACCCCGCCAGCCGTGCTCGACAAACTCAGCAAATCGGTGAAGACCATGTTGCGCGGCGATGCCAAAACCCGTCTGATCGAGCTGGGCATGGAACCCGCACCCGATGAAGCCAAACCTTTGAATCAGGTCATCAGCGAAGAGATCCGCATACACGCCGACCTGGTGAAAGCCGCCGGCCTGGTGCCGCAATAAGGGCCGAGTGCCTCAATAAGTGCCTTAATCGGCGAAGACGGCCCGGTTATTTCTTTCCGGCGCTGTCTTTCAGCCCGCCTTCGAGCTTTTCAGTCACGTTTTCAAGCTTTTTGGCTGTCTTGTCCAGCTTCTTCTGCACTTCAGCTGTCCGCTTGACTGCACCGGTGACATCTTCTGCAGTGGGTGTTTTGGGAATATTTTTTTCCAGAACAGCGTGGGCCACCGCCAGGTCGTGCGCCGCATGCTCAATCTCCCGCGTCACTTCTTTACTCTCGTTCACGGCTTCGGCCACTTTGGGGGTAACCGCGTTGGCGTTTTTGGACTTGCGTATGGGCATGGAGCTGACCTTGGGGTTTTCGATTCTGGATTGACTGGTTTGCGAGGTTCGGTCCTGCACCCGGCATGTTACGCCCGGTAACCCGTTCCGCGTGCACGCAGTTACACCTATGACCCTTCCGGGTAGCCGTGGTTCCCCTCCAGTTAAAGCGGCTGGCTTTCAAGGCGGGTATGCGTGCCCCACACGGATTTCCACGCGAGCCCGAAGCGGGCAGATTTGGCATCACCGTTGTAAAAAGCCCCATTTCTTCCCGCCAAAGACTGCGGGTGCTTCCCATGGGGCTTTTCCCGCCGCCCGGCAGCTCTTTCCGGCGCTTGTTTAAACTGTGTCCAAACTCACCATCCCCGGAGACCCGAATGACGACCCAGACTTACAAAGACACCCAGCTCCTCATCAACAACGAATGGTGCGATGCCGCCAGCGGCAAGACGCTGGACGTGATCAACCCGGCCACCGGCAAACCCATCGGCAAGGTGGCCCATGCCGGTATCCCTGACCTGGACCGCGCGCTGGCTGCGGCGCAGGCCGGGTTTGACGCCTGGAAGAAGATCCCCGCGAATGAACGTGCAAACACCATGCGCAAGGCTGCAGGCCTGCTGCGTGAGCGCGCTGCAGACATCGCACGCCTCATGACCCAGGAGCAGGGCAAGCCTTTTGCCGAAGCCCGTGTTGAAGTGCTGGCCGGCGCCGACATCATTGAATGGTTTGCCGATGAAGGCCGCCGTGTGTACGGCCGCATCGTGCCTTCGCGCAACCTGGCTGCACAGCAACAGGTGTTGAAAGAGCCGATTGGCCCGGTGGCGGCGTTCACGCCCTGGAACTTCCCCATCAACCAGATCGTGCGCAAGCTCGGCGGTGCGCTGGCCTGCGGCTGTTCTTTCCTGGTCAAGGCACCTGAAGAAACACCGGCTTCACCGGCGGCGCTGCTGCAGGCGTTTGTCGACGCAGGCGTGCCCCCCGGCACTGTGGGCCTGGTATTTGGCGACCCGCATGAGATCTCCAGCTACCTGATCCCTCACCCCATCATCCGCAAGGTGACCTTCACGGGTTCCACCCCCGTCGGCAAACAGCTGGCCAGCATGGCGGGCCTGCACATGAAACGCGCCACGATGGAGCTCGGCGGCCACGCGCCTGTGATCGTCTGCGAAGACGCCGATGTGGCGCTGGCCGTCAAGGCCGCAGGCGCCGCGAAGTTCCGCAATGCCGGCCAGGTGTGCATATCGCCAACGCGTTTCCTGGTGCACAACAGCATCAAGGACGAGTTTGCCCAGCTGATGGTCAAGCACGCTGAAAGCCTGAAGCTGGGCGACGGCCTGACGGAAGGTACGACGCTGGGCCCCCTGGCCAATGCACGCCGCCTGACGGCCATGGCCAAGGTGCTTGACGATGCGCGCAAGACCGGTGCCAAGGTGGCGACCGGTGGTGAACGCGTGGGCACTGAAGGCAATTTCTTCGCGGCCACCGTGCTGACCGATGTGTCGCTGGACGCCGACGTGTTCAACAACGAGCCCTTCGGCCCCATCGCCGCGATTCGCGGGTTCGACAAGCTCGAAGAAGCGATCTCCGAAGCGAACCGCCTGCCTTACGGTCTGGCCGGTTACGCCTTTACCAAATCCGTCAAGAACACCCACATGCTGTCGCAGCAGATGGAAGTCGGCATGCTGTGGATCAACCAGCCCGCCACGCCATCTCCTGAGATGCCATTCGGCGGCATCAAGGATTCGGGTTATGGATCGGAAGGTGGCCCTGAGGCGATGGAGGCTTATCTCGTGACCAAAGCCGTGTCGATCATGGCTGTTTGATTCCGGCCCCCTTGAAAGCGATAACAGCGTTGCTTCGTCTTGCCGTGCTGCAGCACTGTCTGCGACTTCGCGCCTTGTTCTCGCTTCCAATGGAACCGGAATCCTGAAGCGTAAAGCAGCCGGTTTCTAAACCGGCAACTCGATCACCACATCAGACAGCGGGTACGCGACGCAGGGCAGTATGTAGCCCTCGCGTTTCTCATCCGGGCTCAGGCCTGGCCATTCGATGCGGTAATGCACCTGGCCGCTGGTGAGCCTGCAGATGCAGGTGCGGCAGGTGCCGTTGCGGCATGAGCTGTCCATCAGCATTCCCCCAAACCCTGCGTGTTCTGCAGCCAGAAGAAGGGGCAGCGAGGCGGGTGCTGAAAACTGCTGACCGGTTGTTTCGATCTGGGCCGTAAATGCTGCTTGCTCTTCAGGGTGTGTGGATGCGGGTGGCATACACGAATGCTACAGGGCACCATTCGGGTTTTGCGCGACAATCCATGTCCTCCCGCATATTTCGAAAATACTCCTACATGTCCAGCTATTCCGTTCGTCCCGCCACTGCCCGCGATGCAAAAGCCATTGCCGAAATTCACGTTGCTACCTGGCAGGTTGCCTATAAAGATTTGATGCCCGAGGATCACCTTAAAAAAATGACGGTTGAAAAGCGCCAGGCCTTCTGGCGCGAGGCCATTGAATACAGCGAGCCGCAATTGCTGGTGGCCACTGAAAGCGACAAAGTGGTTGGTTTTGTGGGGTTTGACCGCTCGCGCGATGCCGGCACGAAGTCAACCGTTGGCGAGATCTGGGCCATGTATGTGCTTCCAGAGCACTGGAGCAAGGGCTGCGGCGTTGCCCTGTGGGACGGCGCACGTGAAGGCCTCAAGGAAGAGGGCTGCACCCAGGTCACGCTGTGGGTGCTGCTGCACAACGAGCGCGCATTGGGCTTCTTCGAGCATTCCGCAGGCTTCAAACGCGACATGCCCTCGCTGAAAACGACAGATTTCAGCGGCACCCGGCTGGAAGAAATCCGGCTCAAGCGCGCTGTTGATTAATTAAAGCCAGACCCGCCAGGGCCAGGCCGCGCAACGGTCACGACGGCACGTTCACCACACGCTCCTCCTCATCAGGAATGAGCGAAGAACCTTCGTCCGGGCTGACTGGCAACTCGAGTGCCTGGTCATCGTTGGCTGCTTCTTCGGTTGAAGGGTTGGGTGTCCTGTTCATGGCGGGCCTCTTTATTTAATTGAAGAAGCCTGATGATGGAGAGTCCTGAACCGCTGCGCATCAGGCGCAGGATGGTTGTCCTGTCATCCTGCACTGACAGCTGCCGGCCGGACTTGCGCGATGCAGTGCAAACCAACACTCTCCCTTGTCCTACACCCTTGTCATGTGCATGCGCACAGTGGCGCACAAGGCCCGTGTTTAAGGTGAGTCTACGAGCCAGGTGAAGCACTTCACTGCGGCATTTGTAGTGACTAATTCAAGGACCCAAATCATGGAAAAAAGTATTTACGACACCGGCACGGGTGTTGATGCAGTGGGCACCGTTCAGCGCAGGGTTGATTCTGCTGGCGCGGCTTTGCATAACGGCATAGAAAAGGTTGCGGAGCCTGCCCGCAGCGCGGTGGATCGTTTGAGCACCAGTGCACATGAAACTGTGGACAAGCTGGCCATCGGCGCCAACAACACAGCTGACCGTGTGGCCAGCCAGACACGCCGTTTCACCGAAGCGCCGACCCGTGCGCTTGAGACTTCGAAATCCTGGGTTCAGGAGCGTCCGCTGGAAGCGGTCGCTGCCGCACTTGCATTCGGCTTCGTGTTTGGACGGCTGACGGCGCGTTGAACGCATTGCCAGACTGCCAACCGCAAGGCCGCCCATGAGGCGGCTTTTTGATGCGCGGCAAAATACGCCATTGCTTTTTATAACGGGATTTTTATGGCCAGCAGCCTTCTCGCACTGATTGACGACATCGCCACCATCCTCGATGACGTGGCGCTTTTGTCAAAAGTTGCGGCCAAAAAAACGGCCGGCGTGCTCGGTGATGACCTGGCGCTCAATGCACAGCAGGTGTCGGGTGTCAAGGCCGAGCGTGAGCTGCCCGTTGTCTGGGCGGTCGCCAAGGGCTCGTTCATCAACAAGGCCATTCTTGTACCTGCAGCGCTGGCTATCAGCGCGTTTGCGCCCTGGGCCGTGACGCCGCTGTTGATGGTGGGCGGTGCGTTTTTGTGTTTTGAGGGCTTTGAAAAGCTGGCACACAAGTTTTTGCACAGCAAGCATGAGCAGGATGCCGAGCGTGAGCAACTGGTGAATGCGCTGTCAGACCCGGCAGTTGACCTGGTGGCGGTTGAAAAAGACAAGATCAAGGGTGCGATACGCACCGACTTCATCCTGTCGGCCGAGATTATTGCCATCACGCTTGGTACGGTGCAAAGCAGCGAGTTCATCACTCAGGTCACAGTGTTGAGCGGCATCGCCATCATCATGACCATGGGTGTTTATGGGCTGGTGGCCGGTATCGTCAAGCTTGATGACGGCGGCCTTTATCTGACGCAGTTGCCGGGCGAGGGCGCTGGCCGACGGTTGCAGCGCAGCCTGGGCCGCGGCGTTCTTGTGGCTGCACCGTGGCTCATGAAGGGCTTGTCCGTGGCCGGCACCATTGCCATGTTTCTGGTGGGTGGCGGCATCATCACTCACGGGCTGGCGCCGTTGCATCATTTCATCGAAGGGCTGGCTGCAAGGGCTGGCACTCTGCTGGGGGCCATCACGCCTTTGCTGATGGATGCCGTGGTCGGCGTGATCACCGGCGCCATTGTGCTGGGCGTGGTGATGCTGGTCAAAAAAATGCTGCCGTCGAAAGCTCCCTCACGCGCCTGAGCTACACGGCCAGGGGATGTGCATCGCGGGGGCTACAGGCGCCTGGTTCCTTTTTCCAGCTGGCCTTTCTGTCTCCATCCGCTGACGAACGCTAGGCAGCTTCCATAACTGCGGCCCTGGCTTTTTCAACACCGCCAATGGCAGCAGGCACAGCCGGCGCATTCCAGCCCTTGCACATCGCTTCAGGCAGGGTGCTCTTGCGCTGGATCAAATCGTGTTTGGCGAACAGTTCTGCAATCCAGTCCACAAACACCCGCACCTTGTTGCTCAGGTGACGGTTGGGTGGGTAGACGACATACATGGGGATCGTATCTGTACACCATTTCGAAAATAGCGGCTCGAGTGCGCCACTGCTGATGTGATGCTGGACCAGAAAGCTCGCGGTATGCAATACGCCCAGTCCTGCAAGTGCGGCAGTCACACCCGCGTTCGAATCGTTGACTGACAGCTGGTGCTTGCCGCCAATTTCAAACGAGCCTTCTTCGCTGTGCATGTTGACGGTGTAAAGCTTGCCGTCGCGCGGTGACGCATGGCGTATGGTCTGGTGAGACTCGTGCAGTTCGTTGGGGTGTGTCGGCGTGCCGTAGCGCTTCAGATAAGCCGGCGATGCGCAGGCCATCAGGTGCAATTCACCAATGCGGCGCGCTACCAGTGACTGGTCTGTGATCTCGCCGCCGCGCACCACGCAATCGACGTTCTCGGCAATGATGTCTATGGGTCTGTCGCTCACGCCGAGGTGCAGGGTAATGTCGGGGTAGCGCGCATAAAAATCGGGCAGGGCGGGGATGATGATGGCCAGGCCCAGCGATGAAGGAATGTCGACCTTCAGCTTGCCGCGCGGGCTGGCCTTGGCGCGTGACATGCTCGATTCCAGCTCCTCCACTTCACCCAGCAGCCTGCTGGCCTGCTCGTAATAGGCGGCGCCGTCGACAGTGACGGTGACTTTGCGGGTGGTGCGGTTGAGGAGTTTGGTGTCCAGCTCCTTCTCCAGGTCCTGGATCAGGCGGGTGACCGACGGTTTGGGCACACCCATGGAATCTGCGGCTTTGGTGAAGGTGCCGGCTTCAACGACACGTACAAAAGCCTGCATTGCTGAAAATTTATCCATTTTGTAGCTCCCTCCTGAATGGCCCGCGGTGATAGCAAACGGTGCTGTTTCTGGGCTGGAGGCGATTATTCGCCAGTTTTAAAGCCCCATTGTTGCAATGGTGAAATAAAGAATGAACGGAATCGCTATTTATTGCCGGGGGCAAGCGCCCTACATTCTGCTGCATCGCAACAATTTGGAGCCGTCCCGCGGCTTGACAAGATGCACAGCCTTCCAAAACCCGCCGCCGCAGCTGCCGCCACCGGCCCGGCCTGGGTAGCCAAACAGATCAATATCGGATTGAGGCCGCCCGCCAGCCCCTTGCTGAACGTGCGTTTTTACGGCCGGTACGACCCGTCAGCCGCCGGCCCGGTACCGCTGGTGGTGCATTTCCACGCCGGGGCTTTTGTGGCCGGATCGCTGGAAGAGGGCGGTTGTGTGCCGCGTTTGCTGGCTGCTGCAGGCGCGGTTGTCATGTCGCTGGACTACCCGCTGGCCCCGGCCAACCCGTTTCCGCAGGCGATTGAAACCGGTTATGCCGCCCTGGCCTGGGCTTTCAAGGCCAGGCAAAAGCTGG
Organism: Polaromonas sp.; assembly: GCA_965228025.1. GTDB lineage: Bacteria > Pseudomonadota > Gammaproteobacteria > Burkholderiales > Burkholderiaceae_C > Polaromonas. The sequence goes on along the minus strand of CBDDGX010000020.1, from coordinate 85,458 downwards.
CCGGCAAGGACGCCCCGGTGTTTGTGGCCGGTGAAGAAGCCGGCGGCAACCTGGCTGCAGCCGTGGCGCTGATGGCGCGTGACCGGCATGAGCCCGAACTGGCCGGCCAGATGTTGTTGTCGCCCATGCTGGACCCGTGCATGGCAACCGAATCACTGCGCGACGCTGATGCCGGCCCCGTCGGCTGCACCTGGGCTGATGGCTGGAACAAGTACCTCTCTCGTGTCGACAACGCCGCCCACCCTTATGCAGCACCTGGCAATGCGCTGCGCCTGGCCAGCCTGCCGCCCACGCTTTTGCTGACGGCGCAGGACGATCCGCTGCGCGATGAAGCGCTCGCTTACGCCGACCGCCTGCGCGTGTTTGGCCGGCTGGTGCATGCCGCCGTGCTGCCCGGCCCGACCGGCTGGCCCGTGAGCTATCTGGAAGCTGCCGACGAAGAGCGCCAAAAAGCCGCATGGTCGGCCAGCGTGCAAAAGCAGTTCAGCGATTTTTTCAGTGAAGTTACCAACGACAAAAAAGATGCCGCGCAAGACAAGCCCGTGCACACGCCATCGTTCTTCGCATCCTCCAACTCCATTTCAATTCTTTAATTTTTCAGGGACCAGACCATCATGCAGACCATTCGCCTTCACACCCCCAAACGTCGCCTGCTGGCGATTGCCATTGCCGTGTTCGCACTGACAGGCGTGACCGCCGCGATCTTCGGTGTCACCAGTTCCCGCGCGCAACCCGCCGCCGCGCAGGCACCGGCCACACCGGTGTCCGTGGCTACCGTTGTGCAAAGCGATGTCGCCGCGTGGGATGAGTTCTCCGGCAGGCTCGAAGCTGTTGAACGCGTCGACATCCGCTCGCGCGTCGCCGGCACCATACAGGCCGTGCACTTTCGTGAAGGCGCGCTTGTGAAAAAGGGCGACTTGCTGCTGACGATTGACCCGGCTCCTTACGCCGCCGACGTGCAGCGCGCTGAAGCGCAGGTGGCTGCAGCCCAGGCCAAGGGCGCGCAGGCCAAAGGCGAGCAGGATCGCTCGCAGCGCCTGTGGAGTGAGCAGGCGATTTCAAAGCGCGAGTTTGACGAACGTGTGAATGGCCAGCGTGAGGCTGATGCCAACCTGCGTGCTGCACAGGCCGCGCTGCAAACCGCGCAGCTCAGCATGGGCTACACGCAGGTGCGCGCGCCGGTTTCGGGCCGTGTCGGCAAGCTGGAAGTCACTGTGGGCAACCTGGTCGCCGCCGGCCCCGGCGCGCCGGTGCTGACCACGCTGGTCTCTGTCAGCCCCATCTACGCAAGCTTTGAAGCTGATGAGCAGGTGGTGGCCAAAGCTTTGAAAGATGTAAGCGCCGGCGGTGACCGCAAGCTGGACCGCATCCCCGTGCAGATGGGTACCTCGGCCAGCAGCGACACACCGTTTGAAGGCAGGCTGCAACTGGTCGATAACCAGGTCGATGCCAAAAGCGGCACCGTGCGGGCACGGGCCGTGTTTGACAACAAGGACGGCCAGCTGATGCCGGGCCAGTTCGCGCGCATCCGCATGGGCCAGGCCACGAAAGCGGCGGCGCTGCTCATCAACGAGCGTGCGGTCGGCACCGACCAGAACAAGAAGTTTGTAATGGTGGTGGGTGCAGACAACAAGGCTGTGTATCGCGAAGTCACCCTTGGGGCATCGGTTAATGGCTTGCGTGTCATCAAGAGCGGTCTCGCTGCAAACGAACGCATCGTCGTCAACGGCCTGCAGCGCATTCGCCCCGGTGCACTTGTGGCGCCGCAGGTGGTCGAGATGACCGCCAAGGCCGAGCTTTCCGGTGGTGACAAAGCCATCAAGGTTGCGCAGAAATAAATCAGCGTCTCCCGTTTCCATCGAACAAGAAGAACTGCCATGAATCTTTCCAAATTTTTTATCGACCGGCCCATTTTTGCCGGCGTGCTGTCGCTGCTGATGCTGATTGCCGGCCTGGTCGCGCTGCGTGGTTTGCCGATTTCCGAATACCCGGAAGTCGCGCCGCCCACCATCGTCGTGCGCGCCCAGTACCCCGGCGCCAACCCCAAGGTGATTGCCGAGACGGTGGCCACGCCGTTGGAGGAGTCCATCAACGGCGTTGAAGGCATGCTCTACATGAACAGCCAGGCCACCACCGATGGCGTGATGACGCTGGCCGTGACCTTCAAGCTGGGCACCGACCCCGACAAGGCGCAGCAGATGGTGCAGAACCGCGTCTCGCAGGCCGAGCCGCGCCTGCCTGAAGAAGTGCGCCGCCTGGGTGTTGCCACCGTCAAGAGCGCGCCCAACATCACGATGGTGGTGCACCTTGTGTCGCCCAATGACCGCTATGACATCAACTACCTGCGTAACTATGCGGTACTGAATGTGAAAGACCGCCTCGCCCGCATCCAGGGCGTTGGCCAGGTGCAGATTTTTGGTGGTGGTGATTATTCAATGCGCGTCTGGCTTGACCCGCAAAAGGTTGCGCAGCGCGGCTTATCTGCCAGTGATGTGGTGGCCGCCATTCGTGGGCAGAACATTCAGGCTGCTGCAGGTGTGGTGGGTGCATCGCCCGGGCTGGCGGGTGTTGACATGCAGCTGTCCATCAACGCGCAGGGCCGTTTGCAGAATGAAGAAGAGTTTGGCGACATCATCGTCAAGACCGGTACTGATGGCGCCATCACACGGCTGCGCGACATTGCGCGGCTGGAGCTGGGCGCTGCCGACTACGCACTCCGTTCACTGCTCAACAACAAGCAGGCTGTTGGCATGGGCGTGTTCCAGGCACCGGGTTCCAACTCGCTTGAGATTTCAGACGCCGTGCGCAAGACCATGGATGAGCTGTCAAAGAACATGCCTGAAGGCGTCGAATACCGAATCGCCTACGACCCGACGCAGTTTGTGCGTGCGTCCATCAGCTCGGTGATCCATACCCTGCTTGAAGCGATTGCGCTTGTTGTGCTGGTCGTCATTTTGTTTTTGCAGACATGGCGCGCATCCATCATTCCGCTGCTGGCCGTGCCGGTGTCTGTGATCGGCACTTTTGCCGTGCTGCATTTGCTGGGCTTTTCGATCAACGCGCTCAGCCTCTTCGGGCTGGTGCTGGCCATCGGTATCGTGGTCGATGACGCCATCGTAGTGGTGGAGAACGTCGAGCGCAACATCGAGGACGGCCTGAGCCCGCGTGAGGCTACCTACCGCGCCATGCGTGAGGTGTCCGGGCCCATCATCGCGATTGCGCTGGTGCTGGTCGCGGTGTTTGTGCCCCTGGCTTTCATCAGCGGTCTGACCGGCCAGTTCTACCGCCAGTTTGCGGTGACGATTGCGATCTCGACCGTGATCTCGGCCATCAACTCATTGACGCTGTCGCCGGCACTCGCAGCCTTGCTGCTCAAGAGCCACGATGCGCCCAAAGACCGGTTGACGCGCGGCATGGACAAAATCTTCGGACGCTTCTTCGCAGGCTTTAACCGCCTCTTCAGCCGTGGCGCCAGCAGCTACAGCACCGGCGTCAAAAGCGCCATCTCGCGCAAGACCCTGATGCTGGCGCTCTACCTGGTGCTGGTCGCGGCCACGGTCGGCATCTTCAAGCTGGTGCCCGGCGGTTTTGTGCCGGCGCAGGACAAGCAGTACCTCATCGGTTTTGCGCAGCTGCCTGACGGCGCCACGCTGGACCGAACTGAAGACGTGATCCAGCGCATGGGCGACATCATGAAGAAGAACCCGAATGTGGAAGACGCGATTGCCTTCCCGGGCCTCTCGATCAACGGCTTTACCAACAGCTCGAACTCCGGCATTGTGTTTGCCACGCTCAAACCGTTTGCAGAGCGCACGCAGAAAGACCAGAGTGGCGGTGCGGTGGCTGGCCAGTTGAACCAGGCATTCGGCAGCATCCAGGATGCGTTTATCGTGATGTTCCCGCCGCCACCGGTGGAAGGCCTGGGCACCACGGGCGGGTTCAAGCTGCAGCTGGAAGACCGCGCATCGCTGGGTTACGACGCGATGGATGGTGCAGTGAAAGCCTTCATGGCCAAGGTGGCGCAGGCGCCCGAGATTGCCGGCACCTTTACGAGCTGGCAGGTCAATGTGCCGCAGCTTTATGCAGATATCGATCGTGCCAAGGCGCGCCAGCTGAAGGTGCCGGTGACCGACATCTTCGACACCATGCAGATCTACCTCGGCAGCCTGTACGCCAACGACTTCAACAAGTTTGGCCGTACCTACAGCGTGCGTGTTCAGGCCGATGCCGCCTACCGCGCGCGGGCTGAAGACGTGGGCCTGCTCAAGGTGCGCTCGACCACCGGCGAGATGGTGCCGCTGTCTGCGCTGATGAAGGTGCAGCCCAGCTTTGGCCCCGAACGCGCCATGCGCTACAACGGATACCTCTCTGCTGACGTGAGTGGCGGCCCTGCGCCGGGCTACTCATCGGGCCAGGCACAGGAGGCGATTGAGCGCATTGCCGCCGAGACGCTGCCCAAGGGCATCAGCTTTGAATGGACAGAGCTGACCTACCAGGAAATCCTGGCAGGCAACTCTGCGGTGCTGGTGTTCCCGCTGGCGATATTGCTGGTCTTCCTGGTGCTGGCCGCGCAGTATGAAAGCCTGACATTGCCGATTGCGATTATTTTGATTGTGCCCATGAGCCTGCTCGCTGCGATGACCGGCGTCTGGATCTCGGGTGGTGAGAACAACGTCTTCACGCAGATCGGGTTGATGGTGCTGGTGGGACTGTCGGCGAAGAACGCGATTCTGATCGTCGAGTTCGCCCGCGAGCTGGAGTTCGCCGGCCGCACGCCGGTACAGGCCGCGATTGAAGCCAGCCGCCTGCGCCTGCGCCCCATCCTGATGACGTCGCTGGCCTTTGTCATGGGTGTGCTGCCGCTGGTGCTGTCGACCGGTGCGGGTGCGGAGATGCGCTCTGCCATGGGCATAGCGGTGTTCTCGGGAATGATTGGCGTGACGGCCTTCGGCCTCTTCCTCACACCGGTGTTCTACGTCGCCCTGCGCGCCATGACGGGCAACCGCCCGCTCAAGCTGCATGGCGAGGTACCGCATATCGAACAGGCCATCGGATCTGGTTCAGGCTCGGGCGGTGGCGCGCTGCACGCCCAACCTGCCGCGCCCCTCAAACAACACGAATAAAGAATTGATAGATAGAAGGAGTTCACGATGAACCACACATATTCAAAACTGCACACCCGGCTGGCGCCGCTCGTCATGGCTTTGGTGCTGGCCGGTTGCGCCACCTCTGCAGTGGTTGACACCAGCAATGTGCCCGCTGCGCCCACGGCCTTCAAGGAAAGCGCCGCCGCAGTGAGCGCCAACCCAACAGCGCCGCAGGTGCAGGGCCTGTGGTGGAAGGTCTTTGCCGACCCGGTGCTCGATGGCCTGATCGACAAGGCCAACGGCAACAACAACAGCGTGCAGGTGGCTGCAGGCCGTCTGGCACAAGCTCGCGCGCTGGCAGGCCAGGTCGATGCCAACCGGTTTCCGCAAATCGGTGTCGGTGCAGGCGCGACGCGGCAACGCAATTCAACGACTGGCAATGTGGCGCAGACGGTGGTCAGTGCGGGCGCCAATCTTTCCTACGAGGTTGACCTGTTCGGCAAGCTCTCGGGCGCATCGAATGCCGCATCGCTTGATGCCGCTTCGCGTGAAGCCTTGCTGCGCAGCACGCAGTTGCTGGTACAGGCCGACGTCGCGCAAACCTACCTCAGCCTGCGCGCACTCGACACCGAACGTGAGCTGGTGCGCGGCACGCTGCTGGCCTACCAGAACACCCTGCGCCTGACCGAGGTGCGCTTCAGGGAAGGTGACGTGGCCGAGCTGGATGTGGCCCGCGTTCGCAGCGAAGCCGCATCGACTGAATCCGAAGCGCTGGCGCTCGACCAGCGCCGCGCCGTGCTCGAGCACGCACTGGCCGTGCTGGTCGGTGAGGTGGCTTCAAACTTTGCGGTGGCTCCCACCGCATGGTCCACCGCCTTGCCGGTCATCCCTGCAGGCGTTCCCAGCACCGTGCTCACGCGCAGGCCAGACATCGCTGCGGCCCAGAACACCATGCAGGCCGCGCAGGCGAGGGTGGGCGTGGCCAAAACCGCGTGGTTCCCGACCTTCTCGCTCACGGCCAATGGCGGTTATGCCGCGCCCGACATCAAGGATTTGTTCAAGCTCTCGACCCAGGCCTGGGGCGTAGGCGCGCTGCTGTCCCTGCCCATTTTTGACGGCGGCCGGCGCGAGGCAGGCGTGCAGGGCGCCAACGCAGACCTGAGCATTGCGCTGGCCAACTACCGCGAGCAGGTGCTGGTCGCTTTCCGCGATGTTGAAGACCAGCTTGCGGCCCTGCGCCTGCTGGCCGACCAGTCCGAGGCGCAGTCACGCTCGGTGGACGCCAGCAGCCGCGCCACGCTGCTGTCGGGCTCGCGTTACCGCAACGGCTATGTCAGCCAGCTCGAACTGCTGGACGCCCAACGCAGCGAGCTGCGCAACCGCCGCCAGGCGCTGCAGGTGAAATCTGCGCAATACCTGGCGACAGTGGGGCTCATCCGGGCGCTGGGTGGGGGATGGGTTTGAGTTCCTGGGCGTCATCGGGCAGTTGCAGGTTTAATGCATCACAAATAGCACCATAAGTGCTTAATGCTTTATTTGTGATGCATTAAGTAAAAATGCACGGTTCAAAAACCTCACCGGGCTCGCAAAATGGCCTAAAAACAGGTTTTGAGGCCATTTTCAGGCATCAAATTGGCCTCCAGCCCTTTAGATACGAGCGTGAGCAGCTACTGATTTAATAGCGATCAGAATCTCACTTGCTGAAGTGTCCGGGTATTTGGGGCCAGACGTTGAGGGGCTTTTGTAACTGTCTTTGGCCGCACAATCGGGGCTCAACCAACCGGAGACTCCAACAATGCAAAACGATTCGGATTCAACAAACATCATTGATTTCTCATCGGCCGACAGCGCGACGCAGCCTGGGCCTGCTGGCCTATCGACGCTGGAGGTGGAGCGTACCCGGGTTTTCTTCAAAGCCAGTGTCGGGGGAACAAAGGCAGGCTCGGTTTCAAATGCTCACTGGACCATCAAATACCGCGCCGATGGAACCGGCACCGTGCAGGTGTCTTTCACAGAGTCTGTAAAAGTCCGCATTCTCAAGGGCCAGTCCCAGGTAGGTCTGCTCGACGATCAACAAAAAGTTCTCGCTTTGTGGGATGTGGCCTATTGGCGAAACTGCGGCGAACGCACGATTTCTTTTGAACAACCGATCACAGCTGCCATTGGTGAGCTTGCGAATGGCATCACCTTCCGGGTGGATGGAGATGGCCGCCCCTGTTAAGTCGTCTGCGGGAGCACGGTCTGCGCGGCTGAAGATGGTTGTTTCCCGCGTTTGATGCCTGGTAATGGCTGATGGCTATGTACCGCCTTCGGCCTGGCTTGGCCCCGCATCTGTTAAAACACCCGGTTCCCCTTTTAAAAGTTACCAGGTTAGCCCCAGATGCCCGTTTCAAAACCCGTTCCCGCCACCTCACCTGCCGAGCCCGTCACCATCCACTGGACAGAGGCGGGCGAGGCGCGGTCTGCGCGCTGGCGGTCCGAGCGGGGCGCCAACCCGCCCAAAAAGGTGGTTATTGCTGACGACAGCATGGCGGCCGACACGGCTTACCGCCTGGCGTGTGAAGGCACGGGCCTGCTCTGGCGCGGTGACTACCAGAACGCCCGGCTGCTGGTGCAGGCTTTGGCGCGGCGTGTCGACAAGCCGGCAAAACCCAAGCGCACCAAACGCCACAAGGCGGGTGAGTCGGACGCCCCAGCCGAAGTACCTGCTCCAGTCTTTCCTGAAGCCTTTCACCTTCACCGCCAGGCGCAGGCGCAACGTGCGCGCGTGCTGGGCATGGTGCTGATTCCGTTTGATGCGGACTACAGCATTCCGCTGCGCCGCGCCCCGGATGCTAAGAAAGCATGCTCGGAAGCGTGGGGACCATCGAAGGAGGGCTCGGGCACTTCGGTTGCATCGCTGCGCGAACTCATGGGCTTTATCAGCTCGCACGAATGGCGGCGCAAGGGTGTGCCGATTCCTGCACTCGGCGAAGACGGCCCGCACAACCGCGTGCATCCGCACTACGGTGTGTTCTCCCCGGTGCGCGGTGAATACATTGACCTCGTCGCGCAGGCGCCTGTGCCTGAAGGCCTTGAAGACCTGACCGGCTTTGACATCGGCACCGGTACCGGCGTTCTGGCCGCCGTGCTGGCACTGCGCAGCGGCGTGCAGCGCGTGGTGGCGACCGACCAGGACCCGCGTGCGCTGGCCTGTGCGCGCGACAACTTGAAGCGCCTGGGCTTTCCGCAGGTCGAGGTGCGTGAAGCCAACCTTTTCCCCGAGGGCAAGGCGCACATCATTGTCTGCAACCCGCCCTGGCTGCCGGCGCGCCCGGGCTCGCCGATTGAACACGCCGTGTATGACGAAGACAGCCGCATGCTGCTGGGCTTTCTCAATGGTCTGGCTGCGCACCTTGAGGCGAAAGGTGAAGGCTGGCTGATCCTGTCGGACATCGCCGAGCACCTGGGCCTGCGCACGCGCGATTGGCTGCTGGCTGCGTTTGACGCTGCCGGGTTGAAGGTGATCGACAGGCTCGATGCCACGCCGCATCACCCCAAGGCGCTTGATGCCACCGACGCGCTGCATGCGGCGCGCGCAGCTGAAGTGACATCGCTCTGGCGACTGGCTGCCAAATAAGAGAAGAGAGATGCAGGTGGAGCCGCGCGCAAAAGTACTGCTTGCCCCCATGGAGGGCCTGCTTGATTTTGTGCTGCGCGACATCCTCACCCGCGTCGGTGGCATTGACCGCTGCGTCTCCGAGTTCATACGCATCACCGACCAGTTGCTGCCGGAGCGCGTGTTCACCCGCATCGTGCCCGAGCTGCACAACGGTGGCCGCACCTTTGCGGGCGTGCCCGTGCGTGCGCAGCTGCTGGGCTCTGATCCGGCGTGCATGGCAGAAAACGCCGCACGTCTGGCAAGTCTTGGCCCTGCTGGCATAGACCTCAACTTTGGGTGCCCCGCTGCGGTGGTCAACCGCCATGGCGGCGGTGCATCGATGTTGCGTGAGCCCGGGAGTTTGTTCAAGGTGGTCAGTGCCGTGCGTCGTGCGGTGCCCGCCGGCATGCCGGTGTCGGCCAAGATGCGGCTGGGCTACAGCGATGACTCGCTTGCACTTGAATGCGCGCAGGCGATTGCCGATGGGGGCGCCGGTGAGCTGGTCGTGCACGCACGTACCAAGGCGCAGGCCTACCGGCCGCCGGCGTACTGGGAGCGCATTGCCGACATTCGCGCTGTGGTCAACATTCCCGTCATCGCCAATGGCGAAATCTGGACGGTGGAAGATGCGCGCCGCTGCCGTGAAGCCTCTGGCTGCGATGTGCTGATGATTGGCCGTGGCGCTGTCGTCAACCCGGGCCTGGGCATGGCGATACAGGCAGACATGCGCGGTGAAGCCAGGCCAGAAGTGTCATGGCCATCGCTGTTGCCACTGGTGGCGCAGTTCTGGCACATCGTCTGCACGCGTCTTGACCGCCGCTCGCAGGCGGGTCGTCTCAAGCAGTGGCTGAACTTTTTGCGCAGGCGCTTTCCCGAGGCAGAAGTGGCCTACCAGTCGCTCAAGACCATCAATGACCCGGCGCTGATTGATGAATGGCTGGTGATAGCAATTGGATCGGGCGTTGCCGCCAGTGAGTTGCTGCCAGAGTTGCAGGCCTGAACGGCTACTTCCTTGCGCCAGCAGATTTTTTCAGTTCAATCCACACGGGCGCATGATCGCTCGCGTGTTCCTCGCCCCGCACCCAGGAATCAACGCCGGCAGACTTCAGGCGCGGCGTCAGTTCTGCATTAAGCAATATGTGGTCAATACGCAGGCCCGAGTTCTTCTGCCAGTGCTGGCGAAAATAATCCCAGAACGTATAGACTCGTTGATCGGGGTGCAGGTGGCGCAAGCTGTCTGTCCAGCCCTGCTTGAGGAGCTTGGCATACGCCTCACGGCTTTCTGGGTGTAGCAGCGCATCCTTCAGCCACGACTTCGGGTTGTAGATGTCAAAGTCTGTCGGCACCACGTTGAAGTCACCTGCCAGCACCACCGGGTGGCCAGACTTGTAGAGCGTCAGCGCGTGTTTGTGAAAGCGTTTGAACCAGGCCAGTTTGTAGTCGAATTTGGGTCCGGGCTGAGGATTGCCGTTGGGCAAATACAGACAGACGACGATGAGGCCGTCAACGGCAGCTTCGAGGTAGCGGCTCTGCTCGTCGGCCGGGTCACCGGGCAGTTCCCGGCGTATCTCTACCGGTTCTGCATCTTTCGCCAGTATGGCCACGCCGTTCCATGACTTCTGGCCTTTCCACAACGCACCATAGCCCGCTGCACGCAACTCGGCATGCGGAAACGCGCCGTCCAGCGCTTTCAGTTCCTGCAGGCAAACGACATCGGGAGATTCTTTCGCGAGCCAGTCCAGCAGGTTGGTCAGGCGCGTCTTGATGCCGTTGACATTGAAGGTGGCGAGCTTCATGTTTATTTGGGTGCGGGTGCTTTCGGCCGTTCGCCGCGCCGGTATGCTTCTGCGCCCCCGCTGCCGCCGCCTTCGGGAAAGTCGTGTTTTTTGCTGGTATCACCCGGATGCTTGGGAACTTCAATCAGCGTACTCGCGCTGTTGTCCGGGTCATCGTCCATGGCTGGCTTGGGTGTGGATGCCACGGGGGTTTCGAGCGAATCGCCTGTTTTGGCGTTGGTGGGGCTTGATTTTCCGGGCATGCGTGGCTCCTGAAATGACGTAACCCAAAGTTAGCAGTGTCTATCGACGCAGCCTGTGGGACACCGCCCAATAAACGCTTCAGGAGTGATTGGTTCAAAATGGGGGTTCGCCACGATTTCCGAGGACCCCGGTTTTGCCATTACCCCCGCCCCAACCCAGAAAACACCTGCACCTCAGGCAGGTCTCATACGACGGCTACCTGCGTGAAGACGGTTTATGGGACCTTGAAGCCCGCATGACCGACACCAAGTCGTATGCTTTCACTACGCCTGACCGCGGCGAGATGCTGCCCGGCACCGCCATACATGACATGTTTATTCGTGCCACGGTTGATGACGCGATGAAGATTGTCGAGATCACCGCGGTGATGGCGAGCAGGCCTTTCCCCGAATGCCCCAAGGCCGAAGACCCGATGCAAAAAATGGTGGGTGCCACCATGGGCCCGGGCTGGCGCCACACGATTGAGAAAGCCATAGGCGGCACACAGGGCTGCACGCACCTGCGTGAACTGCTTTTCAATATGGCAACAGCCGCCTACCAGACCATACCGCCCTATCATGCGCATGTTGCCAACACAACAATCAGGGCCCCCGAGGCAGGGCAGCCACCATCTCATCTGGGCAAATGCATGGCTTGGGATTTCAATGGCACGGTCATCAAACGCATCTACCCGCAGTTCGTGGGCTGGAAGCCTGCGCCAAAAGCGACGACGCCGGAAAAAACCTGAGGTTCTTTCCGGCGTCGTTCTTCCGCCGCAGTGTTGTGACGTCGTTCAGGCGGCTTTTATTCGACCTTCGCCCCCGAGGCCTTCACGACATCCGCCATGCGCTTGTAGTCGGCCACCAGCAGCTTGCTGAAATCGGCATTGCTCATGGCCAGGGGCTCAATGCCCTGCTTGTCGAGGCGCTCCAGAATCACCGGGTCTTTCAACACCTTGGCCATCGCCGCATTCACGCGGTTGATGTCGGCTGCCGGTGTGCCCGCCGGGCCGAGCAGGCCGAACCATGAATCGAAGCGGTAGCCGGGCAGGCCGCTCTCGGCGATCGTCGGCACATCGGGTAAGTACTTCGAACGCTTGGGCGATGTCACGCCGATGATGCGGATGCGGTTGTCCTTGACGAAGGCCAGCGCACCAATGCTGGCGGCAATCACGGCTTGTGCGCGGCCGGAAATCACTTCATTGATGGCTTCACCGGTGGCCTTGAGCGGCACATGCACCACGTCAATGCCGGCCATGCCGTTGAAGTAGGCCATCGAGAGATGGGTGGCACTGCCTACGCCGGCCGTCGCGTAGTTCATCTTGCCGGGGTTGGCCTTGGCATGGCGTATGTATTCAGCTGCGGTTTTGGCAGGCACATCGGGGTGAATCATCAGCACATAGTCGGCGGTCCCGATGTGGGCCATGGGGGCAAAGTCTTTTTGCGGGTCGTAGGCCAGTTTGGTGTACAGCGTGCCGGCAATGTTGTGGCTGGCGGCGGCCAGCACCATGGTGTTGCTGTCGGGCGCGGCCTTGGCCACAAAACCTGTGCCGACGGTGCCACCGGCACCGGGGCGGTTGTCAATGATGACGGTCTGGCCAAGTGCCACGCCAAGTTCGGTGCTCATGGCGCGTGCCAGCAAATCCTGCACGCCGCCTGCAGCAAATGGCACCACAATGCGCGCCACCTTGGGGTTGGCCTGTGCGAAGACGGTGCCTGTGCCGAATGCCAGGCTTCCTGAAACAGCGGCTGTTGCGGCGGTGGCCATAAAGTTTCTGCGGTGCATCATGTGTTGGGTTCCGGTTCAGTTGGGATCAGGTTAGATAAAAGATCAGTTCACGCAAATTTCGTCAGCCAGGCGGCGCATGAAACGCTCGCACCAGGCCAGTTGCTCAAGCGTCACCCATTCGTTGGGCTGGTGCGCCTGCGCAATATGGCCGGGCCCGCACACTATGGTGGGCACGCCAACCTGGTGAAAGAGAGCAGCTTCCGTGCCAAAAGAGACCTTGCCTGCACCGGTAGACGGGTCTACATCTGCGCACTTGAAGCACAGCTTCGCAATGTCGCTGTCGGCATCGGTTGAAAAGCCCGGCAGCACGGAGGTCTGCATGTGGGTGATGCCCGTGTCTGGAGCAACCGCCTGCATCGCAGGAATCATGGCGTCGGCAAACTCCCTGGCCTCATTGAACAGCGTGACCGGTGAGTTGAGGTGGTGGTGGCGGATCTCCCAGGCGATGTCGCAATCGCGCGGGATGATGTTGAGGGCCGTGCCGCCGGCAATCACGCCTGTATGAATGGTGGTGTGCGGCACATCGAACACCGGATCGAACGGGCCTTCTTTCGCAAGGCGTTCGTGCATGGTCCGCAGGTTGGCGACGAAGCGGCAGGCGATCTCAACCGCATTCACACCCTGCGGGGTGAGTGATGAATGCGCCTCAAAGCCGCGTACCGATGTCTTGTAGCCGTGCTTGCCCTTGTGGGCAATCACCACCTGCATGCCGGTCGGCTCACCGACGATGCAGCCTGCGGGTTTGTAGCCCTGGTCCACCATCCAGGCAATCATCGTGCGCACGCCTATGCAGCCGATTTCTTCGTCATAGCTGAAGGCAAAGTGAACCGGTTGCTTGAGTTTGCGTTTGATCAGCTCCGGCACCATCATGAGGGCGGTGGCGCTGAAGCCCTTCATGTCGGTCACGCCGCGGCCATAAAGCTTGTCGCCAATAACCTGCGCCACAAACGGGTCAGTGTTCCAGGGTTGGCCATCAACCGGCACCACATCGGTGTGGCCTGAGAGCACCAGGCCGCCAACTTTGGTCTCGCCACTGGCTGCGGGAATGGTGGCCCACATATTGGCTTTTTTGCCGGTTTCGTCGTAGATCACCTCGCACTGCACGCCCTGCGCTTCAAGCTGGGCTTTGGTCCAGTCAATGAGCGGCAGGTTGCTGTCGCGCGAAACCGAGGCAAAGGAGATCCACTTTTCGATCAGGGGCAGGGCGGCCAGGTCGGCTGCCATGACAGGCTGCAGGGCGGCGTTGGGGATGGGGGCGTTCATGGGAGGCCTTTCTGCCTGGGTGGCTAGGGCCTGTCATCATATAACTCGCCTCCGCGCTGGGGCTGCAAGGGGTGCAGCGCTAGACGCAGGCCGCCGGCCGGGGTAATCCCCGGTCAAGGGCTGCAACGACGCGGGGCACCCCTTGCAGCCCCAGCCCTTCGGGTGACCCCCGGAAAAGACTGCACTCGTTGTTGCGAAGCCTCACCGGGGATTACCCCGGCTTCGTTTCGCGCCTAGATTGCAATCCTTTCCGGGGGCCACGCGGAGGTGATTTATATGATGACAGGCCTTACGGAGCAAAGAAAAATTGTATGCCAGCGCGCTGATTTCGTCAGGGTAACAGCCGCCATCTGGAACCCACTCCAGCGTCATTTGGCGAACCGGGCGAGAATCCCGCCTGTCCCATCATTTTCCTCCCCTCGAAAGATCCTTATGAGCAGCGCTACTTTTTCAATCTATTCAGCCTCCGTCCCGGTTTTCAAACAGATGCTGGGCGGCCTGCAGGATGTGCTGCGCAAGGCAGAAACGCACGCCACCGAGAAAAAGATCAACCCCGACGCCTATCTGCAGTCCCGACTTTTCCCCGACATGTTTGCGCTGACCCAACAGGTGCAGATTGCGTGCGACTTTGCGAAAAGCGTGCCTGCGCGGCTTGCCGGCGTGGAAGTCCCCAGTTTTGAGGACAATGAAAAGACCTTCGCCGAGCTGCAGGCGCGCATCGCCAGGGTGCTGGACTTCATCAGCGGGCTGGATGAAAAGCAGTTTGCTGCTGCAGCCAGCCGCGAGATCGTGCTCCGCCCCGGCACGCCGAAAGAAAAACGCCTGTCAGGCCACACTTATTTGCTGGGCTATGGCCTGCCGCAGTTTTTCTTTCACGTCACCACGGCTTATGCCTTGCTGCGCCAGGGCGGCGTGGAGATCGGCAAAAAAGACTTCATGGGCGCTTACTGATCGCTGAGGCGGCGCCCGGGAACTCAGGCCCTTGTTCTCGACCACCACGCAGCCTGTGATGCGCCAGGATTTGTCTTTCTGGCGAGCCAGGCTGTAAAGCGCGAGCCATGAGTTGCCTGACGCATCCAGCATCTGCACACGCTGGATGGCGTCGCCGTCCTTGCCCTCTACCTTGAGAAAGGCAACCGAAGCAGGGCGGTACACGACAGGGTAGTCGCGGCGCACCATGCTCAAAAAGTCGGGGGCGTTGCCAACCGCCTCACGCACATTTGGCGCGGCAAACGAGAACGCTTTTTTTGCGTCATCTTTTGCGAAGGCTGCAAGCTGGCCCTCGACCACGGCGCGCACGCTTTTTTCATCAGCGGGGCTTAGTGCCTGTGCATGGGCGCTTACGGCAAACGCCTGCAGCAATACCAGCATCATGGTGGCGGCGAGCCACTCAAACCAGGGCAATGTATGCCGACGAGGTGCGGTTATAGGTTTCATGGGAGCTCCGGCAGATTCAAACAGATTCTTCCAGGGATACGCAGCATCGCCGCTTGCGGATGCAACGCGGCAATTGAGGCAGTGTCCTACCAGGCTATGAGTTGCCTGTCATCGCCAATACGCCTCTGCCATGCTAAAAATCAGGCACATCCACTTTCAGCACATCAGGAATTTTATGGACGGCACCTCAGCATCGGCAAGCGCAGCCTGGTATTCACAACTCATCAAGCCATTTTTTGCGCCACCCGCATCGGTTTTTGGCCCGGTGTGGACGGTGCTCTACATCATCATTGCGATCAGCTTTGGGTATGTGCTGTGGCAAACCCTCAAGCGCCGGCTACCCTTTGCCGTGCTGCTGCCCTTCATCCTGAACCTGATCTTCAACGCGGCTTACACACCCATACAGTTTGGCCTGAAGAACAACATGCTGGCCTCGGTGGACATTCTGCTGGTGCTGGGCACGCTGATCTGGGCCCTGACGGCCATCTGGAACCGCGTGCGCTGGGTGGCGTATGTGAACATTCCCTACCTGCTGTGGGTGATGTTTGCCACGGTGCTGCAGCTCAGCATTACCTGGCTGAACCGGTAAAACATCCGGGGTTTTATCGGGCCTGAGGCGGCCCGTAAAATCCGCAGCAGTACAAGAACTTCACCAGCTCACCTCATGTCCCTCAAAGTCCTCGAAGCCCAGACTGGCGAAAACCCGGTCGCTACCATCATCATCATGCACGGCTTGGGGGCTGACGGGCGCGACTTTCTCCCGATTGCCAAAGAGCTTGACCTGTCCGCCATCGGCCCGGTTCGTTTTTTGTTCCCCAACGCGCCGGTGATTCCCGTCACCATCAACGGCGGTTACCAGATGCCGGCCTGGTACGACATCCTGAACGCAGACCTGGTGCGACGTGAAGACGAGGCCGGCCTGCGCACCTCACTGGTCGCGATCGAGGAAGTCATTGCTAATGAGAAGGCACGCGGCATTCCGGCCAGCAAGATCGTGCTCGGCGGCTTTTCGCAAGGCTGCGCCATGACACTCATGATCGGCCTGCGCCATGCTGAAAAGCTGGCCGGCCTGATGTGCATGTCGGGTTACCTGCCGCTGACCAGCAAGATCGTGGTCGAGCGCAGTGTGGCCAGCCAGGATGTGCCCATTTTCATGGGCCACGGTACGCGCGACCCCGTGATTGCACTGGACCGTGCAACAGCTTCACGCGATGCCATGAAGGCCCTGGGCTACAACGTCGAGTGGCATGAGTACCCGATGGAGCACTCGGTGTGCCCGCAGGAGATTGGCGACATGGAAGCCTGGCTCAATCGCGTACTTGGCGTGCCGGCCTGAAGTTCTTTTCAGGCGGGCTGCAGCCTGGCGTGCAGCTTGCGCACCCGGTAAAGCAGAAAAAACGCAATGCTGAAATTCAGCAAATTCCATGCAATGCCGTTGATAAAGGCTGCATGGTAAGAGCCGGTCAGGTCAAACACCTTGCCTGACATCCAGCCCCCCAGCGCCATGCCCAGCATGGTGGCCATGATGACGGTGCCGACACGCGCACCGGCTTCCTTGGGCTCAAAATATTCACGCACGATGATGGCGTAAGACGGCACGATACCCCCCTGGAACAGCCCGAACAGTGCAGCAATCAGGTAGAGCGATACCAGCCCGTCGAAGGGCAGGAACATCACGAGCGCAATACCCTGGAGCGCCGATCCCAGCAGCAGTGTGCGCAGCCCGCCTATGCGGTCGCAGATGACACCCGACACCAGCCGGCTGACGACGCCGCAGGCCAGCATTAGCGACAGCATTTCGGCACCGCGCGCCGCGCCGTAGCCGAGGTCGGTGCAGTAAGAGACGATGTGCACCTGCGGCATGGCCATGGCCGTGCAGCAGGCGACGCCAGCAATACACAGCAGGATTTGTGCGCGCGAAGGCGTGAAGCCAAAAGGCCGGGCACTCGACATGCCGGATGCCTTGCCGCCGACGCTTGCTGCTACCGCCAATGGCGGGCGCCTGCGCATCATGAGCGCCAGCCCCGTCATGGTGACGAAGGTGAAGATGCCCAGGCCCAGGTAGGTCTGGCGCCAGCCCACGGTTTCAGTGAAGTGCTGGACGATGGGCGGCCAGATGGCGCCGCCTATGTAGTTGCCGCTGGCACAGACCGCCACTGCAATGCCACGGCGTTTCACAAACCAGAGGGATGTATCGGCCAGCAGCGGAGCGAAAGTCGCCGAACTGCCCAGCAGGCCTATCAGCAGACCGTGTATCAGTGTGAAGGTCCAGATGCTGCCGGACATGGATGCTGCGACATACCCGAACCCCAGTCCGGCCGCGCCTATCAGCAGCGGCACGGTCACGCCAAAGCGGTCGGCCAGCCGGCCCATGAGCATGCCGCCCAGCCCGAAACCAATCATCAGCAGCGTGTAGGCCAGGGAGGCATCGGCGCGCGCGACACCAAATTCAGCCTGTACCGTCGTCATGACCACCGGCACCACATACATGCCGGCCGCACCTACCGTCATCAGTGCAAGGGTCACCACCAGTCGCATCACGGCATAGCGTGAATCGGCCAGTGAAGAGAGGTCGTTATCAGGTAGCGCTGCAGTCATCGGGCCAGCGTAGCACCGTGTCCGCGCAAATCCGCCGGGGCTTGCTCGGCGTTTTCCCTGATGGGGATTTACAGCGGCGAAGGCTGGGTTTTTTCGTAACCTACGGGTGTTCCGCCCTCTGCAGACTGGCGATCCAGCTCCTGGTCACGGATGGCGAACAGCCGTTCGAGGTCCCGGGCGCGGTTGGTTTCTTCGTCGTCAGTGGTGGTCTTGAAGGCCGGCTTGTCGGGGTCGGCAAGAACCTCGGGTATCGGTTCGGCAAAGACCTCAGCCATCGATGCTGCAGGTTTCTGCAGCGCCTCGACCCAGAATGATTTGTCAGGCAGGGCCGCGTAGGGGCACTGGTCACCCATGTCGAGTTGCCATGAAATGCCGTGCAGCCATTCTTCGGTTTTAGGCTCGAAGCGCCTGATGTCGGCCATCAGGGTTTCCTGGA
Source organism: Polaromonas sp. (assembly GCA_965228025.1). GTDB lineage: Bacteria > Pseudomonadota > Gammaproteobacteria > Burkholderiales > Burkholderiaceae_C > Polaromonas. Next base: position 67,191 of record CBDDGX010000020.1, on the reverse strand, counting down.
AGGCGACAAGGTAGTTCATCAGCCGCTCGTCCCAATGCCTGATGACCAGGCGCACATACATGCCCTGGCCGCGGGTGCGGCTGGATATCAGCAGCATCTGGCATTCAATCCAGTCAGCGGGGATGCCGCTCTTGCGCAGCACGTCGCGCAGCAGTACCTGCACCAGCTGCCGCCGGGTGGCGTTTTCCGAGCCGTCTTCTATGGATACCGGGCTGTCGCGGTTCTCGCGTGTGGCGCTGGCTGATGTCCCCTGGCTGGAAGATGTGTTTTTGCCAAAGATGTTCTTGAACGGGTTTTTCATGGAGCTTTACAGGCGGCGGCAATCTTGATACCCAGGACAGGTCACTGCTCGCCGTGCCGCACCGGGTGTTGCCTGTTACATACAGCGATGGTCGTTGAGGCCTTGCTGCAAGTCAAGAATGTTTGTGTACTTACGTTTATGTTGCGTCGTTTTTACGCCTTGAGGTGCTTTTTTTGGCGCGTCCGCCCGCTCTTTGCTGCCTGGGCTGCGCCTAGCGTTTTATCGCCGGGCCTGCATTGTGGGCCGCAGACACTGCTTCCGGTTGTGCTGGCAAAAAGGGCCGCGCCAGCGTGAAGCGCCCGGCTGTGATAACTTCCACCCCAATTCAGGAATCGGCGGGAACAAGTTTATGGACAATTTGCAGGCGGCCACTGGCACGCAGCAGCAGGGGGCAAGGGCAGGTCTTTTGAAAGACCGGCTGGCCGCGCTTGCGCCCGGGCGCCTCCAGGGCATGCGCCGGGGCATAGAAAAGGAAAGCCTGCGCGCCCAGCGTGCTGGCGGGCTGGCGTTGACGCCGCACCCGGCTGCGCTGGGGTCGGCGCTCACCCACCCCAGCATCACCACCGATTTCAGTGAGTCCCAGGTTGAGCTGGTCACCGCCGCGCATACCGGCGTCGAAGGTGCGCTGGATGAACTCACCCGCATCCACCAGTTCACCTACCACTCGATGAAGGCCATCGGCGACGAGATGCTCTGGGTGTCCAGCATGCCCTGCGGCCTGCCGACGGACGAGACCATTCCCGTGGCGCGTTTTGGCTCGTCGAATGTCGGGCGCGCCAAAAGCGTTTACCGCCTGGGCCTGTCGCACCGCTACGGCAGGCGCATGCAGACGATTTCGGGCATTCACTACAACTGGTCGCTGCCCGGCGTCAGCAATGAAGAATATTTCGGCCTGATTCGCAACTTCCGCCGCCAGGCGTTTTTGCTGCTTTACCTGTTTGGCGCGTCACCCGCCGTCTGTTCGACCTTTGTGCAGGGCCGCAACCACGAGCTTCAAAAGCTGGGCGACTACACCATGCACATGCCCTACGGCACCTCGCTGCGCATGGGCCGCCTCGGTTACCAGAGCGATGCGCAGGCCTCGCTGGCTGTCAGTTACAACAGCCTGGAGGGCTATGCAGAATCGCTCGCCGATGCACTGACCCGCCCCTACCCGGCTTACGAGAAGGTCGGCATACGCAACCCCGGCGGCGACTACAACCAGCTGGCCACCACCTTGCTGCAGATTGAGAACGAGTTTTACGGCACCATTCGTCCCAAACGCGTGATCTTCCAGGGTGAGCGCCCGCTGCATGCGCTGCGCGAGCGCGGCGTCGAGTACATCGAGGTTCGCCTGATGGACCTCGACCCCTTCATCCCGGTCGGCATCACGGCGCAGACCATGCGGTTTCTCGATGTGTTTTTGCTGCACTGCCTGCTCTCAAGCAGCCCGGACGACAGTCCATCCGAGATCGCCGCGCTGGGCCGCAACCAGCACCGTACCGCTGCGCGCGGCCGCGAGCCCGGCCTGACGCTGGAGCGTTTTGGCAAAGAGGTGTCTCTGGTGGAGTGGGGCGCGCAGATCGTGGCCGAATGCGCGCCTATCGCCGACGCGCTGGATGCTGCACACGGCGGCACGCATCACCGCGACGCGCTGGCCGCCGCCAATATTGGCCTGCAGGACGCATCAACACTGCCATCCGCACGTGTGCTGGCGGCGGTTGAGAACGAGTTTGACAACTCCTTTATCAACTTTGTGCGTGCGCAGTCCGAGAAGACACGCACGGCCCTGCTTGATTTGCCTTTTCTCGCCGAGTGGCAAACCCACTTCAACCGGCTTACGCTGGCCTCGGTGCTGGAGCAGGAGAGGATTGAAAAGGCCGACACCATGCCTTTTGAGGTCTACCGCGAGCAATATGTGTCGCCAGACCGGCTGGGCATAGGCCATCGCCAGCCTGCCATGGCGGGTTAGTTGCCCGGCGTGAGTAGTCAATTGCTACATTTTTAATAGCTGCTCACGCCCGTATTTAAAGGGCTGGAGGCCGATTTGGCAGCTAAAAATGCCATTTTTGGCGTGTTTTTTGCCTTCAATCGGGCTTGCTGAAGCTGAAAAATCCCAAATGTTAACTTGCAAGTTAACATTTCGCCAATTTTTAACGTGTACGTTAAATTTTTGCGGTATACGGCAAAATTACGAGCCAGGCATCTTTGAATCAAGCGCTTTCATCAGGTCTTCACACCACCAGTCGACCGCCGCGTAATAACCTTCCCAGACGCAGCCATTGCAGCCGCGGCCACAGCAGGTGGTGGGTTCGGCAGGCGGGCCGCGAAAGACCAGTCCGGCGGCCGTCTGGCGCAGTTGCAGCGCGCCGATTCGGGTTTGCGCCGCGTCCAGGTCTGAAACGCCTTCTGCCACGGCTTGCCTGGGATCAGGACCCTGACGATGCCGCCATGCGGCGTTTGAAGAACACGCCGAGGAAGGCGATGCCCAGCACCAGCGCAAACCAGCCGACCAGCGTAGATTTGGCAACAATGCCCTGCATGCCAGGCGAGGTGATGAAGTAGGGCGAGACCAGCACGCCCAGCCCGATCATGGTGAGCAAAATGCCCTTCATGGCCAGTTCGTTATTGGCTTTGGCGCTGGCCACAGCGGCTTTGCCGGGTGCCGGTTTCTGGGTCGGGGCGTTGGGAAGGGGCATGTGCAGTCTTTTAAAGGAAAATAGCGGGTCGGCAGGCTGAATCAGCTTGCGCCAGCGCAGGCCCCGATTTTCCCCCCAATCCGCCTGCGCGGGTGCCGCGGCCCGTAAAGTCGCACCAAACCAAAGTACAAAGAAAGAAATACAGATGGCCATCCAGTGGTTTCCAGGTCACATGCACCTGACCAAAAAAGCCATCAGCGAGCGCATCAAGGAGATTGATGTCGTCATCGAGCTGCTGGACGCGCGCCTGCCCGGCTCCAGCGCCAACCCCATGCTGGCCGAACTGACCAGCGGCAAACCCGCGCTCAAGGTGCTTAACAAGCGCGACCTGGCCGACGCCGAACGCACGCCTCTTTGGCTGGATTACTACAACGCCATGCCCAACACCCGGGCGATTGAACTCGACGCCAGCGAAACCACGCCGGCCCGCCGCCTGATTGACGCCTGCCACGCGCTGGCCCCCACACGCGGCAGCATGGTCAAGCCCATGCGCGTGCTGATCTGCGGTATTCCCAATGTCGGGAAGTCCACACTCATCAACACGCTGACCGGCAAACGCGCCACCAAAACCGGCGATGAAGCCGGCATCACCAAGGTCGAGCAGCGGCTGGTGCTGGCCGACGGTTTTTATCTGTGGGACACGCCCGGCATGCTGTGGCCGCGCATCATCGTCGCCAAGAGCGGCTACAACCTGGCTGCCAGCGGTGCCATTGGCCGCAATGCCTTCAACGAAGAAGAAGTCGCGCTGGAGCTGCTCGACTACCTGATCAAGACTTATCCGGCAGCGCTGGAAGCGCGCTACAAGGTTGAGGTCACGCCGGGTATCACCGATGAGCAGATGCTCGAAGAAATCGGCCGCAAGCGCGGGGCTGTGTTGACCAAAGGCCGCGTCAATTTGCAGAAGGCGGCGGAGATCGTGATTTACGAATTTCGTGCTTCGACGCTGGGGCGGATTACGCTGGAAACGCCAGAGGAGTTTGCTGGCTGGCTTGCTGCCGGTCAATTGCTTGATGCTGAGCGGCAGGTGAAGAAAGACAAGATTGAAACCAATCGCTTGATCAAATTCAAGAAGATTCCTCGGCCTGAGAAGGCCCGGCGTTCGGATGAACGGAGTAGTGATTGAGGGTGGTTACTCGCCCTTCACTACCAGGCCGGGGGTAGCCCGGCGGCTAGTCACTTTTCTTTTGCTTCGCCAAAAGAAAAGTAACCAAAAGAAAAGGCGACCCTGTTCGTCGTCCCTACGCTGCGCTACGGGCACCCTGCGATGCTCGGTCCAGCCGGGGTCTGAAACAACTCGCCTGCGGCTCAGACAAGTTTCAGCCCTGATCCGTCTGGCCCTGCGCTTCTCGGCTCCTCTCCAAGGGTTTGGGGACGCAGTCCAAAGACTCGCCTCAAGCGCTTCGCGCTTGAGGCTCCCCGAATCCGCACCCGAATTCACTCCCCACCCCGTTGAGGCTGGGCCGAGCAGCGCAGACGGAGGCGGAAGGTCAGGCCAAACTTGTTTGAGCCGCAGGCGAGTTGTTTGGACTGCCGCCGGAGTCGAGCAGCGCAGGTTAAGTTATTGGGGTCAGACACCAATTTCACTGCAGTGCCAAGGCACTGCACCCTCCGGGCGAGCCAAAGGCTCGGTGAATTTGGGCTCTGACCCCAAAAACTTCCCAGACGGCGGGTCGCCTTTCTTTCCGTTAGGTTTCTTTGGCGAGACAAAGAAAGGTAACTCGCCCGCCGGGGCGAGACCCGGCTTCTACGTGAAGGGCAACGCAACCAGTCAAACGCATTTCGGGCGGGGGGCTTTAAACCAGCCCCGCCGCTTCTTTAGCCCGCATCTTCGCCCCAATATATTCCCCCTGGGTTACATACAAGAGCCCGGCAACCTTGCCAATGAGGTGGTTCTCATGGGCGTCGAGGTGTGTGTCTGCATAAGCGACCTGCCACATGTTTTCGACGATGCGGATCTTTTCTTCGTGCGTGAGCTGGTCGTTCAGGCTGGACGTGAAGCGGTGATAGTCATGTGACGTTTGTGCGGTCTGGCTGGCAAGCTCCATCAACCGTGCAATTTCATCGTCTGCCAGCTGGAATTTCTGTCTCAGGGCGGCCGTCACGGCCTGCGTTTCAGCGGCATCCATGGCCGGGTCTGCGCGCATGACTTCGACCAGCAACACGGCCGTCGCAAGCTGTACCGTGTGCGCACGCTCAAAGGGTGAGTCACTGGGAGGCGATGTGAAGGTGTCGAACAGGTCCTTGAGTGTTTTCAGCATGGGTTTTCATTTTCAGCCATGAAAGATTGAGGCGGGATGCCGCATATTGGTTCCACTGCCTGGCGCGCGCTTCGCAAAAAAGGAAGCTGCTTCGCCGCAGCGTTCCCAAGTGACGGCGGGCCGTGATTTATTTCTTGCGCTCACTCTTATGCGCATCCCGATAAGCCTTCATCTCGGCACGGGTCAACTGGCCATCCTTGTTCGTATCAATCGCATCAAAGTTCTTCTCCAGCATGGGCCGCCCCTTGATTTCATCGCGGGACAGCATCTTGTCCTTGTTGACATCCAGCGCCTTGAGGTTGGCGCGTGCCGGTTTGCCCAGGCCTTCACCGCGCTGGGGAGCGGGGGCGGGAGGTGGCGGCGTCTGGGCGAAAGCGCTGAAGCTGCAGACGCCGGCAAGCACGATGGCCGTGCTGGAAAGCAGGGTGGTGAAAGACTTGTTCATGGTTTTCCTTGGGTTGATGAAAATTAAAATCAGCTGCGGCGTACCAAACGGTCGAGGCGGTTGTCCCAACGTGCACCGGGCAACACGCTGGCCAGCGCAGAGTCGGGCATCGCAAAGTTCGCGCGCAGCACATGGGCAAGAACGGCCCGGTAGTCATGGTGGGCCGGCAGGTCGCGTGACTCGTTGAGGTTGCCGCGTGCAAGACCCGTCCACTGGCCGTGCCAGCGTCCGCCGTTGATGTTGTTACCCACGAGCCACATCGCATTGCCATAGCCGTGGTCTGTGCCTTTGGTGCCGTTCTCGCTGGCGGTGCGGCCGAATTCGCTCATCACCACCACGACATCACCCGGCTCTGAAAAATCCTGCCGCAACTGCATGATGCCGCGCCCCAGGTTGCCGAGGTTGTTGGCGAGCTGGCCGGTGGCATTGCCCTGGTTGGCGTGGGTGTCCCAGCCGCCCGCCGACAGAAAGCCCAGGCGCAGGCTGCGGTCATTGCGCATCAGGGTGCCGAGGTGCTGGGCGTCGAGCTGCAGGCCGACGGGGTCGGCCGCGCCATTGCTGGCGGCCAGCATCTGTGCGTTCTGTGCCTGTGTGGTGGGCGGCGTGCCGTCGCGGTCAAGCATGCGGTTGCCTTCCTTGGCTGCGGCTTCGCGCGCTGCCATCTCGCGCCTGCCAGTGGCAGCGGCTTTTTCGGTGCTGAGTTCCTGCGCGCTTTGCATGCGGCTGCCTGCGCCCTGGCGAAAGGCTTCACTGACCTTGTCGTTGCCCGCGTACAAATCCATCAATGCCTGGCGTGTTTTGTCATTGGCCAGCACGCCTGTCTTTTCGGCGGCTTGTCCACGGGGGATCAGCTTCACGCTGGCCTCGCCGGCAAGAATGGCCGGGTTGGCTTCCCCTACACCGAGTGCGATGGCGTTGGGCGTGCCCCTGCTGCTGGCGCCTGCTGCCTTGTTGAGCCAGCCAGCTGTTGCGCTGTTTTTGCCGCCCTGCGCAATTTCCATCTCGTACTGCGCAGCAAAATGCGAGCGGTTGGGCGCTGGCAAGCCTGCCGCTGGCACAAAGCTCAACACGCCCTGCTGCCACAAGGGCAGAAGTGGTGACAGGGCAGGGTGCAGGGCGAAGGTGTCGTCGAGCCTGATGGCGGTGCGCGTGCTGCCGTCGGGCGCTGCGATGGCGATGTTGGGCCGTGTGCTGTAGTAGTCGGCGTCGGTATAGGGCACGAAGGCCGAGAGGCCGTCATAGGCGCCGCGCAGCAGCACCACCACAAGACGCCCCTGCTGGCCGCGTGCAGACCCTGCGGGAGCAGCCTGCGCCCAGATACCCGGGCTTGCGAGGCCTGCCAGCGCAAGTCCGGTGCCTGCCAGCAGGCGGCGGCGCAATAGGTCGGGTTGATCGCTTGAATGCATGTCGCGCTCCTGAAAAATTGGTGTGAACAGCCGCTACTTGTTCATGAAGTCGGGGCTGGCCAGCGTCAGGCCGGTGCGCTGGTTGGCGGGCTCCTGCGCAATGCGGTCGCGGCTGGCTGTGCTCATGAAAGGCTGGAGGTACACCGGCTCGGCCATGCGCGCACCCAGCGTGATGGCATAGTCGGCGCGGCGTGTCAAAGCCTCGGGTGCCAGCCAGGTGGCTGCATCGGTCTTGTAGCCGTCGGGTGTCTGCCAGCCGTGCATGGGCTGGCCGGCCTGCGCAAGAAAACCGAGCGTGAGCTGCAGTTCGCGCCTGTCTTTCACACCGCCGCCTGCAGTGAGGGCAGAGCAGGCAAAGTCCAGCGGCGTCTTGAAGAGCTTGTTGTCGGCGCGCCAGAATTCGGGCGAACTCACCAGGGTACGCATCACGGCACGGATGTCGCCCTGTGTGCTCTGGAAGGTCGACGAGAGTTGATCAACCAGAGCCTGTGAAGGTTTGTCAGCCACAAAAGTCATGGCCAGGCGGCGCGCAATGCGTTTCGCAGTCGCGGGCTGGCGGGCCAGCATGCGTATGGCCTCTTCGCCTTCACGCACACCGCTGGAGCGAAATGTTGTCTTGAGAAGTGTCTTGTCGCCGTTGTCATGCAGGCGCTCGGCAAACCGGAAACCTTCGCCCTGCTGCAGGCCGACGGTCCAGCCGGTGAGGATGCGCGCCAGTTCGTGCACGTCGTTTTGTGTGTAGCCGGCGTCAACGCCCAACGTGTGCAGTTCCATCAGCTCGCGGGCATAGTTTTCATTGAGACCGCGCACATTGCTCTGGGCCTGGTCCAGGTAATACAGCATGGCCGGGTGGCGGGCACTGGCCAGCAGCAGGTCTTCAAATTTGCCGAACGCGTTGGCGCGGATGGCATTGACGACGTAGTGGCCTGTGAAGGGCCGTACATTGCCCTTGCCGGCAAACACATTGAGGTGGTTGAACCAGAACTCGGTCATCTTTGCGAGCAGGGGGTTCTCCACCGACGGGTCGCTGCACGAAAGAAGCCGCCAGGCAGCCGCAGACTGCTGCATCTCGCGGCTGAAACCCAGCGCATCGGTGGCGTTGTCCACGAGTTTTGCATTGGGTGCGGGCTGCATGCCCGGTTGCGCAGATGCCGCCTGTTCCCGCATGGTGCGGCGTGCTTCGCGCTCGGCGCGGTAGTCGCGTGCGATATCGCCCAGCGGCTGGTTGAAACGGTTGATATCTGCCGGAATATAAGGCGCGCTTTTGCTGGCAGCGTATGCGGCATCGACCTGCTGAAGAGCCCATGCCCTGGGGTTGGTCTGGGCGGCCTGCGCACTGGCTGCGGTGGGACCATAGCCGAGCCTTGACGTGGCACGCCAGGCAGCGCCTGTGTTGGCGTCGGTTTGCGCCAGCGCTGTTTGTGTTGCGAACATGCCCGACATCGCCGCAACCAGCGTGGTCAGCGTGGTCAATGTACCCAACAAGGTAGTGCGCGAACGGTGTGGGGGCATGAGACGTCTCCTTGACGGAATGTTGTACCTGCCTAACGTTGCTGCAAGGGCGGCGGTTGGCAGCTTTACAGACCTTTACGGAGCATGACCGCGCCTGCCTGAGGGCAAGCTGACTTCCCGTTACATGGTTGCCCGCGCGGGCGCGGTATTCCTTGTTTCAGGGCTTTTGCAGTTGCAGCAACATCTGGTCCGTGGCGTAGTCGCAGTCTTTGGTGCCGCGCAGGCAGAAGGCTGCAATGGCGCTGACATCTACCGGAGCGGCAGACATGCCCGGGCGTTCGACCAGCAGGTTGCCGTTCGCTGCGGGTTGTACCTTGTAGGTGGGATATTGCTGGCTGATCTTTGCACCCAGGAGTTTTTGCCAGCTGGGGGCTTCAGTGCAGGCACCCAATGCCGCCAGGGCCAGCATGACGAGTGCCGCCTTCATGATGAACTGCCGGGCGCTTCCGGGCCTTTGTGAAGCTGGCTGCGGACATAGTCGACATGCTGGCGCAGCGTGTACACGCGGTCTGAAAAATCGAGTGAAAACTTCATGTGGCTGACTTCATGCTCGATCTTGTCCAGCCGGGCAGTGGCCGCTGCAATTTCTTCTGCATTGAGTTTGCGGGAGGTGATGTCGCGCTCCATGTCCAGCAATATCGCGTACCGGCGATACAGGCGGTTCTTTTCCTTGAACTCGAACAGGCGCGGCACCACGCGAAAAACCGGTATGGCAATAGCGATCAGTGGCACCAGCACCAGCAGCAGCCGCTGCAGCGCATTGGCGGCCCAGTAGGGCAGGTAGCGCTGCAGAAAGGGCTTGCCGTCCCTGTAATAACGTGCTGCTTCTTCGGCAAGGGGAAACTCTGTGGCGCGCGGGTTGGGAAATTCGCCGGGCCGGTTCAGCAGGGTGCCGCTTTTGTGTACGTCATGCGCGGCCTGCAGCAGCAGGTAGGCGAGGGCGGGGTGAAGGTCCTTGCGTATGACCAGGTTGGCGGTGGTCGTCAGCAGCGTGATGTCTACACGCGGCCTGTCCTGGGCGGGGTCAATCGAGCCGGCCTTCAATGTCACCAGCGACATATAGGGAAAGCGCCGCGTCAGGCCTTCTGCATGTTCAATGGAGACGAGGTGCGCCTCATCCTGTTTGCCGAGCAGCATTTGCACGGCCGGTGACTGTGGTGCGCCGATGATGATGAACGCGTCAATGGTTTTTGCCAGGAGTGCGTTGGCCGCTGACACACCGCCGTCTGCGCTCAGGGTGGCGTTGGCGGGTGTCACGCCGTAGCTTTGCAGCAGGTCCAGCGCGACCTTGCGCGTGCCGCTGCCCTCGGCACCTATGGCTACCTTTCTTCCGCTCAGCGGTGTGAGGCCTTTGGCAAGTGTTTTTGCAAATTCCGGTGAGGCGAACATCCAGATCGGCTCATAACCAATCACCCCCAGCGAACGAAGGGCGGTGTCGTTTTCGGCGTCCTGGGCGTCCAGCACCTGCTGGCCCAGACCGCCCTGTATAAAACCTATGGGTGTGCCAGCATTCAGCCGCTCCAGGTTCTGTACTGCCCCGTTTGAGGGCTTGAGTTGCAGTGTGACGCCATTGGCCTTCAGGTAAGCCTGGTAGCGCAGGGCAAACTGGTGTGCCGCACCGTCGGTGCTACCGGTCGTCATCTCTACCTCGCGCGGTGGCGAAGGCAGCAGCGAACGCGAGAACACCGACAGCAGCAGGGCGAGCCCTGCAATGATGGCGACGGCCAGAAAGAAAGTCTGCCTGCGGCTCAGCGACGGGATGATCAGCATCTGCACAGTCTACTGCCGCCCGGCTATCAGGCAGTCAATGCGTCAGCGCGTCCCTGGCCTGCGCCACGATCTCCAGGGAGCGCCTGGCCACTGCCGGGTCGTAGAGGTGGGCGGTCACCATCATTTCGTCTGCACCGGTCTCCGCAATAAAGCTGCGCAGGCGGGCTTCAACCGTTGTGGGCGAGCCTGCAATCGCATACCTCAGCATGCGCTGTGCGCCCGCCTTTTCTGAAGGAGACCAGTAGGTGTCGATATCGTTTATGGGCGGCTGCATCATGCCGGGTGCGCCGCGCAGCAGGTTGGTCATCGATTGCTGCACGGAGGTGAGCTGATACTGCGCAGCTTCATCAGTGTCGGCTGCGACCACGTTGGCTACCACCATGGCGTGAGGCTTCTCAAGCTGGGCAGAGGGCTGGAAGCGGTCGCGGTAAATGTCCAGTGCCTGCATCAGCATGTCTGGTGCGAAGTGCGATGCAAAACCAAAGGGCAAACCCAGCATGGCGGCCAGTTGTGCGCCGAACAGGCTGGAGCCGAGTATCCAGAGCGGCACCTCAAGCCCCGCGCCCGGCACTGCACGAATGCGCTGGCCTGGCTGCACAGGGCCGAACAGGGCGCGCAGTTCTTCAACATCCTGCGGAAAGGTATCGGCATTGTTCATGTGATCGCGCCGTAAGGCCCGTGCGGTCAGCTGGTCAGTGCCTGGTGCGCGCCCGAGGCCCAGGTCTATGCGGCCGGGGTAGAGCGAGGCAAGTGTGCCGAACTGCTCGGCAATCACCAGCGGTGAGTGGTTGGGCAGCATCACGCCGCCTGAGCCGACACGAATGGTTTTGGTGCCGCCTGCCACATGGCCGATAACCACAGCGGTGGCGGCGCTGGCGATACCGGGGTTGTTGTGGTGCTCGGCCAGCCAGAAGCGTTTGAAGCCGAATTTTTCAGCATGCTGCGCGAGGGCCAGCGTATTGCGGAATGCATCGGTGGCTGTGTTGCCGCGGACAATGGGTGAAAGATCAAGGACCGAAAAGGGAATCATGTGGCACACCGGCTTTCAACTGCAGGAAGGAACTGTTTGCAGTCTAGGAGTTTGGTCAAGGCCGTGCTTGCGCAGGGGTGTTCGGTTGGCGGACAAGCCAGAGCGGATCTGTTACAGATGTTATTTTTGCCTTGTGCGCGACTCTGATGCTCAATATCATCGGCTGGATACAAATTCCGGCTTGCCCGTGCTGGCCAATTACAAAAAGGATTATTGATGAGCCACCACGATGAAGATCAGGAAGGCCGGCGCCGTTTTCTGCGCCATGCGGGGCTTGGCGTAGCAGGCCTGTCAGCGCTGCCATTGCACAGCCTTGCCGCCACCGGCACCATGCCCTTCGGCAACGGTGAACGCGACCTGGTGACCTATCCGCAAAAGCGGCCACTGCTGCGCATCACCACCAGACCGCCGCACCTCGAAACGCCTTTCAGCGTTTTCGGTGAGGGGGCCATCACGCCTAACAACGCCTTTTTTGTTCGTTACCACCTTGCCAATATCCCGACCAGCATTGATGCAAAAACCTGGCAGCTGAAAATCACCGGCCACGTAAAGCAGCAACTGTCACTGTCACTTGCCGACCTCAAGGCCATGGGTGAGCCGGTTGAGGTGGTCGCTGTCAACCAGTGTTCAGGCAACAGCCGCGGGTATTCAGAACCACGCGTTTTTGGCGCCCAGCTGGGTAACGGCTCCATGGGCAATGCACGCTGGGTCGGTGTGCCGTTGCGTACGGTGCTGAACAAGGCAGGCGTGATGCCCGGGGCAAAACAGGTGGCCTTCAACGGCATTGATACGCCGGTGTTGCCGAAGACGCCAGATTTTGTAAAGGCGCTGGACATCGACCTGGCACTGAGTGCCGAGCCCCTTGTTGCGTGGGCCATGAATGGCACGGACATCCCTTTCCTCAATGGCTACCCGATCAAGCTGATCGTCCCTGGTTATTTCGGCACCTACTGGGTCAAGCACCTGAGCGAGATCAATGTACTTGACCATGGCTTTGAGGGCTTCTTCATGTCGACTGCATACCGCGTTCCAGACAATGCCTGCATGTGTGTGCCTGCAGGTACCGCGCCAACGGCTACACGGCCCATCACCAGCATTCCCGTGCGGTCCTTCATTACCAGTCTGGCTGACAAGGCGCGCGTCAAAGCCGGGCAGGTGGTGCAGCTCAAGGGCATTGCCTTCGATGGCGGCAGCGGCATCAAAACCGTGCAGGTGTCTGAAGATGGCACGCAGTGGCGTGACGCCGTGCTGGGCAAGGACCTGGGGCGTTTTTCATTTCGCGAGTGGAGCCTGCCGTGGACGCCGGCGAAAAAAGGTACGACGACCCTGATGGTCCGTGCTACCAATAACAAGGGTGATGTGCAGCCCGCCACCGCAAGCTGGAACCCGGGTGGTTATGCGCGCAATGTGATCGAGACCACACGCGTGGTTACGGTCTAGGAGCACGCCATGAAAATCAATGCTTTCATTGCTGCCTCATCCATCGCGCTTGCTGGGTTCGTCATGCCGGCTACATCGTTTGCCCAGGCACTGATGCTCAGGCTGCCACAGGAAACCGCCAGACTCAAGCCGTCCAAACTGCCAGGCTATCAGGTAGCGATGCAGAAATGTGCGATCTGCCATTCAGCCGATTACATCAGCCAGCAACCGCCTGGCATGAACCAGGTGCAGTGGACCGCAGAAGTGCGCAAGATGGAGCACGCCTATGCAGCGCCCCTGAGTGATGTCGAGGTGAACCAGATTGGCGAATACCTGGCAGTCATCTATGGCACTGCAAAGGCGCCTGTACCTGCTCCGGCTGTTGTGGCCGCGGCGACACCGGCGGCCGCTCCCGTTGCTGCAGCGGGCGGTGCCGTTGATGTGCAGGCACTGCTGACGGCAAACGCCTGCCTGGGCTGCCACGCCATCAACCAGAAAATCGTCGGTCCTTCGTACCATGACGTAGCGATGAAATACAAGGGTGATGCACAGGCGCAGGGCAAGCTGGAGGCCAGTATTCGTGCGGGTGGTGCAGGCAAGTGGGGGCAGGTGCCCATGCCTGCCTTTGCCGGGTTGAAGCCACAGGAGGTCAAGGCGCTGGCTGCCTTTGTATTAAAGCAATAGGCCAACGGCCGGCTTGGGTTTCGGAAAGTCGGGCCGGTGATTTCAAGGGAAAACCCTCGAATCACCGGCCCGAAATTATTTCGTTGTGCGAAAAGTAAAAAATATCAGCTTGTGCAATGGTGTCTGCCGTTGCATCCTTGGGGTCAAGAGTTCCTGACCGCACAAGAAGATAACGAGACATGCCCATCACCAGTGAGTTGATACGCTCGGTCACCGCCGATTTGTATGAGCGTTCGCTCAAAAAAATACCTGAAGACACCAAAGCCGTGCTGCGCCGCGCCGAAACCCGCGACAGTTCGGACACCGCACGCAAGACACTGACCATCATGCTCAAGAGCGCTGATGAGTCGGAGAAGCAGGACCACCTGATCTGTTCGGACATCGGCATACCGGTGTACTCGGTCAAGATCGGCACAAAGGTGCACTTCGAGGGTGCCGTACGACAGGCCATGATCGACGGCCTTGCCGACCTCGCTGCCAACATCCAGCCGCCCATCCTGCGAATGGTGACCAACCCGCTGACGCACCAGCGCGGCTATGCGGGCAAGGACATGCCCATCATGACCTTCGACATCATTGATGAAGCCGACTACCTTGAAATCATCTGCGCGCCCAAGGCCATGGGCAGCGGCCGCTGGGAAGCGCTGGAAACCTTTGTCTATCCCACGCTTGAAGACATTGAAAAATACATTCTCGAGGTCGTCATGAAAGCCGGCTCGCAGCCGTGCCCGCCCATCGTGGTGGGCGTTGGCATAGGCGGCACGTTCGACTATGCGGCACGCATGGCCAAGCAGCAGATATTGCGGCCCTTCGGAAAGACCAACCCCGAACCCATCCTGGCCGCGATGGAAGAGCGCCTGCTGAAAGCCATCAACAGCATGGGCTTCGGTCCCATGGGCACGGGCGGCGACACGACGGCCATGGCCGTGCACATCGACTATGCGGCCAGCCACGGTTTCATGCCGGTGGCGGTGGCTCTTAACTGCTGGATCAATCGCCGCTACGGTGCACGCATCCAGAACGACGGCAGTGTGGAGTGGTTTGAATGAGCCGCACACATCACCTGCGACTGCCGCTGCACGCCGATGCCGTGCGTGAACTCGCTGTCGGCGACATGGTCATGCTCAGTGGTGACATCACCATCAGCATTGGCTTGCCCACCCACAAACGCATGGTCAGCGAACTGAAGGCTGGCAATGCCCTGCCGCTGGATCTGCACGGCGGCGCGTTTTTTCACCTGAGTTCATACATACGCGATACCGACGCCGGCCCCCAGGCCCTGTACATGAACCCGAGCACCAGCACCCGCTACAACCCCTACATGCCTGACCTGATCCGCCTGCTCGGATTGCGGCTGGTGGGCGGCAAGGGGGGGCTGGACATGGCGAGCGTCGCGGCCATGAAAAAGTCCGGCTGCGCCTTCCTGTCCTTTCTCGGCGGCGGCGCGCCGCTGTTGTCCGAAGCGATACGCGGTGTGGTGTCCACCCACTGGAACGAATACATCTCCCAGTTCCGCCTGACAACGCTCAGCGTCGAAAACCTGGGTCCGGCAACGGTGGCCATTGATGCCCATGGCAACAGCATTTATGACGATCTCAAAAAGAAGGCAGAAGACAAGCTGCCCGGCATCCTGAGTGAACTGGCCAGGCAGCGCCAGGCCGCCGCCTCATCATCCTGAAGCCCAAAAAATCATTTCCTGAACATCCAGACGGAGACAACCATGAAACGCCAAAAATTTATCCACGCGACCCTTGCTGCGGCCTGTGCCCTGATGCTGTCGCCATCGGGGGCGCTCGCGCAGGCCGACTGGCCGAGCAAGCCGGTGCGCGTGATCGTGCCCTTCCCGGCAGGCGGCAGCGCAGACCTGGTCGCAAGGCAGGTGGCGCAGCATCTGAGTATCGCTTTGGGGCAGCAGTTCATCGTCGACAACCGCGCAGGTGCGGGCGGCAACATTGGAACGGATGCCGTTGCGAAGGCCGCGCCTGACGGCTACACGCTGGGGTTGTCGACCTCGGGGCCGCTGGCCAACAACAAGTCGCTTTACAAGACCATGCCTTTCGACTCGCAGAAGGACCTCACGCCCATCGCGCTGGTAGGTGAAATACCTCTTGTGATCGTTGTTAACCCTGCGGTGAAGGCGGTGAACCTGAAGGAATTTGTTGCCGCATCCAAAGCGACGCCGGGCAGCTCTTCTGCAGGGCATCCGGGCAACGGCACCATTGGCCATCTTGCGCTGGAATCTTTCAAGACCACGACCGGCGCCGCCACCCAGGCCATTCCCTACAAAGGCGACACACCCGCCATGACCGACCTGCTGGGCGGTTCTGTACAAAGCGTCTTCGCGCCTGTGACGCCGTTTATCCAGAATATCCAGGCTGGCAAGCTTCGCGCGCTTGCCGTGACGTCGAGCAAGCGCTTCCCGGGGCTTCCCAACGTCCCGACGGCGCAGGAGCAGGGCGTGGATCTTGAAGCAACCGTGTGGTTCGCCTTTGTGGGCCCCGCCGGCATGCCCAGGGCAGTGGTGACAAAGCTCAACCAGGAAATCAATCGCTACACCAGCTCTGCGGAAGGCCGTGCCAAGTTTTCGCAATTTGCACTGGTCTCTGCCAACGGTGGCCCCGAGGCGCTGGGCACGCTGATGAATGCAGAAGCCGTGAAGTGGAAAAAGATTGTCGAGGCCGCGAAAATTTCGCTTGAGTAGGCATTTTCAGCGACCCGATCTCACCCAGACAGAATCAGAGCACATCAAACTCGAGCCAGAAAACCATGACAGCCAGCAACCCGAAACCGCTTCTTTTTGACTCCCACGCCCATCTCGTCGCCGACGATCAGGACCGTTACCCGCGCAACCCCATGCAACGTGCCAAGGACGCGCCCTACCGGCATCCCGGTGTGATCGGCAAGCCGGGTGGCCACCACGGACCCAACCCCATCAACGAAATACCTGATGCGATCCGCATGTTGCAGTGGATGAAGGAAGAGAACGTCGACGGCATGGTGGCTGTGCAAAAACGCATGATCTACCGCCTGGACAACAGCTACATCCTGGACTCGTCTGATAAATACCCTGACCTGTTCAGCGCGGTGGTCATCCTTGACGCTGAAGATGAAACCACGCCGGGTCTGGTGAGAAAGTACATCAGGGAAAACGGCCTGGCGGGGGTACGCCTCTTCGGTGGCCGCAAGCCCGATGGCAGCATGCCATGGCTGAATTCGCCAGAAGCTTTGCGTACCTGGGATGTTGCGCAGGAATTCGGTCTTGTCATGGACCTTGAGGTGTTGTCGGAAGGTGGCGGCGGACCATCGGTGCCGGCCATCATCGAGCTGGCCAGAAAGTACCCTGCCATTCGTATTGTGCTGGACCACCTGCTTGAGCCCGAGATGCAGGATGGTGATCACTACGGTCTTGACGAGCGTTACCAGAAGCTCTCGGGCGAAAAGAACATCTTCTTCAAGTTCACCTCGATCAACCTCGACATCTGCCGCGAGGAGAACATCCCGGCCGAGAAGGTCCTGCGCCGCGCCGTGGACATGTTTGGTGCGGAACACGTCATGTGGGGTTCCGACATCGGCACGTCCTCTGGCACCTACAAGGAGATGGTGCAGCGTTTCCTCGACTCGGCTGTACTGCTCAGTGACGCGGAAAAACGCGCAGTCTATCACGACACCGGCAAGCGGGTGTTCGTGAAGGGCGGTACGAAAAATCACTGAACACCATAGCAACACATGAGCGAAAAATTCACCACCATCGCCGCGTCCGGCATGGACACGGCGACGGCCTATCGTCTTTTGTGCGGCATCGTCACACCGCGCCCGATTGCCTGGATCACCAGTATCAGCGAAGCCGGTGTGGTCAATGCCGCGCCCTTCAGTTCCTACAACTACGTGGCGCACAGCCCGCCCATGCTGGCCGTCAACATCGGTTCGCGCATCGGCGGGTTGAAGGACACGGCACGCAACATCCGGAGCGTGAAGGAGTTCGTCGTCAACGTGGCGACGGTCGGCAATATGGAGACCATGCACAAGACCTCGGCCGAGTTCGGCCCCGATGCCAGCGAGACCGACGCCCTGGGCATAGAGCTGCTGCCCAGTGATCTGGTCAAGCCGCCGCGCATCGCGATGTCACCGGTGCAGATGGAATGCAGGCTCAGCCAGATCGTCACGCTGGGCCGGCTGAACACGCTTTATATCGGCGAGGTGGTGGCGTTTCACCTGTCGAACGAGGTTTATGACGGACGCCACGTCGACAGCGTGAAGATGCAGCCTGTTGCGCGGCTGGGCGGCCCTTTTTATGCCGGCCTGGGCGAGATCTTCGAGCGGCCCATCCTGCAGACGCCGCCTGTCGGCAACAAGGCGTGACGAAACAAAGCGCGACGGAAAACACAATGCCAGCCAAAACACTTCAGAAAAAGCCCGGCCGCTACCAGGTCGGCACCTTCATCAAGACCAACTCGCCGCACGTAGTGGAAGTGCTGGGCACATCTGCCCTGGACTTCGGCGTTCTGGATGCCGAACACGCGCCGCTGGACCGCGCGGGACTGGACCTCATGATGATGGCCAGCCGCGCGGGTGGCCTGCCGCTGCTGGTGCGCATCCCCGACAAAAACCCGGCCACCATCCTGTCGGTGCTCGACATGGGCGCTGCGGGCCTGCTGGTGCCTCATGTGGACAGCGTTGCCGATGCCCAGGCCGTGGTAGCGCATGCGAAGTTCCGGGGCGGCCAGCGCGGCTTTTCGGGCTCGCCGCGTTTTGCCGGCTACGGCACTCTCGGCATGAAACAGGCGCTCACCGCTGGCGACCGGGCCATGATCATCTGCCAGATCGAAGGCCCGGAAGCGGTCGCGGCTGCGGCGGACATCGCTGCTGTGCCGGGGGTAGACGGGCTTTTCATAGGCCGGGCAGACCTGGCCCTGGCGATGGGCATTGAGGACTCCACACATCCTGACGTCGCGGCTGCCGCAGACAGCAGCATTGCCGCAGCGCTTGCCGCCGGAAAGATTGCCGGTGTGTTTACCGCGAACATCGCAGAGCGCGATGCTTATGCCGCCAAGGGCGTGAACTGGTTTGTCTTTGGCTCCGACCAGTCGCTGATGCGCCAGGCTGCCGACGCCAGCGCCCATCCTTCCCCCTGACCCTCACTGCTTTTTCAGGAGACCCACATGAGCACCCCTTCCGTTGCCGCCACCGAGGCACGCCATTACGCTGCCGCTGCCGATCAGGCCGACCCCCATGCAAAAACCTGGATCACGCGCGGCGCCAATTTTGTCGTTGCCGTCAGCCAGGCCAGCGCGGGCGCCACCTTCGCGCGCGACAACAATCCCGACGAGTACATGGTGTACCTGGTTGATGCCGCTGCCGTGATCGAGGCCAGCGGCCAGACCATCACGGCGCAGGCCGACAGCCTGACCATCGTCCCGCCGGGCGCCAGCCGTGTCACGCTTTCAGGTGCTGGGCAGGTGGTGCGCGTGTTTTCCAGCAAGGCTGGCGACATGCTGGCGCTTGCCGCAAACGCCGGACATTACGCAGGCGGTGCGCCCGAGGTCGCGCCGCTGCAGGCGTGGCCTGACCCTGTGGGTGGCTTCATGTTGCGTAACTACCAGCTCGCAGACTTCATCAAACCCGATACCAACATGCGGATTTTCCGCAGCACCAACCTGATGATGAACATCATGACCTCGCGTGACACCCCTCGCGATGTGCGCAAGCTCAGCCCGCACTCGCATACCGACTTCGAGCAGGGCTCGCTCGCACTGGCAGGCGACTGGGTCCACCACATGCGTTACCCGTGGGCTGCCGACATGACCGCGTGGAAGAACGACGAACACATCGAGATGTCCAGCCCGTCCCTGCTCGTCATACCGCCCAAGGTGATACATACCAGCCGCAATGTCAGTCAGGGCCGCTCCGCGCTGGTGGATGTGTTTGCGCCGCCGCGCATGGATTTTTCCAGCAAGCCGGGCATGGTCGCTAACGCTGCCGACTATCCGATGCCCGCATCGGCCGTTAAATAAGCGTCGCTGAAGCATGAGCGACATGGAAAAAACTGCCGGCACGGCGGCAGACAAGCCGCGCTATCTCGAGGACTTCGAGGTGGGTGAGCGCTGGGTGAGCGTGCCCACCCTCGTCACTGAAGGTGAAATCGTAGCCTACGGCAAGGCCAATGATCCGCAGAAGATGCACACCGATCCTGAGTGGGCGAAGACAGGGCCGTTCGGCGGACTCGTGGCCAGCGGCTGGCAGATTGCAGCGCTGTCCATGCGTGTGTTCGTGCAGTCCGGGGGCTATGGCAAGACGCCTGTCATCGGCATGGGCATAGACCAGTTGCGCTGGCGCAAGCCGGTGCGCGCCAACGACACCCTGACCGTGGAACGCGAGGTGATCGAGGTGTTGCGTTCCGATTCGCAGCCCCACCGCGGCACCATCCGGACGCAGGTCAGCGTGCGTAACCAGGGTGGTGAAGTGGTGATGACCCTGCAGACACTGGGACGCGTGCCCGCACGCCCGGCCGCCTGATTTTTGACGGAGCAAACATGATTGAACTGGAACGGCCTGCGGACCTAGTTCCCTGGGTGGGAAAGGAAATCGGCGTTAGCGACTGGTCGGTGATCGACCAGGACAAGATCAGCCGTTTTGCGGAACTGACGGGCGACGACCACTGGATTCACGTCGATACCGAACGTGCGTCCCGAGACATGCCTGGCGGCAAAACTATTGCACATGGTTTTTACACCTTGTCGCTGATTCCCTATCTGGTGCGGTCTGTCTACCGGATCCGCGTGCGCGGCAAGGGCCTCAACTACGGCCTGAACAGGGTCCGCTACACCAGCCCTGTGCCCGTCAATTCACGCGTGCGCCTGCGTCAGACCATCAAGGCGGCCGAGATTGTGGAGGGCGGCGTGCGCGTGACTTCGGATTGCGTGATCGAAATTGAAGGACAGGAGCGCCCCGCACTGGTGGCTGAATTCCTGATGCTTGTGTATGACAGATAAAGGTGTTGAGGCCTTGCCGGTACAGGCCGCTGCGGCTGCCCCATTCGTTTCATTCCCGGAGCTGATAGAACAGTACGCCTTGCAGCGCGGTGATACCAATGCATTTGTATGCGGCGACACCAGCCTGACATGGACGGCACTGGAGCAGCGCATCTCTGCCGTTGCGGCGGGGTGCATGAGCATGGGCATCCGCAAGGGCGACAAGGTGGCGTTGCTGGCCAGTTCGTCCATCGAGGCACTGGTGACCTTTTTTGGCGTGATCAAGGCGGGGGCATGCATTGTGCCGCTGGCCACATCCGCGACTTCAACAGCCCTGCTTTCGATGCTGCGCAATTCGGATGCGAAAGTGCTTGTTATTAGCGATGACATGCGGGAGTTGCTGGGCGGCATAAGCCAGGAGTTGGAGCAGCAATTTCATGGGAGGCTGGTAGCCATCGATTTCGAGGGGCAGGGCTGGACCGGTTGGCGTGAATGGCTTGCGGCAGACCCCGCATCTTCAGCAATTCCCGTGTCTTCGCCTGAGGATGACTTCAATATCATCTACAGCTCAGGCACCACCGGCGACCCGAAAGGGATTCTGCACCGGCACGGCATGCGCTACAGGCAGGCGGCGCGTCGCAGCTTCGGGCTGGATACCGGAAGTGTGATGCTGCTGTCCACGCCACTCTATTCAAATACAACCTTGCAGCCCCTGCTGGCGACACTTGCAGCCGGAGGGTTGACGGTGTTGATGCCCAAATTCAATGTGCCTGAATACCTGAAACTGTGCGAGCGTTTCCAGGTGACGCACACCATGCTGGTGCCGGTGCAGTACCAGCGCATTCTGGACCACGAGGATTTCGACGGCGCAAAGCTGTCATCCTTCGTCCTCAAGCAATGTACGGGTGCCCCACTCGATGCCCGGCTGAAAGCGCGTATCCTGGCGAACTGGCCCGGCAACCTGCGCGAGGTCTATGGCATGACCGAAGGCGGCACGACCTGCATACTGGATGCGGATGCGTACCCGGACAAACTGGGTACGGTGGGCAAGGCCGCAGCGGACCACGACATCCGCATCATCGATGATGCGGGACGAGTGCTACCGGCCGGAGAGGCCGGCGAGATCGTCGGGCGTTCGCCTTACATGATGGCTGGTTACTACTGCCAGCCCGACGCCACGCAGAAGTTTTATTGGCACGACGAGACCGGCGCCGTGTTTCACCGCAGCGGCGACATCGGCCGTTTCGATGCGGATGGGTTCCTGACGCTGATGGACCGCAAGAAAGACATCATCATTTCAGGCGGCTTCAACATTTATGCCAGCGACCTGGAGTCTGTCGTTGCCAGCCATCCCGACGTGACGGATGTGGCTGTTATCGGCATCCCGAGCACGCAGTGGGGCGAAACGCCACTGGCGCTGGTGGTGATCAGGCCGGGCGCCGATGTGAGCGAGGAAACACTGCGGCAATGGGTCAACGAAAAGGTGGGGCGCACCCAGCGCCTTTCAGCCATTGAGTTCCGGCAGGAGCTGCCCCGCTCGGCCCTCGGCAAAACACTCAAGCGTGAACTCAGGGCACCTTACTGGAAACAGTGAGGACAGGGCCGCTGCGTGGCGCTTTTCAAAACCGGATACAGGAGTTTTCATGATCAATCAGCACAAAGAACTCGAAGGCAAGGTAGCCTGGGTGCATGGCGCAGCAGGTGCCGTAGGACTGGCGATTGCGCAGGAGCTGGTGAAGGCGGGTGCTTACGTGGTGCTTTCAGGACGCAATGCAGAAGCGCTCGATGCGGCGGCCGTGCAGGCCGGAGGTGCAGGCCTCGCCGAGGCGCTGGTGGTGGATATCGG
Source organism: Polaromonas sp. (assembly GCA_965228025.1). GTDB lineage: Bacteria > Pseudomonadota > Gammaproteobacteria > Burkholderiales > Burkholderiaceae_C > Polaromonas. Next base: position 44,874 of record CBDDGX010000020.1, on the reverse strand, counting down.
CAACAGCGACAGTGTTTATGAAGGCGCTGCCTCGCTGGAGCAGCGCCTCGGGCATATCGACATCCTCGTGAATTCGGCGGGCGTCAATCCCTCAAAAAGAAATTTTCGCGACCTGTCCGTGGAGGACTGGAAGAACACGGTCGACGTCAACCTGTCAGGGATGTTTTACACCTGCCAGGCCACGCTGCGGGGCATGCGTGAGAGAAAGGACGGCGTCATCATCAACATCTCGTCGTGGACGGGCAGGTTTGCTGCCTATTTTGCAGGCCCCGCCTATGCGTCGACCAAGCGCGCCGACCTGGCCCTCACGGAAAGCATCAACATGGAGGAGTGCGTCAACGGCATACGCGCCACCTCTATTGCACCTGGGGGCATCGACACGCCCCTGCTCAACAAGCGGCCAATACCACCGTCTGCTGAAGTCCGGGCTGCGTTGCTCAGGCCCCAGGATGTCGCTGACATTACACGGTACGTGGCCGGCTTGCCACCGCGTGTGTGCATCAATGAAATACTGATGAGCCCGACGCTCAATGGCAATTATCTCGGTGAGTTTGAAACCCGAAAGCGGCCCGCCAAGACGTGAAAGATCTGGCTCATTCAGCTAGTTAGTACGTTCCTGTCTAGCCTTGCGAAGCATAGGCTTGCCCGCACGCGGGGGTTTTGTGATGTTTTTCCCGTCCAGCGTCTTCAGCCGCACGCTGATCTTTTCTGCAGCTGCCTTCATCTCGGGGTACAGCGTTTGCACCGCATCCTTCTGTGACAGCGCTGACGAAAACCACGTGAGGCCAAGAGACGCAACCACGCGGCCGTTCTCGAAGATCGGCAAGGCCAGTGTGTTGGATACGGGACGTACGGCAGGGTTGCGAACTGCGTAGCCCTGCTTTCGCGTCTCCTCCAGCACTTTCATGACCCTGGCAATGTCCTGCGCCGGCTTGTCTTCTTCTTCTGTTGAATGAGCCAGCAGGCCAAGAATGATTTCCTGTTCATCGGTCGGACAGAAGGCCAGGTAGGCTCGGCCCAGCGCACGGCTGACCAGGGACAGCCGCATATTGATGCTGGAGTGAAGCAGCGACAGTGGTGATTGTGCAATCGTGCTGTAGCGTACGACCACAGCATCGGTGTCGAAAACGGCAACCGCTACAGGCCATTTGAAGCGTGCGGTAAATGCATCCGCAACCGGCGCGGCAGCTTCGATGATGCGGGGTTCACTGTGATAGCCGGATGACAGTGTATGAACGGCCGATGTCAGGTAGTAGGACCCATGCTGCGGCGCATGGTTGACCAGACCTATGCCCATCAGCGTCTGCAGCAGGCGCACAAGGGACGGTTTGGGCAAACCTGTCTGGCGATGCAGCAGATCAAGCGTCGAGATGGGTTGCCGGTTGAGACACTGCAGCAACTCGATGGCGCGTTCAACCGCTCTGACAGGAGGGAAGGATGCCATAGGGATGCCGGTGCCCTGTCAGGCGTAGTCGCTGACAGGTATGCAACTGCAGAACAGGTTGCGATCGCCATGTACGTTGTCGACCCGGCCGACAGGGGGCCAGTATTTGGACTGCTTCAGGCTTGCCAGCGGGAAGGCACCGGTCTCTCGTGAATAAGGCCTGTCCCATTCGCCGCCCAGCAGGCTTGCGGCGGTGTGCGGTGCGTGCTTGAGCGGGTTGTTGTCCTGCGGCCATTGCCCGGCCTCGACTTTGCGGATTTCTTCGCGTATGGCGATCATGGCGTCAATGAAACGGTCAAGCTCTGAAAGTGTTTCGCTTTCTGTCGGCTCTACCATCAGCGTGCCGGGGACAGGAAAACTCAGGGTCGGCGCATGGAAGCCATAGTCCATCAGGCGCTTGGCCACATCTTCGGCGGTGACGCCGCTGGTTTCCTTGAGTGGGCGAAGGTCCAGGATGCATTCGTGGGCGACGTGGCCGTTGGCGCTGGCGTACAGCGTGGGGTAATGGTCTTTCAGGCGCGCGCTGATGTAGTTGGCGCTCAGGATGGCAATCTCGGTAGCCTGCTTGAGTCCTTCAGGGCCCATCATGCGGCAGTACATCCAGCTGATCGGCAACACGGCTGCATTGCCCAACGGCGCCGCCGAAACGGCCCCTACGCCGTTGACTGGAATGCCTGCAGTCGCATGGCCGGGCAGGTAAGGGACAAGATCCTTGACAACACAAACAGGCCCGACACCCGGGCCACCACCACCGTGGGGGATGCAGAAAGTCTTGTGCAGGTTCAGGTGGCTGACGTCGCCGCCAAACTCTCCGGGCGCTGCGACACCCACCAGCGCATTCATGTTGGCGCCGTCGACATAGACTCGGCCGCCGTGTGAATGCACGAGCTCACAGAGTTCCTTGACCTGTGTTTCGAAAACACCGTGGGTGCTGGGATAGGTGATCATCACGCAGGCCAGGTTGGCGCTGTGCTGCTCGCACTTCGCCTTGAGGTCGGCCATGTCCACGTTGCCTTTGGCATCGCAGGCCGTGACGACCACCGTCATGCCCGCCATTTGCGCGCTGGCCGGGTTGGTGCCGTGTGCTGATGACGGGATCAAACAGATATTGCGGTGACCCTGGCCATTTGCTTCGAGAAACGCCTTGATGACGAGCAGGCCTGCGTATTCGCCCTGCGAGCCTGCATTGGGTTGCAGGCTGATGCCAGCGTAACCTGTGGCCTGGCACAGCCAGTCGCGCAGTTGCTGGTCCAGCTCCGCATAACCCAGCAACTGCTCTGCGGGCGCAAATGGGTGAATGTTGGCGAACTCCAGCCAGGTGATGGGAATCATCTCGCTGGTGGCGTTGAGTTTCATGGTGCAACTGCCCAAAGGAATCATGCTGCGGTCAAGCGCCAGATCTTTGTCGCTGAGCATGCGGATGTAGCGCAGCATGCCGGTTTCGGAGTGGTAGGTATTAAAAACGGGATGCGTGAGGAAGTCGCTGCTACGGCGCAGGTCAGCGGGGATCAGCGACTCAATGCCTTTTTCAAAGGCACTGACAACCGGCAGGGTCTGGCCTTCGTTGGCGAAGAAGGACCAGAGCAACTCAATGTCCTTGCGGCTGGTGGTTTCATCCAGTGACACACCCAGATGGTTTTTGAGCCTGAACCTCAGATTGGCGCCAGCATGCCGTGCGCGGCCTGCGATCAACTGAGTAGCTTCACCGGTCTTGATGGTCACCGAGTCGAAGGCTCCGTCGTTGGTGATTTCATAGCCCAGCTGCTTGAGGCCTTGCACAAAAATGGCGGTATAGGCTGCAACCCGTTCGGCAATGCGTTTCAGGCCTTGAGGGCCATGGTAGACCGCGTACATGCTTGAAATAACTGCAGGCAATACCTGCGCCGTGCAAATATTGGAGGTGGCTTTTTCACGGCGAATGTGTTGTTCGCGCGTTTGCAGTGCGAGGCGGTAGGTCGGGTCGCCGTGCACATCGACACTGACACCGACAAGGCGTCCGGGCAGCGAGCGTTTGTATTCGTCGCGGCAGGCGAGGTAGGCTGCGTGAGGGCCGCCATTGCCCATGGGCATGCCAAAGCGCTGTGTGTTGCCGAAGACTATATCGGCATCCCATTCACCGGGCGGCCTGAGCAGTGTCAGTGCAAGCAGGTCGGCAGCCACGCACAGCGCAGCACCATCGACATGCGCCTGGCCGGCAAGCGGCCGCAGGTCGTGAATGCTGCCAGTGGTGGCCGGGTACTGGGCCAGCACGCCGAAGTAGTTGCCTTCGGCCATGAGTTGCGGCACCGTGACGGATGCGGTACTGACCCTGACCTCAATGCCCAGCGGCTTCGCGCGCGTCTGCACGACTTCAATGGTCTGTGGGTGGCAGTCACCTGCAACGATAAAGACGTTGCTTCTGCTTTTTACGCTGCGTTTGGCCAGCGTCATGGCCTCGGCTGCAGCAGTGGCCTCGTCGAGCATGGATGCATTGGCAATAGGCATGCCGGTGAGGTCACACACCATGGTCTGGAAGTTGATGAGCGCTTCCATGCGGCCCTGTGAAATCTCGGCCTGGTAAGGCGTGTAGGCGGTGTACCAGGCCGGGTTCTCCAGGATGTTGCGCAGGATAACGCCAGGCGTCAACGTGCCGTAGTAGCCCTGGCCAATAAAACTCTTCAGGACCTGGTTCTTTGATGCGATGGCCCTAAGCTGTTTGAGTGCTGCTGCCTCTGTGACGGGCGAGGGAATCGCCATGGCGCTGCTGCGCGCAATCGACTGCGGAACAATTCCGTCTATCAGTTCACGTCGCGAGCCTGAACCCACCACCGCCAGCATGCGGGCTTCATCAGCCTCGTCAATCCCGATATGGCGGGCAAGGAATTCAGACGGGTTCTCAAGATCGCCCAGCGGCTTGGCAGATTGCATCAGCATCGAATGGTCCTATCAGCTGTTTGCAGAAAAGCTGTTGTAGCTGGTCTCATCCATCAAGACAGCGAGCTGCGATGCATCAGACAGCTTCACCTTGAAGAACCAGCCAGCGCCCAGAGGGTCGCTGTTGGCAAGTGAGGGGTCGTCGCGCAGGGCCTCGTTGACTTCCGTGACTTCTCCGCTCACGGGCATGTACACATCTGCTGCAGCCTTGACCGATTCGACAACACCAGCGGTTTCTTTTTGCGCCAGGATCGCGCCTACGGCGGGCAGGTCTACGAACACCACATCGCCCAGTGCATCCTGTGCATGCACGGTGATGCCGACCGTGGCAATGTCGCCTTCAATCTTCAGCCACTCGTGGTCTTCTGTGTATTTGACGGTCATGTGTTTCTCCTGAAAGTTTTAATGGAAAGAGTATGTGTTGCGCTGAACTTGTTCAGCCGCGGTAATAGTGAGCTGGTACAAAAGGCATGGCGCAGACCTCCATGGCCACGGGTTTCCCGCGCACCATGGCATTCACTCTGGTACCGATGGAAGTAAATTGCGGACTCACATAAGCCATGGCGACGGGTTGATTGATGCTGGGACCCAGCAGGCCGCTGGTGACTTCGCCGACCTGCGCTCCATCCGGACCGTGCAATGTGGTGTGGTCGCGTACCGGCACGCGTTCAAGTGCGATGAGGCCAACGCGTTTGCGTGGCAGCGTGGACGCACCAGACAGCTGGGCCAATATTTTGTCGGCACCGGGAAATCCACCAGCGCGCGCTCCGCCTGTGCGCCTGACCTTTTGAATCGCCCAGTTGAGGCTGGCCTCCACGGGTGTGGTTGTGGTGTCGATGTCGTTGCCATACAGGCAAAGCCCGGCTTCAAGACGAAGGGAGTTGCGTGCGCCCAGGCCAATGGGCTTGACTTCCGGTTCGGCGAGCAGCGCACGTGTCAGCTTGTTTGCCTGCGCAGCTGGTACGGATATTTCGAATCCGTCCTCGCCGGTATAGCCGCTGCGTGTCAGAAAGCAGTCGCAGCCCGCGACCGTGAAGCGGCCACCCGTCATGAATACCAGATTTTCAACGCCTGGTGCGAGGCGCTGCAATGCCGTTACGGCTTGTGGGCCCTGAAGTGCGAGCAGTGCCATGTCGGGCATGGGAATGACATCACAGCGCTTGCCGATTTTTGCCCGAATATGGGCAATATCACCGATCTTGCAGGCACCGTTGACGATGATGAACAGGTCGCCGCCGTTGCCCACGTCACGGTTGAAAAACATCAGGTCGTCGATGATGCCGCCCTCGTCATTGAGCAACAGGCCGTAGCGTTGTTTGCCAGGTGGCAGGTCAAGCACATCCACGGGCATCAGGGTTTCAAGGGCGCTGGCAGCATCAGGCCCCTCCAGGCGCAGTTGTCCCATGTGCGAAACGTCAAAAAGGCCAGCGGCTGTCCGTGTGTGAAGGTGCTCGGCCATCAGCCCGGCGGGATACTGCACAGGCATCGAGTAGCCGGCAAAAGGGACCATGCGGGCACCCGTTTCCACATGCAAGTCATGCAAAGGTGTCTTGAGCAGGGTCTCGGGGGATGCTGGGCTGGACAAGGGCGTTCTCCGGGGGCAAACATGTTCCACGACAAAAGTCGTGCGCTGCCCCTGCTGTCCACTTTACCTGAGAGATTCACCCGGCGATGCGGGTTTGCTCCTTCGGTGGGCCGTTTAAAAAACGGCCTCTCTCCAGTAGGGAACGCTCCCCGGCGTGGTGCGCCGGGCAACGGTTGTCAGTCCTTTTGCCTGAGCGTTCAGTGCACCATTTGGATGATTCAAGTGGTGCTCGTGCGCCTTCGGCGGTTTTCGCTATGGAAAACTCTCTCCTGACGAGTTGAAGTGTAGCGGATGCCGGGAACCGACTATTTCGCGTAGACCAGATCCCTCAACCCCAGCGACAGTTGCGGCACGTAGGTGACGACCATGAGGCATGCCAGTATGACAAGTACGAAAGGAATCAGGTGTGTGACGATTCGGTCGAGTGAAATTTTTGCGACCGTACAGGCTGCGAAAAGGTTTACGCCAAAGGGCGGTGTGATCATTCCCAGTGCGAGGTTGACCACCATGACCAGGCCGAAATGCACAGGGTCAATGCCGAAATGGACGGCAACAGGTGCGAGTATGGGTGCCAGCACGATGATCGCAGCACTGGTTTCAATGAACATGCCGATCACGAAAAGCGCGGCGTTCACGCCCAGCAGAAATATGGCGGGAGACTGCAGAACCGCCTGAAGCCAGTGTCCGATGGCTTCGGGCACACCCGCACGCGTGATCAGGAATGCAAACAATCCGGCGTTGGCGATGATGAACATGATGACCGCGCTGGACAACACGGATTTGCGAAGAATGACGTACAGGTCTGCCAGTCTGATTTCGCGATAGATCACCACACCCACAATCAGGGCGTAGAACACGGCTACTGCAGATGCCTCTGTTGGCGTGAAAACCCCGCCATAGATGCCGCCCAGGATGATCACCGGCATGAGCAAGGCCCAACCCGCCTGAAGTGTCGCTTTACCAAAACTCAACCGACCTTCACCGTCATGTTTGCCCCAGCCTTTCCAGCGGCAATACAGGTGCACAAACAGCATGAGCACCCCACCGATGAGCAAGCCCGGCCCGAAGCCTGCGATGAACAGTTCACCAATGGAGACTTCTGCACTGACGCCATAAAGAATCATGGGAATGGACGGCGGGATGATGACGCCGAGCTCCGCACTGGTCGCCTGAAGCGCCGCCGCATAAGCTGTTGGATAGCCGTGTTTGATCAGCGCGGGAATCAGGATGGCACCAATCGCAAAAGTTGTGGCAACCGAAGAGCCCGAAACCGCAGCAAAAATCATGCAGGTCAGCACGCAGGTCATGGGCAGACCACCCTGTACCCCGCCCACAATGCTCTTTGCGAATTCCACCAGCCGCCGCGAAATGCCGCCTGTCTCCATGAGGTTGCCGGCCAGTATGAAAAAGGGGATGGCTGCCAGTGGAAACTTGTTGATCGCATTGAACATCTCCTTGACGGAGATCAGCATGTTGGCGTTGTTGGCCTGGATGCCGAAAATGGAGGCAAGGCCTATGGATACCGCCACCGATACAGTCAGTGCAAAGCACAGCACCATGGTGCTGATCATGACGGCGGTCATTGTGCGGTCTCCAGTTCATTGCGCTGCGGATCGATGAGGTTACCGATCAGCCCAATCACGCAGAACATGCCGCCTATAGGCATGGCAACGTAGCCCCAGAACATGGAGATGGATTCCAGCCCCGCCATCGACTGGACCCTTCCGCGCAGCGCGTAGTCCCAGCCCCACCAGATGATGACCGCCACAAGCGCAAGGGCGGCAATGCAGACCAGCCAGTCCAGGATGCGCCGCATTTTTGGCGGACTCCAGCGGTACAAAACGTCGACGCTGACCATTGCACCTTCCCGGAAGGCCATGGGGATGCCCATGAACACCATCCAGATCAGGCTCAGGCGAATCAGGATTTCACTCCATTCGGCAGGCTGTTCAAGAACAAAACGGGTGATGATCTGGAACATGCCCAACGCTGAAGCGATGACCAGCATCACGCACGCCACCGCCATGGCAAAACCGGTAGTCCAGCGCTCAAACCTGAGAAATGCCTGTTTCATGATGCCCGGTCTTGATGTGCCTGATTCGAAAAAACGCCCACAAGCAGATGGCTTGTGGGCACGTGCCACAGCCACGCGCTGTGGCCTTTACTCCTGGTGGCCCGCGACTATTTGTAGTTGCGGATCTTGTCCAGGTTTGCCTTGCCGAACTGCTTTTCAAAGTCGGCATTCACCGGTGCCAGCATGGCTACAAATTTGGCCTTGTCCACATTGTCAATCACGGTCATGCCCTGGGCGCGCAGTTCCTTCACGCCGTTGGCATCGTCCTGGTCGACGCGGTCGCGATTGGCCTTGACGGCGACTTTTGCGGCATCGAGGAAGGCCGTCTTGTCGGCGGCCGCAAGCTTGTCAAAAGCGGCCTTGTTCATTACAAAAATGCAGGGAGAATAAACATGCCCTGTCAGCGTCAGGTGTTTTTGTACCTGCGAGAATTTTGCAGACATGATGACCGGCAGCGGATTTTCCTGGCCGTCAACCGTGCCCTGTTGAAGCGCCGTGAATACCTCCGGAAATGCCATGGGCGTCGTGATGATGCCCAGGCCCTTGTAGGCCGCAATGTGCACCGGGTTTTCCATGGTGCGCATCTTCAGACCCTTGAGATCTTCCGGGGTCTTTACGTCACGCTTGCTGTTGGTCATGTGGCGAAAGCCGTTCTCCGCCCATGCGAGGGCTTTGAAACCTTTCGAATCGAATTTGGTGAGAAGGTCCTGACCAATCGGGCCGTCGAGCACCGCACGTGCATGTGCCTTGTCCCGGAACAGGAAGGGCACATCAAGAATCTTGGTGTCGGGCACAAAGTTAGGTACCGGACCGGTGGATGAAAAAGCCAGCTCCTGCGTTCCCAACTGGACTGCTTCGATGGACTCCCGTTCACCGCCCAGTGCACCGTTGTAGAAGGTCTGGACCTTGTAGCGGCCGCCGGTACGGGCTTCGACTTCTTTTGCAAATGTGTCGATAGCCACGCCCTGATGCGAATTCTGTGCTGTGGAGATGCTGATTTTCATGGTCGTTTGCGCACTCGCAGATGCCATAAAACCCATAGCCAGGCTCATGCCGATGATCAGTTTTGAAAATTTCATTTTGTCCGTCTCCGTTGTATTTGTTGCTGCCCGGTGAACTGTTGCCCGCAGGATGGCAGGGGGCTGGCACATTATTACTGCGGCATTCAGGCTTGTGTTCGCGGGTTTTCGCTTAAGTAGGCCTGGATGATGCCCTCGAAGTCGCGGTCCGGCATCAGGCCCAAAGCCCTGGCGCGGACGGCATCAATGCGTGAGGGCCAACTGGTGATAATTCGCGCCACAGACGGATCCGGTAGCCAGTCAATCAAATCTGCCACCTGTTTGCCGGCCACGTGTTCAAGTGCGGTTGCCATGTCCCCAACCGTGGTGGTGATGGCAGGCAGGTTGATGGCTGTTCTCGCACCCCAATCGGCATCAGACGCTTCTGCGGAGCGGACAAGACCTTCAATGGTCCGGCCAGGGGAAGACAGGGCTACTTCCGTGTCTGGCGGAACGGGGCATATGGCCCGGATGCCCATCAGCGGTTCGCGGATCATGCCGCTCAGAAAGCCTGATGCCGCGCCGTTTGGTTTGCCCGGGCGCACGCTGACAGTCATCAACCTCACATTGCGGCCGCGTATGAAACCCTTGCGTGCGTAGTCGGCCACCAGTTGTTCGCCTATGAATTTTTGTATGCCATAGCTGTTTTGCGGTGTCGGCAGGGTCAGGTCGTCAATGATCTCCGGCAAGGGCTGCTCCGGTGAGTTTCCGAAAACAGCAAGTGAGCTTGCAAAGACAAACGTTGGCGCAGTTTTCAATGCGCGGCAGGCTTGCAGCAGGGCTCTTGTCCCGTCAACATTGCTGCGCATGCCCAGGTCAAAGTCGGCTTCGCACTCGCCACTTACCGCTGCGGCCAGGTGGAAAACGAGGGAGTGATGTGCCTGCATGAAGGTCGCTCCAGCAGGGCTTGCCGTCAGCAGTTCATTCAGGTCGCCCGTCACGGCGCGAACCCGCGCGTCTGCGGCCAGATCGGCCGGCGCTGCGATGCGGTCTACAAGCGTGACGGTCCTGATCAATTGCTCCTCGTTCCCGGCGAGCGACAGCTTTCCACGTGCAAGCAGTTCACGCGCCAGGCGGGCCCCCAGAAAGCCGGCGCCGCCGGTAATGACGATATCCATCAAGGTCTCTTTTTATGTGTTGAAGGGCAGGCTTAACGCGAACGCAGTTTCAGCAGGCGATCCTGCGCCGCCGCAAGATGCTCTCTGAGCGTATACCAGCGTTCGGCAAATTCGTCGGGCATGTCGAGTGCGACCACCTGACGCTCTATGACGTCCAGGCGCTCCAGCAGCCGCTTCAGGGCCATGGGCTGCTCGCTGGCGACACTCTCCATTTCGCTTTCAAGAAATTTCACATCGCCGTAAAAGTGGTTCAGCGCCGCACGGATGCGCCAGTCAAACAGCTTTGGGATCCACGCGAGAACAATGAGGGCCACCACAAGTATGGGTATCACGGCATAAATAACTAGCTCCGCCCACTGGGCAGTCCGGTAGGGCAAAAGTGTTTCAAGCCAGGGCCGGGCACCCAGGCTGTAGGCGCGGGCTGTTTGTGAGAGCGGGAAATCAGTGCCCCTGAAACTTGGGAACTGGCCGTGCCGTTGCAGGAAGTTGGGGACCTCGTGTATCTCGACTGCCGCATCCAGCAGGGCGCGCTGCAGGGCGGGGTGCACGTCGGGGCGCACCAGCAGATGTGTCTGCAGGCTCATCAGTGTGAGGTCGCGGGACGGGATGTCCCCACGCAGCTCTATCGCGCCCTGCGGCAGCAGCAGTGGCTGCAGCCTGGGTTCTTTGGCCGCAAGACTTCCGGCGTGCTCTGTGCCCAGCAACTGGATACCGGGTTGCCGTGTCAGCAGCTGTATGGACTGCGAATCTTCGGCCGCTACCTGGAACACCATGTCCAGATTGCCGTCAATCAGCGCCTCGGCGGCGGCGACACCGGTAGCGGGGTCAAATCGTATGTCGGCAGTCTTTACCCCTGCGTGCTCCAGCATGGCCCGGGCTGCAATAAAAGATGATGATCCGGGGGGGCCGGCCGCTACGCGGGCTCCGGGCCTGACCTGGGCCAGCGACGCTGGACCGCCTGCCCCCGAGAATGCCCAGACCGGTTCCTGGCCCACGACAGCCAGTGCCTGCAACGGTGTTCCTGGGCTGGCATAAATACCGTGCGCAAAACCTATGCTGGCCTGGTCGTTGTCATCAACAATCCTGTTCAATGCCGCGAGCTGGGTGTCCGAGTAAACAATCTCGACGTTCATGCCCTGACGTTCAAGCTGCTCCGCATAACGCTGAGCCAGGGCGGAATAGCCTCCTTGAGGCGAGCCCGCAGCGATGACCGCCCTGTTGGTGGGAATGACCTGCCAGCGTGTAGACGACCACCACAGCGCAGCGGCCGTGCACAGGATCAGCGGCAGGTAAAACAGCCACCAGCGGCGTTTGTAAAGCAACAGGAGTTTCATCGCCCGCGCATCCTGTAAAGCCGTTGCCGCACGAACTCGATGTGCTGGTGCAGCGTGTATGAACGGGCCATCAACTCCTTGGGGCAGGCAAATGCCAGCAGTGCCTTGTCCATGCCGTTCAGGCGCTGCAGGAAGCGCGTGAGGTCCATTCCCGACAGAGATTCCTGTCCGAGATCGTTTTCAATGAACTTGAGCTCGCCGTACCAGCGGTTCAGGCGGCTTTCGACCATCCACCGCATGTAACGTGGAATCAGCCGCATCAGCCAAAGCGCCACCAGTGCGACGGGCGCCACCAGCAGCACAATCCGCTCAACTACCTGCGCCCACCAGAATGGCAGCACGCGTTCAAGCAAAGGCAGGCCGTGGATCAATGTATTGCGCGACTGTGGGGCGGTTGGGAAGTCAATGCGCCTGAGTGAGGGAAAGTCGCCTGCCCGGAAAAAAAGGCCACCGGAGGTGTGTACCTCCATGGCGACTGCCAGAGCCAGGCGTTTTAGTGCCGGGTGCAGGGCCTCGCGTGCCACGAGGCTGGCTGAGGTCGTCAGCATGGTGATGTCGCGCGGCGGCAGATTGGTGTCCAGCGTGCCTTGTGGCAGCAGGCGCGATTCGAGAAACGGGTTGCGCTCGGTGATGGCGGCTGATTTGCGCAGGTTCGCCAGTTGTATGCCGGGCAGGCTCAGCATGTTTTGTATGGCAAACGACTCGGGTGGTGCCACCATCAACACTGCGTCAAGCTGGTTTTGCCGCATGGCCTGTACGGCTGCGCTGCCTGTCAGTCTTGAAAGTGTCAGGTCTTTGCCTGCGATCCTGGCCTGCTCAAGCAGCTTGAGCGCCACGTTGCGGCTTCCGCTTCCCTCGGGGCCTATGCCAAAACGCAGGCCCTGCAGTTGTGAGAGTGAGTCGATTTCGCGGTTTCGCGTGAACAGCCATACCGCTTCGACATCCACGTTGGCCAGGGTTTCAATGCGGCTGCGATCGCGTCGCTCCATGGATGTGCCCAGATAACCGAACCCGCCCTGCATGAAGGCGAGATCCGCCGGCGACTGGGCCTGCCTGAGGCGTTCCAGGTTTTGCTGTGACCCCGCAGAAGACTGGACTTCAAGTGTGATGCCGTGGGCTGCAAAACGTTCTGCGTAACGCTGTGCATGGCGGTAGTAGGCACCGTCTGTTGCCGCTGTGGTGATGCTGAGGTGTGTGGGTGGCATGGGGTAGACAAACACCCAGAGGCAAACGGCCGTCACCACGGCCAGCGCGACAACCGGCAGGCGGATCAAAAGCCATTTGCGTTGATACAGCCACGCCATGCGCACAGACAAATTCTCCCTTGGGTCAGGCTACCTTTTCTGCTTGTTCCGTTTATAGCGCAAAGGGGCCTGTGTAGACGGCCCCCCCGGGTATTCACTGTTATCACCAGCGGTGCAGCTGGTAAACCCGTCGTCTTGTTACATGCCGCTGTAGTTCGGTCCGCCGCCGCCCTCCGGCGTGACCCAGACGATGTTCTGCGTCGGGTCCTTGATGTCGCAGGTCTTGCAGTGCACACAGTTCTGGGCATTGATCTGCAGGCGGTCAGTGTTGTCTTCGTTCTTGACGAACTCATACACACCTGCAGGGCAGTAGCGGCTCTCGGGGCCTGCGTATGTCGCCAGGTTGATGCCAACCGGCACGCTGTTGTCCTTGAGTGTCAGGTGCGCGGGCTGCTGTTCTTCGTGATTGGTGTTGGACACAAACACCGAACTCAGGCGGTCAAAGGTGATCTTGTTGTCAGGTTTGGGGTATGCAATCGGCTGGCACTCTGATGCCGGTTTGAGCATCGCGTAGTCAGGTTTGTCGCGGTGAATCGTCCATGGCGGGCTCTTGATGCCCAGCTTGGGCAGCAGCCATTGCTCTATGCCGGTCATGAAGGAGCCGACATACAGGCCCTTTTTGAACCAGGCCTTGAAGTTGCGTGACTGGTCAAGTTCTGCAGCCAGCCAGCTTTTGGCATAGGCCTCGGGGTAAGCCGTCAGTTCGTCATGCTGGCGGCCTGCGGTGACGGCGTCATACGCGGCTTCAGCGGCGAGCATGCCGGTCTTGATGGCCGCGTGGCTGCCTTTGATGCGGCTGGCGTTGAGGTAGCCGGCTTCACAGCCGATCAGTGCGCCACCCGGGAAGACGGTTTTGGGCAGGCTCAGTGCGCCGCCTGCCGTGATGGCCCGTGCGCCGTAGCTGATGCGTTTGCCACCTTCGAGGTATTTTTTGATGGCTGGGTGGGTCTTCCAGCGCTGCATTTCTTCAAACGGGCTGAGGTAGGGGTTGCTGTAGTCAAGGCCCGTGACCAGGCCCAGCGTAACCTTGTTGTCTTCCAGGTGATACATGAATCCACCGCCGTAGGTGGCAGTGTCCATGGGCCAGCCGGCGGTGTGGATGACAAGACCCGCCTTGTGTTTGGCCGGGTCGATCTCCCAGAGTTCCTTCACGCCGAGCGCGTAGGCCTGAGGGTCCTTGCCGGCATCGAGCTTGAACTTTGCAATCAGCTGGCGGCCCAGGTGGCCGCGTGCGCCTTCTGCAAACACTGTGTACTTGCCATGCAGCTCCATGCCGAGCTGGAAGTTCTCTGTGGGTTCGCCGTCCTTGCCGACGCCGAGGTTGCCGGTGGCGACACCCTTGACGGATCCGTCTTCGTTGTAAAGCACTTCTGCAGCCGGAAAACCCGGGAAGATTTCAACGCCGACGTTCTCCGCCTGCTGCGCCAGCCAGCGCACCACATTGCCCAGGCTGATGACGTAATTGCCTTTGTTGTGAAAACAGTCAGGCACAAAAAAGTCCGGTGTCTTGACTGCCCCGGTTTCAGTGAGAAAGAGCACCTCGTCTGAGGTTACCGGCTGGTTCAGTGGCGCGCCCTGCGCCTTCCAGTCGGGGATCAGCTCGGTCAATGCAATCGGGTCCATCACGGCGCCCGACAGGATGTGTGCGCCGGGTTCCGAGCCTTTTTCAAGCACCACCACTGAAAGTTCCGTGCCTTTTTCCGCTGCCAGCTGTTTGAGGCGAATGGCTGTTGCGAGGCCACCGGGACCACCGCCCACCACGACCACGTCGTATTCCATTGCTTCGCGGGGGCCGAACTGGGCCAGGATTTCTTGGTTGTTCATCGTGGTGACTCGCTGATAATGATTTGGAGAAGGCTGCCGGTAGCTGGTCATGCCTGTCCGTGATTTTATGCCGTGAGAGGGATGCTTCCCTGTCACCTCCGCTATAAGCGAAATGTCTTGTTTTAAGGATCCGTGATGGCCTGTGGTCTTGATCTTTCTGGTCGCGTGGCAGCCACAGCGGATATGGCGCTTTAACAGGCATGCTGACGGGCATTCTTGCTGGCCTGGCCGCAGGCGCTTTGTGGGGTCTGGTGTTTGTCGCACCGTTGATGGCTCCGGGATTCTCGGCGGTGGACTTCACAGTCGGCCGATTCCTTTCATATGGTGCCCTGTCTTTTGCATTGATGCTGCTTTTTCGCAAGGCACCGCGGCCCACTGCGCGGCAGGCTATGGCCGCGAGCGGCCTCAGTCTGCTGGGTTTTACGGGCTACTACCTGCTGCTGGTCTTGGCAATTCGTGATGCGGGCACCGAAGTGCCCAGCCTCATCATCGGCACGATTCCCATCTGGATGATGTTGCTGGGTCGCCCCGCTGGTTTGCGCATGACAACCTTGCTGCCAGGTCTGATGCTGACGCTCTTAGGGCTGGCCTTGATGATGCAGGCATCTTCCGGACTCGTCGTCGAAGGACAGGCACCGTTTGTTTTCTGGCGGGGTGTTGCTTTTGCTGTTGCTTCGATGGTGTGCTGGACGGCCTTTGGCATCCTGAATGCGGCCTGGCTGAAAAAGCACACGGAAGTCAATGCCACTACCTGGGCCAACTGGCTGGGCATTGCGACTGGCCTGGGGGCTTTGGTGCTCTGGCTTGTTGCGGGTTCAGATGTTCAGGTCATCCGGTCGCAGGATGGGCTGTTGCGGGCTGCCTTGCTTGCCGTCGCAACGGGCATAGGCTCGGCATGGCTGGCCACCATCTTGTGGAACATCGCCAGCCAGCGTCTTGGCGCCAGCCTGTGCGGGCAACTCATCGTGAGCGAAACGATTTTTGCGCTGGTCTATGCCTTCATCTGGAAGGGCCATCTGCCCGGCCTGCTGCAGGGCATGGCCTGTGTATTTTTTGTCGCGGGTATTCTTGCTTCCATACGCGCGCACCGCTAACCCTCATCAAACACATCATGAAAATTGAAATTCCTGAAAAGAAAAAACTGGTGCATGAAATGGTCATCCCCATCCGCTGGGGTGACATGGATGCGATGGGCCACCTGAACAACGGCAGCTATTTCCGCTACATGGAAACCATCCGCATCGAGTGGTTTGTGGCTGCCGGCATCAAGCCCGACCCGCATGGTGAAGGCCCGGTCATCGTCAATGCTTTTTGCAATTTCTACAAACAGCTGGAACATCCCGGCGATGTGCTCACCAAAATGTATGTGAGCGAACCTGGCCGTTCAACCTTTGAGAGCTGGTGCACGATGGAGCGCACCGATGCACCGGGCGTTATCTGTGCCGCAGGCGGCGCGACCACCATCTGGGTGGATTTCCCGGCGCAGAAATCGAAGACCATGCCCGAGTGGCTGCGCAAGATGGTTGAGCTTTAAAGCTTAAGAGGCTTTGACCTTGGGCACACGGCCCATCAAATAGAACTCGGGGTTGGGCTGCATGCCGCTGAAGCTGGCCATTCGGTTTGACAGCCCGAAGAAGGCCGTGATGGCTGCGATGTCCCAGGCATCTTCATCGTCAAAACCGTGTGCCTTGAGCGCGTCAATGTCGGCATCCCCAATTTCATCCGACTGAAGGCAGACCTTCATCGCAAAGTCCAGCATGGCGCGCTGGCGAGGCGTGATGTCGGCCTTGCGGTAGTTGACGGCCACCTGGTCGGCCACCAGCGGTTTCTTCTCGTAGATGCGCAATATGGCACCGTGTGCCACCACACAGTAGAGGCACTTGTTGGCCGCGCTGGTGGTGGTGACGATCATCTCGCGCTCGCCCTTGGTCAGTGAGCCGTTGGGGTTGGAGCCTTCCTCTTTCAGCATGATGGCGTCGTGGTAGGCAAAAAAGGCGCGCCACTCGGCAGGGCGGCGTGCCAGCGCCAGGAAGACGTTGGGCACAAAGCCGGCTTTTTCCTGCACCTCCAGTACCTTGGCCCGGATGTCGTCCGGCAGGTCTTTGAGTTCGGGGGCGGGATAACGGGGAGTGGTACCCGGGGTCTTGATGCTGGTCATGAGGTTTTCCTTCAAAGGCTTTATAAATGTCTCTGGCCTCAAGCGTAAAGCATGAGCAGGAAGTCTTGGTGTGAGGCGAAAGCCCGGCCAAACCAGAGCTAATTGAAAAAAACTATCAAATAAATATTTTTAATTGACTTTGATTATTTTGCTCTAAAAACTAGACTGGCAGCCGAGACCCGCTTAACCGTCAACCCCATCAAGGAGACCCCCATGTCTGAAAAGCAAATGCAAAGTGAAGCCAAATGCCCGTTCTCTGGCGGCGCGCCAAAGCCGGCGCCACGTGGCACGACCAATTCGGCCTGGTGGCCTGAACAGCTGAACCTCAAGGTCCTGCACCAGCAGTCCGCGCTCTCCAACCCCATGAGTGATGAGTTCAACTACGCCGAAGAATTCAAGACACTTGACCTGCAGGCCGTCATCAAGGATCTGCATGCGCTGATGACCGATTCGCAATCCTGGTGGCCCGCCGACTATGGTCACTACGGTCCTTTCTTTATCCGTATGGCCTGGCACGCTGCCGGCACCTACCGCACCTTTGATGGCCGCGGCGGCAGTGGTAGCGGCGAGCAGCGTTTTGCGCCGCTCAACAGCTGGCCTGACAACGGCAATCTCGACAAGGCACGCCGCCTGCTCTGGCCCATCAAGGCCAAATACGGCCGCAAGCTCTCGTGGGCTGACCTCTTTATCCTGACCGGCAACGTGGCGCTCGAATCCATGGGATTCAAGACTTTTGGTTTTGGCGGTGGCCGGCCTGACGTATGGGAACCGCTGGATATCAATTGGGGTTCGGAAACCGAATGGCTGGGCGATGAGCGCTACAGCGGCGACCGCGAACTGGCCAACCCGCTGGCTGCCGTGCAGATGGGCCTGATCTATGTGAACCCTGAAGGCCCCAACGGCAAGCCCGACCCGCTCGGCTCGGCCCGCGACATCCGCGAGACCTTTGCCCGCATGGCCATGAACGACGAAGAAACCGTGGCGCTGACTGCCGGCGGCCATACCTTCGGCAAGGCGCACGGCGCCGTCGACGCGAAGTACCTCGGCGTCGCGCCCGAGGGTGGCGCCATCGAGAATATGGGCTTCGGCTGGGTCAACAGCTTCGAGACCGGCAACGGGGTGCACACCACCACCAGCGGCATTGAGGGCGCGTGGACCAAGAACCCCATCAAGTGGGACAACGGTTACTTTGAAAACCTCTTCGGCTACGAGTGGGAACTCACGCACAGCCCGGCTGGCGCACAGCAGTGGAAACCCGTGGGCACTACTGGCGACGGCACCGTGCCTGATGCGCATGACCCGACAAGGCGCCACGCTCCCATGATGACGACGGCCGATATGGCCATGCGCATGGACCCGGCCTACGAAAAAATCTCGCGCCGCTTCATGGCCAACCCACAGGAGTTTGCCGACGCATTTGCACGCGCCTGGTTCAAACTGACGCACCGCGACATGGGCCCGATTGCCCGTTACCTCGGCCCGCTGGTGCCGAAGGAAGAGCTGATCTGGCAAGACCCGGTGCCCGCAGTCGATCACCCGCTGGTGGACGACAAGGACGTGGCTGCACTGAAGGCGAAGATCCTTGCCTCGGGCCTGACCACCTCGCAGCTCGTCACGACGGCCTGGGCCTCGGCGTCAACCTTCCGCGGCAGCGACAAGCGCGGCGGCGCCAATGGTGCGCGCATTCGCCTGGCACCGCAGAAGGACTGGGAAGTCAACCAGCCGGCTGAATTGGCCAAGGTGCTGGCAAAGCTTGAAGCCATCCAGAAAGACTTCAACGCCGCGCAATCCGGCGGCAAGAAGGTTTCGCTGGCTGACCTGATCGTGTTGGGCGGCACCGCTGTTGTCGAAGCTGCGGCAAAGAAAGCCGGTCACAACGTGAGCGTTCCCTTCGCACCAGGCCGCACTGACGCTTCGCAGGCGCAGACCGACGTGGAATCGTTTGAGGTGATGGAGCCGGTGGCTGACGGCTTTCGCAATTACGTCCGCAAGGGTTATGAAAGCCAGGTGGCGGAGTTGCTGGTCGACAGGGCCAACTTGCTCACGCTGACGGCGCCAGAGATGACCGTGCTGGTCGGCGGCCTGCGCTCTCTGGGCGCAAACGTCGGGGCGGCCAAACACGGTGTCTTCACCGAGCGCAAGGATGAGTTGACCAACGACTTCTTCGTCAACCTGCTGGACATGAACACCAAGTGGCAGAAGTCTGCTGAGGCAGAGTTTGTGCTTGAGGGCCGTGACCGCAAGACCAGCGAACTCAAGCTGACTGGCACGGTCGTTGACCTGGTGTTTGGCTCAAACTCGCAACTGCGTGCACTTGCCGAGGTGTATGCGAGCAGCGACTCGAACGAGATGTTTGTGCGCGACTTTGTGAAGGCGTGGACCAAGGTGATGAACCTTGACCGCTACGACATCAAATGAGTCGCGTGAAAAGACCCATCAAAACTGCGGTAGGTGCCGCCATCTGCGGCACGGGCCTGCTGGCCATGCTGTCCAGCCTGGCGCATTCCTACGCAGGCTGATCGGCTGCCGGGTGCGCCGTGCACCCGGCAAGCTTTCAAAAAACGCCCGCCCGGCTTGATCGCGGCGGGCGTTTTGTTTTTTGATTTGAACTATCCTCGGGATTTTTGCGGAGCATGCTGCAGATGAATCAGCGCCGATTTATCCCCTGGACCTGGCTGTTTGCCCTGGCTGCCCTGACAGGCTGCGCCACCCGGGCCTCCATCAGCCCGGACGCCGTGGTACTCCAGGACCCATTGCCCGGTCAAGGTCTGGTGTATTTGCTTAGGGCACCGTATGACGACAAGGTCATCAGAGTTGAGGGCAATGGAGTTACCTTGGTGGTACTTCCTCCGGGGCGCCACACTGCGCTGTCGCTCCAGCCTGGCAAATATGTGTTGACGACTTTTGCCTCGTCTCTGTTCTCGCCAGATGTGCAGGTGGCCCCGCCGCTTGAACTGTCTCTCCTCCCGGACCAGCGGCTCTTTTATGCAATCTCAGGCACAACTGAACAGGCTATTGCGTTTACAGGCATCACGCGCGCCGGCCCAAGTCTTTTCCTGCCGACTTTTTCATATGAGTATTCGACTGCTTCCAATACCCGATCATGGAAGGAGGTTGCCGAGCTGGATGCCAGAGGCCTAATGACCATGTCGCGGGTTGTACTTCCAGAACGGTAAAGTTCGATTTTTACAAAGGCTTCACATGACAAGCAACGCACCCGCAGACAAGGATTTCGACGCCGGCCTGGCGACCCGCAAGAAGGTGATGGGCGAAGACTTCGTTGCCAACGCCTTTGCCAACGCGACGCCATTCACCATGCCGATGCAGCACTACATCACCCGCAACGCCTGGGGCGACGTCTGGCAGCGGCCGGGGCTGGACCTGAAAACCCGCAGCCTGATCACCGTCGCGCTGCTGACGTCCATGGGGCGGCAGCATGAGCTCAAGGGCCATGTGCGCGGCGCCTTGAACAACGGCGCCACGCCGGAGGAAATCCAGGAGGTGCTGCTGCATGCGAGCGTTTACTGCGGTGTGCCGACGGCTGTGGAGGCTTTCCGGTCTGCTGCCGAGGTGGTGGATGGGCCGAAAAAAGCTTGAGGCCAGCTTCCAGATCACCTGTCCGCCGGACGGGGTAGCCGAAATTGCTATATTTTTAATAGCTGCTCACGCTCATATCCATTGGCCTGCAGCCATATTTTATTCCTGAGAACGGCCTTTTTAAGGCATTTTGGCGCCAAAAAACGGGTTTCAGGTCTTCAATTTCAGCATATGCCTCGGCATATGCTGAAATTGGCAAACACTGGTCAGTTCCAGCCTTCCAGCACCACCTTGCCGCGCGCCTTGCCCGACTCCAGCAGCGCGTGCGCCTTGCGCAGGTTGGCGGCGTTGATGCTGCCGAATTTCTCGGTCACGGTGGTGCGAATGCGGCCGCTGTCGACCAGCTTTGCCATTTCTTCCAGCAGCTTGTGTTGTTCGACCAGGTCGGGCGTGCCGAACACCGGGCGGGTAAACATCAATTCCCAGTGGACGGACAGCGACTTGCGCTTGAAGAGGCTGATGTTGATGTTTTGCGGGTCGTCGATCAGGCCGAATTTGCCCTGTGGGGCGAGTGCTTCGACGATCTGCTGGATGTGCGATTCGGTCTGCGTCAGGCTGACGACATAGTCCACCGCAGGGATGCCTGCAGCCTTGAGCTCTTCGGCGATCGGCTTGCTGTGGTCGATGACGTGATCAGCGCCAAGCTCTTTCACCCAGGCCTGGGTCTCGGGCCGTGATGCGGTGCCAATGACGGTAAGCGCCGTCAGTTGTTTGGCCAGTTGCGTCATGATCGAGCCGACACCGCCGGACGCGCCGATGATGAGCAGCTTTTTGCCGGCGGCACCGTCACCCTTTGGTATGGCCAGGCGGTCGAACAGCATTTCCCATGCGGTGATGCTGGTCAGGGGCAGGGCAGCTGCCTCGGCAAAACCCAGCGATGCAGGCATATGCCCAACGATGCGCTCGTCAACCAGGTGCAGCTCGCTGTTGGTGCCGGGCCGGGCGATGGAGCCGGCGTACCAGACCTTGTCGCCCGCCTTGAACAGCGTCACGTCCGGGCCGACTGCCTTCACGACCCCGCTGGCGTCGTAACCCAGCACCTTGTAGTCCTGGCCGGGTGCCGCGCCGTCCCGCATGCGCACCTTGGTGTCCACCGGGTTGACCGAAATCGCCCTGACTTCGACCAGGATGTCGTGGCCCGCAGGGGTCGGGTCGGGCAGGGTGATGTCGGTCAGGCCGTTGTCTGCCGTGGCATCTGCAAGGGCGTGGAGTTGTTTGTAGCCGATGGCTTTCATGGTGTTTTCCTTTGTCTGATTTTTTTTCAAGCAGTGCATGAACTGTATGGTGTTTGAAAGTGAAGATAAACAGCTGGTTGATTGAAGCTATTTGCAAATAAAATTTGTAAATGAAAGCGCTTCAGGACCTTGAAATCTTCGTCCGCACGGTCGATACAGGCAGTTTGTCGGCCACCGCTCGCAGCCTTGATCTGACGCCTGCGGCTGCCAGTGCCGCCCTGAAGAGGCTTGAGGAAGAACTGGGCGCGCCACTTTTTGTGCGCTCAACCCGCAGCCTGCGGCTGACCCGCGAGGGGGAAGTATTTCTGGCGCATTGCAAGCCCGCGCTGGCGGCCCTGCGAGACGGCCAGCTTGAACTGGCCAGCGGCCGCCAGCAGGTGAGTGGCATGCTGCAACTCGCCGCGTCGTCTGACTTTGGCCGCAACATCCTGTTGCCCTGGCTAGACGAGTTCCAGCAATTGCATCCCGGCATCCAGTACAGGTTGCATGTGGCAGACCGGGTGAGCAATGTCTATAGCGATCTTGTAGATGCCGCTTTCCGCCAGGGCGAACCGCCAGATTCCAGCATGCTGGCGCTGCCGCTTGACCTGAACAACCGCCGCGTGCTTTGCGCTTCGCCTGCCTACATCGAAACGCACGGCGCACCGCTTTCACCGCAGCATCTGGCGCAACACAGCTGCCTGTGTTTCATGCTGGGCGAAGACGTGTACGACAAATGGAAGTTTTTACGCGGCGGTGAGCAGGTGACGGTGCGCGTGGGCGGCGGCAACATTGCCAATGATGGCGACATCGTTCGTCGCTGGGCGATCGCGGGGCGCGGCGTGGCTTACAAGTCGCGGATAGATGTCGCCGATGACCTTGCTGCAGGCAGACTGGTGCGTCTGCTTGAGGATTGGGAGGGCGAGCCGTCCCATATCTACATGGTGCTGCCAGGGCGCAGGCAGTTGACGCCCGGCCTGCGTTTGCTGCGCGAGTTCATCAGCGCCCGCTGCGCCCGGTGACTGGCCCGTTGTTTACGTTTTGTATCAATACTGCCGGGGCAGAACTTCTGATGCCCGCAGGGGTCCATGTATAAACAAAAGCATCATTTATGGAGAGTCAATGCTTCCAATCAAGGATCTGGGTTACGACGATGACGACCTGATGGTCAAAGTGTCGGAACTGATGGTCGCCACGGCCGATGAGTCCGACTCCGGCATAGAGGAGTCGGTGCCGGAGGTGCTCCGGCTGCTGCGCGAAAGAATGCAGATGGACGTGGTGTTTGTCTCTGAGTTCGTCGATGGCGAACGCGTTTTTCGCCATGTAGACAGCGAACCTGAAAATGCCATCATCGCTGCGGGCGACAGCAACCCGCTGGAAGAAAGCTGGTGCCAGCGTGTGGTAGACGGCCGTTTGCCGCCCTACATTCCTGATGCGTCAAAAGAGCCCGCGTCGGCGGCGCTTGAAAAAGCACTGTCTTTTCGCATCGGTACCCATATCAGCACGCCGATTGTTCTGAAGGACGGTGAGGTGTATGGCACGCTGTGCTGCTTCAGTTTCAGCCCCGCAGAAAATCCCGATCCCAAGGATCTCAAGCGTTTGCAATACACGGCGCAACTGACTGCCGGCAAGATAGACAAGAGCAGGGCAGAAGTCAAAAGACGCGCTGGCCCGCCGCCCGCTTCCTGGGGTCTGTCGCCCAAATAATCCGCTTTAGCCAGATGTGGTGTCAGGCCGCCAGCAGCTTGTGCACCAGGTCGGCGGTAGTCGATGCCTTGTACTTGCGCATCAGGCGCGCGCGGTAAATCTCCACCGTGCGATGGCTGATGATCAGTGCACGGCCTATTTCCTTGGAGGTCATGCCTTCCATCAAGTGGGCCGCCACTTCACGCTCGCGGGCTGTCAGTTCTGCTGTCACCGGGCGACGTGAACTCAGGTCTTCGAACGTCCAGATGCCGGATTCGTGCGGGGCATTGCGGTTGAGTGCCCGGCCCGTAACGTGGCACCAGAAGGTCTCTCCCTTGTTGCGGCCGTCCACGCGCTTCATGATGCGGTCATCGGCGTAAATGCCTTTGGCGTTGAGGAAGGGCAGCATGCGTGCGCCTATGCGCTCGTATTCGTCTGCGCTGGGGTAAAGCACCATGAATGACTGGCCGATCAGCTGCTCGCGCGAGGCGCCAAACATCTCGCACAAATGCTGGTTGCAGTCCACAATCGAACGGTTGCGCGACAGGACCAGCCCGACCGGTGCCAGGTCAAACGCAAGCTGGTAATCGACTTTTGTATCCACCTTCACAGGACTTACCCTTTACGAAAAACTACGTATTTGAATAGGTAGTATCGTACGGGATTGCCAGGGCCTGACAGGAGCTGGTGTGCAGATTTCTACAAGGAGACTTTTGTGAAGAAAATTTATCCCTCCGCCACAGAGGCGCTCAAGGGTGTCGTCAAGGACGGCCAGCTCCTGGGTGTGGGCGGCTTTGGCCTGTGCGGTATTCCCGAGGCGCTCATCGAAGCGCTGAAAGACAGCGGCGTCAAAGACCTCACCTGCATTTCAAACAATGCTGGCGTTGACGGCTTTGGACTGGGCAAGCTGCTTGAAACCCGCCAGATCAAAAAGATGATTGCCAGCTATGTCGGCGAGAACAAGGAGTTCGAGCGTCAGTACCTTGCGAAAGAGCTTGAGCTTGAATTCACGCCGCAGGGCACGCTGGCAGAACGCCTTCGTGCAGGCGGTGCTGGCATCCCGGCCTTCTTCACCAAGACCGGTGTGGGCACGCTGATCGCCGAAGGCAAGGAGTTGCGCGACTTCGACGGCGAGACCTACGTGATGGAGAAGGCACTGGTGCCTGACGTTTCACTCGTCAAGGCCTGGCGTGCCGACACCTCGGGCAACCTGCAGTTCCGCTTCACGGCGCGCAACTTCAACCCGGCTGTGGCCATGGCCGGCAAGGTGTGCATTGTTGAAGTCGAAGAGGTTGTGGAGTTGGGTGCGATGGAGCCGGACCAGGTGCATCTGCCGGGCATTTATGTGCACCGCATCGTGTGCAACCCCAACCCTGAAAAGCGCATTGAAAAACGCACCATCACAGAGAAAGCAGGTAACTGACATGCCGTGGACCCAAGACCAGATGGCCGCACGTGCGGCCCAGGAACTCGAAGACGGTTTTTACGTCAATCTCGGCATCGGCATCCCTACGCTGGTGGCCAACTTCACTGGCGACAAGGAAGTCTGGCTGCAAAGCGAAAACGGCATGCTGGGCATCGGCCCCTTCCCCACCGAAGACCAGGTTGATGCCGACCTGATCAACGCCGGCAAGCAGACGGTGACCACCCTCAAGGGCTCGTCAATTTTTGGAAGTCACGACAGCTTCGCGATGATTCGCGGCGGCAAGATCAACCTGTCCATCCTGGGCGCCATGCAGGTCAGCGAAAAGGGCGACCTGGCTAACTGGATGATTCCCGGCAAGATGGTCAAGGGCATGGGCGGTGCGATGGACCTGGTGGCGGGCGTCAAGCGCGTCATCATCCTGATGGAGCACGTCGCGAAGAAAAAAGACGGCACCGAAGACATGAAGATCCTGCCCGAGTGCACCTTGCCGCTGACAGGCGTGGGCGTGGTCGATCGAATCATCACCGACCTGGCCGTGATGGACGTGACGCCTGAAGGCATCAAGGTCGTTGAACTCGCGCCAGGCGTGACCATGGAAGCGCTGCAGGCCAAAACCGGTGTGAAGCTGCACTAGTTCTTCGCATTCGAAAAAAGGGCACTGGCTGCAACGCCAGTGCCTTTTTTTATTTTTAATCACGCAGCAGCAGCATGTCTGCAGTTTCTTTCTTGATGATGTTGCGCAGCCATTTGTTGGCCGGATCTGCATGGTGGCGCTCGTGCCAGTACTGGCGGATTTCGAAGTTGGGCAGCTTGAGGGGCGGCTTGAAAAGCTTGATATTGATCATGCGGCTGAAGCCGACACCGAGGTCTTCCGGAATGGTCATGATCAGGTCCGACTGCGAGATGAAAAACGGCAGGGCTGAAAAGCGCGGCAGGCGCAGCATGACGTCACGTGTCAGGTCGAGTTTTGCCAGAGCCTCTTCCACCGCGCTGTGAGGTGAGCCGCTGGTCCAGTACATGCCATGTTTCGCGTTGACGAACTGATCCAGTGACAAACTGTTTTTGATAACCGGATGGTCGCCGCGGACCGCGCAGACATAAGACGTGTTGCGCACCACCTGCTGGTGTGCCCAGTTGGGCATGCCGAGAAAGTAGCCGACGGCGAGATCTATGGCACCGCTGTCAAGCGCGGGGATGACCTCGTCCGGGCGCAAGTCAAAAATCGAAAGCCGTGCACCCGGCGCGTGTTTGCTGAGATAAGTCATCACCTGCGGCATCATGAGCAGCATGCCGATGTCATTGATATAGACGCGAAAATTGACCGTCGTGGTCTGCGGCGAGAAGTCGTCGGGCTGGTCAACCTCGCGCACGATGTCGAGTGCGCGCGTAATCTTCACCGACATGCTGTCCGCATACGGTGTGGGCCGCATGCCATGCGACGTGCGCACAAACAGCGGGTTTTCAAAGCGCTCGCGCAGGCGTTTGAGTGCAGCACTCACGGCCGGCTGCGTGAGGCCCAGTTCAATCGCGGCTGCAGACAGGTTTTGATGCCGGTAAATCGCATCAAATGTCAGCAGCAGGTTCATGTCGAAGTCGACCAAATCCATTTCTGTGTCCCGCGTAAAGGTAAGCCCTTAAGGGTTAACCTGTGATTTTTATGATATCAATATGAATGATTTTATTGATAAATAGTTTGATTAGGTATTTATATGACATCGTCCTAGACTGGCGCCATTACAAGGCACGAAACAGTGCCCCGACACACGCATTCCCACGCGGAGACAAATGGACCAAGCAGTTTCGCCGGCGCCCTACGCCGACTTCATCGCAACCCTGGACACGGTGCAGTCGCAGCCGCTCTGGGACCGGTATCACCGTATCACCACGCGCCAGCCGCGAACGTCTACGGGTGCGCACCTGTGGTCCTGGGCGACGATGGGGCCGCTGGTGCAGCGCGCGGTTGATGAAGTAGCCATGGCGGATGCCGAGCGCCGGGTTCTTCTTTTCACGCATCCCCAGGCCAGCGCGTCGGTTGACACCATGCGCAACATCTCGGGTGGGCTGCAAACGTTGTTGCCGGGCGAAGTCGCCCATGCGCATCGCCACACACTGGCAGCGCTACGCTTTGTCATGCAGGGGCAGGGCGCTGTGACGACCGTCAATGCAGAGCAGTGCGCCATGAACGAAGGTGACCTCGTGCTGACACCTTCATGGACCTGGCATGAACACACCCACCCCGGGGAAGGCCGCATGGTCTGGTTTGATGGCCTGGACCTGCCGCTGTCGCACCACCTGGACACCATGTTTTTTGAAATGAATGCGCCCGGCCTGGTCACGTACACGCCACCCGCCACAAGGCCGCCAGCGGTGCCCAACGACGGCGCAACGCTGCGCCCGGATTCATGCGATGAGTCAAGCACGCAAACCTCACCGTTCACACCCAGCCGCTTTCGTTATAGCGCTGAACGTGCTGCTGCAGCGCTCACTGCAAGCGCCCCGCGTGCTGATGGCAGCCGCATGCTGCGCTACATCGATGCAACAAGCGGCGGCCCGGTGCTGCCGACGCTGGACTGCTACCTGATGGGGCTTGAGAAAGGCAAAACGACACATAAGTCCCGCAGCACGGCCAGCGCGATTTGTGTGGTCGCCGAGGGCGAGGGTACATCGGTCATTGGCAGCAGCACCATTGCATGGCGCCGCAATGATGTGTTCACTGTGCCCCTCTGGCAATGGGTTGAACATACGGCGACCAGTGACAACGCCAAACTGTTTTTCATGAGCGACCGCGAACTGGTGGCCGGCATGGGCTACCTGCGCGAAGAAACCGATACAGGAATCAGGAAATGAGGATTTGTAGATTCAATGGCGGCAGGCTTGGCCTGGTACAGGGTGACAAAGTCATAGACGTCACGCCGGTGCTGGGGCTGATCCCCGCACAAAACTATCCGCTGCCGCAAAAGGATTTGCTGATTGAGGCCTTGCCGCAACTGCGCGGCGCGATTGAGGCTGAGGCGAACAAGGGCGCGAGCCACGCGATCTCAAGCGTGAGGTTTGATTCGCCAGTCGCCAACCCCGGCAAGATCATTGGCGCGCCCATCAACTACAAGGCGCACGTCGAAGAGAGCAAGGCCGACGCCAACATTGGCCATGGCCGCAACATCACTTCGATTGGCGACTGGGGCATGTTCCTCAAGGCTGGTACGTCGCTGATCGGTTGCAGCGATGACATCGTGCTGCGTTTTCCGGAGCGCCGCAACGACCATGAAGTTGAACTCGGCATCGTGATCGGCAAGCAGGGCAACCAGATCAAGGCAGCCGATGCGATGGACTACATCGCCGGTTACTGCGTTACGCTGGACATGACCCTGCGCGGGCCTGAATTCCAGTGTTTTCGCAAATCGATCGATTCATATTCGGTTGCCGGCCCCTGGCTGGTCACCGCTGATGAGGTCAAGGACCCCAACAACCTTGACCTGTGGCTAACCGTCAACGGCGAGTCGCGCCAGAAGTCCAACACCAGCTTTCTGGTCTATGACATTGCGCGCCTGATCGAATTCGCATCTTCGTTTTACACGCTCATGCCGGGCGACATCATCATGACCGGCACGCCCGAAGGCGTAGGCCCCGTCAAGCCCGGCGACCTGATTGAGGCATGCGTTGAATCCATAGGGCAATTCTCTATTCGCGTCGCGCCGGCCTATGCATAACCTGCCGGAACAGCAAATTTTTGATCGATGATTTTTGGTTAACTACAAGGAGACAATCCAGTGAAAAGCAAACTCTTCAACTTCACCCGTTCCATCGTGGCTGTTGCTGCGGTCGGTACAGCCATGATGGCCATGCCTGCATTTGCGCAGAACACTATCAAGATCGGCATGATTACTGACAAGGTCGGCGTTGCCAAGGCATATGCCGAGCCGGTTGCTGCGGGTGTGACCTTTGCCGTCAAGGAACTCAATGCCAAGGGTGGCATCCTGGGCAAGCAGATCGAATTGCTGGTGGAAGACGACCAGGCCAAGCCTGATGTGTCCGCTACGGTCGCGCGCAAGCTGGTTGATGCCGGTGCCGTGTTCATCCTCTCCGTGTCACTGACGCCCGCAACACAGCAGGCCCAGTCAGTCACCAAGGAAAGCAAGACGCCGCACATGACACCGTCCAACAGCGGCGATACGCTGACAACCCAGGTAGACAACCCCAACTTCTGGCAGACCGGGCCCCTCGGTTCTACACAGATTGCAACGCTGCTGTCATATGCCAAAAACAAGAACTACAAACGTGTGGCCATCATTGGCGAGAACTCCGATCTCGGCCAGCTGACCACCAAGTTCTTCAAGGCAGGTCTTGAGAAGGCCGGTATCCAAATCGTCGCTGAAGAAATCGTGCCAGGCGGCGCCACCACCGCTGACCCGCAGATGCAGAAGGTGCGTGCTGCCAACCCTGAAGCGCTGTTCATGACCGGCATCACGACCGGGCCCAACCTGCTGATCCTGAAGTCCTATCGCCAGCTCGGCATCAAGACTCCGGTGCTTGCCAACTACAACATGTCGGTGCCGGTTTACATGACGGCCGCCAAGGGTTTGATCGACGGCATCACCTTTGTGGACGCGTTTGACCCTGCCAAACCTGCAACCCAGCGCTTTGTGGAAGCCTACAAAAAAGACACGGGCACCGAGCCTTACAACCTGATCGGTTATGGCTATGACGGCGTGATGATGGTGGCTGATGCCATCACCCGTGCCGGCAGCACCGACAAGGAGAAAGTGCGCGCCGCCATGCAGGCCACCAAGAGCTTCAAGGGTGTGATGGGCAGCACGGATGCAGCTTACGGTTTTGCTGACGGCAAGCGTACAGGCTTTGACACAAACGGCATGGTCGTGCGTGTTTACGAAGGCGACAAGCAGGGCAAGGTTGTCCACGTCGGCTCCAAATAAGGCATGAGGCAGGGCTGCCTCGTGCAGCCCCGCCCATGTGAAGCGGTCATGCGGCGAACCATGCGTTCGCTGGCTGCGTATGTGACGGTTGCGCCTGGCCCGTAAAGGTTTTCGCAACCAGATTCGATACTGAACCATCAGTGATAAGGGCATCACGTGAATGATTTTCTGGAACTGGTCGTCGGTGCGCTGGCCAGTGGATGCATCTATGGGCTGGCAGCACTTTCTTACCTGCTGATCACACGCCCCACAGGCATCATCAATTTTGCGGTCGGTGAATGGTCCATGCTGGGCGCATTCGGCGGCTTTCTTTTGCTGTCGCAGGCGGGGCTGCCTTACCCGGTTGGCATGGCGATCACGCTGGCCGGCATGTTTGCAGTGGGCTGGCTGACCGAGCGGCTGACGGTGCGTCCACTGGTTGAGCGCGGTGCGCCGCCGCTGGCGCCCATCCTGGCGCTGCTGGGCATGCTGGTGGTGTTTCGTGAAATTGTTTCTCTCGGCATTGGTCCTGATCCGCAGCCGGTACCGCCGGCATTTGGTTTTGGCCGGCTGGAACTCGGGCCTGTGGCTGGTTCCTATCAGAGCTTTTTCATCATCGTGGTAACGCTGGCGGTGTTTGCCGCCGTCTGGTATTTCTTTGAACGCACTCTCGCGGGCAAGTCATTTGAGGCAGTTGCCATTGACCGGCGCGCTGCTTCGCTCATGGGCATCAACCTCCGCCGTGTCACTGCCTTTGCATTTGCTGCCAGCGGTGTGGTCGCAGGCCTGGCCGGCCTGCTTGTGGCGCCCAACGTTTCAGCGCACTACCTGATGGGCCTGCCGCTGGCGATACAGGGCTTCACTGCCCTGGTTATTGGCGGGGTTGGCCGTGTTGAGGGCGCCTTGCTGGGCGGCATCATCCTGGCCTTTGTTGAACAGCTGACAGTGCGTTACGCGCCCATCCCGCCGGGACTGGCCATGGGCGTGCCGCTGGTGCTGTTGATTCTTTTCCTGCTGCTGCGGCCCACAGGACTGTTGCGCGCGCGGGAGGCACGGGCATGAAGCAGATTCTTGGTTTTGTTGTCACCGCAGTCATCCTTTGTGCCATTGGTTTCATGCTGGGCTCTTACCAGACCGACGTTTACCGCAAGGTCCTGTTGTGGGTCACTTTGGCGCTGAGCTACAACTTTCTTTTTGGCATTGCCGGGCAGGTGGCGTTTTCGCATTTCACCTTTTATGGCATCGGCGCCTATGCCATCGTGATCCTGATCTTCCAGGTCGGCATGCCTTTGCCGCTGGCCATCCTGGCCGGTCTGGCCATCTGCATCGTCCTGGCGTTGATTGTGGCCATACCTGCAACGCGGCTTGAAGGGTTTTACCTGGCACTGGCGACGCTGGCCTTTGCGCAACTTTTTATCGTCGTGCTTGACGAGGGTGGCTCAGTGACCGGGTCTGCCGGAGGCCTGGCCAACTACCGCTTGCCCGATGTGTTCGGCAAACAGGTCAGCGGCCCCTGGTATACCGCTGTGATTGTTGTGCTGATGCTTGCTACGCTGGCCATCCTCTGGCGTCTTGACCGCTCCTGGTTTGGACGTGCCTGCCGGGCAGTGCGTGATGACTCCGAAGCTGCAAAGGCCATGGGCATCAATGTTGCGCGTACCAAGATCATTGCCTACACCATCACCAGTGCAATGGCTGGCGTTGCCGGCATGGTGTACGCCTTTGTGGATAACACGGTGAATCCGCCCATCTTCGGCCTGCCGAACTCCTTCCTGCTGCTGTTCATGGTGATTGTTGGTGGCAGCGGCCGTCATGCAGGGGCCATCGTAGGTGCCGTGCTGCTTTACCTGTTGCCCCTGGTTTTGTCACCCATCATCGGGCACCACCATGCGCTGGTGTTTGGTGTCTTCATGGTGGCCGTCGTGCTGTTCCAGCCCAAGGGCGTGATAGGCCTGTGGGACTGGTTCAATGCGAAACGTCTGGCCGCCGGTAGCAGGAGCAAATCATGAGTGGCGATATATTGCTGGCCGTGCAGGGCCTGGGCAAACGCTTTGGCGGGTTGCAGGCTGTCGCCGATGTAGACCTGGAAGTGCGTGCCGGTGAAATTCTCGGTGTGATTGGCCCCAACGGTGCAGGCAAAAGTACAACTTTCAGCATGATCGCAGGCGCTCTGCCCGCCACCACCGGCAGCCTGCACTTTAATGGGGAGTCGCTGGCAGGCCTGCCGACGCATGCGATGGCGGCGCGCGGCATTGTGCGGACTTTCCAGCACAACAAACCTTTTGCCAGCATGTCTGTGCGTGAGAACGTCATGGTGGGCATGCACACGCGTTTTCAGGGGTCGCTCTGGAAGGTGCTGGCCGGCACACGCGGCGCTGGGCAGGCAGAAGCTGATTCGGCCCGCCGCGCCGATGAACTGGTGGATTTTGTCGGTCTGGGCGAGTGGCGCAATGCGGATGTGGGCACACTGTCATTTGGTCAGGGCCGGCTGCTTGAAATTGCACGTGGCCTGGCTGCAGAACCCCGGCTGATGCTGTTTGACGAGCCTGCCGCCGGCTTGACCCCGCATGAATGCGAACGCCTGTCGGAGATTATTCGTGAGATATCAAAACGCGGAATTGCCGTGCTGCTGATCGAACATGACATGCGCTTCCTGATGGCGCTGGCCGACCGTGTGGTGGTACTTAACTTCGGGCGAAAGATTGCGCAGGGCACACCTGCAGAAGTGCAGGCTGATGCGGCCGTGGTGGCAGCCTATCTTGGCGATGTGGGGGCGCTTGGCGATGCTTGAACTTTCCGATCTTTGTGCGGGCTACGGCCATGGGCCTGTGGTGCAGGGTGTGAACATGCAGATCGCCCGCGGTGAAACCGTTGCGCTGCTCGGACCCAACGGTGCCGGCAAGTCGACCCTGCTGGCGGCCCTGTCTGGAACCTTGCGCGAGCGCAGCGGCAGGGTCATGATGGATGGTGAAGATCTCATGAAAATGCCGACGCATGACATCGTCGGCCATGGACTGGTTCAGGTACCCGAGGGGCGCCGCATGTTCGCACCGATGTCGGTCGAGGACAACCTGCGCCTGGGTACGGTACGTCTGGCTGGCCGAAGTACAGCGGCCGTGCAGGAGCGCTTTGAGTATGTCTACAAGCTCTTTCCGCGTCTTGCAGAGCGCCGTCATCAGCTGACGGGTACTTTGTCGGGTGGTGAGCAGCAGATGGTGGCCATAGGCCGTGCTCTGATGTCGTCACCTCGCGTGTTGCTGCTCGATGAGCCTTTTCTTGGTCTTGCGCCCAAGGTGGTCGAGGAGATTCGCCGCACGCTCAACACCTTGCGTGATGCAGGGCTGACCATGGTTCTGGTGGAGCAGAAGCTGGATATTGCACTGCCTTTTACCAGCCGTGCCTACGTGATGATCAAGGGCCGTATCGCCCTCACCGAAGCCAGTGCGAGCCTCGCGGCGCGGCCCGATCTTGGCCAGCTCTATTTCAATCTTGCGCAAACCCATTCCTGAACGAAAGGGGCTGACATGACACAGGCATCCACACGGCTTCAGCATTCCGAGAAGCCCATGACGCGCGGCGTCCATCACCTGGCACTCAATACCGATGACATGAAAATGACCATCGACTTTTACACCGGTGTGCTGGGCATGCCGCTGGTGCACGCGCTCAAGGTGCCGCCCGGCCTGGGTACCGGAACCGGCAATCGTGGTAACCCGCCCTTCGAAAACCTGCGGCACTACTTTTTTGATGCTGGCGGCGACACCATGGTGGCTTTTTTTGAAATGCCCAAGGGCGCAAAAGACAAGGGTGACCGTGACGCCATCGCTGCCATGCAGCACTGCTCGTTCACGGCGACCGAGGAGCGCTTCAACCAGCTGCTTGAACGGCTTAAATCTGCTGATGTGCCCATCATCGGCCCGATACCCGTGGGTGCAGGCACGTGGTCGGTTTACTTTATGGACCCCAACGGCATACGGCTGGAATTTTCATGGCAGGAAGCTGACGGCGACGACGTCAGGGTCGTCGAGCGATGGACGCAAACCCGGGATGAAGCGCTGTCTGAGTTGACATCCCTGTCCAGTGACAAGGCCTGGCTTGAACAGGTCACACAACACCTACCAACGCAGCGCGCAGCTGCATAAACAATCAAGGAGAAAACCATGGCAAGTTTTGTACCGGTCAACGGGCTCAATCATGTGGCTTACCGCTGCCGCGATGCGGAAGAGACCAGGCACTTCTATGAGGACATCATGGGCCTGCCCCTGACCCATGTTGTGCGCGGCGATGTCGTCAGCACCGGTGAGCAGGGCATTTTTGCGCACCTGTTTTTCGAAATGACAGATGGCAGCTGCGTCGCATTTTTTGACCTGGGCGACAACACTGCTGCAGAGCCATCACCCAACACTCCGGGCTGGGTTAACCACCTCGCGTTGCAGGTGGAATCTGAAGCCAAGGTTGATGAAGCGAAGAAGCGCCTCGAGGCCGCCGGCGTGGAAGTGCTGGGCCCCAAGCTGCACGAAGGCCAGTTCCGTTCGATCTACTTTTTTGATCCCAACGGCATACGTCTTGAACTCACAGTCAACACCACCAGCGCTGAAGAGCAACTGGCTTTTCGCAAGAATGCACGTGCTGCCTGCGACGAGTGGATGCGCGACAAAAAAGCCCGTCTTGGCGAAACCGCTGCAGCTTGAATCAACCAGGAAAATCATTGATGTCTTCAGTTCAGAAGTTTGAGGTCCAGGCCGAGTGGGTGCACGTCAAGTTCGCCGAAAAGACGACTTTCAAGGAGGTCTATGGTTTTGCCGGCAACCAGGGGGTGATCAACCTGGAGGGCATTCGTTACCTGCCGAAAGGTCGGCCGTCCAAAACACTGGTGATCTACATGCACCCGGCGTCTACGCTGCAGTTGCTACCCATGCCGCGCGCCATGGCTGAACGTGGCGTGCATGTGCTGTGCGCCGCCAGCCGCTACGCCCGCAACGACAGCGCCCTCATCATGGAAAACGTGGTGGTGGACCTCGGCGCCTATGTGCGCCACGCCAAGGAGGTGTGGGGTTACGAAAAGATCGTCATGGCGGGCTGGTCCGGTGGCGGGTCTCTGTCGCTGTTCTATCAATCGCAAGCTGAGAAACCCAGCGTCACGCACACACCAGCGGGCGATCCCTGCAACATCATTGCGGCGGAGTTGATCCCGGCTGACGGCTTTATTTTCCAGGCCGCGCACATTTCTCGTGCCGTGGTGCTTGCCGACTGGATCGACCCGTCCGTGATTGATGAAAACGATCCTGACCGCGTTGACCCCGGGTTGAATCTCTATAACCCCGAGATCAAGCCACCCTACACAGCCGAATTCCTCAAAAAATTCCGCGCCGGCCAGCAGGCACGTATCCGCAGGCGCACCGACTGGGTCAAGCAGGTACTGGAAGACCTGCGCAAAAAAGGCGGGCTTGAAATGGAGCGCGGTTTTGTCACGCACCGCACCATGGCCGAACCGCGTTTCCTGGACGCGTCTATCGACCCGAATGACAGACCCATCGGTACATGCTTTATGGGCAATCCCGAGACCGTCAACAACGGCCCGGTCGGCTCAGCGCGGTTCTCGACGCTTCGCTCATGGATGTCGCAGTGGTCTCCCGAAACCAATGCGCACGGTGAGAAGAGCGCCGCGGGCATTTCAGTGCCCATGCTGGCCATCGAACACAGCGCCGACGATGCCGTACCGCAGCCGCATACGCAGCGCATTTACGATGCAGCGGGCAGCGCCGACAAGACCATGACGTGCATCAAGGGCGCGACACATTATTTTGTTGGCCAGCCCGATCTTCTGGCGCTTGCAGCTACCAGCTATATCGACTGGATGGAGCAGCGGCGCCTTCTGGATTGACGCCTCATCATTCAAGCCGGATCAGCCAGCCTTGCCGCTGGCTTTTTTACGGATTTTGACGCCCTGCTCAAGTTCGACACGTTCCAGCTCGTCCTTTGCCAGGTTGTCGATCATGGTCAGCAGTACCCGGCGCGTTGTCGCCAGGTCTTCTGCACTGACTTCCCGTGTACTGATGTGGTTTGTGTCTTCAGCCATCGGCACCAGGCGCTTTTTCAGTCCCCGCCCGGTTTCGGTCAGGTGCACGTAGATGTTTTTCTTGTTGGTCGGCAACTGCTTGCGCACGATATAGCCCTGCGCTTCCATGGCCTTCATGGCGGCAAAAGTCGTGGGCTCCATCACACCGGCCCGAACGCTGAGTTCTTTTTGCGTCAGGCCATCTGCTTCCCAGAGAATGCGCAGAAAACTCCAGTGTCCAAAAGGAACGCCGTACTCGGCCAGCCTGATCTGCAGGGCGCGCCTGAAGGCCCGTTCGGTGTCGCGTATAAGGTGGGCCAGGCGATCATTCGGAACCGCCTCCCGCCAGTGTCTCAGGATGTTATGTGTTTCTGTTTTCATGACCAGGTAATGCTACCTGATGATGCAGAGGGATCGAGGCATGGTTCTGCGCAGATGCCAGGATGGCCAGACACACCTCGGTCGTGGCCCTGGCCCACTCTCCGCTGTGAAGGGGCGGCTTGCCTTCCATAACGGCCGCATGGAGTTCGTCAATGACCTCGCTTCGGGGCACAGAGGGGGGCGGCAGCACTTCAAAGCTGCGCTGCTCGTCGGCAAAAATCTCGATGCCTGAGGGGGTGGGGCGCAGGTCGGCCTTCTCGCAACTCACGATAAGGTGGCCGAAATGCTGGTGAGCGGGGGGGGGGGCCAGGCAGGGCAGGCTCGCCAACATACAGGCTGCCGCCATAGTTGCGGGCGGCCTTCAGTCGGGCTTCGTCGCCGGCAGCCTGGGTGGCTAGCAGGCGCTTGCGTGCGGCACCATAGTCCCGGGCTGATTTCACCTGGCCCATTTCCCCGATGTTTCCCATCAATTCGTCAGAATCGTAGTGCCCATATCCGCTGTAGGTGGCGGTTGCAAACGCACCGCCTTCAAATCCGAGCAGGGCACTGTAAGCTCCTTCGGTGGGGCGGTTTGCATCCCACGCGCCGGTGTGGGCCTGCACCGATGTGGTCATGCCGCCTGCCAGCAGGCGCACGATGTCGATCTGGTGGGTTGCCTGGCTGTGGATCACTCCTCCACCTGCCTGTGTATCCAGCTCCTCCGGCCTGCGGGGGCGGAACAGGAAGTCGGTGAAGTTGATGGCGGTGATCATTCTCACCTGGCCGTAGTTACCGCTGTCAATCAGCTCCCGCGTGCGTTTGATGGGGGTGTTGAAGCTGTGACTGTGGCCGACGATCAGCTGAACGCCTGCCTTGCGGGCAGCCTGAATCATGCGTGTGCACTCGTCGATGGACAGCGCCATGGGCTTTTCAACCAGTATGTGTTTGCCGTGTGATGCGGCAATGCATGTGTGGTCTGCATGGAACTGGTGCGGTGACGCAATGTAGACCACGTCAACGTCCTTGCTGGCGCACATGGCTTCCAGGGAATCAAACGTGGGCGCAGCAAAGTCTTTTTCAAATTGTGTGCGGGCCGCGGCAATCGGGTCAGTTGCGCCTGCCAGGCTCACCCTGCTGTCGCCAATAAAGGTGGGCAGCATCAGGGTGAAGGCGCGGCCCAGTCCTGCGACGCCTATCTTCAGTTTGCGGCTTGATGCGCTCATAGGTCCAGTACAAGTTCGGCTGATTTTGCGCGCGACACGCAGACCATGATGTTGTTTTCCTTTTCCTCGTCGCTGAGCACCATGTCGCGGTGTTCCACCTCACCCGAGAGCAATGTTGTCCTGCACGATCCGCAGGTGCCGCTTTCGCAGGAACTTGCAACACGAATGCCGGCGCCACGAAGCGCTTCAAGAATGGATTTGTCTGCAGGAACCAGCACGCTGGTACCGCTTTTTTGCAGCCGCACATTGAAAGGCGTATTGGCCGCATAGGCGCTGGCGTCGACGCCAAAACTCTCAAAGTGAACAGTGCCGGATGGCCAGTGCCCCGACATGTCAGCGACTGCATCCATCAGCCCGCGCGGGCCGCAGCAATACACATGCGCGTTCGTCGGCGTCTCGAAAACGGGCCAGAAGTCCAGCGCATTGTTGATGTCGCCGTGGTCATGATGAATCTCTACCTTGCCTGCGAATTCTGCGTCTTGCAGTTCTTCAAGGAAAGCGGTGCTTTCAGGATCCCGCGTGCAATAGATCAGCTTGAACTGGTCATTGCCCTGGGTTTTCAGGTGCCTCATCATTGAGAGGACGGGTGTGATGCCTATGCCGCCCGCAACGAACAGGAATTTGGTTGCGCGCGGGTGCAGCTCGAAGTTGTTGCGCGGTGCGCTGACCGACAGCAGGTCGCCTTCATTGACGTCGTCCGCCATGCTGATGGAGCCGCCACGGCCCCCCGCGTCGCGTTTGACTGCGATCTGGTAAAAATCCCGGTTCGCAGGGTTGCTGCACAGTGAATAGTTGCGCCTGGCACCCATGGGTACTGCTACGGTCAGGTGCGATCCTGCAGTAAACGCAGGCAGTTGTGCCCCCTCGGGATGGCGCAGTTCAAACAGGTAAATACCCTCTGCCAATTTCTTTTTCTGTGCTACCTTGAGACTGAAAAAGTCAGTTTCAGCAGGTTCGGCTGCAGCCCCGGGTTCAGGGTTAACGCTCATCGTTGTCTCCGTGAATATTCTTGACAAACCCGGTGTTCGGGGATAATCTTAGGTATCTAAGAATAATCCCGTTCGACAGCATTTGCAAGTTGTTTCGGGAAGATTTCATCTCATCCGCCTGAAGGATATGACACATGTTGACCCACGAAGAAAATGAATTGTTGTGCAGGGTTGAAGGCAAGGCGCCCATGGGCGAGCTCATGCGCCGCCACTGGACACCCGTTTGCCTGATTGAAGAAGTCAGTGAGCCCGACGGTACGCCCGTCAAGGCGCGTGTTTTTGGAGAAGACCTGGTGGTGTTTCGCGACACCAACGGCCGCGTTGGCGTGATGGATGAATACTGCCCGCATCGCCGCGTTTCGCTGGTCTTTGGCCGCAACGAGGACTGCGGTTTGCGCTGCCTGTATCACGGCTGGAAGATGGACGTAGAGGGCAACGTGCTTGAGATGGTTTCCGAGCCGGTTGCCAGCGGCTTTGTGCAGAAGGTCAAGCATCTGGCATACCCGGTTCAGGAGTGGGGCGGCTTTGTCTGGGCCTATATGGGTCCGAAAGAAACCATGCCCGAGTTTGTGCCGCCGGCCTGGGCGCCCACAGCCGATGCCAAGGTGACGATTGCCAAGGCGCTGATTCCCTGCAACTGGGCGCAGATTCTTGAGGGTGCGATTGATTCTGCCCACAGCTCCAGTCTGCATTCATCCGACATGGTGCCGGCACGCGTCGAAGGCGCTGAAGCTACCGACACCAACTGGCTGCGCCCGTCGACCGACAAGGCGCCGCGCATGCAGGTCGAGCGCGGCGGCTACGGTTTCCGTTATGCAGCCATTCGCCGGCCCATCAAGAATGCGGCGGTCAACGACTACATACGATCCACCGTGTTTGTTGCGCCTTCGGCCGTGCTGATCCCGCCCAACAACCTGTACAACGTGGCCAATATCAACGTGCCCATGGACGACACAAACACGGCGTTTTATTTCATTGCCTGGGGCCACCCCGACACCACGCCCGACACTGACACATGGCGCAAGTTCCTCGGTCAGCAGATCGGCCCAGACCTTGATGACAAATATGTGCCGCTGCGCAACCGTGCCAACAACTTTTGGCAGGACCGCGATGCGATGAAGGCCGGTAACTTCACCGGCATCACCGGCTTTCCCAATCAGGATATTGCCATGTGGGTCACCATGGGCCCGATTGCCGACCGCACGCATGAACGACTGGGTGCCAGCGACATGGCGGTTGTGGAGTTCCGCAAACAGATGCTCGAGGCCGTGCGTGCGTTCCAGTCGGGTGCGGCAGCCATAGGCACCGGCGATCTTCGCATTCCGTCGAGTGTGGTGGCCTACCAGGCCATCATTCCCAAGACCAGCGACTGGCGTTCATTCTCCGGCAGCTATGTGTGGGACAAAAAAGAGCCTGCGCTGGAACCGTCTTATTCGACCTGATCTTTTCCGGGCAGTCACCGGCTGCCTTGCCCCACGCCGGACATCACGATAAAACAACCAGGAGACAAACACATGAAAACATCACGCCGCTTTCTCACGCTGGCCAGCCTCACGCTGGCAGCCGCTTCATTGCTGCCTCTTGCTGCCAGCGCCCAGGGTGTCTATCCGAACCGGCCCATCAAGTTCGTTGTGCCCTACGCTGCAGGTGGACTGCCCGACACTGTGGCACGCATTTTTGCCCAGCGGCTGGGTGACAGGCTGGGGCAGTCGGTGGTGGTGGACAACCGCCCTGGCGCCAATGGTGTTGTGGCAGCTCAGGTGCTCGCAACGTCACCCAAGGATGGTTATACCTTTCTGGTGACGGATGGATCAATGTTCTCCATCAACCCGGCCATCTATAAAAACCTGGGTTACGACTACAAGCGAGATTTCATGCCGGTATCTCTGGCAGCTCGTGCGCCGCTGTACCTTGCAGTCCACCCCAAAGTGCCGGCGAACACATTTCAGGAGTTCATCGCGCTGGCCAAGGCGAAACCGGGAACGCTGAATTACGGTTCATCCGGTATTGGCAGCACGCACCACCTGACCATGGAGGCGCTGAAGGCTTCGTTGGGCCTGCAGATCACGCATGTGCCTTTCAAGGGTACGGGCCAGTCGGTGCCTGCGCTGATTGGCGGTCAGGTCGAAGTGCTGTTCTCGGCGCTGCCGTCGCTCGTGGGCTTCGTGAAGGGCGGGCAGGTCAAGCTGCTGGCCAACAATGCGGCGACGCGCTCAAGCCAGGAGCCGAACGTGCCCGCTATCGCCGAGACCATTCCCGGATTCGACTTCGCGCC
This sequence comes from Polaromonas sp., assembly GCA_965228025.1. Taxonomy (GTDB): domain Bacteria; phylum Pseudomonadota; class Gammaproteobacteria; order Burkholderiales; family Burkholderiaceae_C; genus Polaromonas. The sequence continues at coordinate 4,324 of CBDDGX010000020.1, read as the reverse complement.
CATCGTCGGCGTGCTGGCTGCTACCGGCACGCCTGTCAGTGCCATTGAACGCATCAGCTCCGAAATGGCCCAGATCGCAAAAATGCCGGAAGTTGTCCAGACCCTCAGCAACGCCGGCATCGAAGCGATTGGCAGTGGACCCGCAGATTACGGCCGGGCCATCGTGGGCGAAAACGACCGCCTGGCCAAAGCCATCGTTGCTTCCGGCATCAAACCTGAATAAGCCGGCGCTTTCTTTCTATTTCTTCTTTCCCCCTTTCTCGCTACATGTCAAAACTCAAACTTACCTTCGGCTGCTGGAACTACGACCGCACCCGCGCCCTGATGGACGGGAGCGTGCAGCCCGATGGCATTGATCTCAATTATCTCAACATGCCGGTGGAAGAAACCTTCTTTCGCATGCTCAGGCACAAGGAGTTTGACGTTGCCGAGATGTCGCTGTCGTCTTACAGCGTGTCGATGTCGAGGGATCCGCGACCATTTGTGGCGATACCTGTTTTTCCGTCACGTTTCTTTCGCCATTCATGCATCTACGTCAATGCCAACTCCGGCATTCGCGAGGCGAAAGACCTGATCGGTAAAAAAGTCGGTAATCCCGAATACCAGATGACGGCGCCGGTGTGGATTCGCGGCATCCTGTCCGATCACTACGGCGTGCCTGTGGATAGCGTGACTTACTACACCGGTGGTGAAGAAGAGCCAGGCCGTTCTGAAAAGATCAAGCTTGACCTGCCACCAAATATCAAGGTGCAGAGCATTGGCCCCGAGCAGACGCTGGCCCAGATGCTGCTCGATGGCGAGATCGATGCGCTGTACACGGCGCGCATGCCGTCCAGCTTTCTCAAGGGCGGCGGCAAGGTTAAACGCCTGTTTGAAGACTACGAGCAGGTCGAGCGCAATTACTTTAAAGAGACGAAGATTTTCCCCATCATGCACACGGTGGCCATTCGCCGCGACGTCTACGAGGCCAATCGCTGGGTGGCGCGCTCGATGATGAAGGCGCTGGAGGAATCACAAAAACGCACGTACGAAGACCTTTATGAGACCGCCGCACTCAAGGCCATGCTGCCCTGGCTGACATCACATGTCGAGCAGGTCAAAAAAGAGATGGGGGAGGACTTCTGGCCCTACGGCTTTGAGAAAAATGAAGAAACCCTGCGCACCTTCCTGCGCTACCACTTTGAGCAGGGGCTTTCAAAACGCCTGCTCACACCCGAGGAGCTTTTTGCTCCCGAGGCGCTGGAAGCCTTCAAGATCTGACCCCGCTGACAACCACGTACAGGGCAAACCGGGATGTCTGACGTGGTGCTGGGTTATGCGCTGGCGGTCGCTGCACTGCTGTTCTTCACCTCCGGCATTCTTGTCACCAAGGTTGCATCCAGGCGCATAGATCTGGGCCTTGGCTTTTTGGTGGCGACTACCGTCAATGTGGTTTTTGCAGGACTGGCATTCCTCGTACAACTGTGCCTGCGCACTGGAACCCCGGGCTGGAACGCGCATGCCTTCTGGATGTTTCTGGGTGCGGGTGTTTTTGCGACTTATTTTGGGCGCTGGTTTTTTTATGAAGCGGTGATCCGCTTTGGCCCTGCAAAGGCCAGCATCTTCCAGATCAGCAGCCCCCTGTTTACCGCACTGATGGCCTGGCTGCTGATGGGTGAACGTTTGAGTCCGCTGGTGGTGCTGGGCATTGTGATCACGGTACTCGGGCTGATGCTGGTGAGTTATACGCCAGGCTCTTTCCAGCGAAAAGCTCCTGCTGCAGTTGCAGTTGGGGAGGTGACAGCAGGCTTGCTGCCGAAGTCCATTCTTGTGCTGGGTCTGGGCAGTGCACTGGCTTACGCTGTAGGCAATTTTCTCAGGGGTTGGGGCGTGCGCGAGTGGAACGAACCCGTGCTGGGAGGCTTTCTCGGCGCAAGCTGCGGCCTGTTGCTGCACCTGGCCTTCACCCCCGCCAAAATGCAGTTGCTGCAGCGCTTCAAAACGGCAAGCCGCAGCGGTGTGTGGCTTTACGCTGCGCTGGGTGTCTGTACGATCTCGGGTCAGATACTCGGTATTGCCGCCATGCGCTACATACCGTTGTCGATTGCGACGCTGCTCACGCTGTGCACCCCCATTCTTGTATTTCCGCTGAGTTACCTGTTGTTTAAAAACAGGGACGACATGACCCCAACTGTCCTGGCTGGTAGCGGCCTTGCACTGCTGGGCATCTTCATCATCGTGATGCGATAAAGTCACTCACCGCCAACAGCGGACCGGAGCCAAGCGCATGGACGATACGCAAAAGATTCTTCGCCGCGACTACGCATCGGCCGCAGAGGCCATGAAGATCCTCAACGTTCGCGCGCAGACACTGTATGCCTATGTCAGCCGCGGCTGGATACACAGCATCGCCCAGAAGGGACTGAAAGAAAAACTCTATCTGCGCGAGGACATCGCGCGGGTTGAAATGCGTTCGCTGGCCCGCTCCGGCCATGGCGCCGTGGCAGCATCGGCGATGAACTGGGGTGAGCCGATTTTCCCCACTTCGATTACCGAGATCACACCCGACGGACCGCGCTACCGCGGCTGGCTGGCCGCAGACCTGGTTCGTTCGAGTGCATCTTTCGAAGCTGTTGCGGAGTTGCTCTGGACCGGCGAGCTCGACACGCGCACAGGCGCCTGGCCGGTGCACAAACCGTCATTGGCGCTGGTCAACCTTGCGCAGACACTGGCATCCCTGCGTGCGGGCGACAACGTTCTTGAATCCTTTTCGCTGGTGGTTTTGCTGCTCGGCATGCGGCGCGGTTCGGTGCAAGACCGGTTGTCGCAGGGGCAAACCCTGCCTGCAGCGCGCGAAATCATGCAGACCGTGGTGGCCTGCTGCGGTTTTGCGGGGCTGACAAAAAAATACCGGCCCATGCAGAAAGGCCAATCCGTTGTCGAAGGCCTCATGCATGCACTCGCGATTCCGGCGAGCGGTGAAAACAGCGAAGCCCTGCGGGCCATCCTGATCCTGATGGCCGACCATGAATTGCCGCCCGGGACGTTAAGCGCACGTGTGGTGGCTTCTGCGGGAGGCACGCTGCACAGTTGCCTGTCGGCTGCGCTCTGCGCGACCTCGGGTGTTGATGTGGGCCGCATGTATGACCGTGTCGAGGATTTTCTCGGCCAGCCCGGCAGCAAAGCTGTGCTTGTCAAGCGGGCAGGGCAGCTTCACGCCAAAGGCCTGAGCGTGCCCGGCTTCGGCCACCCGCTGTATCCCAAAGGCGATCCACGAGCGGCGCAGTTGCTCGACATTGCCCGCAAGCGTACCCAACAGACCCGTCAGACGCGCGCAATCTTTCAGTTCGTCGATGAAATGCAGGTCGCCAGCGGCCTGTTTCCGCGTCAGGAGTTTGCACTCGTTGTTCTCGCTCGCGCCATGGGGCTGCCTTCGCAGGCACCAGCCGCGTTGTTTGCACTGGGCCGACTCGCCGGCTGGGTCGCCCACGTGCAGGAACAGCGCGCAGCCGGCACCCTGCTGCGGCCGCGAGCGAAGTTTGTGGAGCCCGCGCCCGGCAAACTCGTGTAAAGCGCAAGCTCCCGGGCAGAGAGCTACACGCAGTGAGCGAACGTGGCGGCGAGCAATCTCCCGCCGGGCCGCCCCAAGGGAAATTAGCCCCCTCGGGGGGCAGAGAGCCACACGCAGTGGGCGAACGTGGGGGCCATCCTCACATTGATTCAAAGTTCAAGATTGAATCAATACGGGGTATTCACTACGATGCCTGCGTGTGCCCATAAATCAAGGAGACAAGACATGACCATTAATCGCCGCCAATCCCTGGTCGCTGCCGGCGCCCTGCTTACCGGCCCACTCGCACTCGCGCAAGCCGACTACCCGAACAAGCCCATCCGCATCATCGTGCCCTTGCCGCCGGGGGGCTCGAACGATGTGCTGGCCCGTGTGCTGGGCCAGAAGATGTCCGAGTCCTTCGGGCAGCCGGTGATTGTTGAAAACAAGCCGGGTGCCGCGGGCAATATCTCGACCGAATACATGGCCAAAACCGAAGGTGACGGTTACACGATTGCCATTGCCCCCAACCAGACGGTGTCGGTCAACCCGGTGCTGTACCCCAGGCTGCCATTCAATGTGAGCAAGGATCTCCAGGGCGTCAGCCTGCTGGGCCGCGTGCCCATGGTACTGGTGGTGTCGTCCAATGTGACGGCCAAAAATGTGGACCAGTTGATCACGCAACTCAAGGCTAGGCCGGATCGCCTCACCTATGCGTCCGCAGGTTCAGGCAGCCCGCAGCATATGGCAGCTGAGGTGTTCAAGTCCATGACGGGCACGCGCATCACGCAGATT
>CBDDGX010000019.1:0-107020 GCA_965228025.1 Polaromonas sp. | reverse complement strand
TTTCGGGGCTCATGCCCTGGGCGCCCAGCATGGTGCGGTAACGGTCCATGTCGAGCTTGCCGTCAGGCAGGCGCATCGATGCGATGTCCGGGTTCTCCTGCAGGTCACGCGCAAGACGCTGGTCGCTGGTGATCAGTTTTGATTTGGCGGCAGCGGCGATCAGCACACGATCGCGCACCAGACGCTCCAGCGTCGCATATTTTGCTTCGGGTGAATCAAGCAGCTTGGGGTCCAGCGAGGGCATGGATGCACGCAGCCTCTCGACTTCACGTTGATGCGCCCTGTCCCAGTCGGTCTGGGTGATGTCCTGGCCATCTACCTTGGCAACCACAGCCGCCTTGTCTTTCGACTGGTTGTAGCCGTCCAGGCCAAACAATATGAAGGAAGGAACGATCAGCAAAAACAGCAAGCCCATGGTGACCTTGGTGTGCTTGCGAATGAAATCAAACATCTCGAATTTCCTGTAGACGGCCATCGCGGCCAGAGAGCCTCATGAATATAGAGGCCCTAATAAAAAAGGCGAACAATTGTTCGCCTTTTCACATTATCGCAGTCTGTGGTGGGTGCTGACGGGCTCGAACCGCCGACCTACGCCGTGTAAGGGCGCTGCTCTACCAACTGAGCTAAGCACCCCACAAACCTATTAACCATGTCTGTCAGTTCAATGCATCTTTCAATGCCTTGCCCGGACGGAACTTGGGAACCTTGGCTGCCTTGATTTTAATCGCATCGCCGGTACGCGGATTACGGCCGGTACGCGCAGCACGTTTACCCACGGCAAAAGTCCCAAAACCCACCAGGGACACAGAGCCGCCCTTCTTCAATGTGGTCTTGACGGCGCCAATGGTGGCTTCGAGTGCGCGGGTTGCCGCGGCTTTGGATATGTCTGCGTTCTTGGCGATGTGCTCGATCAGTTCAGTCTTGTTCACAAGGGGCCCCTCGTTAGTGAAAAGTTAATTCGGTGTCTCTAAAAAGTATCTCCCGGGACATCATGAACAGACGTCAGCGGGAGGCGGCATATGCAGGTCAACTGCTGCATGCCATTAGAGCGACGGGCTTCCCGTGTGTCAATACAGCAGCAAATTTTTACAACGTGCGGAGGCGGATTCTAGTCCCTTTTTTCACGCTTTATAAATCTGATTATTTGCACACATTGTAATTTTTTGCCTTGACAAACCACCTCACACCAAAGCGGCGGCGATCGCTTTTCCAACATCGCTTGTGGATGCCGTTCCGCCCAGATCTGGCGTGCGCGGTGCGCCACTCTGGGGGGCAAGCACCTTCTCGATGGCAGCCAGCACGGCGTCGTGCGCATCCTTGTGGCCGAGGAACTCAAGCATCATCGCCCCACACCATATCTGACCTATGGGGTTGGCAATCTGTTTACCCGCGATGTCAGGCGCAGAGCCATGAACCGGTTCAAAGAGTGAAGGAAATTTGCGCTCGGGATTCAGGTTGGCGCTGGGCGCGATGCCAATGGTACCGGTGCAGGCGGGGCCAAGATCGCTGAGGATGTCACCGAAAAGATTACTCGCCACCACGACATCAAAGAAATCGGGGCGCTGGACGAAATGCGCCGTGAGAATATCGATATGGAATTTATCCAGGTTGATGCCAGGATAGTTCTTCGCCATCTCGACGACGCGCTCATCCCAGTAGGGCATTGAGATTGAAATGCCGTTTGATTTGGTGGCGCTCGTCAGGTGTTTTTTGGGGCGGGACTGTGCGAGCTCAAAAGCAAACTTCAGTACGCGGTCAACACCAATTCGGGTGAACACGGATTCCTGCAAGACGAATTCCCTGTCGGTGCCCGGGAAGGCCTTGCCACCAATGCTGGAGTATTCGCCTTCGGTGTTTTCTCGCACGATATAAAAATCAATCTCGCCGGGCGCGCGTGCGCTGCCGTCCCTGCGCACAACGGGCGCAATGATGCCGGGCATCAGGCGCGCGGGACGCAGGTTGATGTACTGGTCGAACTCCCGCCGAAACAGCAGCAGCGAGCCCCAGAGCGAGACATGGTCGGCGATCTTTTCAGGCCAGCCCACTGCGCCGAAATAAATCGCATCGTGCCCGCCGATCTGGTCCTTCCAGTTGTCAGGAAGCATCTGCCCGTGCTTTTCAAAAATGGTCCCAGCTCGAAAAGTCGAAATGGTCAAACTGCAGGTCAATGCCGAACTTGCGGGCAGCCGCATCCATCACGCGTATGCCTTCGGGCATGACCTCCTTGCCTATGCCGTCGCCTGCAATAACCGCGATCCGTTTTTTTCCGCCAGCCATGATGTCTTCCTTCATTCAGTTTTAAAAAAGTCAAAATATTTCCGAGCAGCAGCTCCGGTGCTTCTTCAGCGATGTAATGCCCGCAAGGCAGGCTTCGCCCCGTGACCGTTGCAGCCCGCTCACGCCACAGCGCCAATACGTCAAAACATTTGCCTACTGCGCCGTGCTCGCCCCACAGTACATGCAAGGGTTGCAACAATTTATTGCCGGCAGCGATGTCTTCACGGTCGTGCACCAGGTCAATCGAGGCCGAAGCCCTGTAGTCTTCACAGATGGCATGCGCGGTGCCGGCAATGGCAGCGCAGCGCTCATATTCGGCGAGGGCTTGCGGCGCGAACGCGGCCATGCCCGCATGGCGTTTACCCATGACACTGTGCAGGTAACGCACCGGGTTTGAATCAATCAATGCCTCGGGCAGCGGCGACGGCTGAATCAGGAAGAACCAGTGCCAATAGGCGGTGGCAAATGCTTCGCTGGTGCCCTCATACATCGCCAGCGTGGGCGCAATGTCCAGCAGCATCAGGCGCTCTACAGCCCGGGCATGGTCGGCTGCCAGCCTGTGCGCCACACGTGCGCCCCGGTCATGCGCCAGCACCTTGAAGCGCTCAAACCCATGGTGCTGCATGACGGCCAGCGCATCGAGTGCCATCTCGCGCTTTGAATAAGCACATGCCCGGCATCACCGGCAACCCTTACAGAGTCACCGTAACCGCGCAGGTCCATCATCACCACAGTGAAATGCTTCGCCAATGCAGGTGCGACGTGATGCCACATCGCATGGGTTTGGGGGTGACCGTGCAGCAGCAGCAGCGGCGGGCCTTCACCACCACGCAGGCTGTATATCCGGCCCGCAGTCCCTTCTACCGGAGCGGAAACAAAACCCTCAAACATCTGCGCGTCGCACCTGCATTGGCGAAGCATTTCACTGTGGTGATGATGGACCTGCGCGGTTACGGTGACTCTGTAAGGGTTGCCGGTGATGCCGGGCATGTGCTTATTCAAAGCGCGAGATGGCACTCGATGCGCTGGCCGTCATGCAGCACCATGGGTTTGAGCGCTTCAAGGTGCTGGCGCATGACCGGGGCGCACGTGTGGCGCACAGGTCATGCGCCAGCACCTTGAAGCGCTCAAACCCATGGTGCTGCATGACGGCCAGCGCATCGAGTGCCATCTCGCGCTTTGAATAAGCACATGCCCGGCATCACCGGCAACCCTTACAGAGTCACCGTAACCGCGCAGGTCCATCATCACCACAGTGAAATGCTTCGCCAATGCAGGTGCGACGTGATGCCACATCGCATGGGTTTGGGGGTGACCGTGCAGCAGCAGCAGCGGCGGGCCTTCACCACCACGCAGGCTGTATATCCGGCCCGCAGTCCCTTCTACCGGAGCGGAAACAAAACCCTCAAACATCTGCGCGTCGCACGCCGTACGAGTGGTTTATTGCGGAATTTTGTCTGGACATGGCTACATCATGCCGGGGCCGGACAACAGATTCAATGAATAATCAAAGCATTGATTATTTCTTTAAAAGAAATTATGGACAGAAGCGACCTTGAACTTGTTCTCGCCATACGTGACCACGGAAGCCTGGCTGCTGCCGCATTGAGTCTTGATGTCGCCCCGCCGGCGGTGACAAAACGTCTTGCAGCGCTGGAGGCAAGCCTGGGCCAGCGGCTTTTCCAGCGGACTACACGGCGCGTGAGCCCCACAGCGGAAGGCGAAACCCTGTGTGAGCGCGCGCGTTTATTGCTGCAGGGCTTCTCGGCGCTGGAGGACGAGCTTCAGGAGAGAAAGGCCCAGCCCACCGGCCTCATACGGCTGGCCGCAACGTTTGGTTTCGGCCGCCTCTGGCTTGGCCCTGCACTGGCCGAATTCCAGCAGCGTTATCCGCGTATCGAAATACAGCTGCAACTGACAGAGCAGTTGCCAGACCTGGCCCGCGAAGGGTTCGACGGGGCCATCTGGCTGTGGTCGGTGAACAGCAGGCAGGCAGCCGAATGGGTATCACGCAGGCTGGCACGCAACCAGCGCGTGCTGGTCGCCTCCCCCGCCTACATAAAAGGCCACGGCATGCCCGCCACTCTGGAAGACCTGCAGAACCACGTGTGTCTCATCGCGCGTGAAAACGGAAATGAGGCAGCGCAGCGTTTTGACGTCTGGCAGTTACACCGTGAGCGGACAAAAACACCGACACGCATACGCGTGAATGGCCCTCTTTCAAGCAACTCCGGCGAACTGGTGCGGGACTGGTGCCTGCGGGGACGCGGGGTCATGCTGCGCAGCCTGTGGGATATCACACCGCAGCTGGCATCCGGCGAGCTGGTCAGGGTGCTTCCGGCCTGGTCCATGCCAGATGCAGACATTCACTGGCTGGCGCCTTATCGCCAGGACTCACCCAAACGCATACGCCTGCTGATTGACTTTTTGCTTGCCCACTTTGCGGCAGAGCCATGGAAGCTTGAAAACCGGGCCAGGCAAGGCCATTAAGCGAGAGAGGTTCAGGCAGGTGTATCGCCCTGCTTCGGTTTGGCAGCCCTCACCACCAGGCTCACGCCGATCGCCGTCATGACGGTGCCGACGATGGTGGCCGTGGTGATCAACTCGTCAAAGAGCATCCAGGCCATCAGCGCGGTCGTGGGCGGCACCAGATACAACAGGCTGGTCACGGCGGTTGCTGCACCGCGTTGTATCAACAGATAGAGCAGTGAACTTCCGCCAAGCGTCAGCGCCAGCACCGACCACGCCATCGCGCCAATGAAGTGCGGGTTCCAGTTGATCGCCTCCGCCTCCAGAAAGGTGAAAGGCAGTGTGATGACCAGTGCCGCAAACAGCTGAATGACATTGGCGGTACGCACGTCGGTCGGCTGGACAAAACGTTTCTGATAGAGCGTGCCTGCGGTAATGCTGAAAAGCGCGATGACGGTTGCCGCCAGCGTCAGCGCCGTGACTTCCTGGCCTGTGCCGAATTTGCGCGACACCACGAGCAACAGGCCACCGAGCCCCAGGGCAAGGCCCATCCACTGGCGCATAGTCACTTTCTGATCACCCTGCGCATCATCACCCGATGCGATCCAGGACACCCACAGCGCCGTCAGCACGGGCTGCAGGCCGACGATCAGGGCGGCGAGACCTGATCCCATGCCGCCCTTGACGGCCATCCACACGCCACCGAGGTAACCGGCATGCATCAGCACCCCCGTGACACCCAGATGCAGCCATTGCTTCCGACTGGCGGGCCAGACCGCACGCGCCATAAAAATCCAGACCAGAAAGCAGGCAATGGACAGCGCGTAGCGGATTGAGAGAAAAGTCAGTGGCGGTGCATAGGGCAGGCCGTATTTGGCGACGATGAAGCCGGTGCTCCAGATCAGGACAAACACCGCAGGCATGGCCCGTATGAGGGTGCTATCGGAAGGCTTGGAACTCACAAAAACTGTCTGGACAATGCAAAAGGGATTTATTTGGCCCGGGCGCGGATTTCCGGTATCGCCTTTTGCAGGTAATAAATCATGGACCAGACCGTCAGGATGGCGGAGATCCAGATCAGCCATGTGCCCCAGATATGCGTGTTGATCACACCAAAGAGCGTGCCGTCGAAGAGCAGGAAGGGAATGGCAATCATCTGCACGGTCGTCTTGACCTTGCCCAGCATGTGCACGGCCACGCTCTTTGTCGCGCCAATAAGGGCCATCCACTCGCGCAAGGCCGAAATGGCAATCTCGCGGCCGATGATGATGAGTGCAACAAACACGTCTGCCCGTTGCAGGTGAACCAGCACCAGCAGCGCAGCGCATACCAGGAATTTGTCTGCTACCGGATCAAGAAACGCGCCAAACGATGAAGTCTGGTTGAGCTTGCGGGCGAGATAGCCATCAAGCCAGTCGGTGGCGGCGAACACCACGAACATGACCGTAGCGATCATGTTCTGTTCGGCCGGCGATATCTTCAGGTAAAAAACACCCACGATCAGTGGGATCGCGATGATACGCGTCCAGGTCATCAGGGTGGGGATAGTCCAGAACATCTTCACGCATTTTGGCATGAGCGGGACACCGCCGGTTGAACCTAATGAAAGTCAGTGCAGCGCGCGATAGATTTCTTCGGCCAGTTCGCGTGAAATTCCGTCGACCGTGGCGATGTCTTCGGCACTTGCCGATGCAATCGCACGTATGCCGCCAAAGCGCTGCAACAGGCTGGCCCGCCGCTTGGGGCCTATACCATCAATGTCTTCGAGTTTGCTGGCCCCTACCCTGACCTTGGCACGCTTTGCGCGCATGCCGGTAATGGCAAAACGATGCGCCTCGTCGCGTATCTGGGCGATCAGCATCAGTGCCGCTGAATCCCGGCCCAGGTAGATCTTCTCGCGCCCGTCGGCAAATACCAGCTCTTCAAGGCCGACTTTGCGGCCCTCTCCTTTTTCAACTCCCGCGATAAGGCCGAGGTCAAGGCCCAGCTCTTCAAACACCTCGCGCGCCATGGATACCTGGCCCTTGCCGCCATCGACCAGCACCAGGTCGGGCAGCTTGGCCTCGTTGTTGCGCGCAGCTTCAGCCAGCTTGCTGTAGCGGCGCGTCAACACCTGACGCATGGCGGCGTAGTCGTCGCCTGGCGTGATGCCCTCAATGTTGTAGCGGCGATATTCAGCGCTCTGCATCTTGTGTTCATGAAACACCACACACGAAGCTTGGGTCGATTCGCCCGCCGTGTGCGAGATGTCAAAACACTCAATGCGCAATGCGGCCAGGTCTTCCATCTTCAGGTCAAGCGCCTCAGCCAGCGCACGCGTCCTGGCCTGTTGCGATCCCTGCTCGGACAGCAGGCGCGCCAGTTGCAGGCTGGCGTTTTTCTCGGCCATCTCCAGCCATATGCGCCGCTGCTCACGCGGCTGGTGAATGGCTGCGATGCGGTTTCCCGTCTGCGCAATCAGAGCTGATATCAATTCCTTGTCCACCGGCTCACTGCACACCAGCGTCGGCGGCACAGGCACATCGATATAGTGCTGCGCGATGAAAGCTTCCAGTACCAGGGCTTCAAGCGTCTTGGTCTTGATGGTCGCTGCGCCGCCTGCGGCAACGGCTGGATCAACAGGCTCGGCATCCAGTTCGGCGACATCCACGGCATTTTCGATGTGCGTGGGGAAATAAGGCCTGTCACCCAGATGCCGCCCGCCTCGCACCATGGCCAGGTTGACGCAGGCCTTGCCGCCCTGCACTTTCACGGCCAGGATATCGACATCCTTGTCACCGCCTATTTCCATGGACTGCTGGTGCAGTACTTTTGAAAGTGCAGACATCTGGTTGCGCAACTCGGCCGCCTGTTCGAACTCCAGCCTGTCGGCATGCTGCAGCATCTGCTGCTCAAGCCCGTTCAATATCTCCTGGGTTTCGCCCTGCAGGAATTTCTCGGCATTGGCAACGTCCTGTTGGTATTGCTCTGGCGTGATGTGACCCACACAGGGTGCGGAGCAGCGCTTGATCTGGTACAGAAGGCATGGCCGGGTACGGTTGTTGAAGACCGTGTCTTCACAGGTGCGCAACCTGAACACCTTCTGCAGCAGCAGAATGCTTTCCTTGACCGCCCAAGCGCTCGGATAGGGGCCGAAGTAGCGGTGCTTTTTTTCGACGGCTCCGCGGTAATACGCCACGCGGGCAAAGGTGTGCGAGGCGAGCTTGAGGTAGGGATAGCTCTTGTCATCACGAAACAGGATGTTGAAGCGCGGGTTCAGCGTCTTGATGAGGTTGTTTTCAAGCAGCAGGGCCTCAGCCTCTGACCGCACCACCGTCGTTTCCATGCGGACAATTTTGGTGACCATGTGGCCGATGCGCGTGCCGCCATGGTTCTTCTGGAAATAGTTGGACACGCGCTTCCTGAGGTTGCGCGCCTTGCCCACATACAGCACACCGCCTTCCGCATCAAAGTAGCGGTAGACGCCCGGCATGGCCGGAAGTGCGGCAACCTCGCTGAGGAGCTGGGGGTCGAATTCGTGTGTTTTGGTCATGCAGTCAAAGAAGGGGCGCGCATCTGGAAACCCGTATTGTGGACAATCCAGTCATGGATCACAGCGACGAAACCCTGCAATGGGACATATTTTGCAGGGTCATTGACAACTTTGGGGACGTCGGTATCTGCTGGCGCCTCGCCTCAGACCTCGCATCACGTGACCAGCAGGTGCGCCTGTGGGTTGATGATGCCAGCGCGCTGGCGTGGATGGCGCCCAACGGACACCCAGGCGTCAGGGTACTGGCCTGGGCACCTTTGCTGGCTGACGCTGACCTCGCCCTGCTGGCAACTGCTCCCGGCGATGTATTGGTGGAAGCTTTTGGCTGCGATATTCCCGCAGAATTTCTGATCGCATGTGCCGACCAGGCGGCACGCAAGGGAAGCCAGCCGGTCTGGATCAACGTCGAATACCTCTCTGCAGAGCCTTATGCCGAGCGCAACCACGCCCTTCCCTCCCTGGTCAGCAACGGCCCTGCGGCAGGATGGACCAAGTGGTTTTTTTACCCTGGATTCACAGCGCGCACGGGTGGCTTGCTCAGGGAAAGGTATCTGGCAGAAAAGCAAAATGCCTTTGTGCGCGAAGACTGGCTCGATAGCCAAGGTATCCCCTGGCAAGGCAAAACGCTGGTTTCACTGTTCTGTTATGAGCCACCCGCGCTGCCAGCGCTGCTAGAGCAACTGGCAGCGCAAGGGCTTGATGAAAAGCCTGTGCGACTGCTGGTGGCCGAGGGGCGTGCCCGGCAGGCTGTTCAGGCCGTTGAGGGCACGATAGAACACCCCGGCATTTCATACCTGCCACTGCTCACACAACCCGATTTCGACCATCTGCTTTGGGCCTGCGACCTCAACTTCGTGCGTGGTGAAGACTCCATCGTGCGCGCCATCTGGGCCGGCAAGCCGTTTGTCTGGCAAATCTACCCCCAGGATGACGGCGTGCACAACATCAAGCTCGATGCATTCCTCAATATGCTGGATGCGCCAACCTCGCTGCGGGACTTTCACCATAACTGGAACGCCGGTGCGGTGGAATACCCCGCAGCCAGCCTTGCAATCGACCTGCCAGCCTGGCAAAGCTGTGTCCATGATGCGAAAAAGCGGCTGACCGCATTGCCAGACCTGACGGCCAGCTTGCTGGAATTCGTGCATAAAACCCGCTAAAATCAGGGGCTTTGCTGGAGTTGCCGGGTGTTTTCACCCAACATGGCAGCGCCGCACTCCGCCGCAGAACATGCATCAGACAAAACTTCTGACGCTTTGAGCGGCCTACTTCACTACCGCACTATTTGCGCTGAACCCGTTATGAAAATCGCTCAAGAAATACGCGCCGGCAACGTCATCATGCATGGCAAGGAACCCATGGTCGTCCTGAAGACCGAATACAGCCGCGGCGGCCGCAACTCGGCTACCGTGCGCATGAAGCTCAAAAGCCTGATCGGCAGCTTCGGCACTGAAAACGTATTCAAGGCCGACGACAAGATCGACCAGGTCATCCTCGACAAGAAGGATTGCACCTACTCCTACTTTGCAGACCCGATGTACATCTGCATGGACGCTGAATACAACCAGTACGAAGTCGAAGCCGAAAACATGGGCGACTCCCTGAACTACCTGCAGGACGGCATGGAACTGGAAGTCGTGTTCTATGACGGCAAGGCCATTTCAGTCGAACTGCCAACCAACGTCGAACGTGAAATCACCTGGACGGAACCGGCCGTCAAGGGCGATACCTCAGGCAAGGTCCTGAAGCCCGCCAAGATTGCCACCGGCTTCGAAATCGGTGTGCCCATTTTTGTCGCTCAAGGCGACGTGGTCGAAATCGACACCCGCACCGGCGAATACCGCAAGCGCGTCTAAACAGGCACTGCTCCTTAAAAAAAGGCTCCCCGGTGGAGCCTTTTTTGCGCCTGCCACCTACCTGTCACGCCGGAGAACTGCTTCACAATAGAACTATGCCCAACAAGACCCACGACCTGCACGCCCCTCGCCTCGCTGACGCCTGGGCAGTACTTCAAGCCCATTCACATGCTGGTAACCAGCTCGAACCAGACGCCTCACGCCTGGCATTCGCCGACCCCGAGTTCCTGCTTCGCCGTGAGACCCGCGGCATACGCTTCCAGCTGGAGATGCTCAAGCCCGATCTGGAACAACAGGCACACGGTATTGAAAACACCGTCGTCGTATTCGGCAGTGCCCGCTTTCGCAGCGAGGAAGAATCGGCCGCCCTGCTTGCCCAGGCCGAAGCAGGCAGCGACCATGAACTGACCGAGCGCCTGCGCAAGCTGGCGCGCAATGCCCACTATTACGAAAAGGCCCGCACCTTTGGCGGCCTGGTTGCAAAGTACAGCGAAGCGAAGCAGCCGGCAGACAAACTCTTCATCTGTACCGGCGGCGGGCCTGGCATCATGCAGGCGGCCAACCGCGGTGCATTTGAAGCGGGCGGGATCAGCGTCGGCCTGGCGATTGCGCTGCCCATGGAAGAAGAAGCCAACCCTTACGTTCCCCCCGCACTCCTTTTCAAATTTCACTACTTTGCTCTGCGCAAGATGCACTTCATGATGCGAGCCAAGGCGCTGGTGGTGTTCCCCGGCGGCTTCGGAACGCTCGACGAACTGTTCGAAGTGGTCACTCTGGTTCAGACACGCAAATCAAAAGCCGTGCCCATCGTCCTTTTCGGCAGTGATTACTGGAAGCGCCTGCTCAACATCGACATGCTGGTGGAGGAAGGCGTGATCTCACCGCACGACGTGAAACTGCTGCACTATGTGGATGATCCGCAGCTTGCCTGGGACCTGATCAAGGACTTCTACGAGCTCTGATCACCGTGCGGCAAAGGCGGTGCGCGCAATCCCATGACAGCACGCGTACCGACACCCACAATGCCGCCGAACACCCAGAACAGGCCACTGACACCTATCAGAGCACCCGCGAGGCCAAACAACATGGGCATGGCCACACTTGAGGCATTGATGGTCATGAGGCGCAAGCCAAGCGCTTCGCCATGACGTGAATGTTCCGTGATCTGGTGCAGCATGCTCATCACCATGGGTTGTACCGCGCCAAGCGCCAGCCCCAACAACACAGAGCAGATACCCATGCCCAGTGCCGAAGTCATCAAAGGATAAACAGCAAACACCAGGGCCGTCACAACATTGGCCGTGATGATGACACTGCGCTCACTGGCCCGGGCCGCAAACAGGGGCAGAGCCAGCCGCACGCCGGCTGCGGCCAGGGCAAACGCGCCAAGAATGGAGCCAATAACGGATGCGCTCAAGCCCAGCTCATGCCCGAGCAGCGGCAGCACAAAAGTGTGTACATCCCAAGACGCAGCCTGCATCCAGTTGATGAACAACAGCCGCTTGAACATGGGCGCACGCAACAGGTCCCAGGCGCGCGGCCTGGGGCCCTCCACCTGGGGCGACGGCGGCAATTCCTTCACGCCGCGTGTCATCAGCCAGCTTGCCACAGGCAACACCGCCAGCAGAATAAACGCCCAGCGATAACCCGGCAAATCACCGGCGGTGTGCCCGGCATGGTCAATCATCAAACCGGCGGCAAAAGGCCCGACAAAGTTTGCGGCGGCCGGGGCGATGGCCAGCCAGCTGAAGACCTGCTTGAGCTGATGCGCGCCCTCGGCGGCTCGGCCAGCATGGCGTTGCAGCGAGATAACAGCAACACCGGTAGCACCGCCCGTCAGCAACGCGGCGGCACACAGGGCAGGAAATACCGGAAAGGCCGCAGCAATACCTGCTCCGGCAACCGCAGCCATAACGGCAAGAGTGAGCGGCTTTCGCAAACCATGGCGATCAGCGAACCGCCCGGCCGGCAGCGCCAGAAAAACCTGGGTCAAGGCAAACAACGCCAGCAACACACCGACAGCTGCAGCGCTGTAACCCAGCTGCAGTGCCAGCAAGGGGCCAGCCAGACGCATGCCCGTCATGGCCGCATGCAGACATACCTGCGCAAAGATCAGCCTGAGCAGTTCCCGATTCATGTTTTTGCAATACAAATCAGGTCACAAGGCCAAGCCAATCGCATTGACAAGCCACGTAAATGACAGCAAACCGGATTCACAGCAGGGTTTGGTCACCTTCGTCGGCGGGCGGCAACATGGCGTTGGACTGCCCTTCCGGCAAGGCCTCCACCTGCCGCAACGCGCGGTGCATCACATTGCTGCGTGTCTGCGCCTGGTCAAGCGTATTGAGCACCGTCTGGGTCTGCGCTTTCACTTTCGACAGCACGTCGCCGAACTTGGTGAACTCGGCTTTCACTGCGCCCAGCACCTGCCAGACTTCGCTTGACCGTTTTTCGAGAGCCAGGGTTCTGAAAACCCATCTGAAGGGAATTGAGAATCGCCAGCAGGGTCGTCGGGCCGGCCAGCACAATCCGGTGTTTGCGCTGCAGGCCCTGCATCAGGTCGGGGCGACGCAACACCTCGGCATACAGGCCTTCGGTCGGCAGGAACAGGATGGCGAAGTCGGTGGTGTGCGGCGGCTCAATGTATTTCTCTTCAATCGAACGCGCCTCCAGCCAGATGCGGGCCTCGAGTGCCTTGCCTGCCAGTTCCGCGGCTATCGGGTCGGCACGCTGCTGGGCATCGAGCAGGCGTTCGTAATCTTCGTTGGGAAATTTCGCATCGATGGGCAGCCACAGCGGCTCGCCATGCGCACTGCGGCCGGGCAAGCGGATGGCGAAGTCCACAGTGTTGCGCGTACCGGGCCGGGTGCACACCTGCGCCGCGTATTGCTCTGCGGCAAACACCTGTTCAAGCAAGGCCTCGAGTTGCGCCTCGCCAAAAATGCCGCGCGTCTTGACATTGGTCAGCAAATGCTTGAGGTCCCCGACACCCTGGGCCAGCGTCTGCATTTCACCCAGACCCTTGTGTACCTGCTCAAGCCTGTCGGCCACCTGTTTGAAGCTCTCGCCCAGCCTTGTCTCAAGAGTCGTCTGCAACTTTTCATCGACGGTCTTGCGCATCTCGTCAAGTTTGGCTGAATTAGTCTGCTGCAACTGCGCAAGCTGCTGCTCAAGCGTTTCACGCACCTCCATCATGCGGCGCGCGTTTGACTCGCTGACAGATTGAAGCTGCATGGTCAGCGTGTCAGACAAGGTTTTCTGGAGCAGCGTCAACTGCTGGCCGAAAGCGTCTATCTGTGTGTTCTGCGTGCGAATGGCTTCAGCGCTTTGCTGCACCAGCGTCTGCTGGAAGGTGGCGAAAGTGCTGGCCAGTTCCTGCCTGCTTGCGCGGGAGCTGTCGCTGATCTCGCGCCTGAGTTCACGCTCGGTTTTTTCGTTGCCGGCAGCCAGTGCTGCCAGCAGTTCAACACGCCCCTGGGCGTTGTCCGCCGGCTTGCGCAGCAAAAGCCAGGCGAGCAAGGCCACGTTGAGCAACAGCAGGGCAATGATCAGCCAGAATTCCATAGATACTGCGGGGCGATCTGACTTGTTACCTGGCGGCGAGTTGAGCCTGATTGATGGGCGCTGGCGGCGCCTTGCCTTCAAAAAAGGCAATCAGGTTATCGGCCGCCAGGTTGGCCATGGCCAGCCGGGTCGGCAAGGTTGCGCTGGCGATGTGCGGGGTCAGCACCACGTTGGGGACCTCAAGCAGGTCAGGGTTGACCTTCGGCTCGCCCTCAAACACATCAAGCCCTGCCGCAGCAATGCGCTTTTCGCGCAGGGCTACTGCCAGCGCAGCGTCGTCCACGATGCCTCCACGTGCAATATTTATCAGGGTTGCAGTCGGCTTCATCAGCGCCAGCTCTGCAGCCCCTATGGTGTGGTGCGATGCCGGCGAATAAGGCAGCACCAGCATGACATGGTCTGCGGTTTTGAGAAGCTCTTCCTTGCTGACATAACTGGCCTTGCATTCCACCTCAAGAGCCGCGTCGAGGCGCGACCTGTTGTGATAAATCACCTTCATGCCAAAGCCATGGGCGCCGCGCCTGGCGATGCCCTGTCCTATCCGGCCCATGCCCAATATGCCAAGGGTAGTGCCATGGATGTCTGAACCGGCGAACATGTCATAGCTCCACTGGGTCCATTTACCCGCACGCAGGTAATGCTCGCTCTCGGTCACCCGGCGCGCCGTGGCCATCAGCAGTGCAAAACCGAAGTCGGCCGTTGTTTCAGTCAGTACATCAGGTGCATTGGTCGCCAGCACACCGGCCGCCGTCATGGCGTCGATGTCAAAGTTGTTGTACCCCACAGCCATATTGGCGCAGATCCTGAGGTCGGGACACGCGTTCAGAACCTCAGCATCAATGCGGTCGCCGCCCGTCGTGAAGGCACCAGCCTTGTCGCGCAGATGTTCTATCAACTGGGCCTTCGGCCAGATGTGATCAGCCTGATTGGCCTCCACGTCGAAATGTTTCTGGAGACGTTCGATAACTTCAGGAAAAACAGCGCGGGCGACAAGTATTCTGGGCTTATTGGCGGTCATGAGAATTTGTTTCCGGTTACCTGAACCATATGAAGGTCATGATGATGAACAGCGGTAAAAGTACCACACAAGAGCAGGCCATGTAGCCGAAAAAGCCCGGCATGCGTATGCCGCGGTCTTCTGCAACAGCCTTGACCATCAGGTTTGGTGCGTTGCCGATGTAAGAGTTCGCACCCATGAATACCGCACCAGCAGAAATGGCGGCCAGCGTAGGTGCAAGCGTCGTCATCAACACGGCAGGGTCGCCCCCCGCCGTATTGAAAAACACTAGGTAGGTAGGTGCGTTGTCCAGGAAGGAACTCAGCAGCCCGGCAGCCCAGAAATACATCGCCGGGTCAGGCTGTCCATCGGGCCGGGTGACCGCAGAAATGACCGCCCCGAACGGGCCGTTCACACCCGCCTTGAGCATGGCGATGACGGGGATGATCGTGAGAAAAATACCTGCGAACAGTTTGGCAACCTCCTGCATGGGCCCCCAGGAAAACTGGTTGTCCGCGTGCACCTTCGCCGATGTTGCGTACAGCGAGGCCAACGTGACAAGCACAAGCCCCGCATCACGGACCAGGCCCGGCAGGCCCATGGGCGTGCCCAACACATCAAACACAAGGGGCGACTTCCAGAAACCACTTAGCAACACCAGGCCAACGACAAGCGCCAGAAACACGAAATTGAGTTTGCCGTCAAACCCGAGGGTGGGCGTGTCCGGTGTCGGGTCTGCAGGCAGCACCCCTTCCTTTCGGTAATACCAGCTGTCCAGGGCAAAAAATATGACCAGCAGGCTACCGACCAGAAACAGGGTTTCAGGGAATATGTGGCGGACCGTCCAGAAAAAATCGACGCCCTGCAGGAAGCCGAGGAACAAAGGGGGATCGCCCAGAGGCGTGAGAGAGCCGCCCGCGTTCGAAACCAGAAAGATAAAAAACACCACCACGTGCGCTTTATGCAAACGGTTGTCGTTGGCACGTATCAGGGGCCGGATCATCAGCATGGATGCGCCCGTCGTACCCATAAAACTGGCCAGCACGGTGCCGATCGCCAGGATGGCCGTGTTCACACCCGGGCCGCCATGAAGATTGCCGCGAATGAAAATACCGCCAGAGACCGTGTAAAGCGCGGTGATCAGCACAATGAACGGAATGTATTCAGCCAGCAGGGCATGGACCAGACTGCTGCCGGCTGCCGCAGGCCCGAACATCAGGGCAAAGGGAAGCAAAAACAGCAGGCTCCACCCGGCAGCCACCTTTCCAAAATGGTGATGCCAGAAGGCAGGTGCCAGCAGGGGCATCAGTGCGATGGACAGCAGGATGCCGGCAAACGGTATGCCCCATGCCGCCGACAGCCGTGCGCCGTCAACCTCTGCCGCCATGCCCAGGGCTGGTGTTGCAAAAAGCGCAATAAAAACCATAAACCGGTTCAATATCTCATGCCCTCAATTTCGTGTTCGGGTCGAAGCCTTCGCCCGCGCCAGTTGTCCGGCCAGGCGTGATGTACGGGCACTACGCCCCTTCGATTTCAAATACCTGCCTGAGATAGGCCAAATATTTTTCGTCATCGCACATGTTTTTCGATGGTGTATCGGACAGCTTGGCCACGGGCTGGCCATTGCATCGGATCATCTTGATGACGATCTGAAGCGGGTCGTAACCCAGGTCATTGGTCAGGTTGGTGCCAATACCAAATGCCAGCTGGCAACGGCCGCGGAACTGCTGGTAAAGCTCAATGGTGCGCGGCACGGTCAGGCCATCGCTGAAGATCAGTGTTTTGGTTTTCGGGTCAACGCGGTTTTTGGCGTAGTGCGCCAGCATGCGCTCGCCCCACTGGAACGGGTCGCCGCTGTCATGGCGTGCGCCGTCAAACAGCTTGCAGAAATACATGTCGAAGTCGCGCAGGAAGGCGCTCATTCCGTAGACGTCCGACAGCGCAATGCCGAGGTCACCCCGGTACTCTTTGGCCCATGACTCAAAACCGAAAACCTGACTGTCACGCAAACGCGGGCCCAGGCCCTGGCAGGCCTGGAGATATTCATGTGCCATGGTGCCCAAAGGCAAAAGACCCAGCTTCATTGCAAACAGCACGTTGCTGGTACCGGCAAACTGGCCGGTAGGGCCTGTACCCAGCCGCGAACCCAGCGTACGCAGCACTTCTTCGTGCCAGTCCTTGCCAAAACGCCGGCGCGTGCCGTAATCGGCAATCTTCAAATCCTTCAAACCATCGGCCTGCAATTCAAGAATTTTGGTGTCAAGCCGTTTGCGGCCCTGCGCGAGGTCAGGCTTCTTCTGGGTATTGCGAAAGTAAACCTCGTTGATGATGGCCAGCACCGGGATTTCAAACAGGATGGTGTGCAGCCACGGCCCCTTGATCGATACCTCGATCTCGCCCGAAGGCTGTGGCGTCACGGTCACATACTTTTCATTGAGCCTGAAGATGCCGAGAAAGTCGACAAAGTCGCTTTTGATAAAGCGCATGGCCTTGAGGTAGGCCAGTTCAGCATCCTGGAAGCGCAGGCTGCACAATCCGCGAATCTCTTCGCGGATCTCGTTCACATAGGGTGCCAGGTCACCGATGCCTGCCGTGCCCGCATTGCGGCACTTGAAGCGGTATTCAACTTCCGCGCCCGGAAACTGGTGCAACACCACCTGCATCATGGTGAACTTGTAGAGGTCGGTATCAAGCAGGCTGGTAATGATCATTGAAAAATCCGGTTGCGCGGAAACTTGTCTCTTTGCCTGGTTTTATTCTGTGAAGCTGCGGGGGCAATCAGCCGAGGAAATCAACTTCAAACAGCAGCGTTGCATTCGGTGGAATCACGCCACCAGCGCCGCGTGCGCCGTAGCCCAGCTCAGCCGGGATGATCAGGCGACGTGTGCCGCCGACCGACATGCCCTGCACGCCTTCGTCCCAGCCCTTGATGACCTGGCCCGCGCCCAGTGAAAACTCAAACGGCTGGCCGCGGTCCTTGCTGGAGTCGAATTTGGCGCCCTGAACGCCGCCGTTGTAAAGCCAGCCGGTGTAATGCACCTTGACGTTCTGGCCGGCCTTGGCGATGGCACCCGAGCCGAGAACGGTGTCTTCATATTGCAAGCCGGATGGGTTGGTGGTGATGGCCATGGTGGTGTCTTTCTGAATGAGTAGCGGCGCCGTTGATGCCCGGCTGCGCGGGCGGCACAACGCTGAATTAAAAGAAGAGAAAAAGCGGCAGCACAGGGGCTGAACCGGCCTTTTTACGAACCCCTGACTTTACCCGCTTTACCTGCACGGGGCAGGCCTTGCGCCCGAGGCGCCCGGCCATCTATTCGAGCCAGGTTGTGAACTCTGCAGCCGGGACGCGAGGGGTGCGGAATGTGTTGACGAGCACAGACTCATCCGCATAACCCAGTGCCATGCCGCACACCAGCATCTCGTTGGGGCCCGCGCCTATGTGCGGCAGGATGATGCTGGCAAAACCGTTCCACGCAGCCTGCGGGCATGTGTGCAGGCCATGGCCACGCGCGGCGACCATGATGTTCTGCAAAAACATGCCGTAATCGACCAGCGAGCCGCGGCCCATGACCTTGTCCATCGTGAACATCAAACCCACGGGCGCATCGAAGAAACGGTAGTTGCGCTGGTGCTGGGCGTGCATCTTGTCCTTGTCACCCTTGGTGATGCCCAAGAGGCCATACAGGCCCCAGCCGTTTTCCCGGCGGCGGTCAATGTAGGGCGAGACCCATTTCTCGGGGTAGTAGTCATATTCCTCGCGGTACTGCGCGGCCAGTGAAGGATCGGCGCGCAAGGCATCGTGGGCAGTAACGACCTTGTCTACCAGCGTGTCACGACTGGCGCCCTGCAGCACATAAGCTTTCCAGGGCTGTGTATTGGTGCCCGACGGTGCGCGGCTGGCCACTTCCATAATGTGTGCGATGGTTTCCTTTGCCACAGGTTTGGGCAAGAACTCGCGCATCGACTGGCGGCTCTCTATGGCCTCATCAACCGCTTTGGCGCTCGCTTCGGAAATGGCTGCATTCACTTGAGTGTCTCCAGTACAGAAAGTAATTCGGGTGGTAATGGCACGGGTCGGCGTGTGTCGCGGTCCACATAAACATGAATGAAATGCCCGCGCGCTGCGCAGGTCTGCGCGGCGTCTTCGGGGAACAGGCCGACTTCATAACGCACGCTGGACGAGCCGATGTGCGCCACACGAATGCCGGCAAACACATTTTCGGGAAAGGCCAGCGGCGCAAAGTAGTTGCACTGTGTTTCGATCACAAGGCCAATCACCTTGCCGTTGTGGATGTCGATGGCGCCCCTGTCGATCAGCAGGCCGTTGACCGCAGTGTCAAACCAGCTGTAGTAGACGACGTTGTTGACGTGGCCGTAAACGTCGTTGTCAGACCATCGGGTACCAATGGGACGGAAGGCCTTGAAGGCGCTGCGGGGTTCAGCCTGGGGGCGTGTCGGGGATGTCATGAGCGCTTATTTTGCCAGCGACCGAATACTGCAGACTTCAGCAGTGGTCATGGGTTCCAGCGCCGCCAGTATTCAAGCGCTACCCTGTAGGTGTTGACCTGTACCTGCACGGTCTCGTCTATCTTTACGCCGTAGCCCCCGGCCATTGAAAAGGCCAGCGGTATGCGGCGTTGCCAGGCCCAGTCAAAGACGCGGCGGTCGCGCGCCTCCAGACCGTCATAACTCAGCTTGAGCCGCCCCAGCCTGTCGCCCTCAAAGGGGTCGGCTCCTGCCAGAAAGAAGACCAGGCCCGGTTCAAAGCGGCGCTCAAGTTCTTCCAGCGCATGCTCAAGCGCCTCCAGGTAGGGGCCATCGGTGCAACCGTCGGGCAATTCCACATCCAGGTCGCTGGCCTCCTTGCGGAAGGGAAAGTTCTTCTCGCCGTGGATGGACAGCGTGAACACACTGGCGTCATTTGCAAAGATGCTGGCTGTGCCGTTGCCCTGGTGCACATCCAGGTCGATAACCGCCACCTGCAGGGGTTTTCTCGACTGTTTGAAATGCCTTGCCCACTCGGCCTGCATCAGCCGCGCGGCGACGGCGGCATCGTTGAAGACACAAAACCCGCCGCCCTTGTGCGCATAGGAGTGGTGCGTGCCGCCGGCCATGTTGCCAGCCACGCCCTCAGGCCGGCCAGTGCCCAGGCCCAACGAGACGCGGGCCGCAGCCACGGTAGCACCGGCAGAGCGCCTGGCCCGCTCCGACATGCCCGGGCTCCAGGGGAAGCCAATCTCGCGCTGGGCCGGCGCAGGCAAGGTACCGTGCGTGATGGCCTCTATGTAAGCCGGTGTGTGCACCATGGCCAGCTCGCCGTCCGTTGCGGCGGGCGCCTGCGCCATGCGCACATGCGGCATTTCGGCCACCACGCGATCACGCAGCAGGCTGTATTTGGCCATCGGGAAGCGGTGCCCTTCGGGTAGCGGCAGCACAAAGTTATCGGCGTAAAAGGCTTTCAACGGGACTTTCCGGGCATGGCTGGATGATGACGACAAGGCGTCATCGCTGGAGAAAGAAGGTTCTGGAAAGGCCTGAAATAGGGGGTTACAACTAAAATGCTGCATCGCAGCAAAAAGTGCTTGCAAGCGCCACGGGTAATCCCTATACTTCAGGTCATGTTGCAGTGCAGCAATTTAGCGCAGCAACTGGTTTTCAAACCCTTATTTACTATATTGGAGATTAATTATGCTGACTGCTGAACAAATCATCGCTTCCCACAAAGCCAACATCGAAACCCTGTTTGGTCTGACCCACAAAGCCTTTGAAGGCGTTGAAAAGCTGGTCGAACTGAACGTGCAAGCCACCAAGGCAGCTCTCGCTGAAACCGCCAACCACGCACAAGCCGTGATGGGCGTGAAAGACGCACAGGAACTGCTGGCCCTGCAAGCTGGCATGGTTCAGCCCCTGGCTGAAAAGACCGCTGCCTACAGCCGTCACCTGTATGACATCGCTTCCGCTGCTGGCGCCGACATCGGCAAGACCTTCGAAGCACAAACCGCCGACGCACAGAAAAAGGTTCTGGGCCTGGTCGACAACGCTGCCAAGAACGCACCTGCCGGTTCCGAAACCGCTGTTGCAGTCATGAAGAGCGCCGTTGCTGCCGCCAACAATGCTTTCGAATCCATGCAAAAGGCTGTCAAGCAAGCCAGCGACATGGCCGAAGCCAACTTCAACACCGTGGCTGCTTCCGCAGTGAGCGCCACCAAGACCGCCACCAAAAAGCGTTAATTCGCTGATGGCGAGTCCGGACGGGTTGCCTGCAAGGCGCCCTTCCTGAACCGGTTGTCTCCTCGGATCCGTTCGAAATTCTTTTCATGGATCCAGTTAAGCCCAGTCTCGCGACTGGGCTTTTTTTTGCCTGTTTTTTATTCCAGCTTGTTCCAGGATGACCGCGAAGCAATTCTTAACGTAAACGGCAAATTTTTGATGTATACGTTAATTTTTATCCAAAAGTTAATATGGAAGTTAACTTTTGGACTTCCAGGCGCTCCCAAGGCGGAAAATTGCCTTCAAAATGGCTGAAAAAGCCTGTTTTTAGATGCCAAATCGGCCTCCAGACCAATAGATACGCGCGTGAGCAGCTACAAAAATCATAGCGTCATCACGCCTGGACCCACCTGCGGAACTGCGCCCCTGACCGTCGTTGGGGGCTAGCGCCCTGCCGCGGCGGCATCCAGCCTCGCCCTCAAGGCAGGCAGCGCCGCCTGCATGGCCGCCCTGCCCGAGTCGATGGCGCGCTGGCGTGCCGAAAAGTCTGCGCTTTTCAGGCCGGCCAGTGAGGGCCGCACCACGACATCGGCGTCCTTCAGTTCATACTGGTTGATGGTTTTGCCCATGATGGCAAAGGTCTGCAGCAGGATCTGCAGCGTGTCGCCAGCCGGGTTGCCCTCTGGCGGGCTGGAAATATCAACAGCCACCACCACATCGGCCCCCATCTGCCGCGCATAACGCACCGGCACGGGCGAGACGAGCCCGCCATCGACATATTCGCGCCCGTTGATCTTGACGGGCACGAACACCGCAGGTACTGCGCTTGAAGCGCGCACCGCCGTGCCGGTGTCACCGCGCTGGAACAGCACCGCCTGGCCGCTGCCCAGGTCAGTCGCCACAATGCCCAGCGGCATGGACATGTTCTCGACGAGCCTGCCGCCGACCAGGTCGTTCACATAGCGGGCCAGCGCATCGCCCCTGAACATGCCGCGGCCAAAAATCGGCAGCATCCAGTCGGTGATGGCAACCTCTTCCATGTTGAGCGCGGTCTGCTGCAGCTGCGCACTGGTCTTGCCGCTCGCATAGAGCGCGGCCACCAGGCTGCCGGCAGAGGTGCCGACCACCAGTTGCGGCTTCAGGCCTGCTTCTTCCAGCACGGCGATCACGCCCACGTGCGCAAAGCCGCGTGCCGCACCGCCACCCAGCGCCAAGCCGATTTTGACGGGCCTCGGAGACGCGGTGCTGCTGCCTGCAGGCCCGGGCGCAGCCGGCCCCGAGGTGAATGTAGGGGTCGAGCATGCGGCCAACAATGCCAATACAGCCAGCGCAGCAAGCACAGCGGCGCGCCTGGGCGCTTTTTTTAAGTCGGGAAAGGTCATGGATGTCCAGAGGCGGGAAGGGCTTCATTTTGCCTCCGGGCTTGGGTCATAATTGACCTTTACGTTAACGTCAACTGCGGGACCGCCGCATACCCCAAGCACATCAAACTCAAGGAAGACAACTCATGGACATCGCAGGCAAGGTATTTATCGTCACCGGTGGCGCTTCAGGTCTGGGCGAAGGCACGGCACGCATGCTGGCTGAGAACGGCGCCAAAGTCGTCATTGCCGACATGCAGATTGAAAAAGGCGAAGCAGTTGCGAAAGAAATCGGCGGCGCCTTCGTCAAGTGCGATGTCAGCCAGGAGGCCGACGGCCAGGCCGTGGTGGCCAAGGCTGTGTCCATGGGCAAGCTGATGGGCCTGGTCAACTGCGCAGGTATCGCCACGGGCGAAAAAACCGTGGGCAAGAACGGCGCGCACAGCCTGGCGGTGTTCAACAAGACCATCACCGTCAACCTGATCGGCAGCTTCAACATGATTCGCCTGGCCGCTGACGCCATGTGCAAGAACGAGCCTGAAGCCACTGGCGAGCGCGGCGTGCTGATCTCCACCGCCTCTGTTGCCGCGTATGACGGCCAGATCGGCCAGGCAGCGTACAGCGCGTCGAAAGGCGGCGTGGTCGGCATGACCCTGCCGATTGCCCGTGACCTCGCCCGCAACGGCATCCGCAACATGACGATTGCCCCCGGCATCTTCGGCACGCCCATGATGTTCGGCATGCCCAAGGAAGTCCAGGATTCGCTGGCTGCCGCCGTGCCCTTCCCAAGCCGCCTCGGCACGCCGCAGGACTATGCCAAGCTGGCCAAACACATCATTGAAAACGACATGCTCAATGGCGAAGTGATTCGCCTGGACGGCGCGATCCGCCTGGCACCGAAATAAGTTGCCACCGGGCAGGCCGGCGGCCTGCCCTTACCGGTGCTTTCAAAATGGCTGGCGTCTGACAGGGCGCGGCCTCCCCGGCGGCTTAATATGGCCGTGACTGAAAAAACGAGGGGATTGCATGAAACGCCTGATCTCGCCGCTGCTGCTCGCAGCAACCATGGCCGCAGCCCTCACCGCCTGCTCCACAAGTTCGCCAGGCAGCTTCAGCTACACCGCCCCCGACCAGTCCGAGGGCTCATCCGGCTACACCGAAAAGCCCGGCTGGGCCACCAGCAGGTATGCAGTCGCCGCCGCCAACCCGCTGGCGACTGATGCGGGCTACCAGATCCTGAAAGCCGGTGGCTCGGCCGTTGATGCAGCCATTGCCGTACAGATGGTGCTGGCCCTGGTCGAGCCGCAATCAAGCGGTATCGCCGGCGGGGCCTTCCTGCTGCACTACAACGGCAAGGTTGTCGAAGCCTTTGATGGCCGGGAAACCGCACCTGCTGCCGCCAACGACAAACTCTTTATGGGTGCCGATGGCAAACCCATGGCCTTTTACGACGCCGTCGTCGGCGGCCGCTCCGTCGGCACGCCGGGTGCCGTGCGCATGCTGGAGATGGCGCACAAACAATACGGCAAGCTGCCTTGGGCACAGCTCTTTCAACCCGCCATCAGCCTGTCTGAAAACGGCTTCAAGGTCAGCCGCAGGCTCAACACCCTGCTGGTGCCTGAAATGCACCTGAAGAAAGACCCGGTCGCGCTCGGCTATTTTTATGATGCGAACGGCCAGCCCTGGCCGGTCGGGCATTTGCTGAAAAATCCTGAACTTGCAGCAGTGCTCAAACAGATTGCAGCCAATGGCTCGAAAGCCCTGCTCGAAGGCGAAGTCGCCCAGGCCATAGTCGACAAGGTACAAAAACACCCGACCAACCCCGGCACGCTGGCCATGTCTGACCTGGCGGGCTACCAGCCCAAAAAGCGCGATCCGCTTTGTTATGACTATGCTGCTTCGGGCAAAAACTACCGGATGTGCGGCATGCCGCCGCCCAGTTCGGGCGCGATTGCCATCGGGCAGATTCTTGGCATGTTGAACACCACGCCCGCAGCCACCCTGCGGCCACTGCGCACCGTGACGGACACGGGCATACGCTGCGTGCGCGCGCCCTGCCCCAGCCAGGTGGAAAGCGTGTTGCCCACGCCGGACTGGCTGCACCTCTACACCGAGGCCTCGCGCCTGGCCTACGCAGACCGCGCGCAGTACCTGGGCGACCCCGACTTTGTGCAGCCGCCCGCCGGCAGCTGGATGAGCCTGCTGGAGCCGTCTTACCTGGCCGGCCGGGCCAAACTCATAGGCCAGCAAAGCATGAAGACGGCGACACCCGGCAGGCCGGGCGGTCTGCAGTCCAGCCATGCACCCATGGCAGATCAGCCCGAATACGGCACCTCACACATCTCCATCATTGACCCCTTCGGCAATGCCATTGCCATGACCACCACCATTGAAGACGCCTGGGGTTCACGGCAAATGGTGAACCGTGGCAAGGGCCTCGCCGGCGGCTTCCTGCTCAACAACGAACTGACCGATTTCAGTTTTGCGCCCACTGACGCATCGGGCGCGCCGATTGCCAACCGCGTGGAGGGCGGCAAGCGGCCGCGCTCGTCGATGGCACCCACGCTTGTTTTTGACAAGGCCACCGGCCAGCTGGTCATGACGACCGGCAGCCCGGGCGGCGCGGTGATCATTCATTTCACGGGCAAAACGATCTACGGCGTGCTCAACTGGGGCCTGAACATCCAGCAGGCCATCAACCTGCCCAACTTCGGCTCCCTCAATGGCCCGACCCTGCTTGAGGCTGGCCGCTTCCCGCCATCCACCGCTGAAGCCCTGCGCGCACGCGGCCACGAGGTGCGAGAGCAGGACATGACCAGCGGCCTGCAGGGAATTGAACGCACACCCACCGGCTTTTTCGGCGGTGCCGACCCGCGCCGCGAAGGCATTGTGATGGGCGACTAGGGCCTGTTAATACTATGTTCAGGAGTGCGAACGCGGTGAAAACAGTGCCAATCAAGGCGCACGACGACGGCAAGACTCCAGTCTTGTCTAGGAGTGCAACGCAGAGTGGCGCTGTTTTCACCCCGTTCCCTGCGGGTTGTGATCAAAAAGGCCGT
Organism: Polaromonas sp.; assembly: GCA_965228025.1. Classification (GTDB taxonomy): domain Bacteria; phylum Pseudomonadota; class Gammaproteobacteria; order Burkholderiales; family Burkholderiaceae_C; genus Polaromonas. Next base: position 81,695 of record CBDDGX010000019.1, on the reverse strand, counting down.
GCGCGGCGTTGCAAAGCCTTGATGGGGTCTACCCCATCTGCGTTTTGCGCCTTGCTCACGGCCTTTTTGACTCACAACGCATCCCCTGAACATAGTGTTAACAGGCCCTGGGGCCAGGATGTTTTGTGAGAACATCGATTAATAACTGTTTCCTGAACCTCTCTGACTGACCCTGGAGCCCGACTATGCTGCACACCCTGAAAAAACACTGGTTCACCGCCGGCGCACTTTGCGCCATCGCCGTGCTGGCCGCCCCCGCCCACGCAGGCAAGACACTTGACGCCATCAAGGCGCGCGGCCAGCTGGTCTGCGGTGTCAGCAGTGGCGTGGCGGGTTTCTCGCAGGCCGACAGCGCTGGCAAATGGTCAGGCATTGATGTGGATGTCTGTCGCGCCATCGCCGCCAGCGTGCTGGGCGATGCCAACAAGGTCAAGTGGGTACCGCTGGTGTCGCAGCAGCGCTTTGCCGCGTTGCAATCTGGCGAAGTCGACATCCTGTCGCGCAACACCACCTGGACCATGACCCGTGATGTGTCGCTGGGCCTGGCCTTCACCGGCGTGGTGTATTACGACGGCCAGGGCTTTATGGTGCCGACCAAAAGCAAGGTCAAGAGTGCCAAGCAGCTCAAGGGCGCCACGGTCTGCGTGCAGTCCGGCACAACGACCGAAAAAAACCTCAGCGAGTTCTCTCGGATCAACAACCTGAACCTCAAACCCGTCGTGTTTGAAAAGTTTGACGCCGCCAATGCGGCTTATTTCTCCGGCCGTTGCCAGGCTTACACAACAGACGCTTCAGGCCTGGCCTCTATCCGCAACAAGGAAGCCAAGACCCCTGCAGAACACGTGGTTCTGCCCGAGCTGATCTCCAAGGAACCTCTCGGCCCCGCCATTCGCCGCGGCGATGACGAGTTTTTTGCGATCACCAAATGGGTGGTCTTCGGCCTCATCGAAGCCGAGGAATATGGCGTGACACAGGCCAACGTCGACACCCTGCAAAAAGACAGCAAGGACCCCAACGTCGGCCGCCTGCTGGGCACCACAGAAGACACCGGCAAGCTGCTGGGCCTGGACAAGGACTGGCTGGCACGCGCCATCAAGGCCAGCGGCAACTACGGTGAGATGTTTGAACGCAATGTCGGCCCCAAGAGCCCGCTGGGCCTGCCGCGCGGCAGCAATAACCTGTGGTCGAAAGGCGGCTTGATGTATGCGCCACCAGTGAGATGACACCCCCCCGTGCGCCTTCGGCGCCTCCCCCTGCAGGGGGCGCGGCTAGCGGCCCGGCAAAGCCGGTTCCGCGGCGGCCGCTTGCTGGGCACAGCGCCTCACGGTCACGCCGGATGCCGTGAGCATGATCCCCCCACGACCTGCACCGCCCGCACCACGCTGGCGGTTCTCTCTCCAGAGCAAGCAGTTTCGCGCCATGACATACCAGGTGCTGGCGGTACTGGTCATCGCCTTTCTCGGCTGGCTGCTTATCAGCAACACTCTGGCCAACATGAAGGCGCGGGGCATACAAAGCGGATTTGATTTCCTCACACAGCCCGCCGGGTTTGACATTGGCGAGAACTGGTTCAACTACGAGGCAGGCAACCCCTACTGGAAAGCCTTCCTGGTCGGCATCATGAACACCCTGCGCGTGGCCGTCATCGGTTGTGTGCTGGCGACTGTGCTCGGCACCTTGCTGGGCATCGCACGCTTTTCGCGCAATGCATTGCTGCGCGGCCTGAGCTACGGTTATGTCGAGCTGTTCCGCAACATACCGCTGTTGTTGCAGCTCTTGATGTGGTACCTGCTCTTCATTGAATACCTGCCTGCGCCGAACGAAGCACTGAGCATTGGCAAGTTCATTTTCCTGAGCAAGAACGGGCTGTCTTTTCCATCCTTCGTCTGGGACCAGGGGCATCTGGTTTTTCAGGTGCCCGTCGCTGGCGAAATGCAGGTCGAGGGGGGTGGCTCGCTCACACCCGAGTTCATGGCCGTGCTGCTGGGTCTCGTGTTCTACACCGCAGCCTTTATCGCCGAAGTGGTTCGCGCCGGCATTGCATCGGTGCCCACGGGCCAGCGCGAGGCGGGTGCGTCGATTGGCCTGTCTCGGGCGCGCACCATGCGCCTCATCGTGTTGCCGCAGGCCCTGCGCCTCATCATTCCACCGCTGACCAACCAGTACCTCAACCTGACCAAAAATTCGTCGCTGGCGGTGGCGGTCGGTTACCCCGAACTGGTGTCGATTGCCAATACGTCCATGAACCAGTCAGGCCGCGCTGTCGAATGCATCGCCATCATCATGCTGGTTTACCTGACGCTGTCGCTGATCACCTCAGGCCTGATGAATGCCTTCAATCGCCGTGCCGCGATAAAGGAGCGTTAGCCCATGCAGGCATTTCAGCCAATCCCGGCAAGGCCTGCGCCTGTTCACGTGACGGGCTTTGCAGCACGACTGCGGCAGAATTATTTTTCAAGTCCTGCGAACGCGATGACGACCCTGTTGCTGCTGGCCGCGGCGCTTTGGCTGCTCGCCAAAGGCATTGACTGGGGCGTGCTGCATGCAGTATTCGCAGCAGATGCCGACCGCTGCCAGGCAGCGCGCGGCCTGGGCGCCTGCTGGGGCGTGATCAACGAAAAGGCGCGCTTCATCCTGCTGGGCCGTTACCCGCAGGAAGAACAGTGGCGACCCGTGCTGGCCAGCTTCGCGCTGATGGCCCCGGTGTTCGCCAGTTGCAGCAGGCGCTTCTGGCGGCCGTCTCTGGCACTCATCTGGATCGCAGGGCTCGCCGTGTTTTTTGTATTGATGGGCGGCGGTGTTGCTGGCCTTGGCAAGGTGCCCACGGACCTGTGGGGCGGGCTGCCGCTGACCCTGATGCTGAGCGTGCTGTCCATGGTGCTGGCATTTCCGCTGTCCGTACTGGTAGCGCTGGGCAGGCGCTCAAACCTGCCGGCCATTCGCTCCATCTGCCTGGCCTACATTGAGCTGATCCGTGGTGTGCCCCTGATCTCGGTTCTGTTCATGGCGTCCTTCATGTTTCCGCTTTTCATGCCGGTGGGAAAAACGCCAGACGTGCTGGTGCGTGTCGTGATCGGTATCACGCTGTTTGCGGCGGCCTATATGGCCGAGATTATTCGCGGCGGACTGCAGGCCGTGGGACGTGGCCAGATTGAAGCTGCGGCCAGCATGGGCCTGACGTACTGGCAGGCGCAGCGAAAAATCATCCTGCCGCAGGCGCTGGCCGCTGTGGTGCCCAGCATCGTCAACAACTTCATCTCGCTCTTCAAGGACACATCGCTCGTCACCATCGTGTCGCTTTACGAGCTGACGGGCGCCCTGTCGCTTGCTCTGGGGTCCGACCCCAACTGGCGGCCCTTCAAGATCGAGGCTTACCTGTTTATCGCTGCCATTTACTTCGCCTTCTGCTACGCCATGTCACGCTACAGCCTGCGGCTTGAAAAGCAGCTGGCGCACGGGGCGCACAAAAACAATGACTGAACCCATCATCCGTTTCAACAAGGTCAACAAATGGTTTGTCGACTTCCATGTGTTGCGCGACATTGACCTGTCGGTTGCAGCAGGCGAGCGCATCGTCATCTGCGGGCCGTCAGGCTCGGGCAAATCAACGTTGATCCGCTGCGTCAATGCACTTGAGGAGTATCAGGAAGGCACGCTCACCGTCGCGGGCACTATGCTGGGGGACAACACCAAGGCCATTGAAGCCGTGCGCAGGCAGGTCGGCATGGTGTTCCAGCAGTTCAATCTTTTTCCGCATCTGACGGTGCTTGAGAACCTGACGCTGGCACCTGTCTGGGTGAGCCGGCTGTCGAAAAAAGAAGCTGCCGAACGCGCGATGGCGCAACTGGAACGTGTGCGCATCGCGGACCAGGCCGGCAAATACCCGCTGCAGCTTTCAGGCGGTCAGCAGCAGCGCGTGGCGATTGCGCGCACGCTGTGCATGCAACCGAAGATCATGCTCTTTGACGAGCCGACCTCAGCGCTGGACCCTGAAATGATCAAGGAAGTGCTGGATGTGATCATCAGCCTGGCGGACCAGGGCATGACCATGCTCTGCGTCACGCATGAGATGGGTTTTGCACGGGCCGTTGCTGACCGCATCATCTTCATGGACGATGGCCAGATCGTTGAAGAGAACACGCCCGAAGCGTTTTTCACAGCGCCCCGGACGGACCGCGGCCGGGACTTTCTCTCAAAAATCCTCGGCCACTAGCGCACAGTCAAACATCAAACGTCAATTGCCGCAGCCGACCCGGCCTGCTTGCGCAGCTCAAACTTCTGTATCTTTCCGGTCGATGTTTTGGGCAACTCGCCGAATACAACTGCACGCGGCACCTTGAAACCGGCCATGTGTTTTTTGCAATGCGCCACGATGTCTTCAGCCGTGGTGCTCGCACCGGCTTTCAGTTCGATGAACGCACATGGCGTTTCGCCCCAGCGCGCGTCTGGTTTGGCCACCACGGCTGCTGCCAGAACAGCAGGGTGGCGGTAGAGAACGTCCTCCACCTCAATCGATGAGATGTTTTCACCGCCCGAGATGATGATGTCCTTGCTGCGGTCCTTGATTTTCATGTAGCCGTCGGGGTACATGACGGCCAGATCGCCCGAGTGGAACCAGCCACCGGCAAAAGCTTCCTGCGTGGCTTTCGCGTTCTTCAGGTAGCCCTTCATGCCGATGTTGCCCTTGAACATGATCTCGCCCATGGTCTCGCCATCCATGGGCACGGGCTGCATGGTTTCAGGATTGAGCACGCGTGCATCGCGCTCCAGGTGGTAACGAACGCCCTGGCGTGAGTTCAGCCGTGCACGTTCGCCCACATCGAGCTTGTCCCAGCCGTCCTGCGCCGGGCACACCGTTGCTGGCCCGTACACCTCGGTCAGGCCGTAGACGTGTGTCAGGTCGAAACCCATGGCCTCCATGCCTTCGATCATGGACGCTGGTGGCGCAGCCCCGGCGACAAAAGCCTTCACGCCTTTCGGCAGGCCCACCTTCATGGCATCGGGCGAGTTCACCAGCAGCCCGTGGACGATGGGCGCGCCGCAATAGTGCGTGACGCCGTGATCCCGCATGGCATCAAACACGGCCTGCGCCTCAACCTTGCGCAGGCAGACATTCACACCGGCGCGAGCAGCTATCGTCCACGGAAAGGTCCAGCCATTGCAATGAAACATGGGGAGCGTCCACAAATACACCGCATGTTTGGGCATGTCCCACTCCAGAATGTTGGAGATCGCTGCCAGCGCCGCGCCACGGTGGTGGTAGACGACGCCTTTTGGGTTACCCGTGGTGCCGCTGGTGTAGTTCAGTGCAATCGCATCCCACTCGTTGGCCGGCAGCTTCCAGTCGTAGCCCGCATCCCCAGTGGCCAGAAAATCTTCATAGCTGATGCTGCCGATGCGCTCGGCCTTGCCGGTGAACACCGCATCCTCCACATCAATGACCAGTACGGGCGTCGTGGCCTTGCGCAGCGCCAGCGCTTTTTTCATGGTGTCTGCAAACTCCGGGTCGACGATGACCACCTTTGCCTCGCCATGGTCCAGCATGAAGGCAATTGTGTCCGGGTCAAGCCGTGTGTTCAGGGCATTCAGGACCGCGCCGGTGACGGGGATGCCGAAGTGCGCCTCCACCATGGGCGGCGTATTGGGCAGCATGACCGCGACGGTGTCGCCCTTGCCTATGCCGTGTTTTTCAAGCGCGCTGGCCAGCTGGCGGCAGCGCGTGAATACCTCTGACCAATTGCGACGCAGGCTGCCATGCACGACGGCCAGGCGTCTCGGGTAAACCTCAGCCGTGCGCTCGATAAAAGACAGCGGCGAGAGCGCTGCGTAGTTGGCCTCGGCCTGAGGGAGGTCCTGTTCGTAGATATTGGGCATCTTGTCTCCGTCATGTGAATTCTTGCGTCATATTAGCGCCGTAATGCCTCGTCTATTTGATATAAACCAATGGATATACCTTTAGAACCACAAAGGCTCGCACGCCGGCAGGACCCGCGAGACTGTGCAGAGGCACAATAGGCAGGTGTCCATTCCCCAGTCTTTTATCCAGGAGCTTTTAGCGCGCGCCGATGTCGTTGACATCGTGGGCCGCTACGTGCAACTGAAAAAAGGCGGTGCCAACTTCATGGGCCTGTGCCCATTTCACGGCGAAAAATCGCCGTCGTTCAGCGTGAGCCCGGCCAAGCAGTTTTATCACTGCTTTGGCTGCGGAAAGAATGGCAACTCCATCAGCTTCCTGATGGACCATGCCGGCATGACCTTCATCGAAGCGGTCAAAGACCTGGCCCAGCAATACGGGCTGCAGGTACCCGAAGACGACGTCTCGCCGCAGGACCGCGCAAAGGCCGCGCAAATGCGGGAGCAGCAGGCCACCCTGACCAGCGTGCTCGAAAAAGCCGCCATCGCCTACATCAAGCACCTGCGTGGGTCCGAGAAGGCCATCAATTACTTCAAGAGCCGCGGCCTGTCTGGCGAGATCGCAAAGACCTTTGGCCTGGGCTATGCGCCGGAAGGCTGGCGCAGCCTGGCCAGCGTCTTCCCGGACTACAACGACCCGCTGCTGGTTGAAAGCGGCCTGGTCATCACGGGCGAGCCCGGCGAAGAGAACGCGCAGGGCGAGGCGAAACGCTACGACCGCTTCCGCGACCGGGTGATGTTCCCCATCCGCAACGTCAAGGGCGAATGCATAGGCTTCGGTGGCCGTGTATTTGGCGACGAAAAGCCCAAATACCTCAACTCACCGGAGACGCCCGTCTTCAGCAAGGGTCGCGAACTCTACGGCTTGTTTGAAGCCCGTACCGCCTTGCGCGAGCATGGCTATGCACTGGTGACCGAGGGCTACATGGACGTGGTCGCGCTGGCCCAGCATGGCTTTGCAAATGCCGTTGCCACGCTGGGCACGGCCTGCACGGCAGACCATGTGCAAAAGCTGTTCCGTTTCACAGAGTCGGTGGTGTTCAGTTTCGACGGTGACAGCGCCGGGCGCCGGGCGGCGCGCAAGGCACTGGATGCCGCCCTGCCCTTTGCCACCGACGTGCGCACCGTCAAGTTTCTGTTCCTGCCTGCCGAGCATGACCCCGACAGCTATATACGCGAGCACGGCCAGGAAGGGTTTGCTGCTTACGTCAGCAAGGCCGTGCCTCTCAGCAGGTTCATGCTGGACGCTGCGGCAGAAAACTGCGACCTCGACACGGCAGAAGGCCGTGCACACATGGCCAGCAATGCGCGGCCTCTGTGGAGCCTGCTGCCCGACGGAGCGCTCAAGCGACAGCTGCTTGCGGAAATTGCCGACAAATCGCAACTGGATATTCGTGATTTACAGGATGTGTGGCAACCATCAAAAGATCGTCACAAATATGGAAGTGCCAAATCAAAGCCATCTCTCGCCAAAGCATCAGCTTCTTCCGGGTTGAAAAAAGATAGGGCCGATGGAAGTTTTTCAACTTATCCAACCACTCTCCATGGCGATGTTGACTATTCAAGCTCTGAGTTCTACGCTCACGTTTTTGATTCCGGCGGAGAAACCTCCGTCGCACCTCTTGCAACAACTGCGCGGAAGTCTCGTGCGACGAAAGGTCGTGTGCAGGGCGCAACCCGAGAAGATCTTGTCTTGCGCCTTGTACTCACGGAGCCTAGCAGTTGGGATCGTTTGAGCAGCGAGGAACATGAACTATTGTCAAAGCTACCAGCGCCCCACGGTCCTCTGTTTATTTGGCTAGAAAGCCAACTTCATGAAAATGGCCCACAACCTTGGGCGGTATTACGCGAGGCAATCCGAGGTCACGCCAACGAGACTTACGCGGTATCCCAGATATCACAAATTGATAAAGGAATAGAGACCGAGTGGGCCGAAGTTCGTCACATCTTGAATGAGCTCGTTCGACTGGAATGGAAGAGGGAACAGGAAGCCTTAACTGCAATGGGAGATGCCATGCTTAAAGATCCAGTAGCGCGCGCTCGCTACCAAACTCTTCAAGAAAAATTGCGGCCAAATAGTGCGAAATAGTTGCACAAAAAACAGGCAATAGGGTATAATCCGATTTTCGATACGGCAAGCGCGACAGCAGCACCTCCGGCATCGGCCTTCCGCAAGCACGGAAAACTCTCAAAAGAGACGGCCACTTCCCCGCAAGGACTGCACACCAAATGTTCGCCCAAACAGCTTGCCGCTGTTCCAGATGCCCTTCTTCTCGTCGGGCATTTTTTGCGCCCTGCTTTTTGACCGTCTCCCCTCGTCTACGCTTGGGCAGGTTGAATCGTCAGTGCTTGTGTTGTGGTTATAGACAAGTTTTTTGCCAACGGAGACATTCCCATGCCTTTGCAGAAGTCGAAAAAGCCAGCCGCCAAGCCCGTCAAAGCCGCACCCGTTGCCAAAAAAGCAGCGAAGCCGGCTGTAAAGCTCGCGGCAAAGCAGTCAAAGCCACTTGCAAAGGCGGTTGAAAAAGCCAAAAAACCCGCCATATCCCCTAAAGCACTGGCCAGCAAAGCGCCGTCGAAACCTGCCGCCAAATCCAGTCCGTCCCCGAAGAAAGCCCCCACAGTGCCCTCCAAGTCCGTTCCCGAAGCAAAACCTGTTGCCGCAGCCGTAGCAGACGTACCCGTCAAAAAGAAACCCGGCCGCCCGCCCAAAAATCCGGCTGCCGTAGAAGGCGGCGCACCTGCCGCTGGCGGCGCCAAGCGCGGCCGCAAGCCCAAAGTCGCCCTCAAGGGTGATGGCGATGAAGACCTGTCCGACGTCGTTGCAGAGTTTGAAGAACCAGTAACCGAGACCACCGAGAAGGTCAAACCACTGCGCATGAAGATCAGCAAGGCCAAAGAGCGTGCCTTGATGAAGGAATTCGGCCTGGACGAAACCGTCCTCTCCGAAGAAGACATGGCCAAGCGCCGTGCACGCCTCAAAGCCCTGATCAAGCTTGGCAAGACCCGCGGCTACCTGACCCACGGCGAAATTTCCGATCACCTTCCCGACAAGCTGATCGATGCCGAAACGCTGGATGCGGTCATCGTCACCCTGAACGATCTGGGTGTGGCTGTATACGAGCAGACGCCTGACGCGGAAACGCTGCTGATCACCGCCAACGCGCCGACCGGCTCCACCGAAGAAGAGGCTGAAGAAGCTGCCGAAGCTGCGCTTTCCACCGTCGACAGCGAATTTGGCCGCACGACCGACCCGGTCCGCATGTACATGCGTGAAATGGGCACGGTCGAGCTGCTGACCCGTGAAGGCGAAATCGAGATCGCCAAGCGCATTGAAGGCGGCCTCATGAAGATGATGGAAGCCATCTCGGAAAGCCCGGCGACGATTGCGGAAATCCTGCGCCTCGGTGAAGAAATCCGCGAAGGCAAGATCGTCATTTCCACCGTGGTGGATGGCTTCTCCAACCCGAACGAAGCCGACGATTACGTGGCCGAAGAAGATTTCGACGAGTTTGACGAAGAAGATGATGACGACGGCAAGGGCGGCTCCAAGGCGCTGACCAAAAAGCTCGAAGAGCTGAAGAAAGAAGCCCTGACCCGCATCGACAGGATTGCCTCCCTGTTCGAAAAGGTCCACAAGACCTATGACAAGGAAGGCTACGGCACACCGACGTACACCAAGGCGCAAAAAGCCCTGAGCGATGAGCTCATGACCGTGCGCTTTACCGCCAAGACGATTGAAAAGCTGTGCGACCTGTTGCGCGGCCAGGTGCTGGACGTTCGCAAGAAAGAACGCGAACTGCGCCGCATCATCGTTGAGAAGTGCGGCATGCCGCAGGAAATCTTCATCAAGGACTTCCCGCCCAACCTGCTCAACCTCAAGTGGGTTGAAAAGCAGGTCGCGGCGAACAAGCCCTGGTCCATCATCATGGCCCGCAATATTCCACCCATCCAGGAGCTGCAGACCAAGCTGGGCGAATTGCAGGCGCGTGTTGTGGTGCCGCTGGCCCAGCTCAAGGACATCAACAAGCGCATGAACGAAGGCGAGTCCAACTCGCGTGATGCCAAGAAGGAAATGATCGAGGCCAACTTGCGCCTGGTGATTTCGATTGCGAAAAAGTATACCAACCGCGGCCTGCAGTTCCTGGATCTGATCCAGGAAGGCAACATCGGCCTGATGAAGGCTGTCGACAAGTTTGAATACCGCCGCGGCTACAAGTTCTCGACCTATGCCACCTGGTGGATCCGCCAGGCCATCACGCGATCCATCGCTGACCAGGCCCGTACCATCCGTATCCCGGTACACATGATCGAGACCATCAACAAGATGAACCGCCTGTCGCGCCAGCACTTGCAGGAGTTCGGCTTTGAGCCGGACGCCAGCATCCTGGCCGAGAAGATGGAGATTCCTGAAGACAAGATCCGCAAGATCATGAAGATCGCGAAAGAGCCGATCTCGATGGAAACACCTATCGGTGATGATGACGATTCGCACCTCGGCGATTTCATCGAAGACAGCGCCAACACCGCACCGCTGGAAGCAGCGATGCAGGCGGGCCTGCGCGATGTCGTGAAAGACATCCTCGACAGCCTGACGCCGCGTGAAGCCAAGGTGCTGCGCATGCGCTTCGGTATCGAGATGTCGACCGACCACACGCTGGAAGAAGTCGGCAAGCAGTTCGACGTGACGCGTGAACGCATTCGCCAGATAGAAGCCAAGGCGCTGCGCAAGCTCAAGCACCCTTCCCGTTCAGACAAACTGCGCAGCTTTATCGATACGCTGTAAGCTGGACAGACCATAAAAAAAGCCGGACCCCAAACAGGGTCCGGCCTTTTTTTGTTCAGGTGAAAATCTGGCTTCTAGCGAGACACACCCAGCAGGCGATCGAGCACCTCGGGCTGCTCGCGCAACTGCTGCGCAGTACCCGAATGCACAACCGTGCCCCGATCCAGCACTACAGCGCTGTCTGAGATCGCCAGGATGGCCTGTGGATGCTGTTCAACGATGATGGCCGACAGACCTTCTTCGCGCGTGATGCGGCGAATGGCGCGCAGCAACTCTTCAACAATGATGGGAGCCAGGCCTTCAAGCGGCTCGTCGAGCAGAAGGAGTTTGGGGTTCAGCACCAGCGCACGACCGACGGCCAGCATCTGCTGCTCGCCACCCGAGAGTTGTGTTCCCAGGTTGCCCTTGCGTTCAGCCAGGCGCGGGAACATGGTGTAGACCCGCTCCGGGTTCCATGCACCGGGGCGTGCAACCGCGGTAAGGTTTTCATCCACCGTCAGGGACTTGAAGATGTTTCGCTCTTGCGGCACCCAGCCTATGCCCACAGCCGCACGTTCATGCGAAGGCAGTTTGTGCAACTCGATACCGCTGAGGCTGATGCTGCCTGCGTGCTGGCGCGTGGCGCCTGCGAGCGTGTTGATCAGCGTGGTCTTGCCAGTGCCGTTACGGCCCAGCAAGGCCAGGGTTTTGCCTTCTTCGAGTGAAAGCGAGACGTTGTTCAGGACAACCGCTTCACCGTAGCCGGCACTCAGGCCTTCAACCTTCAGCAGCTCAGTCATGACCTTTTACCCCCACGCTTGCCACTTCGTGTGCGGCGCTGCCCCCCGAGGGGGCTTGCCCGCCTTGGGGCGGCCCTGCGTCGTGCCCCTCCTCACCATGACCAAGGTATACCGCCTTGACTTCAGGGTCGTTCGCAATCTGCTCGGGGTCGCCTTCTGTCAGCACCGTGCCGTTGACCAGCACCGTCATGCGTTTGGCGAAACTGAAAACCAGGTCCATGTCATGTTCAATCAAAAGAATGGAGACATCTGCCGGCAAGGCTGCAACGGTCTGCAGCAGCTCTTCGCGCTCCCCTGCAGGTACGCCAGCGACAGGTTCGTCAAGCAGCAGCACTTTGGGCTCGCACGCCAGCGCAATCGCGATTTCCAGCAGGCGGCGCTTGCCGTAGGCCAGCACGCGCGTCTCCTGGTTCATGACTTCGGTCAGGTGAAACTGCTCCAGAAGTTTTTCACAACGCTCGACCACCAGGGCGTTTTTGCCCAGCGGTTTCCACCAGCTGGTGCCCAGGCCATGCTGCTGCGACACGGTCAGCGCCAGCGTCTGCAGCGGCGTCAAGGTGTCAAACAGCTGGTTGATCTGGAAGGTGCGCACCATGCCCCGCTTGACACGCCGGTTGGGCGCCACGTTGGTGATGTCTTCACCCAGCAGCGTGATACGGCCTTCAGTCGGCTGAAGCACACCGGTCAGCAAATTGATCAGCGTGGTCTTGCCCGCGCCGTTGGGTCCGATCAGCGCATGACGCGCACCTTTTTTCAGGTGCAGCGTGACATTGTTCGTCGCGGTGATGCCGCCGAAACGCATCACCAGGCCATCAGCGGCCAATACGGTTTCGAGGTTATCCACGGTAGAGCTCATGCGCGCCCCCGCTTGAACCAGGTCCATGGGCTCAGCAGACGTTCGCGCCCCACCAGCATCAGGATGACCAGGAAAAGGCCAATCCAGAATGTCCAGTATTGCGGCGTGATGGTCGATATCGCATCCTGCATGATCTTGAACACCACGGCTCCGGCAACCCCGCCATAAAGCCAGCCTGTGCCGCCAATCACCAGCAACAGCATCACGTCGGCCGAGCGGTCAAATGCAAAGACATCCAGCGATGCGAAGCCTGTGGTCTGCGCCAGCAAGGCGCCTGCAGCGCCTGCAGCACCAGCAGCAATGGCATAAACCACAGCGAGACGCGACGACACGGGAATGCCGATAGCCATGGCCCGCAGGCGGTTATCACGTATGGCCATCAGCGTCGCTCCAAAAGGTGACTTGGCCAGCCGGCGTGCAAGTATGAACATGATCAGCAACACCACCAGTGAATAGCAGGCAGCCGTACGACCGCTCAGGTCAAATTCAAAACGGCCCAGCAGAGGCCCCATCACCACGCCCTGCAGTCCATCAGCACCGCCTGTGATTTCACTGAACTTGTTGGCCAGCTCAAGCAGCAACAGCGCAACGCCCAGGGTCACCATCAACCGCGTCAGGTCGCTGCCGCGCAGGATGGTCATGCTGCAGATGGCCCCCAGAATGGTCGACACCACAATGGCCACTGCCAGCCCGACCAGCGGATCAGGCATGACCAGCTTGGCAAACAGCGCTGCGGAATAGGCACCCATACCAAAGAAGGCCGCATGGCCCAGCGACACGATGCCGCTGTAGCCCAGCACCAGATCAAGCGAGATGGCGAACAGCGCCACGATGGCAATTTCATTGATGATCAGGGCGTGCGAGCCCAACAGAAATGGAGATGCCAGGGCGAGCAGCCAGAACACCGGCTCCCACACTTTCCAGCGGCTGGTCTCGTGCAGGCCCTTGCGAACTGCTTCTACAGAATTGGTCTGGTTTGTCATTTGCCGCCCTTGCGTACAAAGAGGCCTTGCGGACGCCAGATCAGGATGATGATCATGAGGCTGTAAACAATGAAGGCACCCATTTTGGGGATGTAATACTTGCCGGCCACATCGGCAATGCCCAGCAGGAGGGCAGCCAGCAGCGGGCCGGTGATGGATGATGTGCCGCCGACGGCGACAACAATCAAAAAGTAAATCATGAATTTCAGAGGGAAGGTCGGGTCAAGGCCCAGCACTTCCGCACCCAGCGCGCCGCCGAGGCCTGCGAGGCCAGAACCCACAGCGAAGGTCGACAGAAACACCACATTGACATTGATGCCCAGGCCTGCAGCCACGCGCTGGTCATCCACCGACGCGCGCAGCCTGCTGCCGAACCGGGTTTTGGCCAGGATGTACTGCAGGGCAATGGTCAATGCAGCGCACACAATCACGATGAACAGGCGGTAGTGGCCCATGCCCAGCATCCACGCGCCCTCGCCGAACTCGGAGCGGCCCTTGAGCCACTCAGGCAACTGCACGATTTGCTGGGTTGACCCGATAAAGTAATCGGCGGCCGCCACGGCCATGAACGTCAGGCCGATTGAAAACAGGACCTGGTCCAGGTGGGGCTTGTGGTACATCGGCCGATACAGCGTGCGCTCAAGCAGCCCGCCAATCAGCGCAGAGCCGATGAAGGCGAGCGGCAGGCATACCAGGAAGGGCACGCCAAAGCGCTGCATCAGCAGCACCGTGATGTAGCCGCCCACCATGGCAAAAGCACCATGCGCAAGGTTGATGAAGTTCATCAAGCCCATGGTCACGGCCAGCCCGACAGCCAGAACGAAAAGCAGCATGCCGTAGGCAATGCCGTCAAAGAGGATGGTCAACATGGTTTTGGGCGGAAACTCAATTCAAGGAGGGTTCAAGCCAGGAACGCCGCGGAACCGGCTTAGCCGGGCCGCAGTCGTTGCCCGCTGGGGGGAGGGCAGCAAAGCTGCCTTCGGGGGAGAAGTTTGTTACTTGGTTTTTCCGGGATCTTTCATGTCCTTGATCACGTCAAACTCCACGTTGTAGAGCTTGCCATTCTTGCGCTCGACCTTGCGCAGGTACATGTTCTGCACCACGTCGCGGGTTTGCGCATCAATGAACATCGGGCCGCGCGGGCTTTCAAAAATCTGGCCCTTCATCGCGGCCAGCAGCGCGTCGCCGCCGCCGTTGCCCTTGGTGACGCGCAGCGCTTCGTAGATCACGCGCATGCCGTCATAGGCACCGACAGCCACAAAGTTGGGACGCATGCCCTTGTTCGCCTTTTCGAACGCAGCCACAAACTTCTTGTTGAGTGCGGACGGATGGTCGGCGGAATACTGGTGCGAGGTCACCACGCCCAGCGCGCCGTCACCCATGTCGTTGAGCTGGTCGTCATCGGTCAGGTCGCCGGTACCGATCAGCTTGATGCCGGCCTTGTCCATGCCGCGCTCGAGAAACTGCTTCATCACCGCCGCGCCTGCGCCGGACGGCACAAACACAAACATGGCGTCAGGCTTGAGGTCACGGACCTTCTGCAGGAAAGGTGCAAAGTCAGGATTGCGCAGCGGCACGCGCAATGATTCGACGACCTGGCCGCCATTGAAGGTGAAGCGGTCCTTGAAGTATTTTTCGCCATCCAGGCCGGGGCCGTAGTCGCTGACCAGGGTCACGACTTTCTTGATGCCGTTCTTGGGTGCCCAGTCGGCCATGGCTACAGCGGACTGAGGAATGGTGAAGCTGGTGCGGACGATGTACGGTGATGCCTCGGTGATGATGGAAGTCGCTGCCAGCATCACGACTTCAGGCGTTTTGGACTGTGTGGCGATGGGCGCAACAGCCAGCGCGATCGGCGTCAGGCCCATGCCGGCCAGCACGTTGACCTTGTCGTTGACGACCAGCTCCTGGGCGATGCGCTTGGAGGCATCAGGCAGGCCGCCGTCATCCTTGACGATCAGTTCGATCTTGCGGCCGTTGACGGTGTCGCCGTTCATGGCCATATAGGCACGGGCGCCGGCTTCCATCTGCTTGCCGGTGGTGGCCTGCTGGCCGGTCAGCGGGGTGATCAGTCCGATCTTGAAGGGCGTGCTGTTGGCCTGTGCCATCGCATTGCCGGCAGCCAGGGTCGCGGCTGCAACAGCCACGGTGCCGAGAAAAAATCTTTTATTCATGGTCTCTCCAAAGGTTTCAGACATCAGTAATCACCGCCCGAGAATGTCGCCTGCCTCGCAAGGATGCGCAAGCGATATTTCAGACTCTCAGTTATAGCAGTTTTAAATAACAGCCCAACCCCTGCCGTCGTCTCCTGCGGCTTATGCGGGTCATGTCGCATGCATCAGGAATGCGGCCTTGCGGCTCGCAAAGCGCCAGACGCCGCCATCAAGGACAAAGCTGTCATCAAACTCGCCAAGCACCAGCGGCTGCACTACAGCCCTGCCCTGCGGCCCGGCTTCGCTTCTGCTGTCAGAAGCCCACAGGGTCACAAGGCTGGTCGCCCGGCAACCATTTTCAGACACATCACTGAATCGGGTATTGGAGATTACGTGTAGGGACATGCGCCAGACGGGTCGCGCCATGTAGGCCGCCAGGATTGCGTCTCGCCCCGTGAGAATACTGCCATCGGGACGCTGCAGGGAGCCCCCTTCGACAAACAGCCCCGAAAACGAGGCGAAATCGTTGCCATCAATAAAAGCCGCTGCCGCATAAATCACACGCTGGCAGGCGGCCTCGATCTCCAGCACCCTGGTAGCTGAAACGGTCATGTTTACTTGCCCGTCTTGCCCGGGTCCTTGACATCCTTGATGGTGTCGAACTCGACGTTGTAAAGCTGGCCGTTGACGCGCTCGACACGGCGGATATAGACGTTCTGCACGATGTCGCGGGTTTGCGCATCGATGAAGATGGGGCCGCGCGGGCTTTCAAAGATCTGGCCCTTCATGGCGCCCACCAGTGCAGCGCCATCGCCCTGCCCCTTGGTCGCCTTGATGGCTTCATAAATGACGCGCATGCCGTCATACGCTGCCACGCCGAAGAAGTTGGGCCGCACGTTGTTGCTCAGCTTCATGAAGGCGGGCACGAACTTCTGGTTGGCTGCAGACTTGTGCGCCACTGAATAGGGGTGGGACGTCACCAGGCCCAGCGCCACATCGCCCATGTCGTTGAGGATTTCGTCGTCGGCCACGCTGCCTTCGCCGATCAGCTTGATGCCGGCCTTGTCCAGGCCGCGCTCTGCAAACTGCTTGAGCAGCGCGGTGCCAGCACCTGCCGGCACAAAGACAAAGAGCGCATCGGGCTTGAGGTCACGCACCTTCTGCAGGAAAGGCGCGTAGTCAGGGTTGCGCAGCGGCACGCGCAGCGAATCGACAATCTGCCCGCCATTGAAGGTGAAGCGTTCCTTGAAGGTCTTTTCGGCATCCAGGCCAGGGCCGTAGTCGGTGACCAGCGTCACTACCTTTTTGATGCCGTTCTTCGGTGCCCACTCGGCAACGCCCAGGGTGACCTGCGGCAGGGTCATGCTGGTGCGCACGATGTAGGGTGATGCCTCGGTGATGATGGATGTGGCAGCTGCCATGATGACCATGGGGGTCTTTGATTGCGTGGCAATCGGGGCGGTCGACAGGGCCAGCGGCGTCAGGCCGAAACCGGCGAGAACATCGACCTTGTCGGTGACGACCAGGTCCTGTGCCAGGCGTTTGGTGACATCTGGCAGGCCCGTATCGTCCTTGATGACCAGTTCAATCTTGCGGCCTGCAACCGTATCGCCGTTTTGCTGCATGTACAGCTTCACGCCGTTTTCAATCTGTTTGCCGGTCGAGGCAAAGGGACCCGTCATGGGAAGCAGCAGGCCGACCTTGAAAGGCTTGCCGGCTTGAGCCAGAGCCAGCCCGCCCTGCATGGCAAGGGCTGCGGCGGTCATCTTGCCCAGAAATACGCGTTTTGTTGAATCCATGGTTATCTCCTGGTTGCTGTGGTTGCTGTTGAATAAGTGGTTTTTGAAATACTGATCAATCGTTTTTGCGAATAAGGCTCACGCCTGGCGTACGTCCCGCGTCGTGGCCATCCATGACTTCACGCAAATTACGCCTCGCAATACGTGCATGCTCGCGCATGATGGATTCTGCGCGCGAACCCTCGCGCAGCCGTATGGCCTCCAGCACCTGCCAGTGCTGGTCCTGCGCCACTATAAGCATGTCACGCGCATGCGGTGAGTCGGCCTGCTGCAGTACAAACCCGGATGGCGAGGCAAACGGCAGGTTGACGACACGCTCAAGCTCACGCGCAATCACGGTGCTGCCGGCCATCTCGCCAAGCAAATTGTGAAAGCGCTGGTTCAGGGTCACGTAGCGCAGGAAGGCTTCACCATCAAGCGCAGTCCGCGCCAGAACGCCATCAATCTCACGCAGGCAGGCATCAGCCTCCTGAAGGACATGCGGGTCAACGCCACGTTCCGCAGCCAGACGGGCCGACAAGCCTTCCAGCGTGCCGCGCAATTCGATGGCTTCCGATACATCGCGCTCTGAAAAAATCCTGACGGCATAACCGCCGTTGGCCAGCGCCTCCAGCAGCCCCTCCTGCTCCAGGCGCATCAGGGCGGCTCGAATCGGGGTTCTTGAAACACCCAGCTTCTCAACAATCGCCAGTTCGGTGATGCGTTCACCGCTGGGCAACTCACCCGCCAGAATCATCTCGCGCAGCCGCAACTGCGCCTTGACGGCCTGGGAACCGCCCGATTCATGGCCGTCTGCGACGGGAAGGGGTGAAAGGGCTGAAACGTTCATTTTTGCAATCTCTGTATACATCTTAGACTTGAAAAACAGCCTCATCCTGCTTTTTTGGTGCAATTTTGGCAAAATCAGGGTATTCTCTAGGTCAATACAGAGATCAATGTATACATTACCATCAATTCGAGACGATTGAAGGCCTGACGCCTTTCTCGCAATATCCATATTCATCACCACAAGGAAAACCCATGTTCCCCAAAAATACCTGGTACGTTGCCTGCACCCCCAATGAGATTGATGACAAGCCGCTGGGGCGCAAGATTTGCGGCATCAACATCGTCTTTTACCGCGGCGCAGAAAACAAGGTCGTCGCACTCGATGATTTCTGCCCCCATCGCGGCGCCGCCCTGTCACTGGGCACGGTCTGTGAAGGCAAACTGGTCTGCGGCTACCACGGCCTGACCATGAACTGCGACGGCAAGGTGGCCTCCATGCCCGGGCAGCGCGTGCAGGGCTTCCCCAAAACCCGCAGCTACCCGGTGGTCGAGCGCCACGGTTTTATCTGGGTCTGGCCCGGTGACGAGAAGCTGGCAGATGCCAACCTCATTCACCACCTGGAATGGGCGGAGAACCCCGAATGGGCCTATGCGGGAGGCCTCTACCATGTGAACTGCGACTACCGCCTGATGATCGACAACCTGATGGACCTGACGCACGAAACCTATGTGCACACGACCAGCATAGGCCAGAAGGAAATCGACGAAGCGCCCGTGAGTACCAAGACCGAAGGCGACACCGTGGTGACCAGCCGCTTCATGGAAAACATCATGGCACCGCCCTTCTGGCGCGCCAACCTGCGCGGCAACAACCTGGCAGACGACGTACCGGTGGACCGCTGGCAGGTCTGCCGCTTCACGCCACCGAGCCACGTCATGATCGAAGTCGGTGTGGCCCACGCCGGAAAGGGCGGCTACAACGCCGACCCGAAAGACAAGGTTCACAGCATCGTGGTGGACTTCTGCACGCCCGAGACCGAAACCTCGATGTGGTATTTTTGGGGGATGGCGCGGCACTTCAATCCAAAAGACAAGGCACTCACGGCGCAAATCCGTGAAGGCCAGGCAAAGGTCTTTGCAGAAGACACTGTGGTGCTGGAAGCGCAGCAGCGCAACCTCAATGCGTTCCCAGAGCGCAAGCTGCTGATGCTCAACATTGATGCGGGCGGGATGCAGTCCCGGCGTATCCTTGACCGCCTGATTGCAGCAGAACAACCCAAACCCGAGCCTCAGGCCGCATGAGACAAAACACATGAGCAGCATTGACAGCATCAGCGTAAAAGTCATCCGCAAGAAACAGGAAGCCATCGACATCGCCAGCTTCGAGCTGGCCCGCCCCGACGGCGCACCGCTGCCGGCCTTCAGCGCCGGTTCGCACATCGACGTGCAGGTGCCCGGCGGGCTGACGCGACAGTATTCGCTGTGCAACGACGCGGGCGAACAGCACCGCTACCGCATCGCCGTGCTGCGCGACCCGGCATCGCGTGGCGGCTCCATCGGCATGCACGATGCCGTGAAGGAAGGCGACGAGATCCGCATCAGCGCGCCAAAAAACCATTTCCCGCTGGAGCATGGCACCAAAACACTGCTGTTTGCAGGTGGCATAGGCGTCACGCCCATCCTGAGCATGGCGCAGCGCCTGGCCGTCACCGGCGCCGATTTCAGCATGCATTACTGCAGCCGCTCCCAGCAACGCACCGCGTTTCATTCAGAAATCACCGGCTCACCCTTTGCGGGCAAGGTGCAGTTCCATTTCGACGACGGCGATGCCGCGCAAAAGCTGGATCTGCTGAAAGTGCTGGGGGCACCCGAAGCCGGCAAGCACCTGTATGTATGCGGGCCCACGGGCTTTATCAACTTCGTCACGGAGACGGCAAAAACTGCGGGCTGGGCCACAGGGAACATCCACCTTGAATACTTCGGCGCAGCGCCGCAGGACACCTCGAACGACGGCAGCTTCGACGTGAAGATTGCCAGCACCGGCCAGACCTACAACATCGGCGCCAAGGACAACATCATCCAGGTGCTGAAAGACAAGGGCATCGAAATCCTCACCTCTTGCGAACAGGGTGTCTGCGGCACCTGCATCACACGCGTGCTGGAAGGCGAGATCGACCACCGCGACATGTATTTCACCGATGAGGAAAAGGCCGCCAACGACCAGTTCACGCCCTGCTGCTCACGGGCAAAAAGCAAGCTGCTGGTCCTGGACCTGTAGAACATTCAAGCACGCAACGGTTCATCATCAACAAAAAGGAAAGAGACAAATGACCCAGCTCCCCGCCCGCTTCGACCATGTCGGCAGCTTCCTGCGCCCCAAGTACCTGCTTGAAGCCCGTGACCAGAAAGCCAAAGGCCAGATTACGGCCGAACAGCTTCGACTGGTTGAAGACAAGGCGATCAGCGAGATCGTGAAGTTTCAGGAAGACGTGGGCCTCAAAAGCATCACCGACGGCGAGTTCCGCCGTACCTATTTCCATATCGACTTTCTCGACCAGCTCGGCGGTGTGAAGACAGACATCCCCGTCACCTTCATCAAGCCCGACGGCTCGCAGGAACTGGCCCCACCGGTCATGAAGGTGGTCGACAAGGTCACGCACGCCAAAAACATACAGCTGGCCGACTTCCAGTACCTCAAGAGCCAGGTCAGCGCGGGCAACACGCCCAAGGTGACCATCCCCTCGCCGACCATGCTGCACTTTCGCGGCGGCCGCGCCGGCATCAGCCGCAGCGCCTACCCCGAGCTGGACCCCACGTTTTATGAAGACGTGGCCAAGGCTTATGGCGACGAACTGCGCAGCCTCTCGGCCGCAGGTTGCAACTACGTTCAGATGGACGACACCAACCTCGCCTATCTCTGCGATGAAAAAATGCGGGAAGCCGCACGCCAGCGCGGTGACGACCCCAACGAGCTGCCGCACCGCTACGCGAAGTTCGTGAACATGGTGGTGGCGCAAAAGCCCGCTGGCATGCTGCTGTCCATGCACCTGTGCCGCGGCAACTTCAAAAGCACCCATGCCGCCGCCGGCAACTACGAGCCTGTGGCCGAAGCCCTGCTGAAAGAGATGGACCTGGACGCCTACTTCCTCGAATACGACGACGACCGCAGCGGCGACTTCAAGCCCCTGCGCTTTTTGCCCAAGGGCAAGACCGTCGTGCTGGGCCTGGTCACCACCAAGATAGGCACCATGGAAAGCAAGGACGCCCTCAAGCGCCGCATTGAGGAAGCCGCCAAATACGCGCCGCTGGACCAGCTCGCGCTGTCACCCCAGTGCGGCTTCAGCAGCACCGTGCACGGCAACGACATCGCCGTCGAGGCACAGCGCTCCAAGCTCCGGCTGGTGATTGAAACTGCACAGGACGTCTGGGGCTGATCCACCGAACCCGTTCAGGCAAAAGCCCGGCTTGCAAAAGAGCCGGGCTTTTTTTATGCAGCACCCGTATTGCCATTAAAGATATAGCTGCTCACGCACGTATACATTGGTCTGCAGCCGTTTTTGCCATCAAAAATGGCATGTTTTGAGGCCATTTTGACCTTCTGCAGGCTTTTCAGACGCCTTGGGGACAGAAAATGTAAAGTCGACTTTACATTCCACTTGTTCAGTCAAGCCATGAAGCGGTAAAGCGTCTTGCCGCGGCGGGTCTCGCCCGGCAGATGAACAGATGACGGAAACGCCGGGCAATTGGGCGCATTCGGATAGCCCTGGGGCTCCAGGCACAGCGACTGCTGCTGCAGGTAGACCCGCCCGCTTTTGCCCGGCCCGCCCAGCAGCGGTTCACCGGCCTGCAGGCCGGTATAGAACTGCATGGCCGGCTCGGTGGACAAGACCTCCATCACAAGGCCCGTGGCAGGCGCCCTCACCCGCGCTACCAGCACAGGCACATCGCCCGCGGCGCGATTGACCAGATAGCAGCTGTCATAACCTTCAACACATTCGGCGCCTGCGACCGCGTCACTGCCGAGCATGCGTTGGCCAAGCAGCACAGGCTGTCGCAAGTCGAACGGCGTGCCCGCCACATCAAGCAGCTCACCTGTAGCGACCAGGTCGCCAGTAGCGGCAAAGTAGCGATCTGCCGCAATCATGACTTCATGGCTGCGCACATCTCGCTGCGGGCCGTCGGCTGATTCGCCATTGAGGTTGAAGAAGGCGTGCGTGGTGAAACTGGCCACCGTGGGTTTGCCCTGCGCCTCAGCTTCATAGTCCAGCACCAGCTCGTTCGCTTCGGTCAGGCTGTACTTGAGGCGCAGCATCAGCGCGCCGGGAAAGCCCTCTTCGCCGTCTTCAAACAGGCAGCTCATCTCCACGCTTGAATCATTGCGCTGCACTTCCTTGAACACCCTGAAACGCGAGCCCCGCTTGCCGCCGTGCAGGCAATGCGGGCCGTTGTTGGCTGCAAGCTGGTGACTTACGCCATTGAGTGTGAATGCGGCGTTGCCGATTCGGCCGGCATAACGGCCGATAAACGCACCCATGGAGGCCGAGCCCCCTACAGCCGCCTGCAGGCTGTCATAGCCCAGCACCACGTCGGTCAGCGTTCCGCCACGCCCTGGTACCAGCAGCTGTTCGATCTTGGCGCCGTAGTTCGTGATGCAGGCCACCATGCCGCGCGAATTACGCAGGACGTAGAGCGCCACAGCCTCACCGCCGATGTCGCCCCGAAACCGCGCGGCATCAAGCAACTTCGGCGCAACAGGACTGGCGGATGAACTCATGGGCAGACCTCAACTACAAACTATTACCTAGTCTGCCACGATCGTCAGCAGCTCTTCACGCGTTTTAGGGTCGGCCATGTATTTTCCGTACAGCGGCCCCATACGGCGCACCATGGGCGAGGCGTCCCTGAGCTTCACAAAGATGGCGCCCTGCTTTGTGGTGGCCTCCAGCGACGACAGCACACGCTTGTTCCAGAGGTCACGCATCAGCTGGGCCGACTTCGCGCCTGCGGCCATCACGGCGGCCTTCTCGTCCTTGTCGAGCTTGTCCCACAGCTTGGTGGACACCACCAGCGCTTCGGGTGAGATGACATGGCTGGTCACATACACATTTTTGGCGACCTTGAAATGCCCTGTCGACTCATACGACGGCAGGTTGTTCTCGGCGCAGTCGACCTGGTCCTGCTGCAGCGCGCCCAGCACGTCCTTGAACGGCAGGGCCACAGGCGTGGCACCCAGCAGCTTGACCATCTCGATGTAGATGTCCGATTGCTGCACGCGGATTTTTTTGCCTGCCAGGTCAGCCACACTGTTGATGGGCTTGACGCAGTAAAACGAACGCGCACCGCCGTCATACCAGCCCACCACGACAAAGCCCGATGACTTGAGGTTGGCTGCAAAACGTTCGCCCAGCTTGCCATCCAGGTGCTTGAACATGTGGGCCGAGTCCTTGAACAGGAAAGGCAGGTTCAGCACCTTGATGCCGGGCACCGCATCCGACAGCGGGCCCGAGCTGAACTCGGCGATGTCGATCTCGCCGTTTTTAAGCATCTGCACGGCCTTGGGCTGGTCGCCCAGCGTTCCGTTCGAGAACACCTCAACCTGGTATTTGCCTTTGGTGACCTTGCCGACCTCCTCTGCAAAACTCTTCATCGCCTCGGTGACCGGGTAGCCCTCGGGGTGGATGTTCCAGGCGCGGAGTTTTGTCTGCGCAAAACTGGTGCTGGTGGCCAGCGCAAAGCCAAGGCAAAGAAGCCCTTTGAAGGAAGCGTGCATTTTTGTCTCCGGTTGTCTACATGAGCGGCCCGCGGCTCAAGTCGCTTCTTTTTTTGACTGCAGATCCGCCCTGATGGCGTGTGTCAATCCAGCTTGATGGATGCCTCTGTCACCACTTTCGCCCAGCGGGCGCGCTCCTGGTTAAAGAAAGCGTCCTGCTGCGGTGGCGTCATGGTGACCACTTCAGCGCCCTGCCCCGACAGCTTGGCGCGGATGTCGGTACTGCGGATCACCTTGATCAGTTCGGCGTTGAGCCGGTTAATGATGGCCGCAGGCGTGCCATTGGCCACCAGCAGGCCCTGCCATGTGCCTGACTCGAAACCTGCGAGCCCCTGCTCGGCCAGTGTCGGCACATCACCAATCAATGGCATGCGCGTGCCTTTGGAAACGCCCAGTATCTTGAGCTTGCCGCTTTGCACAAAAGGCAGCGTGGCCAGCATGCCATTCATCAGCACCTGGGTCTGGCCGGCGATGGTGTCGCTGACGGCTTGCGAGCCGCCCTTGTACGGAATGTATTGCCACTTCGCCTTGCTGGCCCGCTCGACTGCGACCCCGGCCAGGTGGGGGGCACTGCCCATCGCCGTCACGGCAAAGTTGAGGTTTGACTTTCGTGAGAGTTCAACCAGTTCCTTGAGATTGTTCACCGGCACCGACGGGTGCACCACCAGCAGATGCGGCGAATAGGCCAGCATGGTGACGCCACGCAGGTCTTTTGACGGGTCAAAGCCGAGCTTTGTGTATACCGAAGGACTGATGGCCAGCGCACCGGTGTCGCACAGCAGCAGGGTGTAGCCGTCAGGTGCTGACTTGGCTACAAAATCTGCGCCAAGGTTGCCGTTGGCGCCGGCCTTGTTCTCAACGATGACGGTTTGTTTCAGCGCATCAGACAAAGGCTGCGCGATGGCACGTGCAATGATGTCCGAGGAACCACCCGGCGGGTAAGGCACCACCAGTCGTATCGGTTTTGAAGGCCAGGCCGCCCCTTGTGCGTGTGCGAGTCCGGCAAAAGCGCCAGCACCCAATGCCGCCGAGGCAGCCATCAGCTCACGTCGATTGATCGTCATGTTGTTGTCTCCGTTTATGGGTTGGGAGCCTCTGCGGGCCCTTGAAAAACAGCCTGGCGTTATGCCACGTCGTGATGCGCCATCAGTTCCAGTGCACGCACCAGTGCCGAATGATCAAGGTCCTGCATGTCATTTGCCGCGCACACCTGCATGAGTTGTGCTGCGCCTGCTGTTTGCGGCAGGGACACGCCAAGGGTTTTGGCGCCCGCGAGCGCCAGGCCCAGGTCCTTCTGGTGCAGGCCGATCCGGAAGCCGGGTGCAAAGGTGCGCTTGATCATGCGTTCACCATGCACTTCAAGAATGCGCGAAGCCGCAAAGCCGCCCATCAGCGCCTGCCGCACCTTGGCCGGGTCGGCACCCGCCTTGCTGGCAAACACCAGTGCTTCGCCGACGGCCGCGATGTTCAGCGCCACAATGATCTGGTTGGCGACCTTGCAGGTCTGGCCATCACCATTGCCGCCGACGAGTGTGATGTTCTTGCCCATCAGTTCGAACAACGGTTTGACCTTTTCAAACGCTGCATCCGGGCCGCCGACCATGATGGTCAGGCTGGCCGCCTTGGCGCCGACTTCACCACCGGACACAGGTGCGTCGAGGTAATCACAGCCCAGGTCGTTGATGGACTTTGCAAACTCTTTGGTGTCCATGGGCGAGATGGAACTCATGTCGACGACGGTCTTGCCTTTGGAAAGGCCCAGCGAGACGCCGTCTTCACCAAACAGCACCTTGGCCACATCGGGGGTGTCGGGCAGCATCATGAAGATGATGTCGGCCTTCTCGGCCACTTCCCTGGCCGACTTGCAGGCCACGGCCTTGCCGGTCAACAGGTCTGCAGGCACCTTGCTGCGTGTGGTGAGGAAGACCTCATGCCCGGCCTTGAGCAGATGTGCCGCCATGGGCGCGCCCATGATGCCGAGACCGATAAAACCGAGTTTGCTCATTGTCTTGATTCCTTGAAAGTTGATGCCGGAAACGGCGTGCATGGCGGGAATGCGCGGAACCGGCTTCGCCGGGCCGCAGCATTGCCCCCCAGTGGGGGGAGGCGCGCCTCAGCGCGCTTCGGGGGCAGTCCTGTATTTGTCATGAAGGGCCTGCGTCGCCGAGCGAAACACGCCCAGGTCGCTGCCCACGGCGACAAAGGTAGCGCCCATCTCCAGGTAACGGCGCGCATCGGCCTCCACCGGCGCGAGGATGCCGGTTGGCTTGCCGCAGGCTTTCGCATCGGCAAACACTTGGGCAATCGCCGCCTGCACCTCGGGGTGGCCGGCATTTCCGAGATAACCGAAGTTCGCAGCCAGGTCGGACGGGCCGACAAAAATGCAGTCAACGCCGTCTATGCCGGCGATGGCCCTGGTCGCCGCGACGCCCTTGCGGCTTTCGATCTGCAGCACAACGCAGATGTGGTCGTTGATTGACTTGAAATACTCGGGCACCGTGCCGTAGCGGTTGCTGCGCTGGGACACCGACACGCCGCGTACGCCCTGCGGCGGGTAACGCGTGCTGCGCACCGCGCGCAAGGCCTCTTCCTCACTTTCGACAAAAGGAATCAGGAAGTTGTAGAAACCGGCATCCAGCAGGCGCTTGAGTTCGACCTCGTTGTTGCTGGTCGGCCTGACCACAGGCGCGCTCGGGCTGTCTTTCAACGCCATCAGCTGCGGGATGAAGGTGCCCACATCGTTCGGCGAGTGTTCTCCATCAAGCAGTATCCAGTCGAATCCGGCCACACCCAGCACCTCGGTCGTGATGGCATTGGCCAGCGAAGACCAGCAACCGATCAGGCGTTTGCCGGCAAGCAGGTCGCGCTTGAAGTTGTTGGGAAAGGGCTGGTAAGGGGTGGGCTGTGTCATGGTGATTTGCTTGTTGCTCTGTCTGATCTGTCTGCTATGGATCGGGTTATGCCCGAATCCGGCTTATTCGGCCTTGATGTTGGCGGCCTTGATGACCTTTGCCCACTTCTCGACCTCGACCTTCTGGTAGGCCGCGAGTTGGGTGGGCGTCATGTTTGAAGGCTCCATGCCAAAGCCCTTGAACCTGGCCTGGACGTCCGGCAGGGCCAGCACTTTCATGACTTCTGCATGCAGGCGGTCGACCACAGCTTGCGGCGTGTTCGCGGGCACGAACAGGGCCTGCCAGGACACCATGTCGAAACCCTTCTGGCCGCTCTCGGCAATGGTCGGCACATTGGGAAAGCCTGGAATGCGCTGGCTGCCCGTCACCGCAATGGCGCGCAGCTTGCCGCTCTGGATATGCGGGCCCACGACCAGGCTGGTGTCGAACATCATGTCAAGTTGCCCGCCTATCACGTCCTGCACGGCAGGGCCCGAACCCTTGTACGGTGCATGCGTGAACTTGACGCCCGACTGGCTGGCCAGCAGCTCCAGCGCCATGTGCGGCGAGGTGCCTATGCCGGGCGAGCCCGAACTCAGGCCGCCATTCCTGGCGCGGCTGGCCTTGAGCACGTCGTCCAGCGTGCGCATGGGGCTGTTGGCCGGCACCACCAGCAGCAGAGGGCTCACGCCCAGCATCGCGATGGGGGTGAACGACTTCACCATGTCGTAGCCTATGGGTGTGGAGTAGAGGCTGCCGTTGATCGAATGTGAGCTGATGGTGCCGCCCAGGATCATGTAGCCATCGGCCGGCGCGCGCGCCGCGATGGCAGAGCCAACGCTGCCGCCTGCACCGCCCTTGTTGTCTATCACCACCGGCGTGCCCAGCGCGGTGGCCAATGCCGGCGCTACCACGCGTGCCAGCGTGTCGGTGTTGCCCCCGGGCGGGAACGGCACCATATAGGTGATGGCCTTGCCGGTAGGCCAGGTGCCCTGGGCAAATGCGCTCAGGGTTGCAAAACTGGTAGCAGCAGAGGCCAGTGCGGTATGAATGAGGGTACGGCGTTTCATGTGTGTCTCCTTGATGTAGGTAATGTCTGTCAGTGGAAGGCTTTGCCGCCTCAGGGCGCTTCGACGATCTCGACCCAGTTCGGGTTCTTGCCCGCCGGCTGGCTCTTGCCTGCACCGGGCATGCCGGTGGCGGCGTCAATCGTGTGCAGGGACACGCCGTGCGAATCCTGTCCGGTGGAAACCAGGAAGCGGCCGGTGGAGTCCACCGCAAAACCGCGTGGTGTCTTCTCGGTCGGCGTCTGGCCCACCACCTGCAGCCTGCCGTTGGCGGGGTCGACTTTGAAGGTGGTCAGCGTGCTTGATGTGCGCTCGGACCCATACAGAAACCGGCCATCCGGCGAGATCTGCAGGTCGGCCGCCCAGACCTTGCCGGTGAAGCCCGGCGGCACAACGGTGCTGCGCTGCAGATGACTCATCGTGCCCTTGCCGGCGTCATAAGCAAACACATCAACCCCGCCGTCCAGCTCGTTGATCAGGTAGGCGTACTTCTGGGCCTTGTCCCATAGGAAGTGGCGCGGGCCGGTCTTGGCGGGTGCAACGTTGACCAGTGGCGTGTCGTTGGGGCTGAGCATGCCGCTGGCCGCGTCGAACTTCCAGCTGGAGAGGTTGTCGCCGCCCAGGCTGGTGGCAAACACGTACTTGCCGGAGGCATCGGCATGAATGGCATGTGCATTCGGGGCGGTGCGCAGGATCTGCTGCACCGGGCCGACGGTGCCGTCTTTCTCGATGCTGTTGACAGTGATCTTGTTGCCGCCATAAGAGGCCGCGAACAGCCACTTGCCGCTCGGGTCGAGATCGATGCTGGGAACGCTGTCGGCCAGCGCAGATTCACCGAGCTTCTTCAACCCTCCCGTCGCACCGTCAATGCTGAAGGTCACCACACGAAACGGCTGCGAACGCAGCGCCACATACAAAAACTTTTTATCCCTGCTGACCACCATGGGCATGGCGGTGCCGCCCACGGGCACTTTGGCCACAGGCGTCAGGCTGCCGGCAGCGCGGTCCAGCTGCATCACCGAGATGTCCTGGCTGTCGGCATTGGACACATATACCCATGTCGCGGCAGATGCACTACTCAATGCTGCCAGGCCCAATGCAAGCGACAAAGCAGTGCGGCGCATGGCGCGCGAAGTGAATATAGAACGGCTCATCTTGTGTCTCCTCTTCTGGTTGTTTAAGGGTTCAGGTCACAGGTGCAGGGTTGAACAGAACCAGCGCGTTGTGCAGCTTCCAGTGCTCGGCCCAGGTTTTCTTGCGGCCACTCGCCACGTCGAGCATGAAGTTGAAAAGCTCCCAGCCGACATCGGCAATGGTGGCGTCGCCGTCGGCGATGCGCCCGGCATTGATGTCCATCAGGTCATGCCAGCGCCTGGCGAGGTCGGTGCGCGTGGCCACCTTGATGACGGGCACTTCGGCCAGACCGTAAGGCGTGCCGCGGCCAGTCGTGAAGACATGCAGGTTCATGCCAGCAGCGAGCTGCAGCGTGCCGCAGATGAAATCGCTGGCGGGTGTGGCCGCGTAGATGAGGCCCTTCTGCTTGAGCTTTTCACCCGGTGACAACACCCCAGAGATCGGCGCGCTGCCCGACTTGACTATGGAGCCCATGGCCTTTTCAACAATGTTCGACAGGCCGCCCTTCTTGTTGCCGGGCGTGGTGTTGGCGCTGCGGTCAACCATGCCTTTTTGCAGGTAGGCGTCGTACCAGGCCATCTCGCGAATCATGGCCGCAGCGACTTCGGGTGTGCTGGCGCGTGAGGTGAGCTGGTCTATGCCGTCGCGCACTTCGGTGGTCTCGGAGAACATGACAGATGCGCCGGCCCGCACCAGCAGGT
Source organism: Polaromonas sp. (assembly GCA_965228025.1). Lineage (GTDB taxonomy): Bacteria > Pseudomonadota > Gammaproteobacteria > Burkholderiales > Burkholderiaceae_C > Polaromonas. Next base: position 52,095 of record CBDDGX010000019.1, on the reverse strand, counting down.
CGGTCGCAAACCCGACAGCGGGGTTGGCGGTGACGCCAGAGAACGCATCGCTGCCGCCACACTGCACGCCCACGACGAGTTCGCTCGCCGGCACGGTCTCGCGCTGACGTGCGTTGAGTTTTTCAAGATGCAGCACGGCCGCCTGCATGATGGAGTCGATCATGGACATGAAGCCCACGTGGTTCTCAGACTGCAGGCACACAACGTCAAGCGGGGCCTCGGCGCTCTGGCCTACATCGGCCACGCTGCGTTCATCAACAATCTGTATCGTGCCGGGCGGCATCAGGCGCTCGGGCTGGAGCTTTTCGCAGCCCAGGCTCACCACCATGACCTCACCGCCAAAGTTGGGGTTCAGCGAAATGTTGCGCAGCGTGCGGATGGGGATGATGGCATCGGGTGCATCGATGGCGACACCGCAGCCGTAGGTGTGCTCAAGGCCCACGACATCGTCGACATTCGGGAATTTCGGCAGCAGCTCGGCCTTGATGCGCCTGACCGCGAAGTCCACCACACCGGCCACGCACTGCACCGTGGTGGTGATGGCCAGGATGTTGCGCGTGCCGACCGAGCCATCGGCATTGCGAAAACCCTGGAAGGTGTAGCCTTCGAGCGGCTCCATGGGGCCAGGCTTGACTGTCGCGATGGGCAGGCCCTCAAGCCCACGCGCGGCCGGCATCTCCAGAAGGCGCTCATGCACCCAGCTGCCGGCAGGAATGTCCTTCAGCGCATAACCGATGGGCACGTTGTAGCGCAGCACCGCCGTGCCTTTTGGCAAATCAACCAGCGCGACCTTGTGCCCCTGCGGCACCTTGTCAACGAGCTTGAGTCCATCCGCAAACACCGTGCCAGCAGGCAGGCCGCCGTCATTGGCGACGATGGCGACGTTATCGCGGGGATTCATGAGGATGTGGAGCGGCGCGGACATGGTCAATGATCAATAACTCAATAACGGGGCTGCACGCCCGTGAAGGACGGGTCGTATTTGCGCATCTGCCCGAGGTCGTCCCGATTGCGTATGCCGCAGCTGAGGTAGTTGTCGTGCAGGCGGGCCAGGGCCGTGCGGTCCAGCGTCACACCCAGGCCGGGCGTGGTCGTCACGCGCAGGCTGCCGTCTTCAAAGCGCAGGCGGCCGCCCTCCACTACTTCTTCGTCCTGCCAGGGGTAATGTGTGTCGCAGGCATAGGTCAGTAGCGGCACGCTGGCGCACAGGTGAGTCATGGCCATCAGGCTGATGCCGAGGTGCGAGTTGCTGTGCATGGACAGCCCCATGTCAAAAGTACGGCACAGGCGCGACAGCTGCTGCGTGGCGCGCAGTCCACCCCAGTAGTGGTGGTCGCTGAGCACAATCTTCACAGGGCAGCCCATGTCTGCATTGCGGCGGAACTCTGCGAAGTCGGTGACCACCATATTGGTGGCCATCGGCACTTCGCATTCACGGGCCACGGCGGCCATGCCGTCCAGACCGGGCGCGGGGTCTTCGTAATACTCCAGCACGCCACGAAGTTTGTCGACGATGCGCAGGCTGGTCGCCACACTCCAGTTGGCATTGGGGTCTATGCGCAGCGGCGTACCAGGGAAAGCCTGGGCAAGTGCCAGCAGGCCGGCCGCTTCGTCATCAGGTGGCAGCGCACCTGCCTTGAGCTTGATGCTCTTGAATCCATACTGCCCGATCATCTGGCGCGCCTGCGCGACCAGTTGATCGGGTGTGAGAGCTTCGCCCCAAGGGTCCGCGGGATATCCAGACGAAGGTGGCTTGTCTGCATGCCCTGCGTATTTGTAAAACAGGTAAGCCGAATAAGGTACACGGTCCCTGGCTGCGCCACCCAGCAGGTCAACAATGGGCGCGCCGGCCAGGTGGCCCTGCAGGTCCAGCATGGCGACCTCGAAGGCACTGACCACCTTGGCCACATTCTTGGAGACGTGTGTGCCCGGCGCCAGAGACACCTGCTGGCCGAGAAATTCAGACGCCGTCAGCGCCGGCGGTGTCACCAGTGCGGCCACGCGCGCCTCCATCTCCGTCAGCGACCAGGGCGACAGCCCGACCAGGCTGGGCGCAGCCTTTGCCAGCACCTCCAGCATGGGCAGGTCGCCATAGCTTTCATTGATGCCGACCAGGCCCGAGTCTGTTTCCAGTTCAATGATGGAGCGAAGCGCCCAGGGCTCATGTATGCCCGCTGCGTTCAGTAGCGGCGGGTCACGAAAAGCAATCGGCGTGATGCGGATGTGCCGGATGGCGTGTGAAGTGATCATGACGGGAGCTATGGCGAGGTGGGCAGGCGGGCTGGTTTATTTGGCTGCGGCCATGAACATATTGGGCAACCACAGCGAGAACGCGGGCACATAGGTCACCAGCATCAGGCACAGGGTCAGCGCACCGTAGAAGGGAAGGATGGACTTCATCACCTCCCCGACCGATATCCCCCCTATCGCGCAGCCGACAAATTGAGTTACCCCCACAGGCGGTGTGTTCAGGCCCAGCGCGCAGTTGATGAGCATGACCATGCCGAACTGTGCCGGGTGCATGCCAAACTGCATGGCAATCGGCAGGAAGATGGGCGTGCACACCAGAATGGTGGCGGCCATGTCGAGGAAGGTGCCGAGCAGGAACAGCATCACGTTGATCATCAGGAAGATGACCCACGGCTCGGTGGAAATCGAGGTCATCAGCGCACCGGTTTTCTGCGGCACTTCGTAAAGCGCCATGAAATAACCGAAGGCCGAGGAAATGCCGATCAGCAGCAGTACGACACCTGTGGTCTTGCAGGCCTTGGCACAGGACTTGATGAAGTTCTTCCAGCTCAGCGAACGGTAGACGACCGCGGTGACGAACATGGCCCATAGCACCGCCGTCGCGGCCGATTCAGTGGCCGTGAACACGCCCGAGAGAATGCCGACCAGAATGATGACCACAATCAGCAGACCGGGCAACGCCGCCACGAAGGCGACCAGCACCTCGTGCCAGCCCGGGAAGGCGCCGCGCGTCGGATAGCCGCGCTTGACCGCGACATAGTAGGCAGCGCCCAAATTGCAGAGCGTCAGCAGCAAGGCCGGGATGACACCTGCCAGGATCAGGCTAAGCACGCTGACCGAAGCAATGCCCGTGGTGGCCAGCGTGAAGATGATGAGGTTGTGCGAAGTCGGCATGAGCACGCCGACCAGCGCGGCGTGTGTCGTGACGTTGACCGCATAGTCGGCGTCATAGCCCTCCTTCTTCATGAGCGGGATCATCACCGAGCCCATGGCCGACACGTCGGCCAGCGCCGAGCCAGCAACGCCGCCGAACAGCGTGCAGCCGATCACATTGCTCATGCCCAGGCCGCCGCGCACATGGCCGACCAGGCTGTTGGCGAAGCGCACGATGCGCTCCGCGATACCGCCGTAAAGCATCAGCTCGCCGGCGAACACAAAGAACGGGATGGCGAGGAAGGAGAACACCTGCATGCCGCCCACCATCTTCTGGAAGACGATGGGCACCGGCACACCGGCATACAGCACGGTGGCGATCGACGCCAGGCCGATGGAGAAAGCCACCGGCACGCCGATGACCAGGAAAACGAGGAAGGTGACGGAAAGAACAGCGAGTTCCATGATGGTTTGCCTTGGCTCTGGAGCAGTTTTTTGTTGGAATTTTTCTGGAATTCAGTGCCAGGACGGCATGACTTCTTCACCGCGCAGCAGCGCGAGGATGTGCTCGAACGAGAACAGAACGATGAGTACGCCGGCAATCACCAGCGCGAGGTAGTCCACGCCTTCGGGAATGCCGAGCATGGGGTCGAGTTCAGACCACTTGAGGCGTGTCCAGATCCAGCCGGCCCAGGCCATGACCCCGCCGAAAATTGACACCAGCACATGGATGAGTATTTCGATCTTGAGCCGCATCGATACAGGCAGCAGCGCCACCATGGAATCAAGACCGATATGCCCCGCGTCGCGCACACCCACCGCCACACCCAGCGCCGTGATGTACAGAACCAGTTGCAGTGCCAGTGCCTCTGTCCAGGTGGGGGTGTCGTTGAAAATGTAGCGACCGACCACCTGCACCTGCACGGCAAGGATCAGGACGATCAGGCCGACGATGGCCAGCATCAGGCCGACCTTGCTGATGACCGCGCAGATACGGTTGATCAAAAGCGCAGCGGGCGGCTGGCTGTGCGGATCGGTTTCGATCGGCGAAGTTTCTATCGGCCCGGTTTCTATTGGCGCTGTTTGCAATGGGGTGTTCATGTGAGGTCCGACGTTAAGACACGGCAGAAAGAAGGAGGAAGCAGAAAAGAACAGGGGGAAACGCAGACAGGAGAAGCCCGCGCAGACGAGGTCCACGCGGGCAGGGAAGCGCAGGCTTACTTGGTGTCCTGCGCTGCCTTCACCAGACGCTGGAGGTCAGGCGTGTTGATGAACTTCGCATACACGGGCTGCATGGCGGCCTGGAAGGATTTTTTGTCCACATCCTTGACGAGCTGCGCGCCGGACTTCAGCACAACGTCCAGGGCCTTCGCTTCCTGTTCGTCCCACTTCTGGCGCTGGAAGCCCACAGATTCCTTGGCGGCGGCACGGAACATGGCCTGGTCTGCCGGCGACATCTTGTCGAACACAGCCTTGGAGATCACCAGCATTTCAGGTGCCATCGAGTGCTCGGTGTATGAGTAGACCTTCACGGCTTCGTAGTGCTTGAAACCTTCGTAGGAAGGAATGTTGTTTTCAGCGGCGTCGATCAGGCCGGTCTTAAGGGCGGTGTAGACCTCGGCAGTCGGCATTGGCGTTGCATTGGCACCCATGGCGTTGGCAACGGCCACCCAGAGGTCCGAAGGCTGGACGCGGATTTTCATGCCCTTGGTATCAGCCAGCGTGCGAACAGCCTTCTTGGCGTAAACGGAACGTGCACCGCTGTCGTAGAAGGCGAGGCCGACCAGGCCCTGGCTTTCGCAGCCCTTCAGCACTTCTTCACCAACCGGGCCGTCCAGCACTCGGCGCATATGAGCGATGGAGTTGAACAGGAAAGGCATGGTGGGCACCAGGCTCTTGGGGCACAGTGCATTCAACGAGCTGATGTTGACGCGGTTCATCTCCAGTGCGCCGATCTTGACCTGGTCCAGGGTTTCTTTTTCTGAACCCAGGGCGCTCTTGTTGAAGACCTTGATGGTGTACTTGCCGCCGCTTTGTTTGGCCAGCACTTCGCTCATGTGGCGAACGGCCGTGACGGTCGGGTAGTCGTCGCTGTTGTGCACGTCGGCAGAGCGCAGCTCGACGGCTTGCGCCGACAGGGCCAGCAGGCCAGCGGCCAGGGCGGTGAGTTTCAGGGTTGCTTTCATTGTCTCTTCCTCTAGGTTGGTGGTTGAAAACTATTTGACTAACTAACTCTTTGATATTTTTAAAGCGCGCACGCGGATTCGGGCAGCCCACGCACGCCGGGGCGCAGCGCAAACACACCACCGGCCAGCGGCTGGTCAGATAAATCGATGCCCCCCGGGCGTATCGATGTCACGAACAGAGTGTCAAGCCCGGCGCCGCCAAAGGCGCACATGGCTGGTTTTTTCACAGGCACGGCAAGCGAGCGGTCCAGCTTGCCTTCAGGTGTGAAGCGGTGAACAAGGCCTGCGTCATTGCCGCAGATCCAGTAGCAGCCGTCTTCGTCCACAGCCGCGCCATCGGGCCGGCCGGGAAACGCATTCATGTCGACAAACACACGGCGGTTGGCGGGTGTACCCGTCGCAATGTCGTAATCAAAAGACCAGACCATTTGCACCGAAGGGTGCGAGTCCGACAGGTACATGGTTTTGCCGTCAGGGCTGAAGGCCATACCGTTGGGCGTGATGAAACCGTCGAGCAGGCAGGTCAGGCCAGCGTCGTTTTCATATTGATATATGCAACCGACTTCTGCAGCTGCAGACATGTCCATCAACATCGTGCCGGCCAGGAAACGCCCTTGCCGGTCGCAACGACCGTCGTTAAAGCGCATGCCGGACATCGCGTGATTCACCGCAGCGAGTGGCTTGAACCCAAGCGCACCACCGGCCTGAGGATCAAGCCGGAACAAACCGCTCTCGGCACCCACAATCCAGCCACCACCTGCCGCAGCACCTATGCAGGCGAGCATCTCAGGCGCTGTCCAGGTCGTCAGGCCACCGACCGCATTCCAACGGCACAGCTGGCGCGCGGGAATGTCGACCCAGTACAGCGACTGCTCAGCCACGCTCCAGACCGGGCTTTCACCCGTACCGTTGCGCGCGTCAAGAATCAGTTCCGCCTGTACAGACATCGCAGCGCCCATGGTCACTCGGGGAAGGGACCGGCCTTGACGAAACCGCCGCCCTGGTAAATGGCGGTCGGGTCAGTCAGGTCTGGCGAAGCTGTTTTGGCGTAGACCGCATCACGGAACACATCAGAGCTGTCCTGCGGCACATAGCCCACATGACGGGCGCGGCTGTTGTCCCACCAGGTCACGGCGTTGTCGGACATGCCGAAGATGATGCTGTGGCCCAGCACTGGCGTGGTCAGGCAGGCGGTGATGAGGCGATGCAGGTCGTCATAGCTCAGCCAGGTGGCCAGCATGCGGCGGTCGCGTGGCTCTTCAAACGATGAGCCTATGCGCACGCAGGCGGTCTCGATGCCGTAGCGGTCGAAATAGAGGCGCGACAGGTCTTCGCCGAACGCCTTGCTCAGGCCGTACAGGCCGTCCGGGCGCGGCGGGTTGTCGGCCGTGATGGTCTGGTCCTGGCGGTAGAACCCGACCACGTGGTTGGAACTGGCAAACACCACACGTTTGACACCGTGCTTGCGCGCCGCCTCATACAGGTTATAGGCACCAATGATGTTGCCCTGCAGGATGGGCGTGAACGGCCCTTCGACCGAGATGCCGCCCAGATGGATGATGGCGTCTACGCCCTTGACCATGGCATCGACGGCGGCGGCATCGGCCAGATCGGCCAGCACGACTTCTTCGCCGGCCTGCGCGGCGCCGAAATCAGCGCGGTCGGACAGCCTGAGCGTGGTGCAATTGGCTTTGAGGCGTTGGTGCAGGGCCTTGCCCAGGCCGCCTGCAGCGCCGGTGAGCAGCAGTTTTTCGTGAACCTTGATCGTCATTTTTAAAATGGGGGTCTCAGCGTTTTAGGACTGGACATTTTTTTGAAGTTTGCTAAAGTTGGCCCAAGACTGAAGTCATAGGTTGTCTGATGACTGAATTTTGTTTCCCGTCCCCACCGGTGTCAACGATTTTTTGATGGAATCAAGGAAAACCCCTAGCTTTGCCGAAGACGGCGCCCTGGCTCTCGCCCAGGAGGAGTCGCCGCGCCTGCGCCGGCCGCGCGGCCTGGTCAGTGAAATCGTCGATTCGCTCGCCACCAGCATTCGTGAAGGCCGCATGCAGCCGGGCGAAAAGCTGCCGACCGAAGCGGAAATCATGGCGAAGTTCGACGTCAGCCGCACCGTGGTGCGCGAGGCGCTGTCAAAACTGCAGGCGTCCAGCCTGGTTGAAACCCGCCACGGCATTGGCACTTTTGTACTGCAGCCGCAGGACGCCGGCAACTTCCGCATCAATGCCGAAGACTTCGCCACGGTGGCAGATGTGATCTCCGTGCTTGAGCTGCGCATCAGCCTTGAGACCGAGGCTGCAGGCCTGGCGGCCTCCCGCCGCACCCCTGAAAACCTGGCGGCCATGGAGGCTGCGCTCAAGGCGTTTTCAGATTCCATAGACGCCGACTCTGACGCCGTGCCACCCGATTTCCAGTTCCATATGGAAGTAGCCCGCTCCACCGGCAACCGCCACTTCGCGGACCTCATGACCTACCTGGGCACCATGATCATCCCGCGTACCCGGGTCAACACCACGCAGAACGCGCCAGAGGGCAGGCTCAATTACCTGCAACGCGTCAACGGCGAGCATGAAAGCATTTACAACGCCATCCGCAACCAGGACGCCGAAGCCGCCCGGGCGGCCATGCGCACCCACCTGTCCAACAGCCGCGAGCGCCTGCGCAAGGGCAAGAACGCGCACACCACCCAGACGCAAAACGGCCAATAAGCCATATTTAATGTGTACGGCAAATTTTTAACGTGTACGTTAAAAAAATAGCCAAAAGTTAATATGGAAGTTAACTTTTAAGGCTTTGCGGCGGTTCCGCTGCTAAAAACTGCTCCAAAACGTCTGAAAAATGCCGTTTTAAGGCATTAAATCGGGCTGCAGACCAATGAATACGAGCGTGAGCAGCTACTTAATTCATAGCAAACGTGCACCCTCCCCGCCTTCCGCGAGAGCGCCAAATCACTCATCACCGGCTGCCCGATGCGCCCTATTCGGGTTTGCCTGAGGTTCAATTTGCGCTCCTAGTTGTACGATAACTGATCAATAACCCTAATACCCAGCCCCTCATGACTGCTCAACAAGCCCAGGACGCCACTGCGTTTTCATCCCAGGCGTCCACGCCACACATCACCCAAATGCGTGTCATCCCGGTCGCCGGCCATGACAGCATGCTGCTCAACCTTAGCGGCGCGCATGGCCCCTTCTTCACCCGCAACCTGGTGGTGCTGACAGACAGCCTGGGCCACACCGGCGTCGGCGAAGTACCGGGCGGCGAAAAAATCCGCCAGACACTTGAAGACGCGCGCGAACTCATCATCGGCCAGTCACCCGGTAACTGGAACCACATCCTCAACACCATGCGCGCCCGCTTTGCCGACCGGGATAGCGGCGGCCGTGGCAACCAGACGTTCGATTTGCGCATCACCATCCACGCGGTCACGGCTGTCGAAAGCGCGCTGCTTGACCTGCTCGGCCAGTTTCTCGGCGTGCCGGTCGCTGCCCTGCTGGGCGACGGCCAGCAGCGCGACTCGGTCGCCATGCTGGGTTACCTGTTCTATATAGCGGACGGTAAAAAAACCGGCCTGCCCTACCTCGCCGACCCCGGCGCCGACGACGACTGGCTGCGCCTGCGCCACGAGCCGGCGATGGACGCCAAAAGCATAGTCCGCCTGGCAGAAGCCGCACGCGCGCGCTACGGCTTCAAGGACTTCAAGCTCAAGGGCGGCGTGCTGCGCGGTGAAGAGGAGATGGAAGCCATCATCGCGCTGTCAGAGCGCTTTCCCGATGCGCGCATCACACTCGACCCGAACGGCGGCTGGCTGCTGAAAGACGCCATACGCATCTGCAAGGACCGCCACAGGGAACTGGCCTACGCGGAAGACCCCTGCGGCGGCGAAGGTGTGTTCTCGGGCCGCGAGGTGATGGCCGAGTTCCGCCGCGCAACGGGCCTCATGACGGCGACCAACATGATCGCCACCGACTGGCGCGAGATGGCGCACACCATTCAGCTGCAGTCGGTCGACATCCCGCTGGCCGATCCGCACTTCTGGACCATGGAGGGCTCGGTGCGTGTGGCGCAGCTCTGCCAGACCTGGGGCCTGACCTGGGGTTCACATTCCAACAATCACTTTGATGTGTCGCTCGCCATGTTCACCCAGGTCGCAGCTGCTGCACCCGGCAAGGTGACAGCGATAGACACCCACTGGATCTGGCAGGACGGCCAGCACCTGACGAAGAACCCTCTGAAGATTGTTGACGGCCAGGTCGCCCTGCCGAAAAAGCCCGGCCTCGGCGTCGAGCTCGACATGCATGCGGTTGAAGCCGCGCACCAGCTTTACCTCCAGCACGGCCTCGGATCGCGCGATGACGCGGTGGGCATGCAGTTCATGATCCCTGACTGGAAGTTCAACCCCAAGATGCCGTGCATGATTCGGTGATGGCCCCCACGGTCGCTCACTACGTGTAGCTCCCGAGGCCTTGCAGGCCGCGGCTCGCGAGACGCTTCGCCTCTGTCGCCTGTCCAAACCTGCGCAGGCAGGTTTGGAGCCGCCAAGCTCCAGCCCCTCGGGGGCCGCTGCTCCTGCGGCCTGGCAGAGCCAGTTCCGCGGACCCTGCTTGTAAAGATCGCTCCGATTCCGCGCATCCTGTGCGCTGTTAACTAAGCTGGAGTCTCAGGGCTGGTCAAGCCCCAACAGACGCATCGCATTGCCCTTGAGGATGCCAGGCATGACTTCGGGCTTGAAGCCGGCGTCTTCAAAATCCTTCATCCAGCGTTCCGGCGTAATCAGCGGGTAATCGCTGCCAAACAGCACGCGGTCCTTGAGCAGCGTGTTGGCGTACTGCACCAGCTGCTTGGGAAAGTACTTGGGGCTCCAGCCTGACAGGTCTATCCAGACGTTGGGCTTGTGGGTGGCCACGCTCAGCGCCTCGTCCTGCCACGGAAAGCTGGGGTGCGCCATGACGATCTGCATGTCGGGGAAATCAATCGCCACATCGTCCAGGTGCATGGGGTTGGAATACTCCAGCCGCAGGCCGCCGCCGCACCGCATGCCGCTGCCTATGCCGCTGTGGCCGGTGTGGAAGATGGCCGGCAGTTTGTACGCGTTGATCACCTCGTAGATCGGCCAGGCCATTTTGTCGTAGGGGTGGTAGCCCTGCACCGTCGGGTGGAACTTGAAGCCCTTGATGCCGTGCTCGGTGATGAGCTTCTCGGCTTCCCTCGCACCCATCTTGCCCTTGTGCGGGTCGATGCTGCCGAAGGCCATCATCATGTCGCTGTTCTTTTTGGCGGCCTCTGCAATCTCTTCATTCGGGATGCGCCTGCGTCCCAGCTTGGACTCGCTGTCGACCGTGAACATGATCAGGCCGATCTTGCGTTCACGGTAATAGGCAACGGTTTCTTCTATGGTCGGGCGCTTCGAATTCTTGAAGTACTTGTCCGCCGCGCGGTCGTATTCCTCGCCATAGTTGTCAAACGGGTTCCAGCAGCTCACTTCGGCGTGGGTGTGGATGTCGATGGCGATCAGGTTCTTGCAGTCCATGTCGTGTCCCGGGTAAATACTGAGATGAATGAGTTCGAGGTGGCTTAAATTAGCTATCCAATATAGCTTTATTCAAACCATCCAACAATATGCAAAATCCCCAAGCTGAAACCAACCCGGGGGACGTTTCAGTCGAGCACCGCGGTGCCATTTCCATCGTACGCCTGTGCCGCCCCAAAAAGCGCAATGCCATCAACGACGGCCTGATGGCCTCGCTGGGTCAGCGCTTTGCAGAGCTGCCATCTGAAACCAAAGCCGTCGTCATCGCCGGTGAAGGTGACCATTTCTGCGCCGGGCTGGACCTGAGCGAACTCAAGGACCGCGATGCCGTCGAGGGCCTGCACCACTCGCGTTCGTGGCACAAGATACTCACTGAAATGGAGTTCGGCCGCGTGCCCATCGTGGCGGCACTGCATGGCGCTGTTGTGGGCGGCGGGCTGGAACTTGCCAGCACCTGCCACATCCGCGTGGCGGACGAGACCACTTTTTTTGCCCTGCCTGAAGGTTCACGCGGCATTTTTGTCGGCGGCGGCGGCTCTGTGCGCATACCCAAACTCGTGGGCGCCCACCGCATGCTCGACATGATGCTGACGGGCCGCGTCTACAAGGCAGCAGAAGGTGTGGGCATAGGCATGGCGCAATATCTGGTGCCGCCCGGCGAGGCCCTGGCCAAGGCCATCGAACTGGCAGAGCGAATTGCAGAGAACGCGCCCATGACCAACTACGCGCTCATGCACGGCCTGCCCCGCATCGCGGAACAACCGGCTGACCACGGCTTCCTCACCGAATCCATGATGGCAGCGATTGCGCAGTCGGCACCCGAGGCCAAAGCACGCGTGCGCGCCTTCCTTGACGGCACCGGCCCCAAGGTCAAATTCAAATGAATCACACGAGCGTCACGCCGGGGGCCACATTCAGACCCTTCGACTTTGGTGTGACCCGCGCCATGCGCCGCGATGCCGGGCCGGTGACCTACCTGCAGGCTGACCATCCCCTGCAGCCCTACCCCGAGCGCATGACCGACAGGCTGCTGCACTGGGCAAAACACACGCCCGACCAGCCGCTGTATGCAAGACGCGACCCGGCACTGGGTGGCGACTGGCGGCATCTCACTTTTGCCGAAGCCCTGGATGCAGCCCGCGCGATTGGACAGGCCTTGCTTGATCGCGGCCTGAACGCAGAGCGGCCGCTGGCCATCCTGAGCGAGAACAGCCTTGAGCACGCCATGCTGGCGCTCGGCGCCATGTATGCAGGCGTTCCGTTCTGCGCGGTGTCTCCGCCCTATTCGCTGGTTAGCAAGGACTTCGACAAGCTTCGCCACGTCATGGACACCCTCACCCCGGGACTGGTGTTCGCGGCCGACTGGCAACGTTATGGCCCGGCGATTGAAGCGGTCGTGCCCCGTGACGTAGAAGTGATCATTGGCGCTGACGACACCCAGGCCGCAGGCCGGGACATCACGCCGTTTGCCGACCTGCTGAAGACGCAGGCCACAGCGCAGGTCGATGCCGCCATGGCCGCTACCGGCCCGGACACGCTGGTCAAGTTCCTGTTCACCAGCGGCTCCACCAAATTACCCAAGGCCGTCATCAACACCCAGCGCATGATCTGCGCCAACCAGCAGCAAATGGCCCAGTCAATGCCCGTCATCACCGAGTCCCCGCTGGTGCTGGTCGACTGGATGCCGTGGAATCACACCGCCGGCGGCAACCACAACTTCTTCATGGTGCTCTACCACGGCGGCACCCTCTACATCGACGACGGCAAACCCACACCCGCACTGTTGGGCGAAACGCTGCGCAACCTGCGCGAGATCGCGCCCACCTGGTATTTCAACGTGCCCGTGGGTTTTGAAGCGATTGCTGCGGCCATGCAGACTGACGAGGTATTGCGGCGCAACTTCCTGTCGCGCATACGCCAGCTTTTTTACGCCGGGGCCTCGCTGTCCCAGCCGGTATGGGACAGCCTATATGCCAGTGCAGAGCGCGAGTACGGTGAACGGGTCGTCATGACCGCAGGCCTGGGCATGACAGAGTCCGGCCCCTTCGGCCTGTTTGTGACCACACCGCATTCAAAGGCAGGCGACCTCGGCCTGCCCGGGCCCGGCCTTGAACTGAAGCTGGTCCCGCTGGGCGACAAGACCGAGATCCGTTATCGCGGCCCCAACGTCACACCCGGCTACTGGCGCAACCCGGAAGCCACGCAGGAAAGTTTTGATGAAGAGGGTTTTTTCTGCACCGGCGATGCCGTGCAGTGGATTGACCCCGCTGACATTCACCAGGGGCTGCGCTTCGACGGCCGCATTGCAGAGGACTTCAAACTGGCCACAGGCACCTTTGTGAGCGTGGGCCCGATACGCGCGAAGATCATCACCGCCGGCGCGCCCTATGTGCAGGACGCGGTCATCACCGGGCTGGACCTGAGGGAAGTCGGCGCCATGCTGATACCCACCCCTGCCCTGCGCACACTGAGCGGCCTGGATGCCACGGCGTCCATCAAGGATGTGGTGGCTTCAGCCCCGGTAATGCTCTGGCTTCAGGACCTGTTGAACAGGCTGGCGGCTGGCGCCACCGGAAGCTCCACACGCATTGCGCGGGCACTCATCATGACGGAGCCCGCATCCATAGACAAGGGCGAGGTGACCGACAAGGGCTCCATCAACCAGCGCGCGGTTCTCAAGCACCGCGCCGCCCTGGTCCAGGCCCTGCATGACGGCAGCGCCCCGAATATTGCCGTCGCAGACACACCAACAGCAGCGCGCGCAGGGTAGCCGGCGCTACTGCAGTACTGACCCAGCCATTGAAATCACCCGGTCCATAACGTCAAAAACCTCAACAGGAGACTTTCATGCTTCATCGCCGCACCCTTCTTCGTTCAGCAACCGCCACAGGCCTCACGGCCTGCATGGGCGCGCCCTTTCTGGCGCGGGCCCAGGCGCCTGCCATTGACACGGTTCGCGTCATCGTCGGCTTCCCGCCAGGCGGAACCACCGACGCCTTTGCGCGCCGTGTGGCCGACAAGCTCCGCGGCAACTATGCCGTCAATGCGCTGGTGGACAACAAGCCAGGCGCAGGCGGGCAGATCGGCGTCACCGCGTTGCGCGAAAGCCCGGCAGACGGCTCGGTGATGCTGCTGACACCCGCCTCCATGCTCACCATTTACCCGCACACCTTCCCCAAATTGCCTTACAAGATCGACGATGTCACGCCCATCAGCACGGCGCTGTACACCGCTCACGGTTTCGGTGTGGGGCCGCAGGTGCCGGCCAACGTCAAGACGCTGCGTGACTTCCTCGACTGGGCCAAGGCCAACCCGAACATGTCCAACTACGGAACACCAGGCGCAGGCTCCATGCCGCACCTGGTCGCCGCCCTGCTCGAACGCGCATCAGGCGTGCCGATGAAACAGATTCCCTATCGCGGTTCCGGGCCCGGCATACAGGAGCTGCTGGGCGGCCAGATCGCCGCGTTCTCTTCCCCATTGGGCGACTACCTGCCCTACCTGCAGAGCGGACGCCTGAGGCTGCTGGCCGTGACCGGCACCACGCGTTCAAAATTTGCGCCCGATGTACCGACCTATGCCGAACAGGGCTTTCCTGAACTGACCATGCGCGAGTGGTATGGCATTTTCATGCCGCCACGGGCCACCGCCGCTGCCAGCGCACGGGCGCATGCCGCCCTGCGCGCCGTGGTCGCGCAAAAAGAAGTCATCGACTTTGGAACGCCGCTTGGCCTGGAAGCGATTGCCTCGCCGACGCTTGAAGATTTTTCGCGCACGCTCAAGGCAGATGCAGAACTGTGGGGCTCCTACGTGAAGCGCATAGGCTTCACGGCAGAGTCCTGAGCCACTCCTGAAAATAGTTTGAACAGACCGTGAACCGGCAGCGGCCAGGCGCAGGCCCTGCCGGGCACACCTGAAGCTCGTGTAAGGTGTGCAGTTTTGTAGAACCCGCAAAACAACATGCCCCCATCCGCCGAAAAAGATCTGGATCCAGATTTGTCTACAGCCACTGACCTGACCGAAGGTCTGGACACCAGCTTCCTGGAAAGCCTTGTCGGGTACAACGCGAGGCGGGCCGTGCTGCAGATCATCGATCTGTTCATCAGCCGCATGACGGACCATGACATGCGGCCTGTCCAGTTCTCCGTCATGTCTTTGATAGCACGCAACCCGGGCATCACGTCGCGCCAGCTCTGCGACGTGTTGGGCATGATGTCGTCCAACCTGGTCGCCATGGTGAGGTCACTGGAAAAGCGCAATCTGATCAGCCGCAAACCCCATCCCAATGACGGCCGAGCCACCGGCCTGTACCCCACCCGCGCAGGCACCGCACTCGTGCAGGTCGGGGAAAAAACAATATCCGCGCTGGAAATAGAAGCGACGTCAGGCCTGACCACAAGTGAACGGCAAACCCTTATCCGCCTGCTGAAAAAAATCTACCTCCAGCCAACAGGCGCAAGGGTTTAAGGCCAAACGGCTGCGCGCCTGTCAAGCCGCAAATGGCGTATATCGTTTTTCACGTCACAATTTTCTGACCTTTTGGCCGTGAAGGTGCACGCGGCGGTCTTTACTAGCTATAAAACCTGTAGCAGCGTGAATTTTTGCGTTATATTTGCGCCACGCCACGGGATTGCCGGTCCAAGTGTGACTAAACTGTGACCAAATTCGAATCGAGGAGATGAGTTAATGAGTGCCAAGGAAAACGCCGCTGTCGGCCAGCTGTTTGAACTGCTTGAGTCACGTTATGCACTGCGCGTCTTGTGGGCACTGAAAGACGGACATCCCCAGACCTTCAGGCTCCTGCAGGACAGCATCGGCAGCATCACTCCGAACACACTCAACACCCGCGTCAAGGAACTGCGTGCCGCAGGCCTCATGACCCACGGCGATTCCGGCTACACCGTCACCCCGCTGGGCAACGACCTGCTCAAGCGCCTGGGTGAACTGCAGGGCTTTGCCGCCAAGTGGCAGGCCAGCCAGGCCAAGAAAAAGTAAACAACGCATCCAGAAAAAAAGCGGCCTTCACGGCCGCTTTTTTATTTGTGTCACCGCAGTTCAGATGGCTGTTTCAAGCAGTTCAATCGGGTTGCCGAATTTTTCAGCCGCAGCCCTCACCGCCGGATCGCGCAGCGCCGTCAAAAAGCCGGCATCAATCAGCGACTGGCCATCCACCTGTACCGTGCTGTCAAGCGTGACAAGGTCCATGTGCACCGGCGGCTCTTCCCATTGCGGCATGGTGCGCAGGATGTACTCACTTGGTTTTGCGAGGTCTATGCCGAAGTGCAGTGCACCCGGCGCGTTGGAGCCCGCCGGGTAAATCGTGTGGCGTGGCGCTTTCGGGTTAAAGCCGCAGCCCAGTTCAATCAGCCGCCCGCCCACCAGCATCTCGCGCAGGATCACGGCCTCTTCAGACTCACCGGTGACTTCCACAATCGTGTCGCTTTCAAAACGGCAGCCGATTTTTTCGGCAAACGGTTTGGCAAAACCGACCGCCCACTGCGGGTACAGCGTGCCCGACATGGTGACGGGCGCATTCGCGTCATTGCGGTGCGCCGTGCGGTCCCACAGGTTGGGGCCGTGGGTGGGCAGGTAATGCACATAACAGCCCGGCTCGTCGGCAAACATCTTGCCGCGCCAGCGGTTGCCGGCCTGCAGCAGTTGCCGCATCTCGGGTGTGTAGTCGATTGAGAAGTCTGTGCCGCGCGCATCCGAGAACTTCACCGTGAAGTCCTTGCCTGCGGGGTAACGCTGCGCCGTTGCGCGGATGATCTCGCCGACAAGCTCTGCCGGGAAACGCGCCTGCGGTGTGTGCAGCAAATCAAGGTCGCGGAAATAGGTGATCTTGACCCAGCGCTGGCCGGCGGCGCGGCGCGCGATGAAGAAGGGGTCGAAGATGGAACAGAACCAGGTCGACACCACAAAGTCGGCATCGGCCACCAGCGCCTTCACAAGTTCGGGCACCTCGGTCACCTGGCTGGAGGTCTCCATGTACTGGCGCACCGTGGCGCCGCGTGCCCGTGCCAGCCCCATCACGGCATCTGCCACGCGTGTGTCGAGCAATGGGTCTGTCAGCAACAGCACCTTGTCACCCTGCCCGAAGGCAAAGGTGCGTTGAAAATTTTCAAGCGCGGCGAAATAGTTTTTGGTATCGGTCGTGGCTGCACGCACGCCGGGCGGCAGGCCTATCAGTTCATCGGCATTCATCATGTTGTTCAATCCACCGCAGCGCCGGAACGTTTGACAGCATTACCCCACAGCGTGATGTTGCTGGCGATGTATTTCGACAGTTCTTCAGGCGTGGTCGACACAACGTCGGCCCCGCGCTGCTGCAGTTGCGCGCGCAATTCTGGGTCGGTCTGCGCCTTGTGGATGGCAGCGACCAGGCGGTCAACGACGGGGCGCGGCGTGCCTGCGGGCACCATGATGGCATCCCACGCACTCACATCAAAACCCTTGAGGCCGGACTCGGCAACCGTCTGCACATCGGGCCAGGCGGCCACACGTTTGGCAGTCGTCACCGCCAGTGGTTTGACACGACCGGCTTTGGCCTGCGGCGCAGCATTGGGCATGACTTCAATCATGTAGTCCACCTGGCCGCCAATCAGATCCGTCATGGCTTGCGCGCCGCCACGGTAAGGAATGTGTACGGCAGACACGCCCGCGCTGGACTTGTAGATCTCGCCAGCCAGGTGCGAGGTCGTGCCGTTGCCGGCAGAGCCAAAGGTGTACTTGCCGGGGTTGGCCTTGAGCAGCTTGGTCAGGTCGGCCATGGAGTTGACCGGCAGGTTGGGCCGCACCACGACCATGGCGGCAAGCTGCGTGAGCTGAGACACGGGCTCGAGGTCTTTGAGCGGGTTGAAGCCAGGCGCCTTGTAAATGGTCTGGTTGATGGCCAGCGTGCCGTTGGTGCCGTAGAGCAGCGTGTAACCATCGGCGGGAGCTTTCGATGCGGTGACGCTGCCGACATTACCGCCTGCACCGGCAAGGTTTTCAAACACGATGGGCTGGCCCAGTTCACGACCCACACGCGTCATCACCAGGCGCGCCAGGATGTCACCGCCACCGCCGGCCGTGAACGGCACGATGACCTTGATGGGTTTGTTCGGGTAGGCCGCGACCTGCGCATGCAGTGCGGGCACGGCAGTCATGGCGAGCAGGCCGGCGGCGAAAAGCTTGCCGAATGCTGCGAGGGTCTGTCTCTTGTGGGGGGCGTTCATGAAAGGTCTCCTGTATTTATTGCACGCAATAATAGCATTCAGAGATCTTAAAAAACCCAATAACCACAGTTATTGCATGCAATAATTCATCTGCATGTCTTCACAGATCGACTACACCATTGACCGGCTGCGACAGCAGGTTCTCAGCGGCGCTCTCGCGCCCGGCGCACGCATGGTCGAGCTTGAACTGTCTGCGCAGCTGGCCGTGTCACGCACGCCGATTCGCATTGCGCTGGCCGAGCTTGAAAAGGAAGGACTGCTGGAGCAACTGCCAACGCGCGGCTTCAGGGTACGGCAGTTCACCGTGGATGAGATTGCCAATGCCGTCGATGTGCGCGGCGTGCTTGAAGGCATGGCTGCGCGCAGTGCGGCCGAGCGCGGGCTCAGTGCCGAGATCAAGACCCGCCTGCAGGACTGCATCACCGAAGGCCGTCTGCTTCTGGAGAAAGCCGAAGCGGCGGGCCATGTGATTGATGCAGCACGCTGGGTGCACATGAATGCACGCTTTCATGCAGCGCTGGTAGAGGCCGCCGGCAACAGCACCCTCACCTCTGCGCTGGCCCATGTGAGCAAGACGCCTATGGCAGGCGCCGGTGCGCTCAGCCTGAACGGCGTCCTGCCCCTGCTTGAATACCGTTTCATACAGCGCGCGCAGACAGACCACGAAGACGTGCTGGCCGCGTTGCTGGCGGGTGAAGGTGCGCGCGCAGAAGCGCTGATGCGTGAACACGCGCACCGCAGCCGCAACAATAAACGTGAGCTGATTGCGCGCATGCAGCAACCGGCTGAAGGCAAGAGCGGTAAGAACGGTAAAGGCCGGCGCAAACCGGCCAGCTCTGTTTAGGCCACTGCAGGCCGCGTCCTGAAACGCATCAGCAGCACACCAATCACAGCCGTGAGCGCCAGTGCAGACAAGGCCAGCGACCAGTGCACGCCGATCACCGCGCCCATCAGACCAACCGTGATGCCGCTGAACGCCCGCATGCCCAGGGCGGCCATGTTGAAGAGACCGATCACGCGCCCGCGGATTTCGCCGGGTGCGTTGAGCTGCACCAGCGCCTGCGTCATCGAGCTGAATGACAGTTCGAGAAAACCGGCGATGAACAGCAAAGCAAGCGCTAGCGGGTAACTGGCCGACAACGCAAAACCTGCGAGCGCCGTACACCACAGCACGGCCAGGATGAGCGCGGTACGCGGGTTGGACTTGAGCAGGCCGCTGCCTTCAAGCAAAAAGCCTGCGAGCAAGGCGCCTGCCGCATCAGCGGCCAGCAGCATGCTGTAAGACACGCCCGGGTCGCCATGGCCGAGGTCATGCGCAAAGCCCGGCATCTGCGCCTGGTAAGCGCCGCCTATGAAGAAGGATGTGCAGCCGGCCAGCAGCGTCATCGACACGATGAGGCGGTTGCCGGCGATGTCGCGCATGGTCTGCACGATGTCGGAAAAACCGCGCACTGCGCGCCTGATGGCGGCCGGCCCCTTGCGGAATTTCGGGCCGTAGCGCGCCTTCCACAGCCAAAGGATGAGCGGCAGGTAAAACACGGCGTTGAGCAAAATACCGTGCGACGGGCCCATGGACAGCATGATCAGACCGCCCACCGCCGGGCCGACCAGCACGCCGAGGTAACGCGCAGAAGCATTGAGGCGCACCGCGCTCGGCAGATCCTGCGGCTCAACGATGTCGTGCAACAGAAGCTGGCTCGCCGTTTGCCACAGCACGCCGGCGACACCGTGGATGGTCAGCAGCACCATGGCATGCCACATCTGCAGCGTGTCGGTGATGAAGAAGTAGCCCCAGCCTATCGAGGCAATCATGAAGAGCAGCATGCCGGCCTGGATGATGCGGCGCGGATCAAAGCGGTCGGCCAGCGCACCGGCCGCGACGGAGAACAACAGGAAAGGCAGCCAGTGCGACACCACGGCGAAACCACCAAGGGCGGGCGACTGGAATTTCTGGAACACCATCCAGTAGCTGATGACGTGCTCGATGTTGTCGGCCATCATGGCCAGCACGTAGGTGAAAAAATGCATGCGGTAGCCGGGCACACGCATGGCCGCGAACGACGGCCGTGCGGCCGGCGCCGTTGATGGGGAGGAAGGTGGCGTCAAGACGGGGCTTTCAAAAGCAGGGGCCGGACCCGCACGCGGGGGCCACGCATTCTTGCATTGGATGCCAAACTCTGCTCGCGGCCGTTCGGCGACGGGTTGGGATGTCTCACCAAGCGAGCAAGCGCCGCGGAACCGGCTTTGCCGGGCCGCTGGCGCTGCCCCCTGCAGGGGGAAAGGTGCTACACGAAGTGAGCAGCCGATAGGGGGGAACCAGTTTTACCAACCGCGGATTTCCTTCGCGGCGCGTTCGAGCACCTCAGCCACACGGGCCTGCTCTTCAGCCGAGGCGCCGTATTTTTCAATCAGCGCCGACTTGATGCTTCGGCGTGCCTGCTTGAGCGGCGCCGACATGCGGTGCCAGCCGTGATGACCCCGGCGCCCGTCAAGGTCCTCCATGCCATCGCCCTCACCGTCTTCAGACTCTTCGACCTTGCCCGACATCGCCCGGCGCATGTGGTCCATCTTTTTGCCGATGAAGGCGAGCTGCTCCAGCAGCGTATCCACTGCCGTGCGGTTCTGTTCAAGATTGGCGAGCCCGGTCTCGGTGATGCTGTAGAGCTTTTTCGCACCCTCGGCCGCTACCGTGGCGTAGCCGATCTCTTCAAGATAGGTCAGCGCGGGGTAGACCATGCCCGGGCTGGGGCTGTAAAAACCGTTGGAGCGTTCGTCCAACGCCTTGATGATTTCATAACCGTGGCGCGGCTTTTCGGCCAGCAACGCCAATATCAAAAGCTGCAGGTCGGCCGACCCCAACTTGCGGCCAGGCCCCATGCCGCCGCGACCGCCGCCCTTGCCTTCGCCGGGAAAGCCGCCGCCGAAGTCAAACCTGAAACCGCCAAACCCACGGCCGCCTATGGCGTGATGGGCAGCGTGGTGCGCGGCGTGGCGTGCTGCATGACGTTCGTGATGTGCCGCATGGCGGGCTGAAACATGGTCCTGGATGTGTTTGAAAAACGGATGCATATGAATCCTTGAATAGCAGAAAGAGTTGATTTGGTGGATGCAACTATATCAAAGATACATCCAAAAACATATCTTAAGATATAAATTCTTTGTAAAACAGATCGTCCGGTTTGCGCCGATTTAGGGGCGAAAAGCCGCTTCCCTTCAGGCACTTACAATCTCGCGTCACCTTTCGTTGGGCTTTGAGCCCTTTCTGCGAAGGTTTCACCCCGTTTTCATAGGTTTTTGGCCAATTTCCGCCACAAACCGAATCCCCCCACCCTTGAAAAGGCTTTTGAGGGCCCCAAGTGGACTGCATCCCCGCTTAACAACTTCTCGCTCAAGCATGTCTGACAATCAACAACCTGAACAAAATCAACACCTGACGGGCGCACCCAGCCCCGAAGAACTGGAAGCCGCGCAAGCCGCCAACGAGTTTGAGGCGCAGAACGAGCTGGCTGCAGCCCAGGCGGAAGTGGCCACGCTGACGGCCAAAAACACCGAACTGGCCGACAGCTACCTGCGCGCCAAGGCCGAGACCGAAAACGCCCGCCGCCGCGCTGATGAAGAAGTCGGCAAGGCGCGCAAGTTTGCGCTGGAGAGTTTTGCCGAAAGCCTGCTTCCTGTGGCCGACAGCCTGGAAGCCGGCCTGGCCATCCAGAACGTGACTCCGGAGCAGATCCGCGAAGGCGCTGAAGCCACGCTCAAGCAACTCAAGGCCGCGCTGGAGCGCAACAAGGTCATCGCCATCGACCCTGAAGCCGGCAGCAAATTCGACCCGACGCGTCACCAGGCCATCAGCATGGTGCCGTCGGACCAGGAAGCCAACACCGTGGTCAACGTGCTGCAAAAAGGCTACCTGATTGCCGAGCGCGTCTTGCGCCCTGCCCTTGTCACCGTGTCTGCACCTAAATAAATTGAAAAATTTTGGGTTGATTCACTTGAATATGCACCGCTTATCCACAAGTCATCAACACAGTTATTGATCACGGCCCCGGCGCTGAATTGGGCGACCCGGCCAACCTTTTTAAACCTTAACGAATCGAAAAACAGGAGCTCATCATGGGAAGAATTATTGGTATTGACCTTGGCACCACCAACAGCTGCGTGTCCGTCATGGAGGGCAACACGCCCCGCGTGATTGAAAACTCTGAAGGCGGCCGCACCACGCCGTCCATCGTCGCCTACCAGGAAGACGGTGAAGTGCTGGTCGGTGCATCCGCCAAGCGCCAGGCCGTGACCAACCCCAAGAACACGCTGTACGCCGTCAAGCGTTTGATCGGCCGCAAGTTCTCTGAAAAGGAAGTGCAGAAAGACATCGCGCTGATGCCTTACGCCATCGTGGCTGCCGACAACGGCGACGCCTGGGTGGAAGTGCGCGGCAAAAAACTGTCGGCACAACAAGTGTCTGCAGACATCCTGCGCAAGATGAAAAAGACCGCCGAAGACTACCTCGGCGAAGCAGTGACGGAAGCCGTCATTACTGTGCCTGCGTACTTCAATGACGCACAGCGCCAGGCGACAAAAGATGCCGGCCGCATTGCAGGCCTGGACGTCAAGCGCATCATCAACGAGCCTACCGCTGCAGCCCTGGCCTTTGGCCTGGACAAGCAGGAAAAAGGCGACCGCAAGATTGCCGTGTATGACCTGGGCGGCGGTACCTTTGATATCTCCATCATCGAGATCGCAGACGTCGACGGCGAAAAGCAGTTTGAAGTGCTGTCGACCAACGGCGACACCTTCCTCGGCGGTGAAGACTTTGACCAGCGCGTCATCGACTACATCGTGGCCGAGTTCAAGAAGGACAGCGGCATTGACCTGTCGAAAGACGTGGTCGCCCTGCAGCGCCTGAAAGACTCCGCTGAAAAAGCCAAGATCGAACTGTCGAACAGCGCAGCGACCGAAGTCAACATTCCCTACATCGCACACGACCCTGCAACCGGCCCCAAGCATTTGCTGGTCAAGCTGACCCGCGCCAAGCTCGAAAGCCTGGTTGACGAGCTGATCGAGCGCACCATCGCCCCTTGCCGCCTGGCCATGAAGGACGCTGGCGTCAGCGCCTCCGACATCCATGACGTGATCCTGGTCGGCGGCCAGACCCGCATGCCCAAGGTGCAGGAAAAAGTGAAAGAGCTGTTCGGCAAGGAGCCGCGCAAGGACGTGAACCCCGATGAAGCCGTTGCAGTCGGCGCAGCGATTCAAGGCCAGGTTCTCTCTGGCGACCGCACCGATGTGTTGCTGCTTGACGTGACCCCGCTGTCCCTCGGTATCGAGACCATGGGCGGCGTGATGACCAAGATGATCAAGAAGAACACGACCATCCCGACCAAGTTTGCACAGACCTTCTCGACCGCTGAAGACAACCAGCCGGCCGTGACGATCAAGGTGTTCCAGGGTGAGCGTGAAATCGCATCGGGCAACAAGGGCCTGGGCGAGTTCAACCTCGAAGGCATCCCGCCAGCAGCACGCGGCACGCCACAGATCGAAGTGTCTTTTGACATCGACGCCAACGGCATCCTGCACGTCGGCGCGAAAGACAAGGGCACCGGCAAGGAAAACAAGATCACCATCAAGGCCAACTCCGGTTTGTCTGAAGCTGAAATCCAGCAGATGGTGAAAGACGCCGAGCTGAATGCCGAAGAAGACAAGAAGAAAGTCGAATTCGTGCAGGCCAAGAACAACGCCGAGGCCATGGTGCACAGCGTGAAGAAATCGCTCGGCGAATACGGCGACAAGCTCGAAGCCGGCGAGAAGGAAAAGATCGAAGCCGCCATCAAGGACATGGAAGAAGCCCTTGCAGGCGACGACAAGGCCGCCATCGACGCCAAGAACACGGCGCTGATGGAAGCCAGCCAGAAGCTGGGCGAAAAGATGTATGCCGACATGGAAGCCTCAAAAGCCGCAGCGGCAGGCGGCCCCGGCGCAGGTGCCGAACAGGCACAGGCCAAGCCTGAAGCGGACGACAATGTTGTTGACGCTGAAGTCAAGGAAGTGAAGAAGGGCTAAGCCCGATCACTTCAGGCCGTGACTGGCAACACGAGGCGGAAACCAGGAGTAATCCCGGCTTTCCGCTTTTGTGTTTACGCCCCCGCCCTGCCCCACAGTTTCGCCACCCGATTTTTGAAGACCCCTGACTGACCGCCATGGCCGCAAAAAAAGACTATTACGACGTGCTCGGTGTTCCCAAGAACGCGAGCGATGAAGACATCAAGAAAGCCTATCGCAAGCTGGCGATGAAGCACCACCCTGACCGCAACCAGGGGGATGCGTCAAAGGTTGCAGAAGAAAAATTCAAGGAGGCCAAGGAAGCCTATGAGATGCTTTCCGACGACCAGAAGCGTGCCGCCTATGACCAGTACGGCCACGCCGGCGTTGACCCGAACCGCGGCGGCCCGGGTGCAGAAGGCTTTGGCGGTTTCGCAGAAGCTTTCGGCGACATCTTTGGCGACGTGTTTGGCGGGCAGCAGCGCGGCGGCCAGCGCGGCGGGCGCCAGGTCTTCCGTGGTGGCGACCTGAGCTATGCGATGGAAGTCACGCTGGAAGAAGCAGCATCAGGCAAGGAAGCGCAGATCCGCATCCCCAGCTGGGACGACTGCGGCGTTTGCCACGGCAGCGGCGCCAAACCCGGCACCAAGGTCGCGACCTGCACCACCTGCCACGGCCACGGCGTCGTGCAGATGCGCCAGGGCTTTTTCAGCGTGCAGCAGACCTGCCCGCAGTGCAAGGGCACCGGCAAACTCATCCCCGAGCCCTGCGTCGCCTGCCACGGCGTCGGCAAGACCAAGACCAACAAGACACTCGAGGTCAAGATCCCGGCCGGCATTGACGACGGCATGCGCATCCGCTCGACCGGCAACGGCGAGCCCGGCACCAATGGCGGGCCACCCGGTGACCTGTACATCGAGATTCGCGTCAAGAAGCACGACATCTTCGAGCGCGATGGCGACGACCTGCACTGCGCCGTGCCCATCAGCTTCACCACCGCAGCCCTGGGCGGCGAGATTGAAGTACCGACGCTGGCCGGCAAAGCCGCCATCGACATCCCCGAGGGCACCCAGGCCAGCAAGCAGTTCCGCCTGCGCGGCAAGGGCATCAAGGGCGTGCGCTCCAGCTATCCCGGCGATTTGTACTGCCACATCACGGTCGAAACGCCCGTCAAGCTGACCGAGCATCAGAAGAAGCTGCTGAAAGAGTTTGACGAGTCGCTCAAAAAAGGCGGCGCCAAACACTCACCCAGCGAAGAAGGCTGGACGGACAAGCTGAAGAACTTCTTTAGCGCCTGAGCTGCGTTAGCCGATCCCCGAGGTATTGCCCGCCGGTATGCAAGTACCGGCGGTGCTGTTTCTGGCCTCGAAAAATATCACAATCGCTATTGATTCAGTAGCTGCTCACGCGCGTATCCATTGGCCTGCAGCCGATTTGATGCCTGGAAATGGCCCTTTTTTTGGCTGTTTTTTGGCTTTTAGGCGCTCAAAAAGCCAGAAAAAGTCGCCAAAGCCCGAAATGTTAATACCCATATTAACAATGTTAAGTTCCATATTAACTTTTGGTCTTTTCAGCCCGGTCAGCCCTATGCCCGCTCCGGACCAGACTCCATCAGACCCAGGCAAACCGGCTGGGGCGCTTCGCTGCAAAGTCTGACGCCGCCGCGCGGTGGTCATCGCTGGCAAATGCCATGCCCTGCGCATTGGCCTCTACATCCAGCATGGTTGCAAACGAACTGACCTGTGACTGGTTCATGGCCTGCTTGGTCAGTGCAATGGCCAGCGCGGGGCCGCGCGCCAGGTTTTGCGCCACGGCATTCGCATGCGCCTGCAGGTCATCAGCGGCCACCACTTCATTGACAAAACCCCAGTCCATTCCGGTCTGCCCATCGACCTCACGCGCCGACAACATCAGCGCCTTGGCCCGGTGCAGGCCAATGCTGCGCGCCAGTGTGTAGAGCGCCCCGCAGTCCGGCACCAGGCCGACCTTCATGAAGGACATACAAAAACGCGCCCCCGGCGTCGCGATCACCATGTCGGCCAGCAACGCCAGGCCAAAGCCGCCGCCGTAGGCACAACCATCGACCGCAGCGATCACGGGCTTGTCGCTTTCGAATAGCGCCTTGATGCCGACATGTGCAGTGCGCAGGCGCTGGCGGCCCGCCTCGGCCGTCATGCGCTCGCCGGCGTCCATGGACTTCACGTCGCCACCGGCGCAAAAATGCCCGCCCGCGCCCGTCATGACGATGGCGCGCACCTCAGGGTCGGCCACGGCCCACAACGATGCCTCATTGAGTTCATCACGGGTGGCCATGTCGATGGCGTTGCGGCGCTCTGGCCGGTTCAACATGATGGTGGCGACGCCCGAGGCGACGCTGTAATCGATGAAGCGGAGTTTGGGGGTGCTGGTTGTCATGCGATTCCTGTGGCTTTGCGTCTGCATATGGAGATTTGTCGAATATAAATCGGCGGGACGCGCCAATCGCGGAAACAACCCAGTGTCAAGTACACGGCCACTGGCGCCGGTGGCTATACGGCCTGCCGCCCCCGCACACCGTACACGTGGCTTATAGTGCTTCGTCGCCGCCTCAAGGCTGCCTGGCAAAACCAAATCAACTTCACACACAAATTATGAAAACAAAAGCCGCAGTCGCCTGGAAATCCGGCGCGCCCCTGACCATAGAAACCGTTGACCTCGAAGGCCCAAAGTTCGGTGAAGTGCTGGTCGAGATCAAGGCCACAGGCATTTGCCACACCGACTACTACACGCTCTCGGGCGCGGACCCGGAAGGCATCTTCCCGGCCATCCTCGGCCATGAAGGCGCCGGCATCGTGGTCGATGTCGGCCCCGGCGTGACGACGCTGAAAAAGGGCGACCACGTCATACCGCTGTACACACCCGAATGCCGCCAGTGCAAGTTCTGCCTGTCACGCAAGACCAACCTTTGCCAGCTGATCCGCGGCACCCAGGGCAAGGGCCTGATGCCTGACGCCACCAGCCGCTTCAGCCTGGACGGCAAGCCCATCTTTCACTACATGGGCACCTCGACCTTCAGCAACTACACCGTGGCACCTGAAATCTCGCTGGCCAAAATCCGCGAAGACGCGCCATTCGACAAGGTCTGCTACATCGGCTGCGGCGTGACGACCGGCATTGGCGCCGTGCTGTTCACGGCCAAGGTGGAAGCCGGCGCAAACGTCGTGGTGTTCGGGCTCGGCGGCATTGGCCTGAATGTGATCCAGGGCGCAAAGATGGTGGGCGCTGACAAGATCATCGGTGTCGACATCAACCCTGCCCGCCAGGAAATGGCGCGCAAGTTCGGAATGACGCACTTCATCAACCCGAATGAAGTTGAAAACGTGGTCGATGCCATCGTGCAGCTCACTGACGGCGGTGCCGACTACAGCTTTGAATGCATTGGCAACACCAAGGTGATGCGCCAGGCGCTGGAATGCACCCACAAGGGCTGGGGTCGCAGCATCATCATCGGCGTGGCCGAAGCCGGCGCAGAGATCAGCACCCGCCCCTTCCAGCTTGTGACGGGCCGCAAGTGGGAAGGCTCGGCCTTCGGCGGCGCACGCGGCCGCACCGATGTGCCGAAGATCGTCGACTGGTACATGGAAGGCAAGATCAACATCGACGACCTGATCACGCACACCATGCCGCTGGAAGACATCAACAAGGGTTTTGACTTGATGAAAAGCGGCGAATCCATCCGCGGCGTTGTGCTTTATTAGCCCCACGGTTGCTCACTTCGTGTAGCGCCCTGCCCCCGAGGGGCCGCTTCGCCTACGGCCCGGCAAAGCCGGTTCCGTGGCTCTGTTTGCACTGGAAAATGGTTATGAGTCTTGAAATCGTCAGTGAGCACGGCTGTTTTGGCGGCCAGCAGCGTTTTTACAAACACGGGTCGCAGGTCATTGGCCTGCCCATGAAGTTCTCGGTTTTTTTGCCGCCACAAGCAAAGCAAGCCCATGCAAGAGTGCCTGCACTGGTCTACCTCGCAGGCCTGACCTGCAATGAAGAAACCTTCATGACCAAGGGCGGCGCACAGCAACTGGCTGCCGAACTCGGCATCGCGCTGATTGCGCCCGACACCAGCCCGCGTGGTGCCGGTGCGCCGGGTGAAACCGACAGCTGGGATTTTGGTGTGGGTGCAGGGTTTTACCTTGATGCCACTGAGGCACCATGGTCAAAACACTACCGCATGGAAAGCTACATCACGACCGAGTTGCTGCCGCTGGTCGCCTCAAACCTGCCCTTAGACAGCAAGCGCGTTGGTATCTTCGGCCACTCCATGGGTGGCCATGGTGCATTGACGCTTGCCCTTCGTCATCCTGATCTTTTCAAATCAGTCTCGGCCTTCGCGCCTATCGCCGCACCCAGCCAGTGCCCCTGGGGCCACAAGGCATTCACGGGTTACCTGGGTGCCGACAAGGCTGAATGGGCGAAACATGACGCGACGGCACTGATGACTGAAGCAGGCAAGGCGCCTTTCCCCGGCGGCATATTGATCGACCAAGGCCTGGCCGACAAATTCCTGGCCGAGCAGTTGCACCCGCATCTGTTCGAAGCCGCCTGCAAATCCAGAGGCCAGCCGCTCACGCTGCGCCGCCATGAAGGTTATGACCACGGCTACTATTTCATCAGCACCTTCATGAACGACCACCTGCGCTTTCACGCCGCGCAGCTTTAGAACCATACCGGGAGACTCCGCATGATCGACCTGTACTACTGGCCCACGCCCAACGGCTGGAAGATTTCCATCATGCTGGAAGAGTGCGACCTGCCTTACAACATGATCCCGGTCAACATCGGCATGGGCGAGCAGTTTGCGCCAGACTTTCTGCGCATCAGCCCCAACAACCGCATGCCCGCCATCGTTGATCACGCACCCGCAGGCGGTGGTGAGCCGATTGCAATTTTTGAAAGCGGCGCCATCCTGCAATACCTGGCCGACAAGACCGGTCGCTTTCTCTCGCCCGTGCTGCGCGACCGCTACCGGGTGCTGCAGTGGCTGAACTGGCAGATGGGTGGACTCGGCCCCATGGCCGGGCAGAACGGCCACTTTTTGCTGTATGCGCCCGAAAAAATCCCCTACGCCATTGACCGCTACGGCAAGGAAGTGGACAGGCTTTACGGCGTGCTCGACAAACAGCTCGCCGCCACAGGTGCCTTTGTCGCGGGCATGGCCTACTCGATAGCCGACATGGCCATCTTCCCCTGGACACGCACACACAAGGCCCAGAATGTGGACCTCGCGAAATTCCCCAACGTGCAGCGCTGGTACGACGCGCTTTTCCAACGCGAAGCTGTCAAGCGCGGCCTGGATGTCGGCAAGGATTTGCGCCCGCCGGCGCTGACCGAGGAAGCCCGCAAGGCGCTTTTCGGCCAGACGGCGGAGAGCATCAAGGCCGGTCACCACAAGCCCGCCTGAGCCGCATCAAAAATTACAAAAGAGACGACGCATGATTGAATTTTTCTTCGACTGCTCCAGCCCCTGGACCTACATTGCATTCCGCAACATCCAGCCCATGGCCGCAGAACTGAAGGTGCCCATCGTCTGGCGGCCCGTGCTGGTCGGCGGCATCTTCAACGTGGCCAACAAGAATGTGTACGCCAATCGCGAAGACATGAACTCGGCGCGCAACCGCTACATGCTGAAAGACGTTCAGGACAACGCACGCGCAGCAGGCATGAAGATCGTCTTTCCGCCGAAGGTCTTTCCCGTCAGCAGCGTCAAGGCCATGCGCGGTTGTATCTGGGTGGCGCAGGATACGGAGGCTCAGGGCAAACACCTGGCGTTTGTTGAAGCGGTGTTTGCGGCCTACTTCACGCACGACCTGGATATCTCGCAGGATGACGTTCTTGCTGGTATCTGCAAGCAGGTCGGCGTTGATGCCGATGCGTTTCTTGCGGGCATCACGCAGCCGGCTGTGAAGGATCAGCTGAAGGCCAATGTAGACGAGGCCGTTGCGCGTGGCGCGTTTGGGGCGCCTACCTTTTTTGTTGGTGATGACATGTATTTTGGGAATGACCGGTTGGGGTTGGTTCGGGATGCTGTTATTCGAGTGCGAGCCCACGGATAGATCTTGTTGGGTTTGAATGTTTTGCCCTTCACTGCCAAGCCGGGGGTAGCCCGGCGGCTAGTCACTTTTCTTTTGCTTCGCCAAAAGCAAAGTAACCAAAAGAAAAGGCGACCCTGTTCGTCGTCCCTACGCTGCGCTACGGGCACCCTGCGATGCTCGGTCCAGCCGGGGTCTGAAACAACTCGCTATGCTCAAACAAGTTTCAGCCCTGATCCGTCTGGCCCTGCGCTTCTCGGCTCCTCTCCAAGGGTTTGGGGATGAATACGAAGCCCGGATTCTCGCCTCAAGCGCTTCGCGCTTTAGGCTCCCCGAATCCGAACCCGCTCCCGAATCAGTCCCCACCCCGTTGAGGCTGGGCCGAGGAGCGGAGATGGAGTCGGCATCAAGGGGCCGCAGCTGTTTGAGCCGCAGGCGAGTTCTGCGGACCGCCGACGTAATCGAGCACCGCAGGTTAAGTTATTGAGTTATTGGGGTCAGACACCAATTTCACTGCAGTGCAAAGCACTGCACCCGAAGGGCGAGCCAAAGGCTCGGTGAATTTGGGCTCTGACCCCAAAAACTTCCCAGACGGCGGGTCGCCTTTCTTTCCGTTAGGTTTCTTTGGCGAGACAAAGAAAGGTAACTCGCCCGCCGGGGCGAGACCCGGCTTCTACGTGAAGGGCAAACCCTCAAACACGCAAAGCATCATTCCATCCAGACCAAAGCCCCCATCCGCCCGGTAGTCCCAAACCCATTGCCATTCGCACCCGCATCCCGCCGATGCGAAAAGTATTTATCGGGGTTCAGCACCGTACACCAGGCATCTGAACCGTCATTGCCATAAACCTGAGAAACACCAAGCGCCTGCAGCCGGTGACGCGCAAGCCCCGCAAGGTCGGCCAGAAATTTGCCCGGCGCGGCAGGCACAAAGAAGCGCCCCGCCCCGGGTTGACCGGCTTCAAATGCCAGCTTCACCTCAGCACCCACCTCAAAGGCAGAAGGTCCGATGCATGGCCCCAGCCAGGCCATGACTTTTGACGCCGAGGCAATGGCGGTCGCCGCAGACAGCGCTGCAAACACAGACTCCAGGACACCCTTGTGCCCGCTGGCCGCATCCCCCGCCAGCCCGCGCCAACCCGCATGCGCGGCTGCGACAGCTGTACCGTCCTGCGTGGCGAACAGCACGGGCAAACAGTCCGCCACCATGATGGTGCAGGCGATGCCGCTGTGTGTCGTGACACAGGCATCGGCCTGGCTGCCGTGCGGTGTAGCAGCGTCGAGGTTCAAGACATCGACGCCATGAACCTGCTTGAGGAACACCGCATGCGCACTGCAAGTCTGCTGCAGCAATGCGCGATTTGCATTGACGCTGATCGGGTCATCACCGACATGGTCGCCGAGATTGAGGCTGTCCCATGGCGCGGCGGACACACCGCCGCTGCGCGTGGTGAAGAGCGCCTTCACGTTTGAAGGCGCGGGCCAGTCCGGCGTTAACCAGTCAACTTTCAAAATCAGGACAAGCGGAGGGCTGCGCTTTTTGCACCGCGGGCAATGCCATGCCCGCTTCATAGGCGGCCATGGTGCGCGGCAGGCCGTCGAAGTTCACCTTGAAGCGCTGGGCGTTGAAGATTTGTGGCACCAGGCAGCAGTCGGCCAAGGTGGGCGTATCGCCGTAGCAGTACGTCGATTTGGGCAACTGCGCGAGTTGTCTTTCGAAAGCTTCAAGACCCTCACGGCACCAGTGGCGGTACCAGGTGTTTTTGGCCTCGTCGTCGAGCTTGAGCACCTGCGACAGGTACTTCAGCACGCGCAGGTTGTTGATGGGGTGCAGCTCGCAGGCAATCGACTGTGCGAGGGCACGCACCTTGGCCCGGCCCACGGCGTCTGCAGGCAGTAGCGCGGGTGTGGGATGTTTCTCGTCGAGGTATTCGATGATGGCAAGCGACTGCGACAGCTTCTGGCCGTCGACTTCCAGCAGCGGCACCAGCGTGTCGGCAGAAATCGAGGCATAGGGTTCCTGCTTGTGCTCGCCTTTGGCGATGTGCACGGGAATGTAGTCGTACTTGAGGCCTTTGAGCTCCATCGCGATGCGGACGCGGTACGAAGAAGACGAGCGGAAGTAATTGTGAAGTTTCATGACATAAGCATACAGCCCCACGGTCGTGCACTTCGTGTCACTCCCTGCCCCCGAGGGGCCGCTGCGCCTGCAGTCCGGCAAAGCCGGCCCTGCGGCCCCTGCTTGCACAAACCCCCGCCTTTTCAGATAGCTCAAGCAATCGCCTGCGCGACTGCGGGTCTTGCCCCACCCCGCTACCATGCCTTCCTGCCATCCAAACAAGGGAGACATCCATGACCACAGCCATCACCAGCCTCACCAATCACCAGGTTCGCCTGGCCAGCCGCCCCAGCGGCCTGCCGACACGCGCCAACTGGAACTTCACCACCGAACCCGTGGCAGAGCCCGGCCCTGGCGGCGTACTGGTCAAGACGCTTTATCTGTCGCTGGACCCGGCCATGCGCGGCTGGATGAATGAGGGCAAAAGCTATATCCCGCCCGTCGAGTTAGGCGCGGTGATGCGCGCTGGCGGCGTGGGCAAGGTCATTGCGTCGAACAACCCGGACTTCAAGGTGGGCGACTACGTCAATGCCGGGCTGGATGTGCAGGAGTACTGCCTGATTCCGCAAGAAAACATCAAGCGCAGCGGCATGTTCAAGATCGACCCTCGCCTGGGCCTGACCTCATGGCTCAACGTGCTGGGCATGCCGGGTATGACGGGTTACTTTGGCCTGCTGGAGGTCGGCCTGCCCAAGGCAGGTGAAACAGTCGTCGTATCGGGCGCAGCTGGTGCGGTCGGCCAGACCGTCGGCCAGATTGCCAAACTCAAGGGCTGCCGCGTGGTGGGCATTGCGGGTGGCAAGGCCAAGTGCGACTGGGTGGTCAGCGAGCTGGGTTTTGACGCCTGCATCGACTACAAAAACGGCGATGTGCGTGCAGGCCTGAAAGAACACTGTCCCAAGGGCGTGGACATCTACTTCGACAATGTGGGCGGCGAGATTCTCGACATGGTGCTGGCCAAAATCACACGCGGTGCACGCATCATCATCTGCGGCGCGATCAGCCAGTACAACAACACCACGCCCGTGAAAGGCCCGGCCAATTACCTGTCGCTGCTGGTGAACCGTGCGCGCATGGAAGGCATTGTGGTGTTCGACTATGCCGACCGTTACCACGTTGGCATCGGCGAGATGGCAGGTTACCTGAAGGCCGGCACCATGAAAAGCAAGGAAGACGTCGTCGTTGGCCTCGACACCTTCCCAGAGACGCTGCTCAAGCTTTTCAACGGCGAGAACTTCGGCAAGCTGGTGCTGCAGGTCGCCGAAGACGACTGAGCCAGGCCCCGGGGTTTATTTGCCCCGCACCAGCCTGACGGCACCCGGTGAATTGCGTGCGCCCTCGCCGGCGCTCCCTTCAATGAATGAGACAAACATGAAGTAGCCGGTGCCGACGCTGGTCGACGTCCAGAAACGGCCAGGCGGTGTGCCCGGGAAAGCGCGCGGATCAATCGCGGCCTTGCCTTCTTCAGCTTCGCGCACCGCGACGATGCTGGACATTTCCTTCAGCACCGGCAGCCGCCATTCGCCGCCGGCCGCCTTGGCCAGCGCTGCGGCATCAGCCTGGTTGACAAACGAGGCCTTGCCGCTGCAGGTGGTTTTCTTCCAGCTCATGCCTTCGGCGCAGCGCCGCCAGGTCAGGCCGGTCTTGCTGTCGGTGATTTCCTGGCCGTCGGCCGAGGCGGTGTAGCGGTCTTGCGCCGCAGCGGGCATGAAAGCCGCGCCTGACAGGAGCAGAAACAGGCTGGATATTGTTGTGATGGGCAAGCGCATCTTTTGTCTCCTCAGGCAAAACCGATTTCAATGCCGCAATGCTAGGTACATCAGAAAGCCGAATCCAGAGGGATGCTACTTAGCGGATATTACGTAGCGATTGCCAGTGAAATACCCGGCCCGATCTACTTGAGAATCGTTATCGTTTAAGATTCCTCACCTGCCCAGAACGCCAACAACTCGAAAAATGTGGCGCAGGCCTGATTTTTACGAAATGACTGTTTTCAATTGACTTACTCATCTCCGTCAGTCCCGTCAATCGCATCTCCCCTCTCGTTGGCTGATGCCGCTACCGGCGATGTTTTCACCGTCAGCCAGGTCGTTGCCCCGCCAGCTACGCCAGAGTGGGCGCTGCAGCTTGAGGACATAGGTTTTCTGGCCGGTGAGCGTGTCGCCATCATGGCGCGCGGCATGCCGGGTGGTGACCCTCTGGTGGTGCGCGTGGGCCTTTCAACCTTTGCCCTGCGGCGCGATGAAGCGGCCTGCATACAGGTCAGGCCGCTGCCCGCGGGAGCGGCGTCATGAAAGAAGCTGTCATCAATTTTTTCCCATCGGGCACGCTGCTGGCACTGGTCGGCAACCCCAACTGCGGCAAGACCGCCCTCTTCAACCTGCTCACTGGCAGCCGCCAGAAGGTGGCCAACTATGCCGGCGTGACCGTTGAGCGCAAGGAAGGCAAGCTCACCACGCCCGCAGGCAAGACGCTGCGGGTGCTTGACCTGCCCGGCACCTACAGCCTGAGCCCCCGCTCGCCCGACGAGCGTGTGACGCACGACGTGCTTTACGGCCGTGCCAAAGGCGAAAAGCGGCCTGACCTGATCGTCTGCGTGGTGGATGCCACCAACCTGCGCCGCAGCCTGCGCCTGGTCCTTGGCGTCAAGCGCCTGGGGATTCCCTGCGTGGTTGCCGTCAACATGCAGGACCTGGCGCGCGACCGCGGCCTGGCCATTGATGTGGATGCCCTGTCAAAAGAGCTGGGCCTTCCCGTCGTCAGCACCGTGGGCACACGCGGCGGTGGCGATGTGGACCTGCGCCTGCTGCTCGACAAACCCGAACTCTGGAAGCGTTCTGCCGACACACCGGAAACCATCGCCGACGCACCCGCCCATGCGACCGAGGCGGACCACGAAACCGTGCGCGGCATCCTGCAGCGCCTGGGCCTGGACGGCCTGATACCGCACACCGTCAGCGACCGCATTGACCGCGTCGTGCTGCACCCGGTCGTCGGCCCCATCATGCTGGCCATCGTGCTGTTTTTAATTTTCCAGGCGGTGTTCAGCTGGGCCACGCCAGCGATGGACGGCATCAAGTCGGCCAGTGAATGGGTCGGCGGCGCCGTAGGCAGCGTGCTGCCGGAGGGCTGGTTCAGGAGCCTGATCGTCGACGGTGTGATTGCCGGCGCCGGCGGCGTGATCGTCTTTTTGCCGCAGATCGTGGTGCTGTTCTTTTTCATCCTGGTGCTTGAAGAGTCGGGCTACCTTCCGCGCGCGGCCTTTCTGCTGGACCGGCTGATGGGCGGCGTCGGTCTGTCGGGCCGATCCTTCATTCCGCTGCTGTCGAGTTTTGCCTGCGCCATTCCCGGCATCATGGCCACCCGCTCGATTGCAAACCCGCGCGACCGCCTGGTCACCATCATGATTGCGCCGCTCATGACCTGCTCGGCCCGCCTGCCTGTCTATGCGCTGCTGATTGCCGCTTTCATTCCCGCGCGTGACATCGGCATCTTCAACCAGCAGGGCCTGGTGCTGTTTGCGCTGTATGTGGCCGGCATCGTCGGCGCGCTGGCCGTGGCCTGGGTACTCAAGCGCCTGACAGCGCGCGGCCAGGTGCGCACACTGATGATGGAGCTGCCCAACTACCACCTGCCCAGCGTGCGCAACATCGCCATCGGCCTGTGGCAGCGCGTTGAAATCTTCATGCGGCGCGTGGGAGGCGTGATCATGGTGCTGACGATTGCGCTGTGGTTCATGGCCAGCTACCCCGGCGCACCGGAAGGTTCTGACAGGCCCGCGATTGAATACAGCATTGCCGGCCAGCTCGGGAAGGGCCTAGCCGTGATTTTTGAACCCATTGGCTTTAACTGGCAGATCAGCATTGCGCTGGTGCCCGGCATGGCCGCACGCGAAGTGGCGGTCAGCTCGCTGGGCACGGTGTACGCGCTGTCGGCCGGTGCCGACGAAACCGCGCAGGCACTGGAACCCATCATCGCCAAACAGTGGAGCCTGGCGACCGCCCTGTCGCTGCTGGCCTGGTTTGTGTTTGCGCCGCAGTGCCTGTCTACCCTGGCAACGGTGAAACGCGAGACCGGCGGCTGGAAGATGCCCATCATCATGGCCGGCTACCTGTTCGCGCTGGCCTACCTGGCGTCGTTCATCACTTACCGGGTGGCGCTGGCGCTTGGTGGAGGTTAGCTGGACTTTTTTAACGTAAACATTAAATTTTTAATGTCTACGTTAAAAATTCAAGAAAAGTTAACCTCCATATTAACTTTCAAGCTTTTGAAGCCGCAAATCTGGTGAAACCTGGCCCCGAAACCCTCAAAAAGGCCATTTTTAGGTGCCAAATCAGGCTGCAGACCAATAGATACGAGCGTGAGCAGCTATTAAATCAATAGCAAAAGCTGCCACTCAATCTGGCTCAGGTTGCGGTGCGGGGCCCTGACGGGTTCATGGGCCACATGCGCGTCATCCACAGATAGATCAGCGCGCCCAGCACCAGCGCACCTGCAGCGATTTCAAGCGACAGCGTGAAGCCCGCCTCGACCGTCGTCGTGCGGCGCAGCATCACCGCCACCATGGGCGGCCCTGCGATCTGGCCCACGCCATACACCGCCGTCAGCAGGCCCATGTAGCTGGTGGCGGTGTCAGGCCGCAGGCGACGCACCTCCTGCATGGCAAAAAAGGTCAGCGCCGTGAAGGGTATGCCCAACACAAAACTGCCGACGATAAAGCCCGGCAAGGTGGGCGACCACAGGCTGATGCCAATCGACAGCGCCTGGATGAAGTAGCAGCCCGCCAGCAGGTAGCGCAGGTCTCCCGTGAGCGGCACGCGGGTCGACAGCAGCGCCCCCACCATCACGCCCAGCCCCAGCATGGGCCAGAACATGTCAAGAAAAGGCGAGCCCGGCAATGCCTGGCGCGCAATCACCGGCAAAAAAGTAGCGGTGACGATGTAGCCCAGACCGGCCAGGCCGTAGGCCCCTGCCAGCACCAGCATCTGGTTGCGGCTGGCCGCAGCTTTGGCGGGCACGGTGCCTGCAGCGGGCGCTGCGGCTGCGATCGGATCGAGAGGCTTTTCATTGCTGGCGTGAAAGGTACGCCAGACAATGCTGGTCAAAATCGCCGCCATCACCCCCAGGATCACCCAGGCCGTCACCGCATGCCACTGCAGCGCCACCATGCCGCTGCACATCAGTCCGCTGAGCATGATGCCCGCACCAGGCCCGGCATACATCACGCCGCCCAGCCCGCTCGCGCCATGCCGCGCCAGTTGCCCCAGGCACCAGCCCGAGGTGAACAGAAACACAAACGCACTCGCCACCCCGGCCAGAAAACGCAACACCGGCCAGACGCCCGGCAGGTTGAGCGACATGCCCAGCGTCAGCAGCGCCGTGGCCACCAGCCCCGCCCGCACCCAGGTTGATGCGCCCACGTGAGGAAGCGCCGGAAAGCGCCGCCAGATGAAGGGCTGAAAGGTGCAGATCAAGGCCCCGACGAGGTAGCCGATGTAATTGGCCGTCGCCAGCCAGCTCGCGCCCAGCAGGTCAATCACCCCGTCGTGCAGCATCATGGGCATCACGGGCGTGAAGGCAAAGCGGCCAATGCCCATGGCTGTGGCGAGGGCGATCATGCCTGCGAGGGCTATGGTTAGGGGGGAGATTTGGCGGGGGGAAGATGACATGGATCAGGGTAGCTGGGACAGCACGGAAGCTTGTGCTGGCTGTAGATATCAAAAAAGTTGGAACGCTGTCAGCGAGCGGATTCAGGCCGGGGAGTTGGCGCAACGACAGGCTTCACCTCATTCGCAGTCAACTCCATACGCCGCTTCAAACGCGCAGCCTCCTGGACATCCCCAGCTTTCTCTGCCAGCCACGCCTGCACACCCAGCCAGGCCAGGAGAGGCCTGCGCCAGCCCTGGGCTGAGGCGGTGTCGACGGCCTGTTGAATCAGTGCCGGACTGGCAATGCCTGCGCGAAACCTTGCGCCGGCTGCCACCAGTTTTGACAGGGGTTCAGCGTCTGCACCGGGCGAGCGTTGCGACTCTGGCAGCAGCGCTGCGCCCTGCGGACTCAGCGTGCCCATCAAATAGTCGGCATAGGCGCGCTCGGCAGGCGCAGCGTCCTGCCTGAGCTTTTCAAACCCAACACAAGGCTCAAACACCAGGCTGGCGACGCGGGTGGCGCAGCGCAGCAGTTCGGCCCTGGCCATCAGGTCGATGTTGCCGGTGCTTGAAATCTCGTTGCGGGCGCGGGTGAACTCGACGGCTTCGACCCTTGTGTTGCCTTCAAGATAAGCGGCCACAGCGCGGTCGGTCGAGCCCTTGGCTTCGAGCTGCCAGTCGGGCGTTTTGGGGCCAGACGAACATGCGGTGAGCGCCGCACAGGCGATCACTGTCAGAAAAGCAGATGAAATTTTCATGGCAGCTTCACCTCGGCATCACGTTTGAAGGGCCACTTGCGGTTGATCTCGTTGATGAGGCCATCAACCTTGCGCAGGCTGGCTTCAACCTCGCCGCGCAGGCTGCCCAGGTCATTGGTGGCTTCACGCGCATTGCCGCTGATCGCCTGCGCATCGACCAGCACAGCATCGACCTTCTTCAGGCTGATACGGGCCTCGCCAAGCAGGCCGTTGAGCTGCGCGACGGTGGCACGCGCCTCGGGCATCACGCCCTTCTCGCCAAATACCTGCACGTCGGTTTTGGCGGCCAGGGTGTCGAGCTTGGCGATCAGTGCGTTGCTGCGGTCCAGCGTGACCTGTAGTTTTTTGGCCTCGGCCTCGCCACCCAGCAACACCGACATGGCGCCGCCGGTGCCGTTCAGCCTTGTGGTCAGTACCTGCAGGTTGGCCAGGCTGGCGCCCAGCGAGCCATCGCTGCTGACAAGCGTGCTGACACTCTCGATCAGGTCTTTGGCGGACGCAATCAGCTTGGGCACCTCGGCTGCTGCATCGCCCTGCAGCACGGTGCGCACCGCGCCGTCTTCAAGCGGTGCATCGGTCAGCAGGCCGGTGTAGGCGCGAATGTTGGTGCCGCCCACCAGGCCGCGCACCATGGTGAAGACACTGGACTTGCGCAGCCAGTGCGCATCCTTGGTGGCCACGTCGATGTTGATGCGCGCCTTGCCGTCTTCGGCCAGTTCGATGTTGCGCACACGGCCAATCGGGAAGCCCGAGAAGGTGAGGTTCATGCCGGCCACCACGCCTTCGGAATCTTCAGAAATCAGCACCAGCCGCTGCGTGCTTTCAAACACGCCGCGGGCATACATGACATACAGCGCAGAGCAGGCAATGAGCGCGACCATGAAGATCAGCAGCAGCACGGCCTTGAACTCAAGGTGTTCATTGAGCGGCGCGGTATCGCCCGGCTCGGGGGCCAGGTGCTTGTCGGGTGTGTCACTCATGGGTGGGGTCTTTTTAAAAACATCAGTAGTAATTGCCAACCAGCGAAAGTACTTCTATTAAAAGAATGAGGGCGAACATGCGCACCAGCCCGCGCATCTCTGCACTGGTGCGGGTGTTGCTTTCGGCCAGGCCGTACAGGGCAGAGGCCATCGGTATCAGCGACACGGCCAGCGCAAAGAAAAAAGTCTTCAGTACAAAGATCAGCGTGACGGCCGGGTTGAAGACCTGCCCGAACAGTCTTGTGTAGCTGGCCCAGCCTGCAAGGTTGCCGCCGTAAATGGTGATGTAGGCCACCACCAGCGCAACCACACAACTGAGCACGGCCAGCGTGATGGTTGAAAAAATGCCCGACACCACACGCGGAAGCACCTCGCGGTGAATCGGGTCAATGCCGCTGCGGCGCAGCTTTTGAAGGTCGCCGCGCGACTTCATCTCGGCCAGCTCGGCGCCATCGGGAATGGTGCAGCGGAGCGCTACAAACAGCGCTGCGGTGAGTGGAATGAGTTCAAGCACCAGCACACGAATAACCACCTGCAGCGAGTATTGCGTCAGGCCATAGGTGAGCGCGGTCGTGGTCACGATGCGCGTGAGCACCAGGCTGATCAGCGCGCAAAGAACCGTGAAGCCGGTCAGGATGGGTGCGGTGTTGTCATAGATGTGGCGCGCCATCACCACCCTGTCGCTGCGTTTGTAGCTGGATGGCGACATTGCCAGCAGCAGCAGTAGCGCCCCCAGGTGCGCCAGCCGCCACCACTCTGTCAGCCAGATCTTCGCTGTGCGGTTGCTGCGGGTCAGCAGTCCCCGCCATGATTGCATGGTCACCATTCGGCCATGATAACGAATGGCAGCGTTGCACCAGACGCAGCAACGGGGCTGTCGGGGCGCTTTTGCAGGGCGCGTGATGACCCGGCCTGTAGGCCAACTGCCCGACTGGAGAAAACGGGTCAACAGGGCCTTCAGTGGCGCGTTGCGAGGTGAGCGGCGTGCATTACACAACGTATCAATAGCTATCGCCGCACCACCCAAGGAGACACCCTCATGACCCTGCGCCACAAAATACTGAACATGCTGTTCGCGGCACTGGCTTTCAGCCAGCTCGCGTTCATTCCCCAAACGGCTTCTGCGCAGCAATACGCTGCGCCCGTAATCACCGGATTTGATGTCAAACAGGTCGCGCGCCTGAGCCCGGGCAGCGAAATGATCTTCACGCTTTACGGCACGGCCGGCGCAGACACCCGCATCAGCATCGAGGGCATCAACGCCCAGTACCTGCTGCCTGAAATCGAACCCGGCGTTTATGTGGGTTCCTACACCATTCGCACCTCTGATCGCCTGTCCGCACAAAGCCTGGTGA
Source organism: Polaromonas sp. (assembly GCA_965228025.1). Lineage (GTDB taxonomy): Bacteria > Pseudomonadota > Gammaproteobacteria > Burkholderiales > Burkholderiaceae_C > Polaromonas. The sequence goes on along the minus strand of CBDDGX010000019.1, from coordinate 11,084 downwards.
CGGCCAATTTGCGCCTGGGAAACCAGGTGGCCACCACGGTGCTTGACGAATCACTGCTGGCCGGCGCGCCATGGCGCTCGCGCACAGGCAGCGTGCCGACTGGCACCGCACCGCGCATCCAGAGCTTTACCGTTGCGCCCACCAGCCGCATCGAGCCTGGCTCCGAGCTGTTCTTCACGCTGATGGGCACACCGGGCGGCCGGGCCAGCGCACGCCTCAATGGCATGCAGGGCAAGATATTCCTCAACGAGACCACCGCCGGCAAATACGAAGGCAGCTACACCATCAAGGCCCGTGACCGCATCACCGCCGCTTCACGCGTGACCGCCAACCTGCGCCTTGACAACAAACAGGCTGATGCCGTACTGCGCGAATCGCTGGTGGCCAGCGGTGCCGTTCGTCCTTCGAACGTACCCGCACGAATCTGCCCGAATTGCGGCACGGTCGAAGCCATCAACACCATTGAAGTCAAGGGCGATGGCAGCTATGTAGGCCTGATTGGCGGCGGCCTCGCCGGCGTGGTGCTGGGCAGCCAGATTGGCAACGGCAATGGCCGTACTGCTGCACAGGTTCTGGGCGCTGTAGGCGGCGCGCTGGCTGGCCGCGAGATTGAAAAGAACGTCCGCAAGAACACCCACTTTGAAGTGGTGACGCGGCTGGAAAGCGGCGGCACCCAGACCGTGACCTACCCGACGGCACCCGCCTTCAGGGTGGGTGACAAGGTTCGTATTGAGAATAACCTGCTGGTCGCCAACCAGTGAAACACACGCGGCCTCCCCGGGGGCCGCCCGTTCAGGGGGCAAAACCTGCCTTCCGGCGCAAAAGCTGGACTTGTATGCATCACATGGTGTATGTTCTAAACAAGACATATAACAAAGATGCAGGGGAGGCGCAGTGTGAAAGGGCCCACCCCGCTGCGACACCATCGATTGATGCCTGACTTTCCTGATTTCTGGATTTACACCAGCGGCGCCTTTGCCGGCATCTGCCTGCTGGTGGTGATCCTGAGCCTGATCATCGGGCATGCTTACGACGAACACATGTTGTGGTGGCACTCTGCAGCAGTAGCGGGCGCCCTCTGGGCCCATGCGCTGGGCACGGACTATCCGGCCTCGGCATCTGCCATGTGGGCTGTACAGCTGGCACTGGCCACCATGGCACTTTTCATGACAGTGGGCTCCACAGGCGCCATCGCCCGTCCCGCCAGGGCTATGCAGTACCTCGCCCTGATGTTTATTGTGGTCATGGTTCCGGCCCAGGCTCTGGGTATGGTCACGCAAAGGCACATGGGCCTGCTGGCGATTCCCTGGGCCCTGCTGGCCAGCTGGTACATGATTCGCGCCTGGAGCCAGAGTGGCCCCTGGATTGTCTGGATCGCCGCCGGGCAGATGGCGCTGGTCGTGCAGCACCTGCTGCGCACCGCCAACCTCACTTCGACATGGACAGAAAAGCTGCAGGCGCAAGGCCTGGCGGCGCTGGCTTTTTATGCGGCAGCCACCTATCTGGGCATGGTCTGGCTGAGCCGGCTCAGTTCCGAAAATGCCCTGCGCGTGGAAGCGCGCGAACGCACCGACCCGCTCACGGGCCTGGCCATGCCACGCGTCTTTTTCGACCGCATGGACGGTGCGCTGATCCGTTCACGCTACATGGGCTATACCTGCGCCGTGTTGCTGGCGCGTGCCGACAACATAGAGCAGATCGTGCGCGACCGCGGCATGGAAAACAACGAGTCCGTGCTGCTGGCTGCATCGCGTGCCATTGCCGGTTCACTGCGCTCGCATGATTCGGCTGCGCGGCTCTCGGGCAACCGCTTTGCCATCATGGCCGAAGGGATTGCAGAGGGCACGGCCAGCCAGATCGCCACGCGCATACTTGCCAACGGCCTGCGCGCCGGTGAATGGGGCCTGCAGGGGTCTGACCTGCAGTTCCAGATTGCGATTGTCGAGATCGACCCCTGCGAGGTCAGCTCGGCCACCATACTCGCGCAGCTTGAAGACCTGTTACGCGACATGGTCACCGGGGCCGGCAACAGCCGCATTCGCGTACTGCCTCGCATATCTGCCCGGCAGGCGCCCGTCAGCGTGCCCCTCGAGCAGGTACAAAGTGGGCTGTTCTGAGCGGCCTTTTCTGACCAGCTGTTCGCTTTAACCTGGAGGTGGCGCAGCTGCAGCCACAATATTGGCCAGCTTGCGCAGCGCCTCATCAATCTGGTTTGAAAACGGAAAACCGCAGCTGATGCGCAGGTAGTGGTCAAACCGGCTTGAATTTGAAAACATGGTGCCCGGCGCCACGCGTATGCCCTGCACGATGGCCGCATCAAACACCGCCTGAGCAGAAGTGCCAGCAGGCATCTCGACCCAGAGCAGCATGCTGCCGCCCGGCACGTTCAAACGCGTACCTGCCGGGAAGTATCTGGCAATCGCCTCGGCCATTTGTTCGCGCTGCGCATTGAGCATGCGGCGAAGGCGCACGAGGTGCCTGTCATAGGCACTGGAGGCCATGAACTGCGCGACCGACATCTGGGCCAGTGCCTCGTTCGATCGACTCTGCGCGTACTTGAGCATCTGTATGCGTGCCTGCCAGCGGCCACCCGTCATCCAGCCCAGCCGCAGGCCGGGCGCAAGCGTCTTGCGAAGCGATGCACAGTAAATGACATTGCCAGTTTTGTCCCAGGCCTTGGCTGCCTTGCGCGGCACATCGTCATGGCCCAGCGCGCCATAGGTGTCGTCTTCAATCAGCGCCACCTGCTGGCGTTCACACATCGCGACCAGCCTGGCTTTCTCGTCATCAGGCATCACGCAGCCCAGCGGGTTGTGGAAGTTGGGCATCACCACTACCGCCTTGATGCTGTCGTGGGTCTGGAAGGCCAGGTCCAGCGCCTCGATGGAGATGCCTGTGCTGGGGCTGGTGGGGATTTCGAGCGCACGCAGGCCCAGACTTTCAAGAATCTGCAGCAGGCCGTAATAGGTGGGTGATTCGACGGCGATGGTGTCCCCCGGCTGGCTCACCGCACGCAACGCAATGTTGAGCGCCTCAATGCAGCCATGCGTGACAACGATGTCTTCTGCCGCGAGCTGCATGCCGGCCTCCAGCGCCCGCCTGGCCAGTACGGCGCGAAGCGGCGAATCCCTCGGCGAATCAACCGCGCTGACCAGCAGTTGCGGATGCTGCCGCAGGGCGCGGGTAGCGGCATTCTTCAGCGCCTCTGACGGATACATCTCTGGCGATCCATAAGCCGCCGCAAGATTGGCCACCAGCGGATGGAGGTCGCATTTGGCCACGTAGTCAGACACGCGATCATGTATGCCAACGTACTGCGCCGGGTCCAGCGCCCTGCCCGGCTCGGGTTCACTGAGCGGCTGCAAATCAGCGCGGCGCCTGCGCAGCACAAAGTAGCCGGAACGCGGACGGGCTTCAAGCAAGCCTTCATCTTCCAGCGTATGGCAGGCCAGCGCAGCGGTTGAGAGGCTGACCTGGTGCAGGCGTGTCAGGTCACGTACCGACGGCATGCGCTGGCCGGGTGTCAACACACCCGACTGGATGGCCTGCCTGTAGTGGCTGGAGACCTTGAGGTAAAGCGGTTGTTCCATGGCTTGCATGTTCGAATCATCCGGCTTGATGCACGCGTCAGACAGTCACAGATGGTGCGAAATCAGACCATAACAGATGAGCCAAACGCCGACTGTACCGGTACAGATGGCGCCTGCGTGTGTCTGTTTTAAAACCGCCCTTATTTTTAAGCTAGAGGCCTTTCAACGAGGGCCTGTTCGCCCTAACAAGGAGTTCCACCATGCAAGCCAGACCAGACCGCGACGCTGCCATCCAGCTAAGGGCCGGTGAATCGCTCTTCGTTTACCTCAAGGCCGGCACCACCATCACCAGCACTGCGGGAGGACTCAAACTGACGGCCGCGCCGCGCTGGCTGGGCGGGCAGGTTTTTCGCACGCAGGCCACGCTGGCTGAAGGCGAAGCCTGGCTGCCTGAGCACAGTGGCTGGGTCATGCTGACAGCAACCGGGGGCGGCAGCACGGTGCACATCTGCCGGGCTGAAGCACCATTGAAGATGATGGACTGGCTGCGCCAGGTCATCAGCACATGGATGCCCGGCCACACTGCCCGAAACTGCAGCTGAAACGCCGGTTTACTGAGGCAGTAGCCGGATCAACTTGCCGTTGCTGTTGTCGGTCAGCACGTACAGCAGGCCGTCCGGCCCCTGGCGCACATCGCGTATGCGCTCGCCGACTTCGCTGATGAGTTTGCTTTCGCGCACCACCTTGCCGCTGTAAGGTGCGGAAAGTTCGATGCGGTCGAGATAGGCAAACTTGAGCGAGCCCACAAACAGGTTGCCCTGCCAGGCCTTGCCGTATTTGTCGCTGGTCAGAAATGCCATGCCTGAGGGCGCGATGGAGGGCGTCCATTGATGCAGGGGCTGTTCCATGCCGGCTTTGGTGGTGATGCCCTCGCCTATCCTGCCGCCGCCATAGTTTTCGCCATAGGTAATCACAGGCCAGCCGTAGTTGGCTCCGGCCTTTGGCAGGTTGATCTCGTCGCCGCCTTGCGGGCCGTGTTCGTTCTCCCAAAGCGTGCCGTCAGGCGCCATGGCCAGCCCCTGCATGTTGCGGTGGCCGTAACTCCATATCTCGGGCAGCGCACCCGCCTTGTCAACAAAGGGGTTGTCTTTAGGCACAGTGCCGTCCTTGTTGATGCGTATCAGCTTGCCGTGGTGGTTGTTCAGGGTCTGGGCGTCTTCCTTGCGCGAGAAACGGTCGCCGGTTGTCAGAAAAAGCTTGCCGTCGGCCTTGCCGTTGACGCCCGGCGTGCGGCTTTCAACGATGCGGCACCCGAAGTGTGCGGAACTGGCGAATTTTGGTTTCTGGCTGAAGATGACCTTGACGTTGTCGAGCCTTGTGTTGTCAGGGCTCAGCGTGGCGCGCGCCAGCGCCGTGCTGTTGGTGTTGCCGGGGCCGGGCTCGGAAAAGCAGAAATACAGGCTGCGGTTGGCAGAAAAGTCTGAATCAAGAATGACATCAAGCAAACCGCCCTGACCGCCAGCGGCTACCGCAGGCACGCCGGCGACAGGCTCACCGACCTTGCCGCCGGGCTCAACCACACGCAGACGGCCTGCACGCTCGGTCACCAGAAACCTGCCGACCGGCAGGAAAGCTACAGCCCACGGGTTTTGCAAGCCGGTGGCCACAGTCTCGGGTTTGACGCCCTGCGCCCATGCCAAAGGCGTAGCCATCAGGGCCGCTACCCAAAAAATAGCGGGGTACTTGCGAGCGGCCTTTGTTCCGCGCACATTTGGTGCACCCCAAATAGATGAAAAAATCGTCACGGCATGACCCCTTAATTTACGAGTACTTTAGAACTCATTTCAGGACTATTTGGAGGCTAATTAAAGCGCACCAAGATGAAAGATTCAATAAATCGTTACAAATCAATGGCTTGGCAAGGGTATCAAGAAACAACTTAAGGTTGACGTAGGACCATTCCTTCAAGTATCCTGCCAGCCATGCGAATCACAGCACCCCTACTGGCCTTTCTGCTTTTTGCTTCCGCCATGTTGTTTGCTGTCAGAGCCCATGCAGCGCCTGCTGGTTCCGCTGATGACATGGACAAATTGCTGGCCGACAAGGGTTTGATGGCACACATCGAACGTGCTGGCCAGACTGTCAGCAACAAGGCCTCTGAACTGGTGGTCAACGCCATGGGTTTCCTCGGCGTGCCTTACCGCCGCGGCGGCAACTCTGCTGACACAGGGTTTGACTGCAGTGGCTTTGTCCGCGCCATATATGAGCAGAGCATTGGCCTGATCCTGCCGCGCAAGGCCGAGCAGCAGGCTGCCGCCACCCAGAATATCGACCGCAACGAACTGCAACCCGGCGACCTGGTGTTCTTCAACACCATGCGCCGCGCCTTCAGCCATGTCGGCATTTATGTGGGCGAAGGCAAGTTCATTCACTCACCCAAGCCCGGCGCTGAAGTCCGTGTCGAGAGCATGTCGGTCGCCTACTGGAACCGCCGTTTTGATGGCGCACGCCGCGTTGCTGGCCAGGACACCCAGTCGGCCCAGGCCCGCGAGGCCCGTGCAGCAGCAGTTGTACAGGCCCAGGCTCAGGTCAGCGCCGCCAACACCAGCGCAGTGAGCGCCAGGGCCCCGCTGCTGCAAGCCAATACGCCTGCAGCACAACAGTTCAACCAGTACATGCTGCAGGCGCAATAAGCGCCCCGCCCCCGGCCGCCTGATCATGACCGGCAGGAAACGCCAGTGACCTCAAGCCTCATTCCCTGACTGCGTTACCGCGATGCACCCAAAGCCATAGACGGGCTTTGCGGCGTATTTGGTTTTGCCAGACAGGCGGTCTACCCCAACCAGGACGGCTCAATCGCCCACGCCCAGCTTGTACTGGGCGGTGGCGTGATCATGCTCGCTTCGATCACCAAAGAGCCCACCGAATGGGGCAGGCTCATCAGGCGACCCGCAGGGAACGCGGTGAAAGGCTGTAACAGGCCCCTGGGCCACCTCTGGAGCGCGGGAAGCGACGACCCATGGCAGCCGGCACCATCATGACCCCCCCGCCGTCGCCCTATTCTTTTTGCGAATCGCCGCCTGAAGTCTTCGCTGGCGATTGATCCTGCGTATTACGCGGCGAGAGGTCCAGCTCCACAGACTGCCCATTGCTCAGGGCTTCGACAGCTGCGCCGGGCGGCATCAGAACGACGCCACCACCATCAGTCTGCGACATCGGAACGCCAGCCTGTGCAAGTTGAACATCGCCAATCCCGTCACCCGCGACGTTGTCAGCCAGAGTATCGGCCGGCATGACGCGACTGTTGTCGGAGTTCGAGGAGAGTTGCGCGTTCCCCTGGGGCTTGCCATTGACATTGACCAGGCCACCGCCGGAATTGGTCACCTGGCCGAAGCTGCCACTGACGCTGCCGCTCGGCGCGTTGACGGTCATCTGCGAAGACGAACCCGACACCTGCGCATCACCAACGGCCGCCACGGCAACGACAGGGGCGGCCACGTTCACGACGACCGTGTCACCGGCCAGGGATGCCGAATTTGCAGCAACCACGACAAGATTCAGGTCGCCCTGGGCCTGCACCACCACATTGGTGCCGGCAATGTTGCCGGAGATATCGCCCACCGCGCTCATGGCCACATCGCTCGCCGTGACATTCGCGGCGATGTTGCCGCTGCTGGTGATGACCACACTGCCCTGGCTGACGGTCGCGCCCGTGATATCGCCGCCCGCATTGAGTGTGTTGGCTGCTGATGCATCCTGCGCACGCAATGTGTGGTTGCTCAGTGCCACGCTGCCCAGCGCATCGATCTTGTAGCCCGTCAGCCACAGTGTGTCGAGCAGGCTGAACCGGTTCGACGAAACCTCAAACCTGCCCAGCGTATTCGATGTGGTACCACCGCTCACCATGTTGACATTGCCCCGTGTCGCGCCGGTCCCCGCGATCAGGCGCAGCCCGTGCGGTGTGCTGCCGACGTTCTGGATGTCGCGGTTGAGCGTGATGTCGGCACCTGTGGTTGCAAGCGTTGTATCCCCCAGCAAATTGAAGGCGGCGTTGGAAACGATGCCGCCTGCGCCATTGGCTGTTACCCTGCCGCCAAGACCAGATCCGGATGCGCCAGCGTCAAGTGTCAGGCTGCGCACCGTCGCATCGTTGAACAGCAGCTTGTAGGGATTGGCCAGCGTCACATCTTCAGCATAGGTACCGGCTGCCACGTTGATGGTGCCCCCGGAGGAGGACACATCAGCACCGCGCTGGACGCTGCCGCTGGATTGCGTAACGTAGACGTTTCCAGCCTCCCATGTCACCAGGCCGCGACCCGTGGTGTCCAGTGCGTGCTTCACACGATCCTCGATCGCAAAACCATCGGCTGCGCCCACGAAGACGGCACCGCGTGCGTCCACATTGGTCTGGCCAACCGTGATGTCGGTGACGTTGTTCCTGAACCGGGTGCCGCCACTGATGGTCACTGCTGACTGGCCTCCGGCGCCATTGTTCAGGGTTTCCACGCGCAGACCGGAGACTGAGTCCTCAATGCTGCCGCCTGTGATGTTCACGGACTGCAGGCTGGCTGGTGCGCGGGTGTAGTCGGAGCTGTCACCGCTAACACCGCGTGTCTTGAGGACCATCGCGACCCCGGTGCCGGTGTTGGAGCTGTAGCCGGAGTTTTTCACCACAACATTGTCAAAAGTGAGACTGTTGAAGTCGTCGAACTTGAGATTGACGTCGATGCCCGCGCCGGACTGGCGAAAACTGCTCGAAGCTGAATCAGGATTACCCACGTTGCCAGCATTGGTGACTGTGACATTTCTCATCGTGAGGTTGTCCGCCGTTTCAAAGTAGAAGCCCTTGTAGCGCGTCCCTTCGACGCCAACATTTTCAAAAAGTGCATTCTTGAAAGAAGCCTTGCCGGCCCCGGTGCCGTCGTAACCATTAAGAATGTTGACGCCGATCACCCCACCGGTGATGCTGCTGCTCAGCATGCGGAAGTTGTCTGCCCTGACATCCGTCCCGCTGCGCACGCTGTACTGATTGTTGTTGAAGGCAACGCGGTCAATCGTCAGATTGTTCGCCGTGCCCTTCATCTCCAGGCCGTACAGGGAATCGTTGATCGACAGGTCAGACAGGGTGACGTCCGACGCCTTGACGATCACGGCCTTATCGTTGGCCGTCAACGCTTTCAAAATGGTCGACCCCATGCCCGCACCATCCAGGCTCAAGGCCTTGTCGATGGTGACGTTTTCTGCATAGGTGCCTGCGGCGACGTTCACAGTGCCGCCCGTCACCACCGCATTGATGCCACCCTGAACGGTGTCGAGGGGTTTCAATGCGCTGCCCTGGTTATCAGACGCGCCCCCTGTGGCAACGGTCACATGGGTGCGGTTCGAAGAGGTGTAGCCCTGGTCCTGCACCGACCATCCGCCGTTGTCCGCACTCAGGTCAAGCAGGGCCGCCTGGGTAGACAAGGTCGGAGCGGCGGCAATGGGTGTGCTGTTGGCGACAGGGTTGGGGTTAGCCCCCACCATGTGTCCGTTCAGGTGCAGGTTCAGCCCCCACTCGTTGCCGACAGGGCCCTGGCTGTTGCCGGATATGGCGATGCCCGTGCCGTCGGTGTACTGCACTGACACCGCACTCTTGGTGTTTTCAATACGGTTGCCGGTCACACTGCCGGTATTGCGGCCATCGATCAGGATGCCGGTGCGAAGATCATGGATGTTGTTGTTGCTGAGGGTAAAACCGGTGACGCCATTGCCCACTGCAATGCCGCGGCTGATGTTGTTGCCCCATGGGTAGTCGAGGTAAGACTGGGTGACAGGCCCGGCGATTTCCATGCCGGTCACCGTCACATTGTTGGCGGCGACGGCGATGCCGTTGACTTCGGTGGAATTCGGCACCAGCAGTCTGGCGCCTTCATGACCGGTGAGCGTGAGGCCGGTTTTGTTGAGCACCAGTTGTTCGGCGTAATTGCCGGCATACACATCAACCGCCGCGCCGGTACCCGCAGCACCAACAGCGGAAGCTATGGACATCGCCTGGTCACCACCTGCCAGCAACTGGCCTGTGCCGACCTTGAAGTTCTGCGTTGTCTGCGCACCGTTCCAGCCCTGCACATAACTTGAAGCCGCAGCATCGAGGTTGACCGCAAAGTCGAACGCATTTTGTTGCGATGCCTGCAGCCAGGTGTACTGAAGGTTGCTGCTGGCAGACGAGCCGTTGCGCACCGCATGGTCAAAACCCGCAATGCTGAGCGTGCCGAAATCACGGCTGGCCGATTCATCCTGCAGATAGACAGGGTTACGCTCGGTGAAGCTGTTGCTGCCGGCTACCGTGATGTTGTTGACCTGCTGGTCGTAGTAGCGGTTGGACTGGTACAGCGCCAGGCCGCCCCAGGCATTGTTTCGCGTGGTCGAGTTGCTGATCATCACATTGGCGCTGTCGGTGATCTGGATGCCAGCACCAGCGGTGCTGCCTGCAGCGTTGCCTACGGGTGCACCATCAGCTGTCACGTGGTCAATCTGCGCGCCGACCACACCATTGAGGTCCAGCTCCGCCCGGCCCGACCCGCGAATCGTCACGTTGCTGATCGAAAAATCCCGTAGCCGCGCCGAGTTGCCGCCAGAAGGCGCCACCTTGATGCCGTAGGAGGCTGCGAGGTTGGCACTGGGTCCGTACAGCGTGAAGTCCTTCAGGGTCACGTTGTCGCCTGTAACCTGAATGCCGTAGTTGGTCACACCCTGGGCGTCGATGATGGTGGCACCCTGCCCCGCCCCGCTCAGCGTCAGGCTTTTGTCGATCTTCAGCGTCGAGGGCTGAACGTAAGTGCCAGCTGCAACATTGACGCTGCCACCCGATCTGGCGATGTTCACACCGTCCTGGATGCGCGCGGTGCCCGAGACATTCACCGTGTTGGAACTGCCCGTGACGGATGGTGCCTGCAACGCGGACTTGAGCAGGACGGTATCGCCGTCAACCACGATGGCTCGGCTCGCATGCTGCACACCCTCCAGGTTGATCACCCCTGAAACCAGGTTGGCAGCATCACCCACGCCCAGCAGAATGGTCGCGCCATCAAGGCTGGCGGCACCTGCTGGATTGCCGGCATTAAAAGCATTGTTCACGCCCACGCCTGTCGCCCCGGCCGGAATGGCAAATTCGTAAAGGCCCGAATTGAGTGAGATGGTGGCCCTGTCCGAACCGGCGAGCGCGATGCTCCCCCATGTCGCCACGATGGTGCCGCTGTTGCTCACCGACGGCGCGACCAGTGCCACCAGTCCGGCGCTGCTGGCGGTCAGCAAACCCTGATTCTCGATGCTGCCGGTGGCGCCGGTGATCAGCGCACCGCCTGTATTCTTGAAATTGTTGAAATCGATAGTGCCGGTTGTAGCGATGAGCGAGGCCACGTTCACCACGGAATTCGCGCCGAACATCACGCCGTTCGGGTTCATCAGCATCACGGTACCGTTTGCAGACAGGCCGCCCAGTATTTCGGAAGCGTTAGCGCCAACTGCCACACGATTGAGCACTGCAGAAGCCGCATTGGGCTGGACAAATTGCAC
>CBDDGX010000018.1:0-88916 GCA_965228025.1 Polaromonas sp. | reverse complement strand
TCACCCACAAACATGTGGTGGGCTTCCTCGGTCAGCATGAAGCGGGTGGTGCGGGCCAGCGGGTCGAACGCCGATTCGGCAAACGACTTGAGCTGGAACTTGCCGTCGCGGTCGGTGAAGTAGGTGAACATGAAGAAGCTGAGCCAGTTGTCCATGGGCTCGTTGAAGGTGCCCAGAATGCGCGGCTTGTCGGCGTCGCCGCTGTGGCGCATCAACAATTCCTCGGCTTCTTCGCGGCCGTCACGGCCAAAGTGGGCGTGCAGCAAATACACCATGGCCCACAGGTGCCGGCCTTCTTCCACGTTCACCTGGAACAGGTTGCGCAGGTCGTACAGGCTGGGCGCGGTGTGGCCCAGCAGGCGCTGCTGCTCGACCGATGCCGGCTCTGTGTCGCCCTGGGTGACGATCAGGCGGCGGAAGGTGGAACGGTATTCGCCCGGCACTTCCTGCCAGACGTCCTGGCCCATGTGGTCGCCAAAACCGATCTTGCGGCCTTCTTCCTTGTCGGCCAGGAAAATGCCCCAGCGGTAGTCGGGCATGGGGGTGTAGCCGTAGCTGGCCCAGCCGGACGCGTCCACACCCACAGCGGTGCGCAAATACACCTCGTTGGCCTTGAAGTCGCTCGGGCCCATTTCGTCCCACCAATTCAAGAAGGCCGGTTGCCAGTGTTCGAGTGCGCGCTGCAGCTGGCGGTTTTCGCCGAGGTGGACGTTGTTGGGGATCAGGGCTTGCAGGTCAATGGTGCTCATGGTTTTTCCTATCGTTTCACCAAGGTTTTGCCAATATAGGCCGTATCAAATCAGATGCGCTTCCAGTCAAACTTTGCTTTCTTCCCAGTGCCGAAGAGCTTCAAGGCACCGTCTTCACCCACCGCATTGGGGCGAATGAAGATCCAGTTTTGCCAGGCGCTGAGGCGGCCGAAGATGCGGGTCTCCATGGTTTCCTTGCCGGGGAAGCGCAGCGAGGCTTCCATGCCGGTCATGGCGTCGGGCGACATCGACGCACGCTCCTCCAGCATGATGCGAATCTCGTCGTCCCAGTCGATGTCGTCGGGGGACAGCGTGACCAGGCCGAGGGCCAGCGCCTGGTCGGCGCGCAGCGCGCTGTCGCTCAGGCCTTGCAGCTGTGCAATCACCGCATCGTCTTCGCAGAAGCGGGTCTGCAGACGCGTCAGGCCGTTGACGACCGGGAACCAGCCGAAGTTGGCGGCGCTGAGCTGAAGCGTGGGGGCGCTGTCGGGGGCATCGGGCAAGTCCAGCATGTAGATGCGGTCGCAGGCCAGTGCCAGTTCGTAGAAAGTGCCTGCAAAGCACGAACCAGCGTCTACCAGGGCAATCAGCGAGCGGCTCGTCACGTCGATGCGGGCCAACGTGCGGCGCAGTGCACCGGTGGTTTCGCGCACCAGCCAGTGGTCTTTCAGCTTGGCCAGCACGTGGTCCATCTTGAGCACCTGGTTGGCATCGCCCTGGGTCTTGATGACCCAGGTGCCGACTTCCAGTTCGTTGGTGCGCAGGTTGAGGATGGCGTCGTCCAGCTCGCGCTGCAGTTGCAACGGGTACCAGTTGGCACCGGCGGCTTCAATCGCGTCGGCAGTGGACTCGATGGCGGCCTTGGGCGCAAACACGGTGATGGTGGCGATGCGGGCGGTGCGGTCGACCTGCGCGTCCACCGTGGCGTAGTGGTAGCCTGCGGCGTCGATGGTGACCTGCACCGGCGTCAACTCAATGCCTTTTGCGCTGCCAGCCCTAGTGGAGGCTGCTCGGAGTGCTTCAATTTCCGTAGCAATCAACTGACCAAACTGCTGTGGCTTGGCGTGCCCGTCGATCAGCTTCCAGTCTTTCGCACGGTCGGCGCGCACGCCTTCACTGGTGGTGCAGAAAATGTCGGCCAGGTCGCGGCGCACCTTGCGTTTGTCGGTCACACGGGTCAGGCCGCCGGTGCCGGGCAACACACCCAGCAAGGGCACTTCGGGCAGGCTGACGGTGGAGGAGCGGTCGTCGACCATCACGATGCGGTCGCAGGCCAGCGCCAGTTCGTAGCCGCCGCCGGCGCAAGCACCGGTCACCGCCGCCAGGCTCTTCAGGCCGTCGTTGCGGGAAGAGTCTTCCAGGCCATTGCGGGTCTCGTTGGTGAACTTGCAGAAGTTCACTTTCCAGGCGTGGGTGGACAGGCCCAGCATGTAGATGTTGGCACCGGAGCACCAGATTTTTTCTTTGGCACTCTCAAACACCACCACCTTCACGGCCGGGTGCTCAAAGCGGATGCGGTTGATGGCGTCGTGCAGCTCGATGTCCACACCCAGGTCGTAGCTGTTGAGCTTGAGTTTGTAGCCGGGCTTGATGCCGCCGTCTTCGTTGATGTCGAGCTTGAGGCGCGCCACATCGCCCTCCACGCCCAGCGTCCAGTGCTGGTAGCGGCCGGGGTGGGTGGCAAAGCTCACCAGTTCACGGCTTTCTCCGTTGAGGGTTTGCTTGAACAGCAAGGGTTCGGTGATGGCGTTCATGGTGTTTCCTTGGGGGCGGGTGCAACAGGGGCGGTGGTCATGCTGGCCACCACGCGTTCGAGGTCTTTCAGGGATTGTTTCTGGCTGCGCGCGGCGGTGTCCACCACCGCGTCGGCGCGGGCGTACAGCGGCTCGCGGCTGGCGAGGATGCGGCGCAGGTCGTCCATGGCTTCGGTGGTCGCCCCACGCGTGGCGTCAAACGGCCGCATGTCGCCCTGGGCCACCACACGGGCCATGTGCTCTTCCGGGTTGGCCTTGAGCCAGACACAGTAGAAGTGGCTCTGCAGCAAATCAAAGGTTTCACGCTCGCTCACGATGCTGCCACCCGTGGTCATGACGACGCCGTCGGCGTGGTCCTGGGCAATGCGGAACATCGCGCGGCGCTCGTAGCGGCGGTAACCCGCCTGGCCGTGCAACAGCAAAATTTCGTTCATGCTGGTGCCGGCCTCGCGCTCGATCTCGCGGTCGAGTTCGACAAACGGCACGCCGCGCAACTCGGCCAGTTGGGCACCCAGGGTGGACTTGCCCGCCCCGCGCAAACCGATCAGGGCAATGCGCTGGTCACGGCCCACCGCGTTGGCCAGGCCGTAGTGGCTGGCCAACAGGGCATGGGCCTGGTCGAGCTGGGTGTCGTCCAGACGCGCCAGCAGACCCTGCACGCGGGACAGCGCTGGCCGGGGGGCGTCCTGCATCAGTTCCAGCAGCGAGATGTTGAGGGCACGCGCAATCGATTCCAGTGAATTCACCGAGGCGTTGCCTTTGGCGCCCTCCACGTCGGCCAGAAAACGCTCGCTCAGGCCGGAGTCGGCGGCCAGCTGCTTGCGTGTCATGCCACGGCGCGCGCGCCAGGCCCGCACGCGCGCACCCAAATCGCCCAGGGTGCTGGTGGGCGCTGACCTGAGGTCGGTGACCGGAGAAGTGGACAAGGTAGAACCTGCGTGTAAAAAAGATTGCGCCGCGAGCGGATTGCAGTATACTTCCGATCAACAACCTGTCAAGCAGTTTATTGCATATCGGAGAATGGGATGAAGCTCAAGATTCTGGTGGGAACGATGACCAGCACCGCCGACTACGTGGCCCAGGCGATCCAGATGGACTGTGCCGACCTTGTGAGTGGCATCGAGGTGCTGATGATGGATGGCCTCGACATCCAGGCGTTTGACGCACAGCCCGGGGAAGATGCACTTTATCTCATCTGCACATCCACCTACGGTTCTGGCGATGTGCCAGACAACGCCCGTGCACTCTACGACTCGCTGGACACACAACCCAAATTTCTCGGCCATGTGCGCTACGGCGTGATGGCGCTGGGCGACCGCACTTATTTGCAGTCCTTCTGCTTCGGCGGCCAGAAGTTCGACGAGCGCCTGCAGGGTTTGGGCGCCCAGCGCGTGGGCGAGGTGTGGTGCCACGACGCCAGCAGCGGCACGCTGGCCGAAGTCGAAGGCACGGTCTGGTGCCGTGAATGGCTGGTGCAGGCCCTGGCAGCCTCCACCGCCTGACAGCTGCGGTTTTCATGCCAAAAAGCAGCCAAGCCCTAGAAAAAGCTCACACGGCTGCTACTATAAAGATAGCGTTTGGAGACAACATGACACCCAGCAGCGCCAACCACACGCTCAGCCCACCCGAGGTGCATGTGCCGCGTGACTACAACGCAGCGCACGACCTGTTGCTGCGCAACGCGGGACGTACCAGCAAAGTGGCCTACATCGACGCTTCCAGCGGCGCCACCCTGACCTATGGCCAGCTGGCTGAACAGTCCCACCGCTTTGCCAACGCGCTGCGCGCGCTGGGGATGGCGCCCGAAAGCCGGGTCTTGCTGTGCATGCAGGACACCCTGGAATGGCCGGTCGCTTTCCTCGGCAGCATGTTGGCTGGCGTGATCCCGGTGGCAGTGAACACGCTGCTGACCCCACGCGACTTCGAATTCATGCTGCGCGACTCGCGCGCGGTGGCGCTGCTGGTGTCGCCCGCGCTGCTGTCCGCGTTTGATGGCCTGATCGGGCAGATCAACACGCTTCGGCACACCATCGTTGCCGGGCCCGATGCGATGGGCCACCTCTCCATGGCCGCGCTCCTCAACACGGCCGACCCCACACCCCACACCCACCCCACCTGCGCCGATGACGCCTGCTTCTGGCTCTACTCCAGCGGCTCCACCGGCGCCCCCAAAGGCACGGTCCACCTGCACAGCCACCTGGTCCAGACCGCCGAACTGTATGGCCGTGGCGTGCTGGGCATTGAAGAATCCGACGTGGTGTATTCCGCCGCCAAGCTGTTTTTTGCTTACGGCCTGGGCAACGCGCTGACCTTTCCCATGAGCGTGGGTGCCACCACGCTGCTGCTGCCCGCCCGCCCCACCCCGGCCGACGTGTTCCAGGTGCTGACCGCCTACCAGCCCACCATCTTCTACGGTGTGCCCACGCTGTACGCCATGCTGGTGGCCGACCCCAACCGCCCAAGCCAGGAACAGCTCAGCCTGCGGGTGTGCACCAGCGCCGGCGAGGCCCTGCCCGCCGAGATTGGCCGCAAGTGGCGCGCGCATTACGGTTGCGACATCCTCGACGGCATTGGCTCCACCGAGATGCTGCACATCTTCCTCAGCAACCGCCCGGGCGAGGTGCGCTACGGCACCACCGGCAAGGCGGTGCCCGGCTACCAGTTGCGCATCGTCGGTGACGACGGTCTCGACTGCCCGGTGGGCGAGATCGGCGAACTTCAAATCAGCGGCCCGAGTGCGGCCATCCAGTACTGGAACAACCGCGAAAAAACCAAAACCACCTTCGCCGGCGAATGGACACGCAGCGGCGACAAATACACGGTGGACGCCGATGGCTACTACACCTATGGCGGCCGCAGCGACGACATGCTCAAGGTCAGCGGCATTTACGTGTCGCCCTTTGAAGTCGAAGCCACACTCATGCAGCACCCCGCCGTGCTCGAATGCGCGGTGATAGGCAAAGAAGATTCGGACGGGCTGGTCAAGAGCAAGGCCTATGTGGTCTTCAAGCAAGGCCAGTCGGCCACCGAAGACGCGCTGAAGCTGTTTGTGAAAGACCGCCTGGCGCCGTACAAATACCCGCGCTTCATTGAGGTGGTGAGCGAACTGCCCAAAACCGCCACCGGCAAAATCCAGCGCTTCCGCCTGCGCGAGCGCGAGCGCGACCAGGCAGCGGCCTGAAGCCCCCCATGGCCACGCGGTTCGCGCACACCACCTTTCAAGACCGCCCGGTCGCGACCGAGTACGCCTGGGTCGGCAACACCGATGCCGACGCGCCGGTGCTGGTGTTCTTGCACGAAGGCCTGGGCTCGGTGAGCATGTGGCGCGACTACCCCGCGCAGCTGTGCGCCGCCACCGGTTTGCGCGGCCTGGTGTTTTCCCGCTACGGCTACGGCCAGTCCACCCCGCGCCCTGTGGGCGAAGGGTGGCAGCCAGACTTCATGCACCGGCAGGCGCACGACGCGGTGCCCGCTTTTCTGCAAACACTCGGGCTGTGGGACAGCGCCCGCCCCCTCTGGCTGTTTGGCCACAGCGACGGTGGCTCCATCGCCTTGTTGATGGCCAGCCGCTTCCCCCAACACATTGCCGGTGTGGTCGCAGTGGCGCCACATGTGTTTGTGGAAGAGATCAGCCTTGCCAGCATCACGCAGACCTGCGAGAACTACACACAAAGCGATTTGCCACAACGCCTGGCCCGCCACCATGCCGACCCGGACTCCGCTTTCTGGGGTTGGGGCAACGCCTGGCTGCGGCCCGAATTCCGCACCTGGAACATCGAGGCCGAGGTGGCCCACATCCAATGCCCGGTGCTGGCCGTGCAAGGTGTAGACGACGAATACGGCACCCTGGCGCAGATTGACCACATTGCCCAGCACCTGCCGCGCACCACGCTGGTCAAACTGCCGGCATGTGGCCATTCGCCCCACCGCGACCAGCCCACCGTGTTGACACAACACACCGCCCAATGGCTCGTGGCGCAGGGGGCACGCCCCGCTGCGTCAAGGGTTTTTTCGAGTTAACAAACGCAGCCATTTGCACAATACTGCCCCTGCAACTTTTACAGCAAGGAGACTCCATGACCACCCGCCGCCTCGTCCTTTCCCGCAGCGCCGCCCTCGTTGGCGCTGCCTCCACCGGCTTGCTGCTGCCCGAGATCGTGCGCGCCCAGTCGGCCAAAGTGCGGGTCGGTCTGATGCTGCCTTACACCGGCACCTTTGCGCAGCTCGGCGTGGCCATTGAAAACGGCTTCCGCATGGCGCTCGAAGAAAGCGGCGGCAAACTCGGTGGCCGCGAGGTGGAGTTCTTCAAGGTGGACGACGAGTCCAACCCCGCCAAAGGCGTGGAGAACGCCTCCACCCTGGTCCAACGCGACAAGGTGGACGTGCTGGTCGGCACGGTGCACTCCGGCGTGCAAATGGGCATCCAGAAGGTGGCGCGCGACAGCGGCGTGCTGAGCCTGATCCCCAACGCCGGCGCCCATGCCGCCACCCGCGGCCTGTGTGCGCCCAACGTGTTCCGCACCAGCTTCACCAACGCCCAGCCCACGCTGGCATTGGGCAAGGCCATGGTCGACAAAGGCCACAAGAAAGCCGTCTGGATCACCTGGAAGTACGCCGCCGGCGACGAAGCGTTTGAAGGCTTCCGCGACAGCTACACCAAGGCCGGCGGCACCATCGTCAAAGAGCTGTCACTGCCCTTCCCCAACGTCGAGTTCCAGGCCCTGCTGACCGAAATCGCGTCCATCAAGCCCGACGCCGTGGCCTGCTTCTTTGCCGGCGGTGGTGCGGCCAAGTTCATCCGCGACTACGCTGCGGCTGGCCTGAAAGACAAGATTCCGCTGTACGGCTCCGGCTTCCTCACCGAGGGTGTTCTGGACGCTGCCGGCCCGGCGGCCGACGGCATCGTCACCACCATGCACTACAGCGACTCGCTCGACACACCGCGCAACAAGGCCTTCCGCCTCGCCTACGCCAAGGCCTACAAGTCGCAGCCCGACGTGTACGCGGTGCAGGGCTACGACACCGGCCTGTTGCTGATCCAGGGCGCGAATGCGGTGAAGGGCGACCTGTCCAACAAGAAGGCCCTGTACGCCGCCATGGAGGGCGCCGTCATTGACAGCCCACGCGGCAAATGGACCATGAGCCCACAACATAACCCGGTGCAGGACATCTACCTGCGGGTGGTGAAAGACAAAGAAAACAAGGTGCTCGGCGTGGCTGCCAAGGCGTTGGCCGACCCCGGCACCGGCTGCAAAATGGCCACCTGACCCGACCTTTTTTCAGCAGCCCAAACGGGAGTCTCGGCTCCCGTTTTTATTTGCCCTTCAATGGCACTTTGATGGACTTCCCCAGCTTTCTCATCCAGTTGCTCAACAGCGTGCAGTACGGCCTGCTGCTGTTCATGCTGGCCGCCGGCCTGACGCTGATCTTCGGCATCATGGGCGTGGTCAACCTGGCGCACGGCAGCTTTTACATGCTGGGCGCCTACTTGGCCTACGCCCTGAGCCCGCTGTTTGGCAGCCTGACGCTGGCCATTCTTGGCGGCGCGGTGCTGGCCGTGGTGTTCGGCCTCGTGCTGGAGTGGCTGCTGTTCCGCCATTTTTACAAACGCGACCACCTTGACCAGGTGCTGCTGACCTTTGGCTTGATCTACATCTTTGAAGAGTTTCGGTCCATTGTTTGGGGCGACGACGTGCACGGTGTGGCCGTGCCAGAAACCCTGAATTGGTCGATCCAGCTCTCGGACAACCTCTCCTACCCCGGCTACCGCATCTTCATGATGGGCGTGTGCATGGCACTGGCCCTTGGCCTGTACTGGCTGATCAACAAAACCCGGCTCGGCATGAAGATCCGCGCCGGCGCCTTCAACCGCGACATGGCCGAGGCGCTGGGCATCAACATCAAGCTGATCCATGCGGTGGTGTTTGCACTGGGTGTGGGCCTGGCCGCGGTGGCCGGCATGATTGCCGCACCGATTGCCAGCGTCTACCCCAACATGGGCTCGTCGGTGCTGATCACCTGCTTTGTGGTGGTGGTGATCGGCGGCATCGGCTCGGTGCGCGGCGCGCTGATTTCCGCGCTGCTGGTGGGCATGGTCGATACGTTCGGCAAGGTGCTGCTGCCGTCGCTGGCTGGCATGCTGGTCTACATGTTGATGGCGGCGGTGCTGCTCTGGAAACCCGAAGGTCTGTTCAAACAATGAGTGCACAAGCCAACATCGAACGCCTGCCCACCAGCGTTCAGTTCATCCTCGCGCTGGGTGTGGTGGCGCTGGCCGCTTTCCCTTTCGCCAGCACGGACTTCTACACCCAGATGGTCACCCGCATGATGATCATGGCGATCTTTGCAATGAGCCTGGACCTGCTGCAAGGTGTCACCGGCCTGGTGTCGCTCGGCCACGCCGCTTACTTCGGCCTGGCGGGCTATGCGCTGGCCTTCCTCACCCCGGCGGGTGAGCCGGTGAACCTGTGGTGGACCCTGCCTTTGGCCGTTCTGGGGTCTGCGGTCGCAGCGCTGGTCATTGGCTTCTTCGTGGTCCGCACCCACGGCATCTACTTCATCATGGTGACGATGGCGTTTGCGCAGATGGTTTTCTACCTGTTCTTTGACAACCGCGCGCTCGGTGGCTCCGACGGCCTGTATGTGAATTTCAAGCCTGACGCGGTGCTGTTCGACCTGGAGAACAAGAAGGTCTTCTACTACTTCACCCTCGCGCTGCTGCTGGCCGTGTACGCCTTCCTGCGCCGCTTGCTGTGGAGCCCCTTTGGCCGCACGCTGGCCGGCATCCGCATCAACGAGCACCGCATGCGGGCCATGGGCTTCGGCACCTTTGGCTACAAGCTCAGTGCCTTCACCCTGGCCGGTGCGCTGGCCGGACTGGCAGGCTACCTGTGGGGCGCGCAGACCGGCTACGTCAACCCGGAACTGATGGGTTTTCACATGAGCGCGCACGTGATCATGATGGTGATCCTCGGCGGCATGGGCAACTTTGCCGGTGCGGTGGTGGGCGCCTTCGCGTTCGAGTTCCTGCTGCACACCTTCAAGGACTTGCCGCAGCTTGGCACCGTGAACCTTGGCAAACACTGGCAGCTGTCGATGGGCCTGTTCATCGTGCTGCTGGTGGTGTTTGCACCGCGCGGCCTGCTGGGCATGGTGCAGAGCCTGGGCGGCAAGCTCGGCGGCAACAAGGGTGCTGACAAGGGGCCAGACCATGGCTGAAGTCCTGCTTTCGGCGCGCAGCCTGACGAAGCGTTTCGGTGGTCTTGCGGCCGTGAACGACGTGTCGCTGGACCTGTGGCGTGGCCAGATCCACGCGGTGATCGGCCCCAACGGTGCCGGCAAGTCCACCCTGACCAACCTGCTGGCCGGCGACCTGCCCCCCACCTCGGGCAGCGTCACCCTGAACGGCCACGACGTGACCGGGTTCAACCTGGAGAAGATCTCCCGCCGGGGCCTGGGCCGCAGCTACCAGAAGACCAACATCTTCCTGCCCTTCACCGTGTGGGACAACGTGCGCCTGGCCGCCCAGTCGCGCACCCCCTTTGCCGCGCGCTGGCTCAGCCGCGCCACCGGCTTTGCCGCGATCAACGAACGCACCGAACGCGCCATTGCCCTGGCGGGCCTGACCGCACGCACCCAGGTGGTGGCGGGCACCACCAGCCACGGCGAGCAGCGCCAGCTGGAGATTGCCATGGCGCTGGCCACCGACCCGCAGGTGCTGCTGCTCGACGAGCCGCTGGCCGGCATGGGGGTGGCGGAGGCCGAGCGCATGGTCGAATTGCTGCACAACATCAAACAGGGCCACGCGATGCTGCTGGTGGAACACGACATGGACGCCGTCTTTGCGCTGGCGGACCGCCTGACGGTGATGGTCAATGGCCAGGTGATTGCCAGCGGCACGCCGGCCGAGATCCGGGCCGATGCGGGTGTGCAGGCCGCGTATTTGGGTGAAGAAGCAGAAGGGGCGCACTGACATGACCGACCTTCTGATCAACGCCCAGGGCGTCAACACCTACTACGGTGCCAGCCACATCCTGCGTGGCATCGACTTTTCGGTGGGCCGGGGCGAGACCATTGGCCTGATGGGCCGCAACGGCATGGGCAAGAGCACGCTGCTCAAGAGCATCATGGGGCTGGTGAAGCCGCGCGCGGGCACGGTGGAGATCATGGGCCAGGCCATGACGGGCCGGGCACCGTACGAGATCGCGCAGATGGGCGTTGCCTATGTGCCGGAGGGCCGGGGCATCTTTGGCAACCTGAGCGTGGTGGAGAACCTGAAGATGGCGGCCCGGGCGGGCACCCGGGGCCAGCGGGACTGGACCTACGAGCGGGTGCTGGAGACGTTTCCACGCCTGAAGGAGCGGCTGGGCCATGGGGGCCAGCAATTGAGCGGTGGTGAGCAGCAGATGCTGACGATTGGCCGGGCGCTGATGACGAACCCGGACGTGCTGATCCTGGACGAGGCGACCGAGGGGCTGGCGCCGCTGATTGCCAAGGAGATCTGGCGCATCTGCGGTGTGATCCGCGAAACCGGCATCAGCAGCGTGATTGTGGACAAGAACTGGAAGCACGTGACGCAGATCACCAACCGCAATGTGATCCTGGTCAAGGGCGAGGTGGTGTTTGCCGGAACCTCGCACGAGTTGCTGGCCAAACCGGAGCTGTTGGCGCAGCATCTCGGCGTTTGAGGCCATTTTTCAAGCCGAATAAGCCACCAGCCTCAGTAGAATCTAGCGATTTAGCTACTAAATTAATAGCAATCATGGCCAACCCTCCTCTCAAACCGCTGCGCGGCGTGCGCGTGCTCAGCCTCAGCCTCAACCTGCCCGGCCCTGCCGCGCTGATGCGTTGCCGCCAGATGGGTGCCACCTGCGTGAAGCTGGAACCGCCCGCACCAAAAGGCGCACCCGCCGGCAGCTCCGGCGACCCGATGGCGTTTTACAGCGCCAAGACCTATGCCGACCTGCACCAGGGTGTGCGCACCGTGCAGGCCGACCTCAAGACCGACAAAGGCCAAGCCGTGCTGCACCGCGAACTGGCCAAGGCCGACGTGCTGCTCACCTCGTTCCGCCCCTCGGCACTGACCAAGCTGGGCCTGGTGTGGAAAACGCTGCACAAGCAGTACCCGGCGCTGAGCCAGGTCGCCATCGTCGGCGCACCCGGTGAACGCGCCGAAGAGCCTGGCCACGACCTGACCTACCTCGCCGACAACGACCTCATTACCGGCCTCGACCTGCCCCCCACGCTGTACGCCGACATGGGCGGCGCAATGATGGCCAGCGAGGCCGTGCTGCAAGCGGTGCTGCACCAGCGCGGCGCCAGCAAAGCCAAGGGTCAGTTTGTGGAGGTCGCGCTGTCAGAAGCCGCGCGCTGGCTGGCATTGCCGCGCGCCTGGGGCCTGACCCTGCCCGGCTCGGCGATTGGTGGCGCGCATGCTGGCTACCAGGTCTACCCCTGCAAAAACGGCCGGGTGGCGGTGGCGGCATTGGAGCCGCATTTTGCGGCCTCGCTCTGCGCGGCGGTGGGCGTGCCGGTGACCAACGCCAAGACCTTGCTGGCCCCGGCCACGCGGGCCACCATTGCGGCTTGGCTGCTCACACAAACCCGCAAGCAGCTCGACGCCCTGGCCGTGGCCAAAGACATTCCGCTGCACACGCTGCCCTGAGGCGGTGTTATTCGACGGTGGCGGCGGCAACGAGCCGCTGCGTGTACGGGTGCTGTGGCGCGTCCAGCACCTGCAGCACCGGGCCGGACTCCACAATCTCGCCGTCTTTCATCACCAGCACGGTGTGCGCCATGGCGCGGATCACGTCCACATCGTGGGTGATCAGCAAGTAGCTCAAGCCGCGTTCGCGCTGCAGCCGTTGCAGCAACTGCAGCACCTGTTTCTGGATGGTCACGTCGAGCGCGCTGGTGGGCTCGTCCAGCACCAGCAGCTCGGGCTGCACGATCAGCGCCCGCGCAATCGCAATGCGCTGGCGCTGGCCGCCGGAAAATTCGTGCGGGTAGCGCTGCAGCAGGCCGGGGAACTGCGCCTCGGCCATGCCCACATCGGCCAGCGCCTGCTGCACCCGCTGGCGGCGCCCGTCCTCGCGCAGCGCGGGCTCGTGCACCAGCAGGCCTTCGCCCACAATTTCTTCCACCGTCATCCGTGGCGACAGCGACGAGAACGGGTCCTGGAACACCACCTGCACCACCCGCCGGATGGCTTTGTTGTGTGCCGCGTTCACGCCCCAGGCCTTGCCCACCACCTGCAGCGTGCCGCCACTGGGCATCAGCCCCAGCGCGGCCAATGCCAGCGTGGATTTACCGGAGCCGGATTCGCCCACCACACCCAGCGTCTGGCCAGGGGCTATGCGGAAATCAGCCGCTTTCACTGCCACAAATTCGCCTTTGCCAAACCAGCCCGCCACACCGGGCTTCTTCACTGGATAGCCCACCCGCAATGCGCTGGCCTGCATGACCGGTACGCCAGTTGCGTCGGGCAGTTTTTCGGCCAAGTCACGCACTGGCCGGCTGTCGATCAGCTTTTTTGTATACCCATGCTGGGGATTGGCAAACACCGGCGCCACCACGCCGTGTTCGACGATGTGGCCGTTCTCCATCACCGCCACGCGGTCGGCGAAACGGCGCACCAGGTTCAGGTCGTGGGTGATCATCAGCACCGCCATGCCGGTCTGGCGCTGCAGGTCGTCCAGCAGGTCGAGAATCTGCACGCGCAGCGTCACGTCCAGCGCCGTGGTGGGCTCGTCGGCCAGCAATAACTGGGGTTTGCAGGCCAGCGCCATCGCGATCATCGCGCGCTGGCGCTGCCCGCCGGAGAGTTGGTGCGGGAAGGACAAAGCGCGCCGCTGGGGTTCCGGCACACCGGTGCTCGCCAGCAACTCCACGGCGCTCTGCATCGCCTGTCTGCCGGACAGGCCTTGTTTGAGCTGCAAGACCTCGGCGATCTGGTCGCCCACACTGAAGAGCGGGTTCAGCGCCGTCATCGGCTCCTGAAAGATCATCGCGATCTCGGAACCCCGGATGCCGCGCAATTCGCGCTCGCTCAGAGCCAGCAAATCACGGCCACCGAACAGCGCCTGCCCGGTGATATCGGCATTGAGCACCAGCCGCAGCAGGCTCAACGCGGTGACGGTCTTGCCGGAGCCCGATTCGCCTACCAGCGCGAGCTTTTCGCCGGGCGCAATCGCAAAGTCGATGCCGTGCACGACTTCTTTGCCATTGAAGGCAATGCGCAGGTTCTTGACGTCGAGCAAAGGTCCTGTCATTTGTCCGCCTTGCGAGGGTCCAGCGCATCGCGCAATGCGTCCCCCATGAAAGTCAGCAGCAACAAGGTCGTCACCAACACCGCAAAGGTTGACAGCGATATCCACCAGGCGTCGATGTTGTTTTTGCCCTGCGACAGCAACTCGCCCAGCGACGGTGTGCCGGGTGGCACGCCCAGCCCCAGAAAGTCGAGCGAGGTCAGCGCCAGAATGGCGCCGCTCATGCGGAACGGCAGAAAGGTGACCACCGGTGTCAGGCTGTTGGGCAGCACATGGCAGCGGATGATCTGCCAGTTGCCAACGCCCAGCGCGCGGGCGGCGCGCACATAGTCGAGCTGGCGGTTGCGCAGGAATTCGGCGCGCACGTAGTCGCTCAGGCCCATCCAGCCAAACAGGCTCAGCAACACCAGCAGCAGCGCAATGCTGGGTGCGAACACCGCGCTGAAAATGATGAGCAGGTACAGCTCGGGCATCGAACCCCAGATCTCGATAAAGCGCTGAAAAGCCAGGTCGGTCTTGCCACCAAAGAAGCCTTGAACCGCACCAGTGACCACACCCAACAACACGCCCGCCGCAGTGAGCGCCAGCGCAAAGAGCACGCTGACGCGAAAGCCGTAAATCAGCTGTGCCAGCAGGTCGCGGCCGCGGTCGTCGGTGCCCAGCAGGTTGTCGCGCATGGGGCGTGAGGGGTTGGGCTCGGTGGCAAAGTAGTTCAGTGTTTTGGGGCCATAGGGGTTGGGCGCGTAGACGACCCAGTTGCCGCCCTGGGCCAGCTTCTCGCGGATGAAAGGGTCGAGAAAGTCGGTGGTGGTGTCGAAGTCGCCCCCAAAGGTTTTTTCGGGGTAGTCCTTCACCATCGGGAAGTAAAAACTGTTCTCGTAACGCACCAGCAAGGGCCGGTCGTTGGACACCAGTTCGGCGCACAAACTCAGCAGCACCATGGCGCAAAAAATCAGCAGGCTGCGGTAGCCCAGCTTGTTGCGCTTGAAGCGCAGCCAGGCGCGCTTGCCAGGCGACAGCGATACGGGCTCAGTCAAATTTGACACGCGGGTCCACCCAAACATAGCAAAGATCGCTGATGAGCTTGGTCACCAAACCGATCAATGTGAACAGGTACAACGTCCCCAGCACCACTGGGTAGTCACGCCGGATCACGCTCTCAAAGCTCAGCAGGCCCAGGCCATCCAGCGAAAAAAGCGTTTCAATCAGCAGCGCACCCGTGAAAAATGCACCAATGAAAGCCGCCGGAAAACCGGTGACGATGGGGATCAGCGCATTGCGGAACACATGCTTCCACAGCACCTGGCGCTCGCCCAGGCCCTTGGCACGGGCCGTCACCACGTACTGCTTGCGGATCTCTTCCAGAAAAGCATTTTTGGTCAGCATGGCCGTGACGGCAAAGCTGCCCAGCACCATGGCGGTGACGGGCAGCGCGATGTGCCACAGGTAGTCGGTGATGCGGGCCGCCCAGCTGAGTTCGTCCCAGTTGCTGGAGATCAGTCCGCGCAGCGGAAACCACTGCAACTGCCCACCAAAGACCACCAGCAAGGCCACGCCCAGCACAAAGCCGGGAATCGCGTAGCCCACCAGCACCAGCAGCGTGGTCACCAAATCAAAACGCGAGCCCGCCCGCACGGCCTTGGCCACGCCCAGTGGCACGGCGATGAGGTAGCTGATGAAAAAAGTCCACAGCCCCAGGGTAATGGACACCGGCAACTTTTCCCAGATCAGTTGCGACACGTCCTTGTTCTGGAAAAAACTCTTGCCCAGATCAAAGCGCGCAAACTGGCCCAGCATCTGGAAGAAACGCTCGTGCGCGGGCTTGTCGAAGCCGTACAGCGCTTTGATCTGTTCCACGCGTTTGGGGTCCACCCCCTGCGCGCCGCGGTAGCTCAAGCCGCCCTCCGCCCCGGTGCCTGACCCGGCCTTGGCCTCGGCCAGGTACTGTTCCACCGGGCCACCGGGCACGAACTGCACCACCGCAAAAGTGATGAGCAGCACGCCCAACAACGTGGGCACCATCAGCAACAGGCGTTTGAGGATGTAGACAAACATGGATCGATTATGAAGATCGATGGTCGGCCGCCGCGCCGGGCCGCCCCAAGCAAGGCCAGCCCCCTCGGGGGGCAGTGACCCGCGCAGCGGCGGAGCGTGGGGGCTTCACGGCCGTGCCCACCAAGTTTCAATCGCCCAGATTTCGCCCGGTGCGTACGGCGGCATGCTGGGGGGGCTGGCGAGCCGGCGCGTGTTGTAGGCGAGGCGGTGGGTGCCGGCCGTCCACTGCGGGATGAGGATGTGGCTGTGGGCAATCACCCGCTCCAGTGCGCGGCAAGCGGGAAGCAGCTCGGCCTTGGTTTTGGCGGCGGTGATTCTGGCAATCAGCGCGTCCACGGCGGGGTTCTTGATACCGGTGTGGTTGCCCGAATCTTCGGTGTCGGCCGCCTTGCTGCCAAACAGGTCGGCCAGTTCCTGGCCGGGGCTGTGGCTGCCCTGGTAAGCCAGGGTGGTGATGTCAAACTCGAACTTCTGCAGCCGTTGCTGGTAGAGCGCAAAGTCCACCGGACGAAACTTCAGCGTGATGCCAATCTTCTCGAGGTTGCGCGCCCAGGGCGTGACGACACGGGCACCGGTTTCGTTGCTGTCCAGGTACTCGATCACAAAGGGTTCATTTCTGGCGTTGCGCAGAACGCCGTCACGCACCTCCCAGCCGGCTTCTTTCAGCAACGCCTGGGCACGGCGCAGGTTGGCACGCAGCGACGAATCACCGTCGGTGCGCGGCGGCACCGTCATCGGGCCGAAGGCGGCGGCCGGGGTGTCTTTGCGCAGCGGCGCCAGCAGGGCCAGTTCCTCGGCGCCGGGGCTGCCACTGGCCTGGCAATCGGTGTTGCCAAACAGGCCGTTGACACGCTGGTAGGCGTTGTAGAACATCTGCCGGTTCATCCACTCGTAGTCCATCGCCAGGCCCAGCGCTTGGCGCACCCGCACGTCTTTGAACTGGCTGCGCCGGGTGTTGAGCACGTAGCTCTGGAAGCCCGACGGCTGGCGGTGCTGGAACTCGCCTTTCACCAACTCGCCGGTGTCAAAGCGCTTGCCATTGACGCGGCGCGCCCAGTCGCCGGCCGAGAAGAAGCGCATCAAATCAAACTCACCCGCCTTCAGCGCTTCCAGCCGGGCGGTGTTGTCCTTGTAGATCTTGACGGTGATGCGGTCGAAATTGTCCATGCCACGTTTCACGGCGAGGTCTTTGGCCCAGTAGGCCGGGTCACGCAGGTAGGTGATGTCTTTGCCAAAACGAACCGGGCCAATTTTGTAGGGGCCGCTGCCCATGGGAATGTCGGTCACTACCTGGTCAAACGGCTTGGCCTTGCCGTTCTCCATGCCCCATTTCTGGCTGAACACTGGCAGCCCGCCCACGGTGATGGGCAGTTCGCGGTTGGGCTTCTTGAAGCGGTAGCGCACGGTGCGCTCGTCCAGCACGTCAATGCCGGCCACGTCGTCCAGCAAGGTTTTGTAGGCGGGCGAGGTGAAGGGGCCCATCAACGTGTCGTAGCTGTGCTTCACATCGGCGGCGAGCACCGCATCGCCGTTGTGAAAGCGCGCCTCAGGCCGCAAACGGAACGTGGCGCTCAGGCCGTCGGGCGCCACCACCACGTCGTTGGCCAGCAGGCCGTAGCCAGAGCCGGTTTCGTCGAGCGCGCCGGTCAGCAGTGAGTCGAACATCAGGTTGGCGAGGTAGGCCGGCGCCGAGCCCTTGATGGTGAAGGGGTTGTATTTGTCGAAGGTGGAGGTGCGCAGGTTACTCACCAGCCGGATCTCACCGCCCTTGGGCGCGTCGGGGTTCACATAGTCGAAATGCGCAAAGCTGGCGGGGTACTTCAGGTCACCCCAGAGGGCATAGCCATGCGCGGCCCAGGTCGGCAAAGAGCAGAACCACAGGCAACAAAACACAAAACCTCGCATGCGACAATTCTGCACAGTTTTTATCTAGGACAGATTCATGGGTTTTCTCACCGGCAAAAAATTGTTGATCACCGGCGTGCTGAGCAACCGCTCCATCGCCTACGGCATTGCCAAGGCCTGCCACGCGCAGGGCGCCGAACTCGCCTTCAGCTATGTGGGTGAGCGCTTCAAGGACCGCATCACCGAGTTCGCGGCGGACTTCAGTTCCACGCTGATTTTTGACTGCGACGTGGGCGACGACGCACAGATTGAAAAACTCTTCACCGACCTCGCCCAGACTTGGCCGACCTTTGACGGCTTTGTGCACAGCATTGGCTACGCGCCGCGCGAAGCCATCGCCGGTGACTTCCTGGAAGGCCTGAGTCGCGAAGGCTTCAAGGTGGCGCACGACATCAGCGCCTACAGCTTTCCGGCCATGGCCAAAGCCGCCCTGCCCTACCTGAACGACAAGGCCGCACTGCTGACGCTGACCTACCTCGGTGCCATCCGCACCGTGCCCAACTACAACACCATGGGGCTGGCCAAGGCATCGCTCGAAGCTTCTGTGCGTTACCTGGCCGAATCGCTCGGCTCCAAAGGCCGCGGGCTGCGCGCCAACGGCATCAGCGCTGGGCCGATCAAGACACTGGCGGCCAGCGGCATCAAGGGTTTTGGCAAGATTTTGAGTGTGGTGGCCGAAGCCTCACCGATCCGCCGCAACGTGACGATTGAAGACGTGGGCAACGTGGCCGCGTTTTTGATGAGCGACCTGGCCGCTGGCGTCACGGCCGAGATCACCTACGTGGACGGTGGCTTCAGCCATGTGGTGGGTGGCATCGCCGAACCCACTGCCGGTTAAGGGCCACAAGAAGGCCCCCTGAAGGCCTCGGCGCCTCCAAACCACCTTCACGGCACCATTTTCAAGTCAAATCGGCCTCACGCCGTAGTGAAACCTGGTGGTATTGTTCCTGAATCAGGAGCAATACCACCGCCACGAGCCACCCAAGCCTGCACTTGAGCCAGGGCGCCTAGCGGCTGGTGCTCACACGCCCAGCTTCACGCAGTCGGCGTAGTAGTGCTTCTTGCCATCGGCGTCTTCCGCTTCCACCAGGCCATGGATATCGGTCTCGAAGCCGGGGCACTGCGCGTTGAACTCGCGGGCGAACTTCAGGTAGTCCACGATCTTTTTGTTGAACACCTCGCCCGGGATCAGCAGCGGAATACCCGGGGGGTAAGGCGTGACCAGCCCCACCGTGATGCGGCCTTCCAGCGCGTCAATCTCCACCCGCTCGGTCTTGCGCAGCGCGATGTGGGCGTAGGCGTCGCTCGGTTTCATGGCGGGTGTCAAATCGCTCAGGTACATGTCGGTGGTGAGGCGGGCGATGTCGTACTTGGCGTAGAGCGCGTGCACATGCTGGCACAGGTCGGCCAGGCCCATTTTTTCGTAGCGTGGGTACTTCTGCACGAACTCAGGCAACACGCGCCACATCGGCTGGTTCTTGGCGTAGTCGTCCTTGAACTGCTGCAGCGCGGTCAGCATGCTGTTCCAGCGGCCCTTGGTGATGCCGATGGTGAACATGATGAAGAAACTGTACAGGCCCGTCTTCTCCACCACCACGCCGTGCTCGGCGAGGAACTTGGTGACGATGCTGGCCGGGATGCCGGTCTTGGCGAACTTGCCGGTCAAGTCCATGCCGGGCGTGACGATGGTGGCCTTGATCGGGTCCAGCATGTTGAAGCCCGCCGCCATCTTGCCAAAGCCGTGCCAGTTGGTGCCGGCCTTGCCACTTTTGCTTTCGCCCTTGATGACCCAGTCGTCCGAGCGGCCCACGCCCTCGTCCACCAGTTTCTCGGGTCCCCAGACCTTGAACCACCCAGTCGTCGCCGTACTCGTCGTCCACCTTGCGCATCGCACGGCGGAAATCGAGCGCCTCGGCAATGCTCTCCTCCACCAACGCGGTACCGCCCGGGGGTTCCATCATCGCAGCGGCCACGTCGCAGCTGGCAATGATGCTGTACTGCGGGCTGGTGCTGGTGTGCATCAGGTAAGCCTCGTTGAAGAGGTGCCTGTCGAGCTTGACGGTCTGCGAGTCCTGCACCAGCACATGGCTGGCCTGGCTGATGCCGGCCAGCAGTTTGTGAATGGACTGGGTGGCATACACCACCGCGTGTTTGGGCCGCGCGCGCTTCTTGCCCATCGCGTGGTAGCTGCCATAGAAGGGATGGAACGCGGCGTGGGGCAACCAGGCCTCGTCGAAGTGCAGGTTCTCCACATAGCCGTCCAGCATGTTTTTGACGGTCTCGGTGTTGTAGAGCACGCCGTCGTAGGTGGACTGGGTGAGCGTCAGCACACGTGGCTTGACCTTGTCGGCATCCACGCCCTTGAGCAGCGGGTTGGCCTTGATCTTGGCCTTGATGGCCGCCGGCTCAAATTCGCTTTTGGGAATCGGCCCGATGATGCCAAAGTGGTTGCGCGTGGGCTTCAGAAAGACCGGCACTGCGCCGGTCATGATGATGGCGTGCAACACGCTCTTGTGGCAGTTGCGGTCCACCACCACCACGTCGTCTGGCGCCACGGTGTGGTGCCACACCATCTTGTTGGAGGTGCTGGTGCCGTTCGTCACAAAGAAACAGTGGTCGGCGTTGAAGATGCGTGCCGCGTTGCGCTCGCTCGCGCCAATCGCGCCGTCGTGGTCCAGCAGTTGGCCCAGTTCTTCCACCGCGTTGCAGACGTCGGCACGCAGCATGTTCTCGCCAAAGAACTGGTGGAACATCTGGCCCACCGGGCTTTTCAGGAACGCCACGCCGCCCGAATGGCCGGGGCAGTGCCACGAATACGACCCGTCTTCGGCATAGTCCAGCAATGCCTTGAAGAACGGCGGTTGAACGCCCTCCAGGTAGCTCTTGGCTTCGCGGATGATGTGGCGCGCCACAAACTCCGGCGTGTCCTCGAACATGTGGATGAAGCCGTGCAGCTCACGCAGGATGTCGTTCGGAATGTGGCGCGAGGTTTTGGTTTCGCCGTACACGTAAATCGGCACGTCGAGGTTCTTGCGGCGCACTTCTTCAATGAAGTGGCGCAGGTTCAACACGGCCGGGTCCAGATCGGGGCCAACCGTGAACTCTTCGTCGTCGATCGACAAAATGAAGGCACTGGCGCGCGACTGCTGCTGCGCAAACTGGCTCAGGTCGCCGTAGCTGGTGACGCCAAGTACCTCAAACCCCTCGGCCTCAATGGCCTGTGCCATGGCCCGGATGCCCAGACCCGAGGTGTTTTCGGAGCGGAAATCTTCATCGATGATGATGATGGGGAAACGGAATTTCATTCAGGCCTCGGCAGGTGCAAAAAAGGGCAAGGGGCAACACCGGAAATTCCGGATAAGCCGCGAAGTGTAAGGAAATTACGCGTCACTGCCGTGGCAGCGCCACGCTTTTGTCCCAAAATGGGCATTCACACGACACGAGAGGGTGAGATGGCAGATTCGACGATTTGGTGGCTCCTGGCAGGCGGCGCGGTGGCCATCGAGCTGGCCACAGGCACGTTTTACCTGCTGATGGTCGCCCTCGGCCTGGCCGCAGCCGCCGTGGCTACCCACCTCGGCCTGGGGTTGACCACGCAAATTGTGGTCGCGGCACTGGTCGGCGGCATAGGCACCGGCCTCTGGTACGCCAAACGCGCCAGTGCGCCGCCCTCTGCCCCCGCATCGGCCAACCGTGACGTGAACATGGACGTGGGGGCGCAACTCCATGTCGCACACTGGGAAGCCGACCGAACCAGCCGCGTGACCTACCGGGGCAGCCAGTGGCAGGCCCGGCTGCAGGCTGGTGCCCCGCTGCAGGCGGGGCCGCACACGGTGGCAGCGGTCGATGGCAATGTGTTGGTACTCGCCCCCTTGCCCACGCCCGCGGTGGACTGATTCCGCATCATTTTTTAAAGAGGCCTTCGATGGAAATAGCACTGGTTCTGGGCGTCATCGCCATCATCTTCATTGTCCGCACCTTCAAGATCGTGCCGCAGCAAAACGCCTGGGTGGTGGAGCGGCTCGGCAAGTACGACCGCACGCTGACCCCGGGCCTGAAGTTCATCATCCCCTTCATTGACCGGGTGGCGTACAAACACAGCCTGAAAGAGATTCCGCTCGACGTGCCCAGCCAGGTCTGCATCACGCGCGACAACACCCAGTTGCAGGTGGACGGCATCCTGTACTTCCAGGTGACCGACGCGATGCGCGCCAGCTACGGATCGTCCAACTACCTGGTCGCCATCTCCCAGCTGGCACAAACCTCACTCCGCAGCGTGATCGGCAAGCTGGAGCTGGACAAGACCTTCGAGGAGCGCGACATCATCAACGCGCAGGTGGTGGCCGCGATTGACGAAGCCGCCCTGAACTGGGGAGTGAAAGTGCTGCGCTACGAGATCAAGGACCTGACCCCACCGGCCGCCATCCTGCACGCGATGCAGGCGCAGATCACCGCCGAGCGGGAGAAGCGCGCGCTGATTGCCGCGTCAGAAGGCCGGCGCCAGGAACAGATCAACATCGCCACCGGCGAACGTGAGGCCTTCATTGCCCGTTCCGAAGGTGAAAAACAGGCCGCCATCAACAACGCGCAGGGCGAGGCCGCGTCCATCACCGCCGTGGCCGACGCCACCGCCATGGCCATCGAGCGCATCGCTGCCGCCATCCGTCAGCCCGGCGGTGAGCAGGCCGTGCAGCTGAAAGTGGCCGAAAAAGCCGTCGAGGCCTACAGCCGGGTTGCCGCCGATGCGACCACCACGCTTGTGGTGCCCAGCAACATGGCCGAGGTGTCCACCCTGATCGCCTCGGCCATGACCATGGTCCAGTCGCAAAAATCGGCCTGAGACACCATGCCGCTGAACGTCCTGCACACCGAACTGGTCCCCTGCTCCTACGCGCCCCTCACCGGCTTTTTCCGGGACGGTTGCTGCAACACCGATGCAGCCGACCATGGCACCCATGTGGTGTGCGCCCGCATGACGCAGGCTTTTCTCGACTACTCGCTGTCGCGCGGCAACGACTTGGTCACGCCTCACCCGGAATGGCGCTTCCCCGGACTCAAGGCCGGTGACCGCTGGTGCCTGTGCGTCAACCGCTGGAAGGAAGCCCTGGACGCCGGCGTGGCGCCGCCGGTCGTCCTGGAATCCACCCACCTGCAGGCACTCGCAGCCGTGTCCAT
The DNA here is from genome assembly GCA_965228025.1 of Polaromonas sp. Taxonomy (GTDB): domain Bacteria; phylum Pseudomonadota; class Gammaproteobacteria; order Burkholderiales; family Burkholderiaceae_C; genus Polaromonas. The sequence continues at coordinate 66,011 of CBDDGX010000018.1, read as the reverse complement.
CGACGAACTGAAACGGCACGCCCTGCCTCAAAGCACCCCTTCCCGCTGATACAATCGTGGGCTTCGGAGAGGTGGATGAGCGGTTTAAGTCGCACGCCTGGAAAGCGTGTGAGGGGTAATTCCCTCCGCGGGTTCGAATCCCGCCCTCTCCGCCAACAACATGTCTAGCACCGCCCAAAGCGGTCCATCAAACCCCTGAAGATCGTTGATTTTCAGGGGTTTTTGTTTCAGGTCGTCTAAGTTCATCCATTGCCATCCAAGCAAAGTCAGGGGTACATTCCGGGGTACTGACCGATACCCCATCGGGGTATCGGCATCAACCACCGCCGAGACCGCCATGCCTTTGACCGACATCTCCGTCAAGTCCGCTAAACCTCGTGAGAAAGACTACAAGCTGACCGACGAGCGCGGCCTGTACCTGCACGTGAAGGTCAATGGCTCCAAGCTCTGGCGTTTCAAGTTTCGGTTCGACGGCAAAGAGAAGCTGATGGCATTGGGCACCTACCCCACTGTCGTGCTCAAGGAGGCCCGGCTGCTGCGCGATGACGCCCGAAAGTCTTTGGTCGCTGGCATCAACCCGATGGATGTCCGCCGGGAACAGAAGATCACCCAGAAGATTGCGGCCGACAACAGCTTCGAGACGGTGGCACGGGCCTGGTGGGAGAACTGGAAGAAGAGCAGGACGTCTGACAAGCATGTGGACCAGACCCTGCGGCGGTTGGAGGCCAATGTGTTCCCACGCATTGGCAGCCGTCCGATCAGCCAGGTCCAGCCACGCGACATTGCCGAGTTGTTGCGCACCATGGACAAGCGGGGGGTGAACTATTTAGCGAAACGCGCCCACCAGACGGTGTCCCAGGTGTTCCGGTTTGCGATTGCCAACAGCTTGGCCGATGTCAACCCGGCCGCGCACTTCAAACCGAGTGACATCATTGGCTCACGGGCCAAGGTCAATATGGCGCGGGTGGCCGGCAAAGAGCTCCCAGAGTTGCTGCGCCGGATCGAGTCGTACCAAGGAACACCGTACACCCGGCTGGCGATGAAGCTGATGGCGCTCACATTCGTTCGAACCTCTGAGCTGATCAATGCCCGCTGGGACGAATTTGACTTCGAGGACAACGTCTGGATCATTCCGGCGGATCGAATGAAGATGCGGCGCGAGCACCTGGTGCCGCTGGCCACGCAGACCCTGAACGTCCTGCAGATGCTGCACCGTTTCTCAGGGCACCGGGAGCTGCTGTTTCCAGGGGTGCGCGACCACGACAAACCCATGTCCAACAACACCATCCTCAAGGCCCTGGAGCGCATGGGCTACAAGGGGGAGATGACGGGCCATGGCTTCCGAGGGATCGCGTCCACCCAGCTGCATGAGATGAATTTCAACCACCAGCACGTCGAGCTCCAGCTGGCCCATGGTGAGAAAGACCCGATTTCTGGGGCTTACAACCACGCGCTCTACCTGCCACAGCGCACAGAGATGATGCAGGCTTGGGCGGACTATTTAGACCAGTGTGTGCTGGACAACGTAAAGACCGGGCGATTCAAGTCCTCGCTGCCAACGCCTGCAATGCAGGAGCCCACCGCCTTAGGAGTGCACTGCCAAAAGTGACAAAAGTGCATTCACATCCACATGGATATGAAGGTGGTTGCAATAGAGCCAATGCTTGGCCTGTCGGTCGATGCACGAGAAAACTCGGCATGATGGAGACTGTTTGCTACTTACAAGCCACCGCCTCAAACGCCAGTCTTAGAAAATCTGTCATGAGTACAACCCTGCTGCTGACGTTCTGCGCCACCCCAGACCGAAGCCTTACGCCGCATCGCTCAACTTATGCCGAAGGTTTGTCTGGGCACATTGCTTTACGCTTTTTCTCCAGGAGGCACTATGGGTAGTTTCTCCATCTGGCATGTTGGGATCGGTGGTTTGCTGCTCGTTGTTATCTCTGTGATCGTCATTGCGTACTTTCTGCTCCGCAAACCGTCCGCACCTCATACCGCAGGAAAGCCCTCTCCAGCCGGAGAAGGCGAACTACAGAGACCCGTGGAGACCGCGCCGAGAAGTGCTGCTCATAAGGTCATTGCCATTGCATATCTTGTTGGTGGCGTGTTCGGCGTCATCACGACACTTCCTCAGCTCAACGGTGTATCCCTCGACTTAATGTCCGCCCTCGCTTGGCTAATTCTGCTTTCCCAGATCGCCGTAGCCATCTATGGTGGCTGGCAGTTCTGGAATCATCAGCCTCTTGGCGTGCAACTCCTGTATTGGCTTTCGTGGTCGTGTGTGCCAGTCGTCTCTTTTTCACTCTTCTCGTACTGGTGTGCAATGGGACTGGGTTTTTTCCCCACTGTTGCTCTCGGTCTAGGCAACTTCAGCACCGATTTCAGCTTTCGCTTCGGATATACCGGTGAGCTGTTGTTCAACCCTGAGAACACTGGTCTTTTGCTCGGCGTTAACGTCGTTGCCATTGTGTTCGTTTTGTTGCTCACCAAACTCATGCGCGAAGCGAACATTCCTAGATGGCCACTGCTAGGCCAGACACCCAACAGCGCTCCCAATCGAACTGGTACGAAAAGCCGCTCAGACCGGCTAGACCCACATTAGCGGTAGGGGAGCCGGTATCGCAGAGAAGTCGAATCCGTCAGGATTGAACTTGCAGGCTGGGGTATGGGGCGCTTGGGCTTGTATTCGAGCCGAAGCGGGGGCTACCGCTCTGTCATATGGGTCTGTATCGGTTATGCAGGAACCAAGAACACATTTTCAGCCCTCGAAATCACCAACTAAACATCGGTCGCAGCACCACGAACAGCCACGCCACACCAAACACCGCGCCCCAGGCCAGCAACTGCTTCATCCAGGGGGGCGTGATGAACGAAACGATTTTGATCGCCGCTTGCGTAAGCCACCACGCGGCCTTGACGACTAAGCTTACGAGCTGCACCAGAAGCAGCGGTTTTTTCTCGTCTTCATCACGTTTCATAACGCATCACCCTTCTCGCCGCCCTGCGCAGCGTCAATGTTTCCACCCAGCCGGGCGCGTACAAAGGCACCGTCCGGCCACTCCCGCACACCGAAGAACCGAAACCTGTCCAGGTGCTCCTGCGCCAGCGGTCCCACCCGCGCTGGCTCCTTGCCATTGCCTTCAAAACGCAGGTTTTTGATCAAGCCCAACGTCCGCGCCAAGCGTGCTGCCATATCGGCCGTCGGGCACAGGTAATCGACACGGTCGATGGATTCTGGCCCCTGCTTCATGTCCGCCACGTAGCTGCCCAAAACCACTTCGTACCGTTTCATTGACTTGATGTGGCGCTCCAGCTCGACGGCCACCCGCGTCCCATCTCCAGAGGTGACCAGCGCGTCAGGCACCTTGGCCATGCCCTTGTTCGCCAACAGCCTGCCTGGTACCCAGTTCGTCCACCCCAGGCGCTCAGATGCAATGCGCGCCTCCTGAACCTCCACCACGTGCGGCACGTACATCGGGTTGATCTTGCTGGGCTCCCAGGCTACGCGATGCTCGACGGCCTCATTCATGTCCCAGGCATGGGCCAAGCCATGGTGCGTGATCCCCACCAGCAATACGTCCCGCACACCGCGCTCGCCCCGGATGGTGAATGTCTCCGTGGACAACAGACCGTCTTGCGCCATGGCTTTGGCTAAGCGGTGGGCGCTGGAGTGCGACACATCCAGGACACTCGCCAACACGCTCAAACTGGTCCAGATTTCGTCGCGGAGCAGGTGAAGTGCAATCTGGCGTTTGTCCCGGTGGCGGTTCATCCGCTGCTGGTAGCAGCGAATCAGCTGGGGATGTTGGTTAGCGATTGGCTGGGGTTGGGCGCCTGGTGCCGTTTGAACCTGAATTTGCTTTTCCATGATTTGCTCCTGGGTCACTACTCATTCCAACGAGAAGAAGTCCGCATCTTCTGGGCCCCGCTGCTTAGTGCGCGATGACTTGGGTTTGGGCGTCGCCAAGCTCTGCGGTGGTGTGGACGAATCTGACTCTGCGGCCAGGGTGGGCACCAAGGCATCACGCGACTTCTGCACCGGGATCGGGCTGATGCGGATGGCCTGCGCCACACCCTGCCCGTACATCACGGCCCACCTCTTGGGCATCGACATCAGCTTGTTCATGTCGAACAAATAGCTCTCCGCATCCGACAGGGTCTTACCGTCGATCTCCTCGGTCCAAAGCAATCCCCTGGCTACCCTTCGGCTCACCTGTTGGACCCGCACACCGCCACTTTTCTTAGCCAGCAACTCAGCGGTCGCTGGATCTTGGATTCGGTACACGATCTGGGCTGCCGTGTTCTCAACAACGGAGGCCATGACGGCTTCCGGGTCCATGTCCTTGGGAGATTCCAGGAGGTCCTTGAGTGATTGCATGGCGATCACCAGCCGCATGTTTTTGTCGCGCATGGTGGCCAGTCCTTCGACTATTGGCCGGCACACTTGGACCTTAAATTCATCGGCAATGACTGTGATGGTCTTGTGTGTTCCAGCCAGCCGGTCACGTTGCTCAGCGAGCTGTTGCAATCGGATGAACACGGCCTGTTGGCCGCGCTTGACCGCTTGGTTTCGGAGCGACCCGAGGACATAAACGGCACCACCCGTTTGAACCATGTCGTCCAGACTCCACGCGGGCACCTTGGCGTTGATGCCAACCACTTGAGACAGCTCTTCCAACTTGCCGAGGAAGCCAGACGCGTCGTCTTGGAAGAACGCATCGGCTTTGAGCTTCTCGTAGGCCTCTGCCAGGGTCAGTTTTTCTGCAGCGATCAGCTGGGCTGCGAAGCGTGCGCCACGTCGGTCAAACAAGCGGTAGAAGTCTGCACCTTTGCCAGTGTCGCTCAGTGCCATCGCGCCGATGAAGATTTCAAAGACTTGCTCGGCGGTGGCGCCAGCGACCAGGTCGATCTGCGGTCCCGCCTCCCCTGCAAGTTGCAGGTAGCGATAAGTCGCACCTAACTGCTGGCACGCTTGGAATAGCGAGTGCGGCAGCCACTCATCGTTTTTTGGATCAATCAGCACTAACATTTCGCCGTTCTGGACTGACTGGGCGGCGATGGTCTGCAAGAAGACCCCCTTGCCTGACCCGGTGGTGCCCAGCACCAACACGTGCGGCAGTGACCCTTCCCAGCGCACCGGTTCACCGGTGTCGTTTTGACCCATGACAAATTCACCGGGTTTGAAGTTGTTGCGGGGGTCGGCATCTTCTCCGGCAGAGGGCAGCAAGGACGCTACGGTGCGGATGTCGGTCGGACCTGAGATGGCAGCACTGGTCGCCTGGGTCAGCTGAGCGTCCAGCGCTTCCTTGCCGTGGGTCAGCGTGCGATAACTGAGAAAGCCAACATAGATGCCGCAAGGAACACCCAGCGCGGCGAAGACCAAGACCAGGTTCTTATAGGCTTCGGTGCCTCTTTGGCTCACCAGGATTGGCGCGGCCAAGTACAGTCAGTACAAACTCAGTGCCAGCAACGGCCAGAGCGGCCACTCTCGGCCAGCCTGCTTGGCCGTCCAGGCCAGGAAGGCCGCTGTGCTGGCGGCAGTGCACATGGCAAACACGGTGGCGGGATCGAAGTTGGGCATTGCGCTTCCTTACTGGGTTTATGACCAGTTAGCTCGATGTTAGTTCTACTTTTTTCAATTTAAAAGTTGTTTTCGTACAACTTATTTGATTGATAGGTTTTCGATCTTTTGACCATCCAGGCTGCGGTGGAGCGGTTTCTGGGCGGCTGCGGGATGACAGCCGGGCCGATCCGTTTCAGGGTGAGGCATCGCGACTTGACCCGGCCCACCGGGTCAGGTCGCGACCAGGGGGGAGCCGGTTGTCAGAAGCGCACAGGACAAGGTCCGTCGTGCGACTTCAGGCCGCCCCAGCGGCCGGTGACCACCGGGGGGCGGAGCCCACCCCCGCCAGCGTCGCGGAACGCGGCGCTTGGCTACCCGGTTGAGCGCCGTTCCGAAAGGAACGGTGTGTCGTGCGTTCAGCACGAATCCAGCGGCAGCTGGATCAAGCTTGTCGTCGTAGACGATGAGCGCAGCCGGTCAACCGGGTAGCCAAGCGCCGGGAGGCGCGCTGGTGGGGGCGGGAGTTACGGCAACCAGACCGGCCCTAGCTGGTCAGACAGAGACCGCCAAAGTGACGCCTCTTCAGAGGCAAAACGTCTTGGCGACAGGCTCAGCGAAGCGGTGGCGGTGGGGTCCTGGCTCGACCGGATGGTCGAGACACGGAGTGCGGCATGAGCGCCTGCCTTGGGGCTATCCGAGGTGATGGTCGATCCGGGGTGTCGATGAAAACAGCCAGTACGGCAAAGCATTGGAAAAAGACAAGACTGTCAGTCCGCTCGTGGCAAACCATTGACCGAAACAGAGAAGAAATGTAGATTTGGCGCTGACAGTTCAATGCAAGTCACAGATCAGAAAATCTGCAACCCCATGAATGACATAAGCTGTAAGCTTCTTATTTAAATAGAATAAATAACCTACTTAAAGGATTCTTATGCTAGTTTTGCGTACAGGCATTTTCGTAACTTTGGTTCTGGCGCCTGCACTTTCTGCAAGCCAACCAGTGAGTCAACAGAAAGAGAAACAAAGAGATAGCGCAGGAAGAGAAATAATTAAAGGACCAGTAGGGAGTGGTTATTACAACAATGTAAGAATAATTTCAAATTCGTTTGGCGTCCAAGGCTTTCCGGTCGCAGTAGTTAACTCCGTTATTGAAGCGCCTGTTTGCATAAGAACAAGTGGGCAAGGAATAACGGTAAGTAACAGCGATCTCAAGTGTGATTTGTGCATCGAATTTACTGGAGATGTATTAACCAATAATAACATCACCAACAACAGATGCACTGGACAAGGTACTAATCGCCCAGATGTCTTTGGGTGGTGAAATCTTCCTCTAGCATTGTTTTATAACACTAGACTTATAAAGGATAAGCAAACTCCGTAAATTAATTAAATTTTTTAAATTACTACAGATTGGATCTAATCGCATCTGCAAGAGCGATAAATCGAACAAGGCAAGTCAGATATTGCAAATATATGATGATAAGCGGTCAGATTCGATAGGAAGTGGTAACACACCTAAATTACTTGGGCAGCGGCTTGACAGCAACTTGAATTTCCATTGCATGAGTCGTCAACAGGTTAGACGAATCAACAGGTGGGATATGGCGTATTGGAAAAACGGCATAGGTCCATGGAACACTAACACCTCTGCATTCATACGCTCCGAAGAATCCATTTTCGTTAGCACGATTAACCACACGTGCTAATGCTTGTAGTTCTAATCTGTTCCTGTAATTGCTTGCCTCTAGCATTCGCTGAACTGCAGCGGCACCCGCTCCGGCAGCAAGTGGAGAAAAGCCGTTGTTCAAATTCGACTCAAACGCTTGCTGACCGGCACGCTCTGGATCGCGAAATTGGGCATTTATAGGTTGTCCTTGATAAGCAACATACCGAACAGGATTGCCTCCAGTTGCCTTACAAAATAGCGTCATATCATTGGCAGGCTTAGTCAAATAGGATGGATTCACCTCGTTAAATGACACCTTTACTATTGCACCATTGCCCGTAGGTGTTCCGCTCAGTTTAGTTTGAGCGAATTTTAAAGGTGTCAGATTTGATGATGCTTGAGCATCCTGCATTGTTAGGGGACTTGGTGCACATGCAGACAAGACTGCGATTGAGATCAAAAGAGAGCAAGTAGTAAAGAAACTTTTAATCACACAAAACTCCAAGGATTGATTTCTATTTAAGAGATTTAAACTGCTCGACAAACTCGAATGTTGATCGCAACATAATAAAATTGATTGCCATTAAAGCGCAGAAGACTTCTTGTTCTTACTATTTTTCTGCTCCTCTTCGCTTGAGGCTTTCAGTGCGTCGTAAAAGCTTCTCTGTAGATAAGTTACGGTGAACTCGAAGCTCATGTGCGGGGCATTTTGCTCAATAACGACATCGCCAGAAGAAAATCGAGCAAACCCATTTCCTACCGAAGGCATAGGCCCCCCGTGGGTTCGCTTGTATTTACTCGTCAAGGTAGAGAAGGCTTCCTGGGCTGCATCATTGCCAAGGCCACCTTTGGATGCAGTAACCTGAATTACGATAACTTTGTCTTTGCTGCAGCGCGCTACTACCTTGCTTGCACCAGGATAGAGGCTGTCGGCATCGCTCGTTTCAAGCAAGATATCGTCACCGATACGGCGCTCACTACTCCCCTTTAGCTTTGCTCGCGCAGCGGAACAATTAGCGACGCCAACCTCTAAGCCAAATGGTGCCGGATTAGCCGCCACAGCCGCAGTCGCTACACACGCCGAAGCAGCCGCTAAAGCTAAATATCTCATTCCAATGTCCCCTTATTACTGAATTAACTCTACTTCGTTACTCCCTGGCATGTCAACGACTTGGTTGACTTCGTCGCTAGGATGAGAGGTTGCAGAAATACCGACTGTCCAACATTCGTTTCATTGAAAGAACGCTCCCGTCGTGAAGGTGAAAGTCCTGCTGAATGCAACACCGTCCAGCCTCCCGTTGGCACTCACTGTGTAACGGGTGTTGTCCTTCAAGATGGTGTCCGGGATCAACATCACAGAGCCTGGCCCTGCTGAAGGACTTGTCGTGCGCGTCAGTGGCGCCGTGATGGCTACCGGTATGCCCGTGCTGGTCTCGCGCAAGCTGAAGCTCGTCAACACCATGTCAGAGAAGAAGCGTCCCCGAATCAAGATTCCAGGACCGATCGGGTTGGTAGCCAAGTCGCGCCCAGGGATCGGGTTGGGGTCTTCGCCGTACACACCGGGAAACACGCCTGTGGTGCCCTCACAGGGGTAGGTCACGATTTCGCCAGACCCCACCTGTGCCGGCACTTCAGATTCAAGTCGGCCGAGGTTGAGCACCAAGGGCGCCAAAAACTGCAGGTTGTTGTCCATCAGGCCAAGGTCTCGGCGCTGAACGCTGCCAATACCCACGTCCCGCTGAAATCCCATCAGGCTGGACATGTGCAGCGGTGCGCTCAGCAAGGCGCGCAGCCAGCTCTGCGCCGCTTGCACTGCGCGCTCCGGCAGATGCGATGCATACACGTAGTTCTCGCCGACCGACGCTGGCGCATAGCCGCGAGCAGCTGCCCGGTCTATCGGCGTGACGCCCACGAACCCGTTCGGGAAACGGTTCCCATCCTGGAAGTGCGCATTCGCCAGGTTCAGTGCCATCCAGCGAGAGTGGTCTGCTGCTGCAAGGTCTAGCCGCGCATTCTGGCGGTACCGACCAAAGCCGCAACGGGCACGCTCGTTGTTCAACAGCTCAAACGCCGCCAGCAGACCAGAACCAGCGGGGTAAGTGGGCGCAGGTACCGTCACCTGAATAGTCGACGCCAAAGAAGCAGTCGCGGGCGGGTTTGCAGGTAGCACGGGGGCTGGTGCAGGCGACACACCTGAAGTGGCCCCAGGCGCTGGCGCTGGAGTCACTGGCCCAATCGGTGAAGGTGAAGGTGCAGGCGCGGTCCCGGTGCCAAGCGAAGGCGTCACACCTGCAGCAGGTGAGGTTACGGGTGACTGCGGCGCAGGCGTATTTCCGCCGCTGCCCTGATCGCCCCCGCCGCCACAGGCAGAAATTAATGCAGTTGCGATCAATAGGCCCATGCCAAGCGAGGTCGTTTTGGACGGCTGGGTAGCGTGGATGTTCGTTTGTTTCATGGTCTTATCTCCTAAGTTGGTTCAAACGTAGCGGTGCAGGTCGCTCAAAACTTGCTGTTTTGCGTCTGGCGCTTTTGCTGTGCTTCAGCTGCCGACTGCGCCCTGAAATCGGCCTGCAGCTGGCGAGTCAGGTACCGCAGGTTCATCTCGAAGCTCAGGTGCGGCGCATCTAGCTCCACCACCGACTGGCCATGCTCAAAGCGCACTAGGCGGTCGCCCACAAAGGGCACCTGACTGCTCACCACCTTGTACTTGCCCGCGAGCGCGTTCATCACCTGGTTGAAGTTGGCCTGGTCCAGCCCGCCTTTGGGCAAGGTCATCAACACCCCAGACAGGCGTTCGGATTTGTCGAAGATGAACGTGACCTCTGACAGCCCCTCCACGTCCAGGCCAGCGCCATCGCTCTGAAGCATCGGTCCCTGACTGTATTTGTTCGTACCGGCATCCTTGAGCTTTGTGCGGGAACCCAGTTCCTTTTGCACCTGTGTCCGCGTGGCCACCCCGAGTTCCATACCCAAGGGCGCGGCGTTGGCAGCCGCTTGGGCCGGGCTGGTCAGTAAGCTGAGCCAAACGAGGCCAGTAGCCAGAAGAGTGGTGAGTGTGCGTTTTGTGGTCATATCTCTTTTGCTTATGCGTTGGTACTGCAGCGGCTTAATCCCAGTCCATTCCGCTGCAGGAGCTAAAGCTGTCGCTACCCGCCGAACTGCTGCTCCAACTGTCGTCAAATGACGAACAGGTCGAACTGGTGTGCATCAAATCGTCGTTGCTGAATCCATACGGGTTACCTCCAACGTCGAAGCCGTAGGCGTCATCCACCATCGGCAGACCCGTTGCCGGGTTGATATGGCAGCCTGATGTCCTGTTTATGTCGTCGAAAGCGTCGATGCTGTTCGACATTCCATAAACGTTGAGGCCCATTTCCGAAGTCGCGGTGTTCAGGCCATCTTCCAGCGCGGACGTGAGCAGCCAACTCCTTTCCGTCACAGGTTCGCTGCCGGCGTCAAACCATGGAGTAAACATCTGGTCTTCCCGGTCACTGCAGTAGTGACTTCCCATCTGCCTTCCATCCGTCCAAAGATCGGTAACTTTCAGTGCTGTCCAGACCCCCAGCGCAATCACAATCCATTCCATTGCAATCTCCTGTATCTACATTTCACTTGCTTGAATACGGCGAGTACCGCCTGAAGGAAGGACAACGGACTGAATCTCCCGTACATAGGCGATACGCACGGTTAAAGCCTGACGGCCCGGGTGACATTTGCGCTCGATATCACCTTGATCCTGTCACCCGGAGAGAGCTCTTGTCCATCCTTCTCCTGTACTAGTGCCTCGGACTCGCGGGAGCCGTCAAGCTCGTAAGTGATCTCGACGCCCGAACGCCCGCTGAAAGCTTTTTCCGCCACAGCGCCAATCAGCCCGCCGACCACGGCACCAGCAATCCCGAGAACCACGCCACCCCGGCCCTGACGGGTGGAAACCACTGCACCCGTGATCGTGCCGACGGTAGAGCCGACGCTGGTGGGTCTCGCTTCGATGGCGACATCTCGGACATGGACCACTGTTGCCAGCTTGACCTTCATCGGCTGCTGCACCAGCCCCGCCTGGTAGCTGTCATGGCGCGAGGAAGTCGCACACCCACTCAAAAGCGCAATTGCTGCGCAGGTTGCAACAACTATCCACAAGCATCTTGGTTTCATATGTGTCATTCGTGTGTTGAGCAATAAATTGCTGTGACGGTTACCAATCACCGCAGAGTGCGAATGACCGACACACGAAGCATCCAACACTGGCTAGGCCAGCAAAGGCGCGTTCCGACGAAACGGCCCAGATGCCGACAAACCCCTGGAACTTGTCCTTCAGGCTGACAGATTGATCTGGGAATGGAAATTGCTGCTTTGGCCAGGCTTATTCGCATTCCATCGCGTTAGCTAACGGGTCAACCCCAGCAATCGGGCTTTCATCCGTTTGTCTAATGCCTGCACAGCGAATCTAATTTATCTTTATATCCAAAGCAGACCAACGGGCTGCAAACGACCACCAATTCCCAGAAAAGGAAGCAGCCAGATGAAATCGAAGAATCGCAATGTTCAAGCACGGATCATTTGCTCCACCGACTCTGATCTGTTTTGTGTCGCCAAGCGCGGAGCGACATGTATCAGCGAACAGCGGTATGCCAGCAGAAAGTGGAAGTTAGTTGCTTGCAGCGTCTTGATGGGATGGATGTTTGGATTGTCGCCAGCACATGCGGATTACGCTGGATCTACATCATTGATAAATGCGGGAAAGTACGCGGAAGCGGTTGCTGCGCTACGGCTTGATGCGAATCAAGGCGACTCCAAATCTCAGTGGATGTTGGGACTGATGCTTTACGAAGGCACAGGAGCCGCCAAAAACGTGGTGCAAGCAGCGCAGTGGATCCAAAAAGCTGCCGACCAAGGATTGGCAGATGCGCAATACGATCTCGGTGTGATGTATGCAAATGGGACTGGTGTACCCAAAGACACAGCTCTAGCTTTATCTTGGTACCGCAAGGCAGCCGAACAGGGCGATGCGAAAGCGCAAAACAGCTTGGGTGTCAGGTACGAAAAAGGAACTGGGGTGCCTAGGGACGCAGCTCAAGCCATTTCGTGGTACAGCAAAGCGGCCGAACAGGGCAACGCGATTGCGCAAACCAACCTCGGTGCGATGTATGAAAACGGTGTCGGCGTTCCCAAAGACTCCATCCAAGCTGCTTCTTGGTTTCGCAAGGCAGCCGTACAGGGTTATGCAAGTGGTCAGTACAACTTGGGAGTGATGTACGACAACGGGACTGGCGTTCCTAAAGATGCAGTTCAAGCGGTTTCGTGGTATCGCAAAGCGGCCGAACAGAACGATGCGGATGCGCAAAACAATTTAGGTTTAATGTACGAGAAAGGTACTGGTGTGCCAAAGGACGCAGCTCAAGCCGTTTCGTGGTACCGCAAAGCGGCCGAACAAGGTGATGCGACTGCCCAAAACAATTTGGGAGCGATGTATGAACACGGGAGAGGCGTACCCAAAGATGCGGTGCAAGCAGTTTCATGGTACCGAAAAGCTGCTGAGCAAGGGTTTGCGAATGCGCAATACAACTTAGGATTGATGTACCACAACGGGACTGGCGTACCCAAAGACGCCATGCAAGCAGTTTCGTGGTATGGAAAAGCTGCCGAGCAAGGGCTTGCGAATGCGCAAAACAACTTGGGTGTACTTTATGGCAATGGATCAGGCGTGGATGAAAGCCAAGTCATTTCTTATGCGCTTCAAAACTTGGCATCAGCCAAAGGGAACGAGATTGCGACGGGTAATTTAAAGAGTAAAGAACAGTCCATGTCACCTCAGCAAATTCAGGAGGCTCAAGCCCTTTCCCGGACGATGTTTGAGAGCGGAAAAATTGGCACACACATTGACAACTACCTGCGTACGGCGCCAAAGCCAGTTGCTGCCCGGACTGCAGCACTTCCAGCCCCAAAGCCAGCTTCTACGGGTGATGGCTTTCCAGCAGTCCCAGCCAAGCGACCAGGCGTAGTCAGTTGCAATACCCAGTGCTTTAACGCCGATTGCAAGAGGACCTACGACGACGGCCGTAAAGTGCGGTTTCAGGCAAAGCCGAAGTTTGACCCCTTCTCAAACCAGCTGACTTGGGACTCTGGAAGTTGCTAATTCATGATAGCCAAGCTGCCGGAAACTCCGAAAAGGCTACGGTTTGATTAAGTCGACCAGGCTACGACTACGCTTGCGTTGCGTATTCTTCGCCTCCCTTCTCTTCTACTGTGGGCTCGCATTGAGCCAAAACCTGAGCCTGCGATTCAATGTGCAACAGACTTCCAATGGTGAAGACCTTCCCGGGTACTTCGAGAGGTTGGAGCCAATAGAAGAAGGGTTCAGGGAGGTAAGTGAATCAATAAAGCGCGGATCGGCCAAAAGGTATACCGAGCTTGAAGTTGCCGAGCGTAAGCAGCTCTACCAGCTCGCAGTGGAGAACTTTGCAATAGCCCAACAAGAACAAACGCCTGCCCTAGCAGCAGAAGGGGCGCTACTCATGGGAACAGCACTAGCGACGCTCGAAACTCTTGACCTCAACACAATACTTCCGCAATACCCAATCTACGGACAACGCTTACTTTATCTCAATCGCATATTTGAGGCGGCGCATGTATTAGATAAGGGATTTCAGATAGAAAAAGAAGCACAAAAACGATATCTAGCGGGGGATGAAAAATCCAAAGAATACTTCTTGGGTACCGCCATGTTTGAAGCATATGTTCGACTTCAGAAAACGGCACTCACATTTAGTGTTAGTCAAGGCTTCTCATTTGAGAGAGATGGAAATGTAAGCGGCTTTACTTATGCAAATGTCTGGCAACCTCTAAGACTGTCGTCGACGCAGCTACTCGAAGCACATACCCTTCTTGGAAATGCAAAAGGTGCTTATGCACTTTACGACAACTTTATTAATGAATTCTTCAAATATAAGTTGTCATGGTTTGACATTGACGGCACGTATGGATACGCGCTGCGCGAAGCTGTGTGTGCCTCTGCAGCAAATGGGCTTATGCGACTGGGGAAGGATAAACGGGTAGAGCACGCTTTTAATTGCGCACTTCAGAACCAATGGCTACGAGCACATAACGACGCTAGGGTGAAAGGTGTGCCAGCTAGCATTCGTGGCAATGCCGAGATGCACCGTCTGTTGATTGGGGCCTATCTAGATTACTTGTCTCGCACAGCCCAACTTCAAGACAAGTTAGTCGCTCGGCGGTCGATAGTGCATGTGCTCGAGAGCAAGGGGCTTTATCAGAGATACCTGAAAACTCGCTCTGAATACGTCGCCGCGCAAACTGGTCCAGAGGTAGATCAGTTGCGAGATTCGATAATAGATTTGGCAACAAGGGCCACGCGACTTCCAACAAAAGGACGACTTGTCATTGATGCTTACTCGGACTGGCTGGGACGAGAAAGCTCAACTTACCTTCCAGTTCACAAGCAGATGGTTGAGGACTCGCTCTCAGGCGTCTTTATCAACGGTGGCAAAAGTCTGGAGAAAATTCAAAACACTCTACGCAACGAAGCAGTACTTGGTTATTTTGTCTACGCATCTGTCAACAAATCACACACTGGTCCAGGAAATCGTCGGGTGCTTCGCTACCTTGTTTGGGATAAAGGCGTTGAGCTTCGCGATATCGGTAGCCTGCGAGACATCGAGACTCTGATTTATTCAACTCGACGTGGGGAAAAATCATCTTCTCTAGCATTGTCCGAGAAGCTATTGGGACAAATGCCAACTGCCGTCACTGCAGTTAAAAAATGGACCATAGACCCCGATGGTCCTCTGCACTTGCTTCCTTTCGAAGCTCTTCCGCTTGCTGGTGGTCAACAAGTTCTTGATCGTTATGTCACCCGCTACACGACCGACTTGACAAGTCTTGGCGCGCGACCTGAAATACGCACAAATGCTACAAATACAGCGGTTATCTTGGCTGATCCAAGCTATCCCGAGTTGGCTGATTGGGTCGGCGAGAAACAAGCTGGCTTCGCGGATATTCCTACAACGCGAGGTGCATCGTTGAAGGACGTCCGTTTATCTCCTTTGCCTGAGACCGCAGAGGAAGCCGTACGCATCGCAACTTCGCTCAAGAAAATGGGTGTTGCTTCCGACATCAGATTGCGAGATCAGGCCACAGTGGACGGGCTGACTTTTACTTCAGCGCCTAGGTTTTTGCACATAGCTGCGCATGGCCTCTTTCTCATTCCAACACCAGGAAAGAGCGATGGTGACGATGCCAACGTAGCACTCACCCTGCCTGAACTGCAGTCCGTTGTTGTTCTCTCAAAAGGAGCTGAAGGCTCGCTGCTGACTGGATTACGACTGTCACAACTTCCACTCCAAGGGACTGAGTTGGTGGTACTGTCAGCGTGCGATACAGGCAATGGGCTTGCGGAAGCGGGTGAAGGCATGGCTGGACTTCGACGAGCTATTGAAACTGCAGGTGCACGTGCTTCCATAACGTCGCTGTGGCCAGTGCCAAGCGAAGCGACCAAAGATTTGATGACCTTGTTTTACAGCAATCTGGCTTCTGGCCAACCTAAGGCGGAAGCACTTCGAGCAGCTAAGCTTTCAGTGCGCGCAACGAACCCAGATCCAAGGGCATGGGCGGGATTCATTTTCGCTGGGGTCGATTAGGTCAGTGTTGTATGTGCGCGCTCCAAAGTGTCAGCGCAATGTCGTACAGCATCTTTCGATGCTGCCCTAAGGATTGAGGAAAACTCAGTTTCGTTTGCTTCGGTACAGAGATTGCCAACGTACCCAACCGATCTTCACGGAATTTTCGCCGAGGGTTGAAGCAATGCAGGCTCTGAACGCGAGTTCATCGCGAGTCGTGTCAACACAGCCGCGAGCGGCTGTCTTCATCTGTTCCAGTTGAATGGCAGATCTCGCTTGCCGCTGCACGGTCCGACTGATTTGGGTTGCCAACCGTTCTTTATCGAACCGCTGTTGATCGTTACAGGCCTCTGATGCCCGGCGCAATCGATCCACCAAGTGGCTAGGTGGTGATCGGCTTCCATCATCCAACAACCAAACGCCGTTGATGGCCTGATCCACACACACATCCACCTCATAAGACGAGGTCGTGCGAAGTATCGCCTCAGCCTGTAGAGATCGTTGCAGAAATGCAATGTCATCAGCCTCAATTTGTGTGAGTTGCGCATGTAAACCCGTGCAAAACAGCAAGCCTGCGGTGCAAGCAAAGAACCTGCGAAGCGCTGTCGAGACTTTGATGCCAGTGATATCGGTTAGGTCGATTCGTGGTGAGCGCGAGAAGTTAGGCATTGGACTCTTCCGGGACAGAATGACCTAAGGGGAACTGAATACGAGCGACAACGCCTCCAGCTGGCCTTGATGCGATGCTGAGTGCGGCGGTGCCACCATAGTGGGCATTCAAACGATCGCGCACACTGCTTAGCCCGAGTCCTGTGCCAGGGGTAGCGCCAGGCTTCAGGCCAACACCATCGTCCTCTACTTCCACAATGGCTTGCGCCACAGAGTCCCCAACGGGGTACGCCCGCACATTCACTGACACTGAACCGATTTTGGGCTCGACGCCGTGCTTGATGGCATTTTCGACCAAGGTTTGTAAAAGCAACGAGGGGAACGTGACCAGGGACAGCACAGGATCGAGCTCTACGTGGACCGTGAATCGGTCACCCATTCGTATTTTCATGATTTCCAGATAGGCTTGGGCGGAATCGAACTCGTCCTTGAGCGTGATTCGGTCCTGCCGGCTTTGGGCGAGCACGTGCATAAGAAACCGAATCAGGTGCTCGGACATGCGTTCAGCGGTATCGGGACTTTTTTTGATCAAATACTGGAGCTGCGCCAGCGTATTCCACAGGAAGTGCGGCTCAATCTGGGCGCGCAGCACCCTGAGTTCGGCGTTCGCCAACTCGCGCTGCTTTTCAGCGAGTGTTGCTCGGGTCTCGGCGGTTTCTGCCAAAGACCGTGCTTCACGGACGAGGCGTCGTGAGTATTTGTACCAGCCTCTTGCAGCAACCAGAAGGGAAACAAGTGCAATCGAATAAACGACGAAATCGGTGGCAGACCCCTGCCCCACCAAAGCAGTCAGTTGCAGCGAGGGAACAAACACCAACATGATCGCGGTGAAGCTGGTGATCAAGGCCACGCCAAAAGCCAGCTCGACGATTGAGATGGCAGCAGCAGCGACCAGGTTTGAATTGCTACCAGCCCTCGCGGCCAGTTGTCGTTCACACAGCAGCAGCGTGATCACGGTTGCCGCCCCCACCAGTGGGCCGCTCCAATAGTGCTGATCGAGCTGGAGAACACTCCAGAACTCAAGGGCGCTCAATCCCAAAAGGATGAGTGAAGCCGCTACCCCACGATGGCCCCAACTGGTGCCCGGTCCTGCAGTGGCTTGTCTGGCACCCTGCATCACATTGCCTTGAACTGACTGCGATAGCTGTCGGATATCTTTATTTTTGTTGCGTGCCCGCGAAGCTCAATCTCCATATGGCCATCAATACGGTGCACAGCCTTGATGAAGCGTCGATTGACTATCGAGCTTCGGTGGACCTGCAAAAACATATGTGGATCGAGACGGGCAAAAATGTCCTTCAACGGGGTGGTGATCAGGCCGTCGCATTCATCCCCCACCACGCGCGTGTACTTGGTGTCCGAAGTCAGCCAGTGAACATCGTCCACGTTCACAAGGACCAGTTTTCCGGCACCAACGTCCACCTGTAGCCAGCGCAGCGGAGACGAGTCATTTGACAGCTCTTGTTTCCCATCAAGCTTTGGATCGGACTGAAAGTGGGACAGCACTTTGGCCAGAACTTCGCTTTCGATTGGCCTAGGCGCAGTGCCCTGCTTGAGCTTGGCAACAACTTTGGCCAATCGTTCCATGGCGATTGGTTTGACGATGTAGTCCACTGCGTCGGCCTCAAAAGCCTGGACTGCATAGCTGTCGTACGCGGTGACGAAAACAATCTTTGGCTTGTGAGTCGCAGCTCTTGCGACCTCGATACCGGAAAGGCCCGGCATGCGAATGTCCAGGAAAGCGATATCTGGTCTGCGCTCATCAAGCAATCGCAAGGCGGAAACACCATCTGTCGCTTCGCCAAGAACTTCAAGCTCAGGCCATAGGGTGCCTAGCTTTTCTTTCAAAAGCTCGCGCATGAGGGGTTCGTCGTCTGCAATTATTGCTCGGGGCATGTGACCCTAGGTATTGGCTATGTTGATGTCGCTGTAGATTCCGGAAATTATTGTCGACGGATTGCCAGCACTGGCAATCCATCTGACGAAACAAGCGCACAGGCGACCAAAAGTTCTTTCTAGGGCTTTCTACTTCCTAGTGCGCCATGCCACACAAAAGAGATAAACCAGTAACAACTGGTGATATGGACAGTCTTACTGACCTGCCCCCGATGGACGTACCAAGTAATTTTCCTAGAGTCCGGGGTTGGCAAGGTTAACTGTTTCCTCTATCGGGTTTGGTTGCTTGCTTTGCATCGCCAGTAACTGGCGATGGACGTGTTTCATGTGGTGCTTTCGCGCCCACGTCATGAATGCGCGGCATGTGAACTCCGGTCCGTTAAACCTCGTCAAGCTTTGCCTCTCCATGGCGCAACTGGCCCAGAAGATTGATTGGGCAGCGGCCGAGCATCGCTTTGGCGGCCTGTGCGAGACTGGCGTTGGCAAACACGGCCAGCTTAGCGTCCAGAAGTCCGGTGCACTGACGGTCTCCAATCGCCAACCGTCGCGCTCTGTGTTGTTCAGCCACAGCGAAACGTTGCGGCCAATGCCGCATACGATGAGCAATGTGAGTCCATCGCGAAAGTCTGGCGAACCCCGCGCATGCTGATACGCATGCTCTATGGCTCCGTCTATGGGATCCGCCAAGGCGTTGAAGGCGCTGCACTCACCAGTCAACCCCCCGTCCTCGAACCCTTGCAAGGGATCGACGAAAAACAGCAAGTGAAGATGGCGGCCGCGATCAACCTCCCACGCCAACGATGCGAGCCAGCCGTGCTCCGATGGCATAAAGTGAACCGGCGCTCCCGCTTGGCCCCCAAGCAGGGGTGTACGAGCGAAGAGCTCCCCGTAGTCACGCGCGAGCTCCGAAGCACACACCGGTTGATTCGATCCCGAACCAAAACGCTCGACGAAGGCGCGCCTGACTGTGGCGCTTATGGCCGAGGGAAGGAGGACGACAAGTTCGTCGTTGTCCCAGGCCAGCGGCCGGCGCTCTAGGGATGTGTGGGCGATCGTCTCGCACCTGAGAGTTTGGCGCTGGTCTGGGTCGAAGATGAAGGGCGCGAGGTGCGCAGGATCAATGCCCAATTCTTGCAGCTGGACTCCGGTAAAGCGCACCAAGCCACGAATCCTCGGCATCCGATCCAACAGCTTCGCTGGCACAGCGAGCTCAGGTTGCGCGTTGCCTCTCTGGTTGCGTTGCAGACCAGCGCGCTCACATACGGCATCGGAAAGCTTGAGCAGTGCGGACACGGAAGCACTGAATCGCCGAAACGGCGGCTCGGCTGGCATGCACTCCATCATGTTGACGACGCGCTGAAGGAAGAATCCGCCGCTCTCCCAAATGCCATCGAGGACTCGGAAGTTTCCGCGTTCCGACATCACGTTGGAGACAAATACGTCCTCGGCAGGATCCTCCGCTCGTCCACATCGGCCATTGCCGATCGCGCGGAAAGCCTGACCCACGGTAGCGGCCAGCGGCGCTTTTCGGCCGTGGCACTCGACGACACACAGGTGCACAAGTACTTCCAGACGCAGGCAGTTGCTTTGCATACTTGGCTGGGTGAGAAGGCCTGCAAACGCAGCAGCAGCCTTGATGGGATGCAGGGGACCCAGCAATCGGAGCAAATCCGAATGCTCGTCTCTGATCGTGCCAATCTGAAGCATGGTCGCTTCAACCTGCAGCGCTGAAACGAGCTCTCTGATTGCTTCGGTGTCGTTTGGGTCGAATTGGTCGATGGTCACGGCTTGGGCGGTTGCAATGCCGCTAGAAACGCAGCCGCGCGTGCACCGCAGGTGTTGGGATTATCGAACCGAAGAACCGTTGTACCAAGCTGCAGCAGGTGACACTCATGCAGACGTGATGCGTCATCGGCCGATTTTGGACTCGCGACATTTGATGCCAACCCTACCTTCTGCCCGCCCAAAGCAGAACCTCTGGTCGTGCCGTCGTCCTACCGGCTGCGTAACTCCATACGGATTTCAGCCTGAGTCGGTACACCGTTCACCTCAGAATCTCCGAAGGCACCGTTTCCGCGCAGTGGCGCCCGGCCGCACATTGGCCTACCTGCATCAGGTCAATCTCGACCGGCAGCTCCAGGCCGTTACTGCCGTACAGGCACTCCAATGCGAACGACTCTAATCAGCCTGAAGCGGCCCTTGCACGTTGCAACATGAACATCGATGCTTGTGGGGTCGGCTCATTTCAACTTGGTTGCGCGCAACTACATTCAAATTTGCTTCTAACTTTATGTATGCCCACCTGCAACTCCTGAAGCGCACCTTTTGTCACTTTTGGCAGTGCCCGCCAGAGGCCCGTCGGCCCATGCTCCATGGACCGACAAACCCCGCCCTACCCCTTCAACTTCGGATGCAGCACTACCACCGCGCTGGTGCGCCCACCAGTGTGCAGCTCGAACCGCTGCAACCAGCCCATCTCCTCCAGGTCGTCACAGGCCATGTCCACTGCGTGGGGTGAAGTCAGCCCCTGCCAATTGCTGCGCAGAATGTCCCGAATGGAGACGACCTCGCTGGTCCTGCCAGGCCCCGTGCGCAGCTTCTCTAAAAGCAAGCCAGCGTAGCTGCCGCCCCCTTTCTCATACAGGTGGTAGTACAGCCTGGCCGCATGGGTCTTCAGGTAGTCGGTCCACCGAATGGCCCGGGCCACGTCATCCAGGCCCACGCGGGGCTGGTTG
The DNA here is from genome assembly GCA_965228025.1 of Polaromonas sp. Taxonomy (GTDB): domain Bacteria; phylum Pseudomonadota; class Gammaproteobacteria; order Burkholderiales; family Burkholderiaceae_C; genus Polaromonas. Next base: position 44,849 of record CBDDGX010000018.1, on the reverse strand, counting down.
CTGCTGTCGCGATCTTCGAGGTGACTGGCTTGGTCGATCAGAGCGAACAGCAAGGCCAGTGACGGCATGAGCTTGCCGTATTTCATCAGGTGTGAGTTGAGCACCTGAGACTGGATCTCTGTCCGAAGCATGGTCTGGTGGGCTTTGACCCAGCGGATGTAGCGTTTCTGTGCGCGGTCGTCAAAGCGCCAGGTCACAAAGCCAGCCTTGGCATGCTTTCTGGCGGCCATCAGCCGCGCGAACAATTCGTTGAGCGCCTGTTCCAGCACCGGGTCGTTGGGCTTGTCGACGTAGCGGAAGGTTGTCGAGACATCCGGCCACACCAGCAAGCCGAAGCGTTCGATGAAGCCATCGCTCCCCGCCTGGCCGGTGGATTTGCTATTGACCAGCAGTCTGACCATGGACGGCTGAATGCCACCGATGATGGAAACACAGACCCGGGGAATGTAGACCGAACGCGTCATTCGCTCAAACCCATAAGGGCTGTTGCCATCGTGAGCGTTGAGGTAGAAGGCTCTGGCTTCTTCGTGTCCCTGTTTCTCCATGGAGCACAAGAAGCCACTGAGTTCGTCGCGGTGGATCAACACCCCTGCTGGATTTTTTTCGAGGATGACACCGAGCTTTTCGATGTTGGTGTCGACTAGGATGGTGCGGTCTTCGTGGGCGTTGTCACCCGGCTTGGGCTGCTGGGCGTAGAGCCAGTGCAGCCCGGCCTTGATGCAGGGCGACTTCATGCTGGCCGGCTCGCCGATCACCACCGCCCACGGGTTAGGACTGCACTTCCAGGGGTCGTTGGCTTTGGGCTGGATCATCTGACTGTTGCCGACCGCGCCAGCCACTGCCGTGAGCAGACTGACCGCCAGGTAGTCGGCTGGCGCCTGCATTTGCTTCGCTTTCCCGGCCACCCATTGGTCGTAGGGCTCTGGCAGCAGGCCAGCGTGGTACGGCGCCACGGGCAAGAGCTTGCCGGTGGGTTGTACAGGATCGGCTGCCCAGCCGTTCCTGTGGGCTTGTGCGACAGCGTCCTCGGGGCTGCGGGCCAGCCGCAGCTGCTGGACAAGCTGGTCGGCTTTGGCAAGGGTCTGCTGCAGCGCGATAGGGCCGTTGGTCGCTGGTGTAGCGCTGCCAGTGTGTTCGGCTTTTTGCGGTTTTGGGTTGCGATGGTTTTTCATGGTTTCTTTCTCTCGGTTTCTTGGGTTTGGCGGCCCGCTGCCTGTGGGTATGGGCTCGCCGGTTCAGTGATGGCCGCATGTCCGTGGGGACAGCGGCTGGTTTCCTGCGCCTTGGGAGGCATGGCGGGTTTGTGGGCTTGGGGACCATGGGTCCCCAGGGGCTGGCGGCCCAGTGGCTTGGGGGTGCTGGACCATGGTCAATCCAGCGGGTGCTGGTCGAAGAAGTGGCGCAGCACCAGCACCCGCCGAACGATGTCGCCCAGGTAGTCCAGTTCTTGGGCGTTCAGTGTTTCGCCATCGGCGACACGGCTCAGCAGGACGTAGGCCCCTGTGCAGCTGTGGGCCAGGATTTCGAGCGCCTCGGTGGTTGTCAAACCAAACAGCGGGTCAGTGGCGTCGTCGCTGCTGTCACTGTGACGCGACAGGGATGTGCTGTGGCGTGGTGCGCCCCGTCTGAAAGGGGCCGATGGCCCCGTTTCACCTCCATTTCTGGCGGCGCGCCATGGCGGGGTGGAACGGTGGTGCGGTGCGTTGTCTCCGGGGACAAACAGATCGGCCATGCTGAGACCGATGGCCTGGACCACGTCAACGGTCTTGCAGCCTGCGAAGCAGTAGATCAACGCTTTGCCATCTTCGGCTTCTCTGACGCTCAGCGACGGCCGTTGGTCGTCGTGGGCTGGGCAACAGGCGGACCAACGGTTGCGGCCGCGTGGTCGGACTTTTTCCAGTTTGGACAGGACCAGTTCGACCGGGCTCATGCGGCCGCCTGTGTCGATTGGCCGACCACGAAGGCCTGCAGGGCATCAAGGTCGAATACGGTGACCTTGGGACTCAGCTTGATGGGCGCTGGGAAGCCGGGGCGGGACTTGGTCCACAGCCAAAGCGTGGAGACGCCGATGCCGAGGTGCTGGGCGGCGATGCGGGCCCGGGCGTAGTTGAAGGGACGCTTGTTGGGGCCGGTTTGGGGGGCGGTTGCAGACATTTTTTGGGACCTGTTTTTGTGGAACTAGGCCCCATTGCCATGCCGCAACCTAGGTTGCGGTCAACAACTCAATTTCTTCATATGAATCAATAGCTTACGTAGAATAATGAACCGGGTTCACAACCAGGTTTTGGTGAATTTGCGCGATGTGCCGGGGTGTTCACTCTCTGAATCTGAGGCACGCTGATTCAACCGCTTGTCCATGGGGACAGGCGGGTCGCGGAGAAGAACGGCGGGTGTCGTTGGCCCCCCCAAAACGCTAAAAGCAAGTCTTGGGGGGCATCAAATCAGCGCTGGGGACGTTTGGGTCGTTTGGTGTTTGCTTGACCCGCTGGAGACGACATGACATCTTTCGCTGCGACTTTTTTTAGCCGGTTGGCTACGGCGGTTCCCGAGATGTGGAGGATTCGTCCGACTTCTGCCATGTTGCCGTGGATCTCGTTTAGGTTACGAGCAACGGTGGATACCTGTTGGGAGGTCAAGAGATTTCTTGCCAAAGCGTCTTGCAGCTGCTTGATACCCAGTGGCTTGCGCAGGTGCTGCACGGTCAATGTGTCGTCATCCACCCGGTGTTGGGGTGGAGGTGACGCTTCTTGCTGCTTGCGAAGCAGTTCAACAAGGCCTTGGAGCGTTGCGGTAGCCGCGCTGTCGACGTTTTGAATGACAGTGGCCTTGGGGACCAGGTTCAAGAGCTTGTCCAGTCCACCAAGACGCTGGATTTCGAGGTCGCTGAAAAAACCGTTTTTGATGACCTCGTTCAACGTAATGGCCTTGTCGGTCATGACCCAGGTAAGTTCGTACTCCCAATGCTCTCTGAGACGTGCCAGCGGCGGATTGGGCTTGAAGGTGGCCAAGGTGAACTCACAGTCGTTGTGACCAGTGAGTGTGGGCCTTTGCAGAAACAGTTTCTGCCGGTGCGAAACCAAACCAGCACCGTCTGGTACGGAAGCGGCGAACGAGTTGAGCGTCACTGGTCGCTCATCTGGAGGCCCAAAAAATTTCTCGACTGTCTCAAAATAAACGTAGTCGGTAGCCCTGTCTCCCAATGAAAAGCTTGGCTTGATGGTTTCGCTAACGATCAACTGTTTGACAAAGCTTTCTGACCACCCCCACTTGTCGATGAAGTCTCTAATGGGGACATAGGGGATGGTGGTGGGTGAGCTGACCATGGGCGGAGTATCTGGGAAACGGCGCCTGGATTCAACCAATGCCTGATGCTTGTCCATGGGGACACGGGGGCAAGATCAGGGTAGATGACATACGTCGTCTGTTGTGTTTTTGCACGTGGATGGGGTAACGGATAATCCATCTGAACGAACACGGATTTGTCTAAGGTCGTCTAAAGCGTAGTCGAGGTACTTTTAGGGGTACTGGCGATTTAGAGATCGAAGAAAGTCAATGAATATGCGGGTCGGCAGATGCTTTATGGCTGACGCCCTCCCGCCAGTGCAGTGTGACCACTGCCCAAAATTGACGCCAACAAGGCCCCTTTCATACGTGTGAACGGGGCCTTTGTTTTTGTCCACTGGCGTTTGCACCTCCTGCCATGGGCAGCTTGCAAATCGTTACACGCCAGAAGAAGAAGCCGTGTCAACGTTCCGTACCGTGGCCACGTTGTATTGGCACAAAGGACATACCACCATGGACAAGACACACACCAACAGCTGGAAAAAAGACGACCGTGACCGCCGGCGCTCGCCCGCCCGGACCCGCTGATGCCCGCACCTTGCGGCGGGTAACTGCCCTCCGCCAGACATCGCACCGAAAAGCCGGTTATCTCTTCTCACTGAAAACCTTTTTGCCCCCGCGAGCATCACAGGCCATTCACGGGTACGCCGTACACTCCCGGCATGCTCAGATCCCCGATTCGACACTGCCGCGCCTGCGGCGCAGCGGTTGCTTACCGCGTCCCTGACGATGGCGACACCCGGCAACGTGCCGTCTGCACTGTCTGCCACACCATCCACTACGAAAACCCACTGAATGTGGTCGGTACGATCCCCCTTTGGGGCCCGCCCGGCCAAGAGCAGGTGCTGCTGTGCAAACGCAACATTGAGCCCCGTTGGGGCAAATGGACCTTGCCCGCAGGCTTCATGGAGTTGGGCGAAACCAGCGCCCAAGGCGCAGCGCGTGAAACCGACGAGGAATCGGGCGCCAACATTGACATGGGCCCCCTGTTCGCGGTGATGAATGTGGCCCACGTGGGCCAGGTTCACCTGTTCTATCTGGCGCGTTTGCGTAACACCGTGTTTAACCCAGGGCACGAAACCATTGAGGCCCGCATGTTCAACGAGCAGGACATTCCCTGGGAAGAACTGGCTTTTCGCACCGTGCGGGAGGCCTTGCAACGCTATTTTTCAGACCGCAAGAACGGCCACATTGGCATGCACAGCGTAGACGTCACATGAAAAAGCCCGCGTGCAGCGGGCTTTTTCGGGGCGGTGTTGGCTCAGAGCCAACAGGCGTTCATTATTTCGCGCCGCCGGCAATCCAGGTGGCCAATGTTTTTGCATCGGCTTCGCTCAGGCCTTCCGAGGCAGGCATTGGAATAGGGCCCCATTTGCCGGAGCCACCGTTCTTGATGCTGGCCGTGATCGCTGTCACAGCATCTTTCTGGCCAGCGTATTTTTTGGCCACATCCTGGAATGCAGGGCCGAGCACTTTCTTGTCCACAGCATGGCAGCTGAGACAGGCGCTTTTCTGAGCCAGTTGCAGGTTGGCGAATGCCGGCGTCGAGGCCATGGCCGAAATGACCAGCAGCGTGCTTGCAATTTTCATAACGGTCTCTTTCAGTGGTTCACGAGAGATGGCGGGTGAACGCATCCGCTTCCCAAGTGTTCTTTTTTACTGCGTTTGGACGTCTTGCCTGAACTGTCCAATACTGTCTTTGATTGGTCGGTGTGAAAGGATTCGAACCTTCGACCCCTTGCACCCCATGCAAGTGCGCTACCAGGCTGCGCCACACACCGACAAGCCCTCAATTATACAGTGCCGGGCGGGTTATTCGCCTCTGGTCCGATGCCAATTACACCAGCAGTGCATGTATCTCGCTCAGTTCACGACGCAATTGGGTCAACTGCTGAGCAGCCGTGGATCCCGCGTTGGCCATGGCCAACTCCTCAAGTCCATCAAAGCTGATGTCATCCAGCTCAACGACCTCGACACCGTCCAATGCGACCTCGCCTGACTTCTTGCGTTCGCGTTCGATCTGGACCAGTTCCTGCAGCTTATTGCGGGCACCACTGATGGTGAACCCCTGGTCGTACAACAGGTCGCGGATGCGGCGAATCATCAGCACCTCATGGTGCTGGTAATAACGCCGGTTGCCACGCCGTTTCATCGGGCGCAGCTGCGTGAATTCCTGCTCCCAATAACGGAGCACGTGCGGCTTGACGCCACACAAATCGGCCACCTCACCAATCGTGAAGTAACGTTTTGCAGGAATGGGTGGGAGGCTATTTCCCATGAAAAATCAATGCTGTACAGACCAAAGCGTGGAGATTACTCTAACTGCGGCCGGCTGCACAGCAACGTGCAAAATTTACTGTAACAACCGCCCATCGCGGGCGGCAGCCATCAGTCGGCAGATGGCACAACGCTATCGCCCTGGATCAGCGCCTTGAGTTTGTGGCTGGTGTGGAAGGTCACCACCCTGCGCGCACCGATGGGAATGGCCTCCCCAGTGCGTGGATTGCGCCCCGGCCGGGGCGCCTTGGTGCGGATCTGAAAATTGCCAAAGCTAGAGATCTTGACGTCATGGCCTTCGATCAGACTGTCGCCAATCAGGTCGAAAAAAGCGTCAACCATGTCCTTGGACTCTCGCTTGTTGAGCCCGATTTGCTCAAACAGCAACTCCGCCAGCTGCGCCTTGGTCAGGGCAGGCGTCTCCAGGCTGTCTACTGAGAATTCCATGGTCGGTTCCGTGTCGCGTCGTAACAGGTTCAGCTGCGCAGACGTGCTGCGACCTGGCTGGCCAACTGTGCCAGCACCGACTGCACCACCACGTCAATCTGTGCTTCGGTCATGGTCGCGTCATCGGCACCCAGCGTCAAGCGGATGGCGAGACTTTTCTCGCCCATGGCCAGACCGGCACTGGCCTGCTTGGGGCGGTAGACATCGAACAGCACCGCTTGCTTCAGCACCGTGGCACCTGGCGCACTGTGCACCGCAGCCATGACCTGGGCATGGGTGACCGCTTCAGCAACTGTGACGGCAATGTCGCGCTCCACAACCTGGAACCGGGTCACAGGGCGGAACTGGGGCACCGTGCGCGCAAGCACCGCATCGAGCGCCAATTCAAACAGCACGGGGGCCTGTGCCAGCCCGTACTGCTGGCGCCACTTCGGGTGCAGTTCGCCCACATAACCGACCGACACCCCGGCAATGCTGATGCGTGCGCAACGGCCAGGGTGCAGCGCAGGGTGCTCGGCGGGTTCAAAGCTGGCCTGGAGCGGCGCAAGCAAGGCCTCAACATCGCCCTTGACATCGTAGTAATCCACTGGGCCAGACTTGTTACCCCACTGCAACCCATCGGTTGCACCGTAGGCCAAACCCGCCACGCGCATGGGCTGGTCAAACCCCTCGACCGTGGTGTCGGTGTTACGGGTCTCGGGACTGCGCAGGAACACGCGGCCCAGTTCAAACACCCTCACCCGGTCGGCTTTTCTGTCCAGGTTGAACTTCAACACCTGCAGCAGCGACCCGACCAGCGACGACCGCATCACACCCATCTGGCTGGCAATCGGGTTCAGCAGGCGAATGGGGTTGGGGTTGCCCGCCAGTTCGTGTTCCCAGCGTTCCTCCACAAAACTGAAGTTGATGGTCTCCAGGTAGCCGCGCTCTGCCAGCGCACGGCGCACTGCAAACGGACTGCGGCGCGCTTCGGGCCGGATGCGGGCCGTGATCGGGGCCAGTGGCGGGGTGGTGGGCAACTGGTTGTAGCCCACCATGCGAGCCACTTCCTCGATCAGGTCTTCTTCAATCTGCAAGTCAAAACGGTACGGGGGAGGCGTGACGGTCAGCACACCTGCCTGCTCAGCAACGGGCAAGCCCAAGCGCTGCAGCGCATCCAGGCAACCACTGGCAGTGAGTGGCATGCCAATCACACGGGCCGCACGCGCCACACGCAAAGTCACCGGCTGGCTGACCGGCAAATTCACTTGCAGATCGTCTATTGGGCCGGCCTCACCACCGCAAATGGCAAGGATCAAACCCGTGATGCGTTCGATCTGTGCCACAGTTTGGCTCGGGTCTACTCCGCGTTCAAAACGGTGTCCTGCATCGGTGGAAAAATTGAAGCGCCGTGAACGGCCAGCAATCGTTTTTGGCCACCAAAACGCGGCTTCAACGTACACGTTGCGGGTGTCGTCCGACACAGCCGTGGCGTCGCCACCCATGATGCCAGCCAAGGACTCCACCTGCTGCGCATCGGCAATCACACCCACCTGCCCGTCCACTGTAACGGTGCTGCCATTCAACAGTTTCAGTTGTTCACCGGGACGTCCCCAGCGCACGTCCAGCGCACCGTGGATTTTGTCGAGGTCAAATATGTGCGAGGGCTGGCCCGCCTCAAACATCACGTAATTGGAAATGTCCACCAGCACATTGACACTGCGCTGGCCACAACGGGCCAGCCGATCCACCATCCACGCAGGCGTGGTGGCCTGCGCGTTGATGGCACGTACCACACGCCCTGAAAAACGGCCGCACAGATCGGGAGCGCTGACCTGTACAGCCAGCGTGTCCTGGTGACTGACGGTGACCGAGTCAAACGCAGGGGTCGCCAGCGGGGCACCGGTCAGCGCTGCCACTTCGCGCGCCACTCCATACACGCTCAGGCAGTGTGCGAGGTTGGGTGTCAACTTCAGTGTGAACAGCGTGTCATCCAGGTTCAGATGAACACGGATGTCCTGGCCCACCACGGCATCGGCCGGGAGTTCCAGCAGCCCGCCCTGGTCGTCCGACAGCTTGAGCTCGCGGGCAGAACAGAGCATGCCCTGGCTTTCCACACCACGCAGCTTGCCGAGCTTGATGACAAAGGGTTTGCCGTCGTCACCGGGTGGCAATTCGGCACCCACCAACGCGCAGGGCACCTTGATGCCAACACGGGCATTGGGCGCGCCACAGACGATGTTCAGCAAGGCACCCTGCCCCACATCCACCTGGCAAACACGCAGGCGGTCGGCGTCGGGGTGCTGCACAGCGTCGCGGATTTCACCGACAACGATCTTGCTGAACGGAGGCGCCACCGGTCGCAGCTCTTCCACCTCAAGTCCCGCCATGGTCAGGGTGTCGGCGAGTTCGGTTGTGCTGAGCGGCGGGTTGCAGAATTCACGCAGCCAGGATTCGGGGAATTGCATGGTCAGGGTCTCTTGTCGACAACCGCAGGCAGATACCGCCTGCGGTTCGGGCATTCACTGGAATTGCGACAGAAAGCGGATGTCGCCGTCAAAAAACAGGCGCAGGTCGTTAACGCCATAGCGCAGCATGGTCAACCGGTCTGGCCCCATGCCGAAGGCAAAGCCGATGTAGCGCTCCGGATCAAGCCCCATGTTGCGCACCACATTCGGGTGTACCTGGCCGGAACCAGCCACTTCCAGCCAACGGCCGGCCAGTGGCCCGCTCTGGAATTGAATGTCCACCTCGGCGCTGGGCTCGGTGAACGGAAAAAAGCTGGGGCGGAAACGCAACACCAGGTCGTCGCTCTCGAAGAACGTGCGGCAGAAATTGGTGAACACCACTTTCAAATCCTTGAAGCTAACGTTCTCGCCAATCCACAGGCCTTCGCACTGGTGGAACATGGGCGAGTGGGTAGCGTCGCTGTCAACCCGGTAAGTCCGACCGGGTGCGATCACACGGATTTCAGGCATGCCAACGCTACTGGCGATGGCGGCCTGGTGGCGTTTCACATGTTGCACCGCATAGCGGATCTGCATGGGGCTGGTGTGGGTGCGCAACAGATTGGGCGCCGTGGCCGTGCCCCCTTCAACATAGAAGGTGTCATGCATTGAGCGGGCGGGATGGTCTTCGGGCGTGTTGAGCGCGGTGAAGTTGAACCAGTCGGTCTCAATCTCGGGACCTTCGGCCACATCAAAACCCATCGAACCAAAAATGGCCTCGATGCGCTCCAGCGTCAGCGACACCGGGTGCAGGCCGCCCTGCCCGCGCTGGCGGCCCGGCAGGCTGACGTCAAGCGCTTCAGCCTGCAGCTGCTGGGCCAGTTCGGCATCCGCCAACGCTTGCCGGTGCGCAGCCAACGCCGCTTCAATCGCCTGCTTCGCCAGGTTGATGGCTGCGCCGCGCGACTTTTTTTCGTCAACGCTCAATGCGGCCATGCCCTTCATCAGCTCGGTCACGCGGCCGGACTTGCCGAGAAACTGCGCTTTGGCATTTTCCAGGTCCGCCGGCGTGGTGGCCTTTGAGAAGCTGACCCGCGCCGCTTCTACCAATGCATCCAACTCGTTCATGGTGTTGTCACTGTGGTCGGGGAATAAAAAAAGGATTGAAGCCTCTGCAAGCCCCAACCCCTTTGATTTACTGCGTGACCCACTATCTATTCAATAGCGGGCCCCGAGGAAAATCCAGTCATCAAGCGGCCAGCTTGGCTTTGACCTGCTCCACGATGCCGGCAAAAGCGGCTTTGTCGTGCACAGCGATGTCGGCCAGCATTTTGCGGTCGATTTCAATGGCGGCTTTTTTCAGGCCGTTGGCAAACTGGCTGTAAGTCAGGCCGCATTCACGGGCTGCAGCGTTGATACGCGCAATCCACAACTGGCGGAACACGCGCTTTTTGGTGCGGCGGTCACGGTAGGCATATTGCCCAGCCTTCATCACCGCTTCTTTGGCGATGCGGAAAACATTGCCGCGGCGACCGCGGAAACCTTTGGCGAGGGCGAGAACTTTTTTGTGGCGGGCGCGAGCCGTTACACCACGTTTGACGCGAGGCATGTGTTACTCCTTGTTCGTCGTTGATTAAATGCCCATGCCGGGCAGCATTTGCGCGACGTGACCCATGTTGGTCTCGTGCACAGCAACCGCACCCCGCAGGTGGCGTTTGTTCTTGGTGGTCTTCTTCGTCAAGATGTGACGCTTGAAGGCTTGACCGCGCTTAACGGTGCCACCTGGACGAACACGGAAGCGCTTTTTCGCGCTGCTCTTGGTCTTCATTTTGGGCATGTGAATGCTCCTTTTCATTGTGCTCGTGAGGCGTCTGCAAACTGCTTGCAGCCTTGTTGGCCCCGAGCCACTTGTGTGGCAAATTTCATTTCGCCACTTGTTGTGGTGCGTTTGACTTCACCACGGTTGGAGCGCCTTTCGACCCCCCTTTGTTGCAGCACAGGTCTAAGACCTGCACCACTCACCTCTTCAAGATTGCTCCGTTGTCGGCGCCACCACAGCGGCAGCTGCCGCCTTGGGTGCCGGCTTTCGCTTGCCCGGCGCAATCATCATGATCATCTGGCGGCCTTCCAACTTGGGAAACTGCTCCACCACGATCAAATCCTGCAAGTCATCGCGGATGCGCTGCAACAGCGCCATGCCGATTTCCTGGTGCGTGATCTCACGGCCCCGAAAGCGCAGCGTGATCTTGCATTTGTCACCATCTTCAAGAAAGCGCTTGATGTTGCGCATCTTGATGTTGTAGTCACCGTCGTCGGTACCAGGCCGGAATTTGACTTCCTTGATCTCGATGACCGTCTGCTTGGCTTTCGCCTCGGCCGCCTTTTTCTGTTCCTGGTACTTGAATTTCCCGTAGTCCATCAAACGACAGACCGGCGGGTTCGCCGTAGCCACTGTCTCGACCAGATCCACATCAAGCTCGCCGGCCATGCGCAGCGCCTCCATGATGCTGACGACGCCGAGGGGCTCGTTCTCCGGTCCGGCGAGGCGTACCTCGGGGGCCATGATTTCACGGTTCAGGCGGTGCTTGCGCTCTTCGCGGTGACGGCGATCACGAAATTCAGTAGCGATGGCTCAAATCCTTTTAACAATGTGCTGCGCCAAGCGCAACGTTTACCGCCGAGTCCACGCGGACAAAAAGCCTTTTGGTCGAATTAGCTTTTGTGCGCAATGTCCTGCAAGACCGTTTGTACAAACGCTTCAAGGGACATTGCACCGAGGTCTTTGTTTCCCCGGGCGCGCACTGCAACAGCGCCTGCCGCCTTCTCTTTGTCACCCACGACAAGGATATATGGCAGCTTTTGCATCGAATGCTCCCGTATTTTATACGTAATTTTCTCGTTGCGCAGGTCCAAAGCGACCCTAAGCCCTTGATTTTTCAGCGTTTTAACCACTTCCTGCGCGTATTCAGCCTGCGCATCGGTGATGTTGAGCACCGACACCTGCACTGGCGCCAGCCAAGTGGGCAAGGCCCCCGCGTGCTCTTCCAACAGGATGCCGATGAAGCGCTCTAGGCTGCCAAGAATCGCACGGTGCAACATGACTGGGCGGTGCCGGGCACCGTCTTCGGCCACGAACTCGGCGTCCAGCCGTTCGGGCAAAGAGAAGTCCACCTGAATGGTGCCGCACTGCCACTGGCGGCCAATCGCATCCTTCAGCGTGTACTCGAGCTTGGGGCCGTAGAAGGCGCCGTCACCCGGGGCAATGACAAATTCGCAACCCGAATGGCGCAGACTCTCAATCAAAGCCGCCTCGGCACGGTCCCAGCTTTCGTCGCTGCCGATGCGTGCCTCTGGCCGGGTGGCCACCTTGTAGATGATGTTGTGGAAACCGAAGTCGGCGTACACCTTTTGCAGCAACGCGGTGAAGTTGGTGCACTCGGCCAGGATCTGGCTTTCGGTACAAAAGATGTGGCCGTCGTCCTGCGTAAAACCACGCACACGCATGATCCCGTGCAGGCCCCCGGTGGGCTCATTGCGGTGGCACTGCCCGAACTCACCGTAACGCAGCGGCAGATCGCGGTAGCTCTTGATGCCCTGCTTGAAGATCAGGATGTGGCCGGGGCAGTTCATCGGCTTCAGGGCGTAGTCGCGCTTTTCACTCTCGGTGGTGAACATGTTGTCGCGGTACTTGTCCCAGTGACCCGTTTTTTCCCATAAACCTTTGTCGAGAATCTGCGGGCCCTTGACCTCCTGGTAGCCATTGTCCTGGTAGACCTTGCGCATGTACTGCTCAACGCCCTGCCACACCGTCCAGCCCTTGGGATGCCAGAACACGGTGCCAGGCGAGTGTTCGTCGATGTGGAACAGATCGAGTTCACGACCGAGCTTGCGGTGGTCGCGTTTTTCCGCCTCCTCCAGCATGGTGAGGTACTGCTGCAGTTCGTCCTTGGTGGCCCAGGCAGTGCCATAAATGCGCTGCAGCATCTCATTGCGGTGGTCGCCGCGCCAGTAGGCACCGGCCACTTTCATCAGCTTGAAGTGTTTGAGTTTCCCGGTGCTCGGCACGTGCGGGCCACGGCACAGGTCCTCGAAGGCGCCTTCGCTGTACAGCGACACGTCTTCCTCGGAAGGAATGCTGGCAATGATCTCGGCCTTGTAGTGCTCGCCGATGGCCTTGAAATGTGCCACGGCTTCGTCGCGCGGCAAGACCCGGCGCTGCACCGGCTCGTCCTTGGCAACCAGCGCGGTCATGCGCTTTTCGATCGCCACCAGGTCTTCGGGCGTGAAGGGGCGTTTGTACGAAAAGTCGTAGAAAAAGCCGTTCTCAATCACTGGGCCAATCGTGACCTGGGCTTCGGGGAAAAGCTCCTTCACCGCATAGGCCAGCAAGTGCGCCGTCGAGTGGCGGATCACGTCCAGCCCTTCGGGGTCCTTGGCGGTGATGATGGACAGCGGGCTGTTTTCGGTGATGTTGTAGCTGGTATCAACGACTTTGTCGCCGATCTTGCCGGCCAGCGCGGCCTTGGCCAGGCCGCTGCCGATGGAAGCCGCGACCTCGCCGACCGTGACAGGGCCAGGGTATTCGCGTTGGGAGCCGTCGGGGAGCGTGATGTGGATCATGGTGTCGATGGTGCAGAAAAAACAAAAGCGCGGACTGTGCCGCGCTTTGCTGTGAATTCAGAAGCTGAAAACGACTGGCGAACGCTGGCTAGCAGCCTGTGGGGCCGAAATTTGGGGTCCATCGCGTTCGCGGTGTCATAACCAGGTGCCTTTCCCGTTCTTACTGGGCTGTGTCACAAACAGTGATTTTAACCGGGCTGCCCGCGCTCAGGGCGCGTCCAGGCTGCCCGACGCCTTAGGGTAGCTGACGATGCCCCAGGGCAACTTAAAGTCACCCAGCGTCTGCGTCAGCTTGTAGGTCGACGCATCGATAACCTCGACGCTGTTGGAGCGGCCGCAGGCCACCAGCAGCTTGCTCTCGTCGGGCGTGAAGGTGAAATGCCAGCAGCGCTTGCCCACTGGCACTTCGGCCAGCATCGCGTGGGTGGCCGCATCAAAGACCTGGACTTTGGCGCCCCGGCCCGAAGCCACCACGATGCGTTTGCCGGCCTTGTCGAACGCCACGCCGTAGGGTCCCACGCTGGTGGGCACGGTCTTGACGAATTTGAACTTGCTGTCCAGAACCAGAAAGCTGTCGGAGTGCTCCATGGTCACGACGTACTGCTTGCCGTCGGGTGACAGCTTGATGCCGCGGGGCCGACTGCCATGCGGCTTCAGGTCGACCTTCTTCACCAGCTTGCCGGTGGCGATGCTGTGCACCGTGACGGTGTCGTTGCCCTCGTTGGTGATGACGAAGTGCTTGCCGTCGGGCAGGAATTCTAGCCCTTCGGTTTCGGGCGCGCCCACCACCGAACGCACCACTTTCCACGTCTTCAGGTCGATGATGGCCACCTGACCGGGCGTCTTGTCGTCGTCGTCATCGTCGTCTTTTGCGCCAGGGGCCGGCGGCTTGCCGTCGGAGCTGGGCTCGAAGGTGACAAAGGCCAGCCGTCCGCCAGGAATGATGCGCATGAACTCGGGGTTCTTGCCGATGGGAATGCGCCGCACGATCTTGTGGGTGGTGGTATCGATGACCGCGACGTCGCTGGTTTTCTGGTTGGCGGTCAGCAGGAATTTGCCATCGGGCGTGACAGCCAGACCGCGCGGTATTGCGCCTTCAAGGTCAATAGTCTTGCCCGCGCCAAGCTGGGCCGGGTCCAGCACACTGACGCCACCTTCCTGGTTGGTGACGTAAATGACGTCAGCGGCCTGTGCCAACGGGGCCCAGACGGCGAGCGCTCCGGTCAGCAGGGCCGAACCGGCGATGGCCGGCAAACGGAAAGTGATCATCGTTGCTCCTTTGTGTTGTTATCCACCCGAACCGACACCCGCGTGTGGAACTGGCGCTTTATACGACAGGCAACAAAAAACCCCTGTAATTCGAGGAATTACAGGGGTCTTGTGTGGTGGGCGGTGCAGGGTTTGAACCTGCGACCCCTGCCGTGTGAAGGCAGTGCTCTACCGCTGAGCTAACCGCCCGTAAAGTCAGCCTGCGATTATGCCACAGGCTTGTACGGGTTTCAGTGGAATTGCTCTTCTTCGGTCGAACCGGTAAGCGCCTTGACGCTGGAGCTGCCGCCCTGGATCACGGTGGTCACGTCGTCGAAGTAGCCGGCGCCAACTTCCTGCTGGTGCGACACGAAGGTGTAGCCCTTGTCGCGTGCGGCGAATTCGGCTTCCTGCACCTGGTTCACGTAGTGCTTCATGCCTTCGCCGCGGGCGTAAGCGTGGGCAAACTGGAACGTGTTGTACCAGTTGATGTGGATACCGGCCAACGTGATGAACTGGTACTTGTAGCCCAGCGCAGACAGGTCTTCCTGGAAGGAAGCGATCTGGCTGTCGTTGAGGTTCTTCTTCCAGTTGAACGACGGCGAGCAGTTGTACGACAGCAGCTTGCCGGGAACGGCAGCGTGCACGGCCTGGGCGAATTCACGGGCAAAGCCGATGTCGGGCACGCCGGTTTCGCACCACACCAGATCGGCGTAGGGAGCGTAGGCAACACCACGGCTGATCGACTGCTCCAGACCGTTCTTGACGCGGTAGAAACCTTCTTGCGTGCGCTCGCCGGTCAGGAAAGGCTTGTCGTTGGCGTCGTGGTCAGAGGTGATCAGGTTGGCGGCTTCGGCATCGGTGCGGGCCAGCACGATGGTGGAGACACCCATCACGTCGGCAGCGAAACGGGCCGAGATCAGCTTCTCGCAGGCTTCCTGCGTGGGCACCAGCACCTTGCCACCCATGTGGCCGCACTTCTTCACAGCAGCCAATTGGTCTTCGAAGTGCACGCCGGCCGCGCCGGAGGCAATCATGTTCTTCATCAGTTCGAAGGCGTTCAGCACGCCGCCAAAACCGGCTTCTGCGTCAGCGACGATCGGCAGGAAGTAGTCGATGAAGTCCTTGTCGCCGGGGCCAATGCCACGGCTCCATTGGATTTCGTCGGCGCGCTTGAAGGTGTTGTTGATGCGGCGGACCATGGTGGGCACCGAGTCGTACGCGTAGAGCGACTGGTCGGGGTACATGGTTTCGCTGGTGTTGCCGTCAGCGGCGACTTGCCAGCCCGACAGGTACACGGCTTCCAGGCCGGCCTTGGCTTGTTGCATGGCCTGACCGGCGGTGATGGCGCCGAACGCGTTCACGTAGCCCTTCTTGGCGCCGCCGTTGACCTTGTTCCACAGCGTCTCGGCACCGCGCTTGGCCAGCGTGTACTCGGGCTGCAGGCTGCCGCGCAGGCGCACGACGTCAGCGGCGGAATAGCCGCGCTTGACGCCCTTCCAGCGGGGGTTGGTGGCCCAGTCTTTTTCCAGGGCGGCGATTTGCTGTTCGCGGGTTGGTGCAGTCATGTTTCACTCCGTGCGTTGTTGAAAATGGTTGACAGTGGAAGCGCCCGGAAAACCGGCGCCAGTGACGCTACTTTAAGTCTTGTATAAGACCTTGTAAAGCTCTTATGTCTTATAGAAGACATAAAAATTTCCTCAATCAAAACAAGGGCTTACCCCTATCATTCCACAAAGTGGGAAATGATTTCTCGTATTGAGAAAAACTGCTGCGATGCACCATCATCCATTTTTATCTGGTGAGATACATTTTTTATATTGTGAAATCACGCTGGGCCGCAGCAAATCAAGGACATCGGCTGCTCAGCGGCCGAGCACCCAATCCCCGGACGGGATCACAGGCGCACCGGTGGTGTACTTGGGGTTGATCTCGTAGACGATGCAGGGCCATGTGCCGGCCTGCTCGGTGGTGACGTTGATGTGGCGCTTCGCGTACTCGTCGCTCTGCTGGGGATAAACAGCCTCCAGCGCGTCAAGCTGCGCCTCGAGCGATGCGCCAATGCGGTACACCTCGGCCACCACCTGCGCGCTGCCGCCCAACACCACGCCGGGGTAAGCACCCAGGTGGTACATCACACCCGCCAAACGCGCGGCACCCACGAACGTGGGCGCAGGCCGCATGCGGGTGATGTCGTTGTCGTCCCCGCGCCGCAAGGTGCCATAGACGACCACGCAGCGGTCGTTGCCGGCGGGGTGCACGTCAGGCCTCTGCCGGCCCGGGCATCACAACCATGCCATCGGCATCGGCGTAGAGCCAGTCCCCCGGTCGCACCCAGACGCCCTGCAGTTGAACAGGCACGCCGCGTTCGCCCTGCTGCCGTTTCTCGGTCGGCAGCGGCATGGCGGCCAAGGCGCGAATGCCCACTGGCTCCAGGGCCAGTTCGCCAACATCGCGCACGCAACCGTCAATCACCACGCCGGCCCAGCCATTTTTGGCCGCCGCCTTGCCCAGGTTGCCGCCGAGCAGGGCGCGGCGCAAAGAACCGCCACCGTCAACCACCAACACCTGTGCCACCGGGCCGGCAGGCGTGTCGACTGTGCCGGGCGAATCCACAGCGGCCTTCACCAGCGAGTTGTCTTCAAAGCACTTGAGCGTGACCACCGGGCCGCAAAACTTGCGCACGGCCCCGTAGTCGTGGAACACCGGGGGCAACACACGAAAAGCGCCGCTGCCGTCGTTTTTATGGACATCACACAGGTCGCAGGTGGCAAATACAGGGGTCATGGGCGAAGGCGCTGGCGCGCGTGTCATGGGAAAAAGAAGCAACAAGCTTACACCGACAAGCTTGCGAAATGCGGGTGCACAGGTGGGTTTGAAAGGCTCATGCTGCACCTGCACAATTGGCTTGCGCCTCCTCTGAAAAGCGCTGTTTGGCGCTCCAAGGGGCTGGAAGGCCGTTTTTTGGGTGTTTTCAGAGGCAAATCTGCAACGTCTCCCAATGAAAAAGCGTGTTCAGCCTTGGTGGCTGTGTGTTTCTCCAGTAGCATCCGTTTTGCCAGTGAAGAAGGAGCAGTTTTTTGCTGGTGATTAACCAACTTCCTTAAGGAAATTCAATCATGGCAACTGCAAAAAAAGCTCCGGCTAAAAAAGCGCCTGCAAAAAAGGCCGCGCCGGCAAAGAAAGTCGCTGCAAAGAAAGCAGCTCCAGCGAAGAAGGTAGCGGCCAAGAAAGTCGCACCTGCCAAGAAGGCAGCACCCGCTAAAAAAGTAGCGGCCAAGAAGCGCACGCCCAACGCGGCCTTCATGAAGGCGTTGACCCCCAGCGCGGCACTCGCAGCGGTGATTGGCGACAAAGCCATTCCACGCACCGAGATCGTCAGCAAGCTGTGGGTGTACATCAAGAAAAACAACCTGCAGGACAAGCTGAACAAGCGCATGGTCAATGCCGACGCCAAGCTCAAAGAAGTGTTCGGCAAAGCCCAGGTTTCGATGTTCGAACTGGCTGGCCTGATCGGCAAGCACGTCAAGTAAACATCCCCTGCGGCAACGCACCATGGGCCGACACTGTCGGCCCATTTTTTTTGGCCCGCCCCGGGCTCAGCGTGGCACCGTGCCCCGCCCCACCGCCAGTGCGGCCAGCACGCTGAGCATCAACACCCCGGCGGCGCCGATCAACGTGGCGTGGTACCAGCCACGGTCCATGAAGACGCCGAACACCACCGGGGAGACCGCGAAGCCGATGTCCAGCCCCGAATACACCATGCCATAGACGCGACCGGTGGCGCCCTTTGGCGTGGCCTTCTTGATCATCATGTCGCGCGAGGGGCCGCCAATGCCCACCGCGAAGCCGGTGGCGGCCAGCACGGCCATCGTCATGCCACTGCCAAACAGCGCGGTGCCACACAGCGCCAGCAACAGCGCACCGACCAGCATGCAACCGGCCACCACCTTGTCGCTGTGGGCGGTGCGCACGGCCACAAAGCCGCCCAGCAGCATGCCCAATGCGCCGGACAGCATGTAGGCGGTGAGGGTCAACGTGGCGGCCTCGAAGCTCACGCCATGCAAGGCCTGCAGGATGGAGACCGAGAAGCTCTGCACTACCGCCAGCGTCATGGTGGACAACAGGAAGAAACCAAAACACCACCACACCACCGGCAGTTTCAGGAAGGCGAGGTCGCTGCCAGCGGGTGCGTTGCGTGGCCGCAGCGCGGTCTCGGTCACCAGCTTGTCGCGGTTCAGAAACAGCACCAGCGCGACGCCGGCGTACAGCACGGCGGCCAGCGCGTAGGCGGTGCGCCAGTGGTCCAGTGCGCTGACGGTGGCAAAAAACACCGGGGCCACGGCCCAGCCGAGGTTGCCGGTGAGGCCGTGGGCGCTGAAGGCGTAGCCCAGCCGCCCGGCCGACACGCGCTGGTTGAGGATGGTGAAGTCTGCCGGGTGCAGCGGTGAGTTGCCCAGCCCGGCCAACACCGCCACCAACACCAGCCCGGCGTAGCTGGTGGCCAGCGCACCGGCCACGCAGGCGGCCATGAACAGCCCCATGGCGGCAAACAGCACTGGCCGGGCGCCAAGGCGGTCCACCACAAAACCGGCCAGGGCCTGGCCGATGCCGGAAATCAGGAAGAACACCGTCATCAGCAGGCCGAGCTGCGAGAAGCTGAGGCCAAACTCTTTCATGAACACCGGGAACAGCAGCGGCAGCAACAGATGCGCAAAGTGGGAACTGCCATGGGCGAGGCCCACGAGACCAATGACGCTGGCATCTTGCCGCAGCGGCACCGGGTTGGCAGACATGGGGTGGGTGAGCGTGGCGGTGGTCATGGCGAAATCGTAGGTGCAAAGGCAGTTGCGTGAATGCGATGGATCGACAAAAATCGTCGAATTCCAGCCAAATCAACACACCCTCGCCCTGCCCCAGCCATGCGCCGCACGCCGCACCTGAACACCCTGCCCCTGGGCAATGTGGACCCGTTCATCCCCACGCCCGCACAGCCGGTGCGCTGCCGTGCGCGACCGCTGCAGCACGACACGCACATTGAACCGCACCAGCACCCCTGGGCGCAGGTGGCGTGCTGCGCCAGCGGGCTGATCCAGGTGACGGTGGCCCCGGCAGCAGGCGCCGAGCGCAGCTGCACCGTGCCGCCGTCGCGCGCGCTGTGGATTCCCCCCGGCGCACTGCACGCGGTGACCGTCCTGGAGTCTGCCGCGCTGCACACCCTTTACATCGACCCGAGCGCCGTGCCGGACGGCTGGCACGACTGCCGCATGCTGGTGGTGAGCCGGCTGATGGCCGAGCTGATGGCGCAGGTGGACGTGGGCCGCAGCGCCGAAGTACCGGCGCGGCAAAGCGCACTGACCACCCTGCTGCTGGACGAACTGCGCCATGCCGACACCCAGCCGCTGGGCGTGCCCTTGCCACGCGCCGGCGGCGACCGGCGGCTGCGCGCGCTGTGCGACGCGGTGATGCGCGCGCCCACGCAGCACCCGACGCTGGCCGGTTGGGCCGAGGACATTGGCGCCAGCGAACGCACGCTGGCCCGGCTGTTCCGCACCGAGCTGGGCACCAGCTACCAGCGCTGGCGCCAGCAGGTGCTGCTGGCCCACGCGCTGCCCATGCTGGCGCGCGGCCAGCCGGTGGGCCAGGTGGCGGCGGCCTGCGGCTACGCGAGCGACAGCGCCTTCACCGCGATGTTCCGCACCGCCATGGGCCAGGCACCGAGCCAGTTTGCGGCGCGTGCCAAACCGGTGCGTGGCACGGATTTGCTACTTAATTCATAGCTTAATCGCAAGGCTTCACTAGGGCTCAGGCGCTGAAACGCTTGAAAAATGCCGCTCGAAGGCCCTGCAAATGCTTCAAAGGCGCCAAAACCACAGCAGGTACACCACCAGCCCGGACACCAGCAGGAACGGCACCGAGTACAGGTGAAACACCCACCAGGCCCGGCGGTCGGCCACCATGCGCAAGGCAATCAGGTTGGCCAGTGAGCCGACCACCAGGCCAAAGCCGCCCACGTTGACGGCGTAGGCCAGTGTTGGCCAGTCCTGCGTGTACTCGGCCAGCGCAATCACCGCGGGCACATTGCTGATGAGCTGCGACGCCGCAATGCCCAGCAGAAACAGCGTCTGGGGCTGCACGAGGTCGAAGCTGGCCATCAGCGCACGCACCGGTGCCAGCCCGGCCAGCAGCCGCAGGTCGACAAACATCAGCACAAACACCAGCAGCAAGGCCCAGTCGGTCTGGGCCAGCACGCGCGGGCGCAGCAGCGCCATGGCCAGCACCACGGCGGCCACGGCCCAACCGGCCTGGTGCAGGTCGGTCAGCACCAGGAACGGCGCGTACAGCGCCAGCGAGAGCCAGAGCAACGGTGGGTCCATGGCCGAATCGGCTGTGCGTGGCGCCAACCGCAGCGCACGGCCCTTGAAAGCCAGAGCGGTCAGCAGCAGCAGCAAGGCCATCAGCACCGCGACCAGCGGTGCCATGTGCCGAATGAACGCGACAAAGGAGGTGTGCGACAGCTGCCACAGGAACAGGTTTTGCGGGTTGCCCATCGGCGTCAGCGCGGAACCGGCATTGACCGCCAGCGCCTCGAACACCACCAGGCGCAGCAACGTGCCCTGCGCCAAACCAGTGAGGCGGGCAATGCCCAGCGTGAGGGGTACCACCACAAACAGGGCCACGTCGTTGGTCAGCAGCGTGGACAGCACCGCCGCCGCCAGCACCAGGCACAGCGCGGCACGGCGCTCGGTGGCCAGCCTGCCGGTCAACCAGCCGCCCAGGCGCTGCAGGCCGCCGCTGGACTCCACCCCTTTGGTGAGCACCAGCAGGCCGGTGAGCGCGGCCATGGTGGCCCAGTCCACCAGCGTGGGGTACAAGGCCAGCGGGACGTCCGACACCGCCGCCAGCAGGCCCAGCGCCAGCAGCAGCAGCGTCAGGGTGGGGTCGTGGCGCAGGGCCCCGGCCAGCCTGGACCAGACCGTGGAAAAAGAAGCGTCGTGCATGGAGCGGTTGGAAAAATCGGCTGGAGAGGTCGCGTCGCTAGTATGCCCATGGCGGGCTGGAACCCACCGCACATGAAAAAGCCCCGCTGGCTCGCACCAGCGGGGCTTGCGGCGCCGTCAACCGATTACAGGTTTTCGGACAGCTGCACCAGGATGGCCGGGTTTTCCAGCGTGCTGGTGTCTTGCGTGATGGCCTCGCCCTTGGCGATGCCACGCAGCAGGCGGCGCATGATCTTGCCGGAGCGGGTTTTGGGCAGGTTGTCACCGAAACGGATGTCTTTCGGCTTGGCAATCGGGCCGATCTGCTTGCCGACCCAGTCGCGCAGTTCCTTGGCAATCGCCTTGGCTTCGTCGCCGGTGGGGCGCGAGCGTTTCAGCACCACGAAAGCCACGATCGCTTCGCCGGTCAGATCGTCGGGACGACCCACCACGGCGGCTTCGGCCACCAGATCGCTCTTGGACACCAGCGCCGACTCGATTTCCATCGTGCCCATGCGGTGGCCGGAGACGTTCAGCACGTCGTCAATACGCCCGGTGATGCGGAAGTAGCCGTTCTGCTCGTTGCGCACCGCGCCGTCGCCGGCGAGGTAGATCGTGCCGCCCATTTCTTCAGGGAAATAGCTCTTCTTGAAACGCTCGGGGTCGTTCCAGATGGTGCGGATCATGCTGGGCCAGGGGCGCTTGATGACCAGGTTGCCGCCGGAACCGTTGGGCAAATCTTTGCCGGTTTCGTCGACGATGGCCATGGCAATGCCCGGCAGCGGCAGCGTGCACGAACCCGGCACCAGCGGCGTGGCGCCCGGCAGCGGGGTGATCATGTGGCCACCGGTTTCGGTCTGCCAGAAGGTGTCGACCACCGGGCAACGCTCGCCGCCGATGTGCTTGTAGTACCACATCCAGGCTTCGGGGTTGATCGGCTCACCCACCGAACCGAGGATGCGCAAGGTGCTGAGGTCCCAGTTCTTGGGGTGCACTTTTTCGTCGCCTTCGGCGGCCTTGATCAGCGAACGGATCGCGGTCGGGGCGGTGTAGAAAATGCTGACCTTGTGCTGCTCGATCATCTGCCAGAAGCGGCCGGCGTGCGGGTAGGTCGGCACACCTTCAAACACCACCTGGGTGGCACCAGCGGCCAACGGTCCATAAGCGATGTAGCTGTGGCCCGTGATCCAGCCGATGTCGGCGGTGCACCAGTAGACATCGTCCGGGCGCAGGTCGAAGGTCCAGTCCATGGTGAGCTTGGCCCACAGCAGGAAGCCGCCGGTGGAGTGCTGCACGCCCTTGGGCTTGCCGGTGGAACCGGAGGTGTAGAGGATGAACAGCGGGTGCTCGGCGCCCACGAATTCGGGTTCGCTGGTGGAGGCCTGGCCCTGCACCGCGTCGTGCAGGTAGACGTCGCGGCCGGCCACCATGGTGCAGGCGGTGGCGGTGCGCTGGTAGACGATGACGTTCTTCACCGACTCGCAGCCGCCCATCGCGAAAGCTTCGTCAATGATGCTCTTGAGCGGCAGCTCTTTGCCGCCACGCAGCTGGTAGCTGGCGGTGATGACGGCCACGGCGCCAGCGTCCTGGATACGCTCTTGCACGCTCTTGGCCGAGAAACCACCGAACACCACCGAGTGGGTGGCGCCGATGCGGGCGCAGGCCTGCATGGCCACCACGCCCTCAACCGTCATCGGCATGTAGATCAGGACACGGTCGCCCTTTTTGATGCCCATGCCACGCAGCGCGTTGGCGAGCTGGCAGACCTTGGCGTGCAGTTCCTTGTAGGTGACGTTGGTGACCTTGCCGTCGTCGCTCTCGAAAATGATGGCGTTCTTGTTCTCGGTGGGGGTGCCGAGGTGGCGGTCCAGGCAGTTGTAGGAGGCGTTGAGTTCGCCGTCTTCAAACCAGGTGTAGAACGGCGCGTTGGACTCGTCCAACACCTTGGTGAACGGCTTCTTCCAGCTCAGGTTGTCTTTGGCCAGGCGGCTCCAGAAGCCGTCGGGGTTGGTTTCCGCCTCTTTGCACAGGGCGTTGTAGCCGTCCATGCCGGAAATGCGGGCGGCTTTGACAATCGCCTCGCTGGGGGGGAAAACGCGGTTTTCGATCAGAGTCGATTCAATGGCGGACGAGTTGGTACTCATGTCGTTGTCTCCTGTGGTGTTGTTGTTGGGTCGCAATGTCAGGGTTTTCACTTACGTGCGACTGACTGGCTGATAGCTTACAGCGTGCAGTGTTGCTGCAGGCTGTCACAAGACCCGCCAACAGGCATGCCTACAATCCGCCACTGCCCCGACCGACTGCCTTCACCATGACCGAACCTCAAAAAACCAAAACCACCGGGCTCCGCCCTTTGCCCAACTTCATCTTCGCCAGCCGCTGGCTGCAGTTGCCGCTGTACCTGGGCCTGATTGCGGCACAGGGTGTGTACGTGTTCCATTTCTGGGTCGAGCTGGTGCACCTGATGGAAGCCGCTTTCGGCAGCCAGACCGCGCTGCAGGCGCTGATCACCAGCATTGGCTACAAGACCACCACACCCATCGTCACCCTGAACGAGACGGTGATCATGCTGGTGGTGCTGGCGCTGATCGACGTGGTGATGATCTCCAACCTGCTGATCATGGTCATCGTCGGCGGCTACGAAACCTTCGTCAGCCGCATGAACCTGCACGAACACCCAGACCAACCCGAATGGCTGAGCCATGTGAACGCGTCGGTGCTGAAAGTGAAGCTGGCCACCGCCATCATTGGCATCAGCTCCATCCACCTGCTGAAGACCTTCATCAACGCCGACAACTACACCGACCGGGTGCTGATTGCACAAACCGTCATTCACATCGCTTTCCTGATGTCGGCGCTGGCGATTGCCTACACCGACAAGATCATGTCAGGCATTGCGGCCACGAAGCACTGAGCCACGCACCAGCATGACCGTGCCCAACAGGCCGGCCACCAGCGAGCCGCACAGCACGCCCAGCTTCACCTGGGTTTCATAGGCCGCGCCCTGCCCCGCAAAGGCCAGCGCGCCAATGAACAGGCTCATGGTGAAGCCCACGCCGCACAGCAGGCAAACACCCAAAAACTGGGGCCAACTGGCCTGCGCTGGCAAGGCCGCACCGCCAAAACGGATCAGCAGCCACGACGCGCCAAACACGCCAATGGCCTTGCCAAACACCAGCCCGGCAGCAATGCCGAGCGGCACGGTTTGCAGCAAGGTGGCGGGTGTCACACCCTGCAACGACACACCGGCATTGACAAAGGCAAACATCGGCAACACGGCAAACGCCACCCACGGGTGCAGCGCGTGTTCGGTGTTTTTCAGCGGCGACCCGCCCTCGTGGCCGGGCCGGTTGTCCAGCAACGGGATGGCGAAGGCCGTGACCACCCCGGCCAGCGTGGCGTGAATGCCCGACTTGAGCACACACACCCAAACCACCAGCCCCACCACCACGTACAGCCCCACCGCCATCACCCGCAGCCGGTTGAGGGCCAGCAGCACGGCACCACCCACCGCCGCCGCCAGCAGCATGGGCAGCGACAGCTGTTCGGTGTAGAAAAACGCAATCACCAAAATCGCACCGAGGTCGTCGATGATGGCCACCGCCGTGAGGAAAATCTTCAGCGCCACCGGCACCCGGCTGCCGAGCAGGATCAGGATGCCCAGCGCAAAAGCGATGTCGGTCGCCGCCGGAATCGCCCAACCGCGCAGCGCCACCGGGTCGCCCCAGTTGATGGCGGCATAAATCAGCGCCGGCACCACCATGCCGCCCAGTGCCGCGCCCGCCGGCAGCAAGGCCTGGCTGCGCGAGGCCAGTTCACCGTCGAGCAACTCGCGTTTGATCTCCAGACCGACCAGGAAAAAGAACACCGCCATCCACAGGTCGTTGACCCACAGCAGCAGCGGTTTGGAAAGCACCAGCCATTCGCCCAAGCGCAGCTCGCCAGGCATCTGCACAAAGCGTTGGTAAGCGTCGTTCCAGCCCGAGTTGCTGACCACCAGCGCCACCGCCGCCGCCAGTGCCAGCACCACCCCCCCAAGGGACTGCGAGTGGATGAACTGGTGGATGGTGCGGTGGATCAGCTTGAGCAAAACAAGGCCTTGAGGGTGGTGAATAAAAACTAAAAAACGGGCCATCGGGCCCCGCGCCTAGAGACCCGTCATCTGTGCAGGGATGACCCAGGCGTCGAACTGCTCTGCCGTCACATGGCCCGACGCAATGGCCGCCTCGCGCAGGCTGCTGCCTTCCTTGTGCGCCTCCTTGGCAATCTGCGCGGCCTTGTCGTAGCCGATGTGCGGGTTCAGCGCGGTCACCAGCATCAGCGAGCGGCTGACCAGCTCGGCAATGCGTTCGCGGTTCGGCTCTATGCCCACCGCGCAGTGGGTGTTGAAGCTGGCCATGCCATCGGCCAGCAGCCGCACGCTTTGCAGAAAGTTGTGCGCCACCATGGGGCGGAACACGTTCAGCTCGAAGTTGCCTGAAGCCCCGCCAATGTTGATGGCCACGTCGTTGCCGAACACCTGGCAGCACAGCATGGTGAGCGCCTCGCTCTGCGTCGGGTTGACCTTGCCCGGCATGATGGACGAACCCGGTTCGTTCTCGGGAATCGCCAGTTCGCCAATGCCGCTGCGCGGCCCGCTGGCCAGCCAGCGCACGTCGTTGGCGAGCTTCATCAGGCTGGCGGCGAGGCCCTTGAGCGCGCCGTGGGCGTGCACCAGCGCGTCGCAGGAAGCGAGTGCCTCGAACTTGTTCGGCGCGGTGACGAAAGGCAGGCCAGTGAACTGCGCCAGTTCTGCGGCGGCCTGCTCGGCGTAGCCCGCCGGCGCGTTCAGCCCGGTGCCTACCGCGGTACCGCCCAAGGCCAGTTCACACAGATGTGGGAGTGCGTTACGGATGTGCTTTTGGGCATGGTCCAACTGCGCTACATAGCCCGAGAATTCCTGCCCCAGCGTGAGCGGCGTGGCGTCCTGCAGGTGGGTGCGGCCGATCTTGACGATGCTGCTGAATGCCTGGGCTTTCTGCGCCAGCGTCGCGCGCAGCGCCGCCAGCGCCGGCAGCAGGCGGTGCGTCACCGCGTCCACCGCCGCCACGTGCATGGCCGTGGGAAACACATCGTTGCTCGACTGGCTGCGGTTCACGTCGTCATTCGGGTGCACCAGCCGCCCTTCCCCGCGCGCACCGCCCAGCAGTTCGCTGGCGCGGTTGGCCAGCACCTCGTTGACGTTCATGTTGGTCTGCGTACCGGAGCCGGTCTGCCAGACCACCAGCGGGAACTCGGCGCCGTGCTGGCCAGCCAGCACCTCGTCGGCAGCGGCGGTGATGGCATACGCCTTGTCGGCTTTCAGCAGCCCCAGCGCCTGGTTGACCCGCGCCGACGCCCGCTTCACCTGCACCAGCGCGCGGATGATCTCGCGCGGCTGGCGCTCGCCGGAAATGTCGAAATTTTGCAGCGAGCGCTGCGTCTGTGCGCCCCACAGGCGGTCTGCAGGGACTGCGATGGGACCAAAGGTGTCGTACTCGGTGCGTGTCGTCATGGTGCTGCTGACCTGTCAAAATACGGGGTTGCCGCTCACCGTAGCAGACTTGGCGGCCCTTGCCCATCCATACCAACATTTCTCCACCACCACCATGACCACGAGCATCCGCCAGGCCGACCTGATTGAGTCCATCGCCGCCGCCCTGCAGTACATCAGCTACTACCACCCGGCCGACTACATCGCGCATCTGGCACGCGCTTACGACCGCGAGCAGAGCGCTGCTGCCAAGGACGCGATTGCGCAGATCCTCACCAACAGCAAGATGAGCGCTACCGGCCAGCGCCCGATCTGCCAGGACACCGGCATCGTCAACGTGTTCCTGAAAGTGGGCATGGACGTGCGCTGGGAAGGTTTTACCGGCAGCCTGGACGACGCCATCAACGAAGGTGTGCGCCAGGGCTATGCCCATCCCGACAACACCTTGCGCGCCAGCATCGTGGCCGACCCGCAGTTCGAGCGCAAGAACACCAAGGACAACACGCCCGCCGTCATCGTCACCGAGATCGTGCCCGGCAACACGGTGGACATCACCGTGGCGGCCAAGGGCGGCGGCTCGGAGAACAAGAGCAAGATGGTCATGCTCAACCCCGGCGACTCGGTGGTGGACTGGGTGCTGAAAACCGTGCCCACCATGGGTGCCGGCTGGTGCCCACCCGGCATGCTGGGCATTGGCATTGGCGGCACGGCAGAAAAAGCCGTGCTGATGGCCAAGCAAAGCCTGATGGACGACCTGGACATGTACGAACTGCAGGCCAAATCGGCATCTGGCGCGGCATTGACCAAGACCGAAGAACTGCGGCTGGAGCTGTTCGAAAAAGTCAATGCGCTGGGCATTGGCGCCCAGGGCCTGGGCGGCCTGACCACCGTGCTGGACATCAAGATCAAGATGTACCCGACCCACGCCGCCAGCAAGCCGGTGGCCATGATCCCCAACTGCGCCGCCACCCGCCACGCCCACTTTGTGATGGACGGCAGCGGCCCGGTCTACCTCGACCCCCCTTCGCTCGACCTGTGGCCCAACGTCAACTGGACGCCCGACTACAACAAGAGCAAAAAGGTCGACTTGAACACGCTGACCAAGGCCGAGGTTGCAAGCTGGAAACCCGGCGACACCCTGCTCTTGAACGGCAAGATGCTGACCGGCCGCGACGCCGCCCACAAGCGCATCCAGGGCATGCTGGCCAAGGGCGAGAAGCTGCCGGTGGACTTCACCAACCGCGTGATTTACTACGTGGGCCCGGTCGACCCGGTACGCGACGAAGCCGTCGGCCCCGCCGGCCCGACCACCGCCACCCGGATGGACGGCTTCACCGAAATGATGCTGGCCGAGACCGGGCTGATCTCGATGATCGGCAAGTCCGAGCGCGGCCCGGTGGCCATCGAGGCCATCAAGAAACACAAAAGCGCCTACCTGATGGCTGTGGGCGGCGCCGCCTATTTGGTGAGCAAGGCCATCAAGACCGCCAAGGTGGTGGGCTTTGCCGACCTGGGCATGGAAGCGATTTACGAATTCGACGTGGTCGACATGCCCGTGACTGTGGCAGTCGATGCCGGCGGTACCAGTGCCCACATCACCGGCCCGGCCGAGTGGCAAAAGAAAATTGCCACGGGCGAGTTCAAGAACATCGCCGTGACCGCCGGCTGAGCCATGGGGGACCTCGCCGGGGCACCGGTTGGCGTCTTCGACAGCGGTGTCGGCGGCCTCAGCATCCTGAAGGCGCTGCAGGCTGAGCTGCCGCACGAAGACTTCGTCTACTTTGCCGACAGCGGCCATGCGCCTTATGGCGAGCGTGATCCTGAGCACGTCATCGAACGTTCGCGCAGCATCACGCAGCGACTCATCGACCAGCACCACATCAAGGCACTGGTGGTCGCCTGCAACACCGCCACGGCAGCGGCCATTCACGTGCTGCGGGCGGAATTTCCGGCGTTGCCCATCGTTGGCGTGGAACCCGCGCTGAAGCCGGCGGTGGCGCTCAGCCAGACCCGGCACATCGGCGTGATGGCAACACGCGGCACGCTGGCCAGTGCCAAGTTCCAGGCACTGCTAGCGTCTTTGGCCGGGCAGGCCGAATTCACGCTGCAGCCCTGCGATGGCCTGGCCGACGCCATCGAGCACCACGACGCTACAAGAGTCATAGCACTCTGTGAAGCCTACACCAGGGCCATCGGGCAATTTGGCTTGAAATCTGGCGAAAAAGACACGCTGGTGCTCGGCTGCACCCACTACGCTTTCGCAGACCACGTGCTGCGCGGCCTGCTCGGCACCGGTGTGCAGTTGATTGAAACCGGCCTGCCGGTGGCGCAGCACACCCGGCGTGTGCTGGCCAGCGCGCAGCTGTTGCGCATTGGCATGCCCGGGCACGTGCTGGGCCTGACCACCGGCAGCACCGCCGAACTGCGGCTGGCCATGGCGCGCTGGCTGGCCTTGCAGGCCGACGTCAGGCCTGCAGACTGACGAAACCGCCGATCAATCGGCGTGGCGCACGACGGTCACCGGCAACGGCGACCACGAACAGCACTTTCAGGCTGTGCTCCTGGCACTGCGCATCACTTGACGAGCAGCACGGGTACATCGCAGTCGGCCACCACACGCTGGGCCACACTGCCCATCAGGGCACGGCCAATCAGGCCGTGGCCATGGGTGCCCATCACCACCAAGTGGGCTTTTTCACGCTGGCTGGCGCGCACGATCTCGGTGGCGGGCGTGCCCACCACCGACACGCAGCGGTGGCGCAGGCCATGGCGGTCCAGAAAACGCTTGATCGGTTTGAACACCTTGTCGGCCTCTTCGGCGTGGAAGGCGGCGGCGTCGGTGCTGCCCAGTGCCCGCTTCACCGGTCCTGGCAATGGCGACTGGACGTTGACCACACACAGCTCGGCATCTTTGCTGACCAGACTCTCATGGGTCACCAGGTAAGCCAGGGCTTTTTTTGTGTAAGCGCTGCCATCGGCGGCAAAAACAACCTTCATTTTCTTCTCCAGTCAGGCTGACAAGCGAATCTCATCGGCATGTGTTGGGTAGGGTGCCGCTGGCACCGGGTTGACCGGTTCACCCGCCAGCTTGCTGGACAAGCCGTGGTTGATGTCGCGGTGGTGGGCTTCGTCGGCACGCACCACCAACACCACATCACGCAGCGTGGCATTGGCGGGCAATTTCCAGTAGTGTTTGGCAATCTCCGGCGCTGGCACGTTGGGCGAGCGACCGGCATCGATTTCATCCAGGTACAGCGTGTAGCTGAGCACGGCCTCTTCTTCGAAATATCCGACCACCCGGTGTGCGGTGCGCGACGACACCAGGTACAGCAGAAAGAAGCCAACGTAAAACACCCACTGCGCCAACAACACCACCAGCCGTTCGAACCGGCTGGGCTTGGCAATCTCAATGAAGGTCATCAGGTGCATGCGCTCGTTCTCGGCTTCTTCCATCAGCGTGCGGATCCAGCCGCCATCGTCAACCATGCGCCGCAGCGAATTGAGGTGCTGGATGGTGCCGCCGACCATGCCAGGCACAGCCGCCACTGTTTCGAGAACAATGGCGCGGTGGCCATAGCGTTTGGCAAAAAAGGTGTCGGCGCACAGACGCAGCAGCTTGGTAAAGCCGAGCGCGAAGTGGTCGGAAAACCCCTTTGGCGAGTGGTGCACAGACGCTCCTTGAGCGAGCGTGTCGACCGTCGTATCCGGCATGCGGTCTGGCATGGTTATTCCTTGGGTGCGTCAGGGCCACCTTGGTGCCACGCTTCACCATCATCTGCGTGGAGGACACATTTGTATGTGCTGCAGCGCACCCAGGCCGGACAACGTGCACACTTCCCACCTTCACCAACTGCGGCTACATTGGGCAGTGGCAATTCGGGGGCAACCCACAACACAATATCTGGAGGGATTTCACATGGACTGGTTTTTGCTCGCACTCAAACAGTACGCCACCTTCAGCGGCCGGGCACGGCGCAAGGAATACTGGTTCTTTTTTCTGTTCTACCTGCTGATCTACATTGGCCTGAGCCTGCTGGACGCGGTGCTGGGCTTTGGCCTGCTGAGCAGCCTGTTCGCGCTGGCCATGCTGGTGCCCAGCGTGGCCGTGGCGGTGCGCCGCCTGCACGACACCGGCCGCACTGGCTGGTGGGTGCTGATCGGGCTGGTTCCCGTGGTGAACCTGCTGCTGATCTACTTCATGGTGCTGGACAGCGACTCTGACACCAACGCCTACGGCCCCAACCCCAAGGCCAACGACCTCGCGCTGGCCTGAACACGTGGCAATGCCCCCTGCTCTCTCTCGCCGGGCACGCCCGGCCGCACGCTGGCTGCTGGGCGTGTTTTTTGTTTTGGCCGGCGCCAACCACTTTGCCAACCCCGGGTTCTACGTCGCCATCATGCCGCCCTGGCTGCCCTGGCACCTGGAACTGGTGTGGCTCAGCGGCGTGGCCGAAATGGTGCTGGGGGCCATGGTGTTGTTCCGCCGCACCCAGGTGCTGGGCGGCTGGGGGCTGATCGCACTGTGCCTGGCGGTGTTTCCTGCCAACGTGCACATGGCGCTGCACCCGGAACTGTTCCCCCAGTTCGCCCCCCTCCTGCTGTGGCTGCGCCTGCCGCTGCAGGCGGTGGCGCTGGCCTGGATCTGGTGGAGCACCCTCAGCGCCGCTGCCCGCCCGCCCCGTTACGCCTTCAGGAACTTCCGATGATCACCGTCCACCACCTCAACAACTCCCGCTCGCAGCGCGTGCTCTGGCTGCTGGAAGAACTTGCCCTGCCCTACACGGTGAAGCGCTACGAACGCAACGCCAAGACCATGCTGGCGCCGCCCGAGCTGAAAGCGGTGCACCCGCTGGGCAAGTCCCCGGTCATCGGCGATGGCGCCAACACCGTGGCCGAATCCGGCGCGATTGTGGAGTACCTGGTGGACCAGCACGGCGCGGGCCGCCTGATACCTGCCGCCGGCACGCCAGAGCGGCTGCGCTACACCTACTGGCTGCACTACGCCGAAGGCTCGGCCATGCCGCCGCTGTTGCTCAAGCTGGTGTTCGACACGATAGAGGTCGCGCCAATGCCGTTTTTCATCCGCCCGATTGCCAAGGCGATTTCAGGCAAGGCCAAGTCGCAATTCATCTTGCCGCAGATCAAGCAGCACCTGGACTACATGGAGGCCGAACTCGGCCGCAGCGCCTGGTTTGCCGGCGATGCATTCACCGCCGCCGACATCCAACTCAGCTTCCCGCTGGAAGCGGCAGCAGCCCGTGGTGGCCTGAACGCCAGCCGCCCCCGGCTGATGGACTGGCTGGCCCGCATCCACGCCCGCCCGGCCTACCAGCGCGCGCTGAAAGCCGGGGGCCCTTACGACTACGCAGGCGGCTGAAAACGCCTTCAACACCGGTTTTCAGCGGTTTTTCAAGCCAAATTGGCCTTGAGCCTTAGTCAATCCTTGCGGTTCAGCTATACATTCAATAGCAAACCACCGGATGCACCGGGTGTTTTATTGGGCTGCCGCTGCGCTGGCGGGCGCTGCCTCCACCGCCGACACAGCCACCGGCTCACGCCAGCCGCCACCCAGTGACTTGTACAGCGCGACCTGGCTTTGCAGCTGCAACAAGCGGGTCTGCAACACCCCCAGGCGCACGGTGAACAGCGAGCGCTGCGCGTCCAGCGCGTCCAGAAAACTGGCAATGCCATTGCGGTAACGCAGGTCAGACAACTTGAAGCGCGCGGCCTCGGCCTCGGCCTGCGCCTGCTGGGCGCTGAACTGCTCGGCCAGCGCGGCGCGGCCACCCAAGGCGTCGGCCACCTCGCGGAAAGCGGTCTGGATGGTTTTTTTCGTACTGCGCAATCGCAATGTCTTTGTTGACCTTGGCCACCTCCAGGTTGGCCTGGTTGCGGCCGGCGTCAAAGATCGGCAGCGTGATTTGCGGCGCGAAGGTCCAGCCGTAGGTGCCGGCCTTGAACAGGCCGGAGAGTTCGCTGCTGGACGAGCCGTATCCCGCCGTCAGGCTGATGCGCGGGAAGAACGCGGCCCGCGCCGCGCCGATGTTGGCGTTGGTCGCCAGCAGTTGCTGTTCCGCAGCGCGGATGTCGGGCCGCTGCGTCAGCAGGTCCGACGGCAGGCCAGCGGGCAACTCGGCCATCAGCACGGTCTGTTCCAGCGCCTGCGCGGCGGACGTGGCGGCCAGCCAGTCGGCTGGCAGGGGCTGCCCCACCAGCAGCGTCAGCGCATTCTCGTCCAGCACCCGCTGGCGCTTGAGTTGCGCCAGCGTGACCCGTGCCGCCTCTGTCAGGGACTGTGCCTGCCGAAAATCCAGCTCGGACGACGCGCCGTTGTCAAACCGCAGCTTGGTCAGCCGCTGCGACTCTTCGCGCGTGCCAAGGGTCTGCTTCACCACGTCGAGCTGGGCTTCGTCGCCGAGCACGTTCAGGTAGGTGGTGGCCACGGCGGCGATCAGGCTGATCTGCGCCGTCTTGCGGCTTTCTTCGGTGGCAAGGTACTGCGACAGCGCCGCCTCTTTCAGGCTGGCCACGCGGCCAAAAAAGTCCAGCTCGTAGGCCGAGGCCACCAGGCCGACGCTGAAGGTTTCCACCGAACTGTTGGCGGTGGTCGTCCCGGTGCCTGTTGAGCGCGAGGCAACCGGCGCACGCGAGCCGGTTGCCCCCAGGTTGATGGTCGGGAACTGGTCGGCACGGCGGACCTGGTACTGGGCCCGCGCCTGTTCGATGTTGAGCACCGCCACCCGCAGGTCGCGGTTGTTGAGCAAGGCCAGGTCGATCAGCCGGCGCAACGCCGGGTCGGTGAAAAACGACTGCCATTCCAGTGCCGCCACGGGGGTGGCATTGGGCGCGGCGTCGGGGGTGGCGTAGCTGGCGGCCACGGGCGCGTCCGGGCGCTGGTAGGCGGGCACCATCGCGCAGCCGCCCAGCAAGGTGGTCACCGCAACGGCCATCAGGGCAAGGCGGGGTTTAAACATGGGGCACTCCTTCCGGGGAGGCGGGTGCAGCCGGTTCTACCGGCTTGGGCTTGCCTTTGAACAGGCCACGCACCACAACAAAAAACACCGGCACAAAAAACACCGCGAGCAATGTGGCGGTGACCATGCCGCCCATCACGCCAGTGCCAATGGCGCGCTGGCTGGCAGAGCCGGCACCGCTGGCCAACACCAGCGGCAACACGCCCAGAATGAAGGCCAGCGAGGTCATCAGGATCGGGCGGAAGCGCAGGTGCGCGGCTTCCAGCACCGCGGCCACCACGCCTTTGCCGCTTTCCTGCAACTCCTTGGCAAACTCGATGATCAGCACCGCGTTCTTCGCCGCCAGACCAATGATGGTGATCAGGCCAACCTTGAAGTAGACGTCGTTCTCCAGCCCGCGGAAATGCGCGCCAAACAGCACGCCCAGCACACCCAGCGGCACCACCAGAATCACCGCCAACGGATGGTCCAGCTCTCGTACAGCGCGGCCAGGCACAGGAACACCGCCAGCAGCGAGAAGCCGAACAGAATGAAGGCGGTCGAACCCGAGAGTTTTTCTTCCCGCGTCTGGCCGGTCCACTCGTAGGCAAAGCCCTGGGGCAGTTGCGCGGCGAGTTTTTCCATCTCGGCAATCGCCGCACCGGTGCTGACGCCCTTGGCCGGTTCACCAGCAATCCGCATCGTCGGGTAGCCGTTGTAACGCACGGTTTGCATTGGCCCGGTCACCCACTCGGTGTTGGCAAAGGCCGACATCGGCACCGCCTGGCCCGCGGTGTTGAGCGCGTTGATGCGCAGCAGGTCGTCGGGCTGCATGCGGGCCGGTGCATCGGCCTGCACCACCACCCGCTGCAGCCGTCCGGCGTTGGGGAAGTCGTTCACGTACGACGACCCCAGCGCGGTGGAGAGCGCAGCGTTGATGGCGCCGAACGGCACACCCAGCGCGCTGGCCTTTTCGCGGTCGATGTTGAGTTGCAGCTGCGACGCGTCTTCCAGGCCATCCGGCCGCACCGCGGTCAGCAGCGGGCTTTTGGCCGCCAGGCCCAGCAGTTGGTTGCGCGCGGCCAGCAGGGCGTCGTGGCCCGCACCCCCTCGGTCTTGCAGGCGGAAGGCAAAGCCGTTGGCCCGGCCCAGTTCGGGAATCGGGGGGGGGCTGACCGGGAAGATGAAGGCGTCGCGGATGCCACCCAGCGCGCCAAAAGCCCGCCCCACCAGCGCCTGCGCGCTGTTCTCGGCGCCCGGCCGCTGGTCCCAGTCTTTCAGGGTGATGAAGCCCAGCGCGGCGTTCTGGCCCGTGCCGGCAAAGCTGAAGCCGAGCACGCTCACCATGCTCTGCACCTGCGGCTGCTTGAGCATGTAGTCTTCCACCTGCTTCATCACGTCGCGGGTGCGGTTCACCGTGGCGCCGGGTGGCAACTGCACGTTCACCAGGATGTTGCCCTGGTCTTCGTTCGGCAGGAAGGAGGTGGGCAGACGCCCGAACAGCACCACCACCGCCGCAATGATGGCGGCGTAAATCACCAGGTAGCGTGCGGCCTTCTTCAGGATGCGTGCCACCAGGCTTTCATAGCCCTTGGCGGTGCGCGAAAAGCCGCGGTTGAACCAGCCAAAAAAGCCGCTCTTGGCATGGTGGTGCCCTGCCTCCACCGGCTTGAGCAGCGTGGCGCACAGCGCCGGCGTGAGCGACAGCGCCATGAAGGCAGAAAACAGGATGGACGTCACCATCACCACCGAGAACTGGCGGTAGATGTTGCCGATGGCCCCACTGAAAAACGCCAGCGGCACGAACACCGACACCAGCACCACCGTCACGCCAATGATGGCGCCGGAAATCTGGCCCATGGCCTTGCGGGTGGCCATCAGCGGCGACAGGCCCTCTTCGCTCATGATGCGCTCGACGTTCTCCACCACCACGATGGCGTCGTCCACCACGATGCCGATCACCAGCACCATGCCGAACATGGTCAGCACGTTGATGGAAAAGCCCATGGCCAGCAGCACCGCAAACGTGCCCAGCAGCGTGATGGGCACCACCAGTGTGGGAATGATGGTGTAGCGGATGTTCTGCAGGAACAAAAACATCACCAGGAACACCAAAATCACCGCCTCGATCAGCGTCTCCACCACCTGGCTGATGGAAATCTTGATGAACTTCGAACTGTCGTAGGGGATGGTGGCTTTCACGCCTTCAGGGAAGTAGCGCGAGAGCTCGTCAATGCGCTTCTTGATTGCGGTGGCGGTGGCCAGCGCGTTGCCGGTGGGCGACAGCTGCACACCAATGCCGGTGGACGGCTGGCCGTTCAGCCGCGCCTGCGGGCTGTACGACTGCGCACCCAGTTCCACCCGGGCCACGTCTTTCAGCCGCACGCTGGAGCCGTCGGCATTGGCGCGCAGCACGATGTTGCCGAACTGCTCGGTCGAGGTCAGCTGCCCCTTCACCACCACGGTGGCAAAAATGGACTGGCCTGGGATGTTGGGCAGGTCGCCAATCGTGCCGGAGGCGACCTGCGCGTTTTGTGTCGAGATCGCGGCCGTCACGTCGGCGGACGACAGGCGGTAACCGACCAGCTTGGCCGGGTCGATCCAGATGCGCATCGCGCGTTCGGTGCCGAACAGCTGCGCCTGGCCGACGCCGGGCACACGCTGGATTTCAGGCAACACGTTGCGCGAGGCGTAGTCGCCCAGCGCCACCGGGTCGAACGCCGGGTTGTCGCTGGACAAAATGGTGAACAGCAGGAAGTTGGAACGGGCTTTGTCCACCCGCACGCCCTGCTGCGTCACCGCCTGCGGCAGGCGTGGCGAGGCGCGGCCCAGGCGGTTTTGCACGTCCACCTGCGCCAGGTCAGGGCTGGTGCCCGGCTCGAAGCTCAGGGTGATGGAACCGGTGCCGTCGGCCTGCGACACTGACTCCATGTAAATCAGCCCGGGCGAGCCGTTCATTTCGCGCTCGATCACGCTGATGACGCTGTTCTCCAGCGTCTGCGCCGAGGCACCGGGGTAGGCCACGGAAACAATGATCGACGGCGGCGCCACCGACGGGTACTGCGACACCGGCAACTGCGTGATCGCCACGCCACCCATCACCATGATGAACAGCGCAATGACCCACGCAAAAATGGGTCGGTTGATGAAGAACTGGGCCATGCTGCGCGCCCCTTACTTCGCAGCCGAAGCCGTGGCCACGGGCACACTGGCCGGTGCGGAAGCTGCTGCGGGTGCCGCTGCAGCAGGCGCGCTGGCGGCGCTGCCCGATGCCGCTGCCGGCTGCCATGGCACCGGCTTCACTGGCCCGGTCCCGCGCACCTTCTGGAAGCCGTCCACCATCACCTGCTCGCCGGCTTGCAGGCCGCTCAAAATCACCCACCGGCCGTTCTGGGCATTGCCCACCTTGACCGGGCGCTGTGCCACTTTGCCGTCGGCAGCCACCACCATCACCGTGTCGCCTGTGGGCGCACGGGTCACCGCCTGCTGCGGCAGCGTGATGGCGTTGCCCGCCTCGGCCTGGGCCAGGCGCACCCGCACATACAGGCCAGGCAGCAACACGCCACCGGGGTTGGGCACCTCGGCCCGCAAAGTGATCTGGCCGGTGCTGGCATCCACCGACAGGTCGCTGAACAGCAGCTTGCCCGGCTGGGCATACGGCGTGCCGTCTTCCAGAACAATCGACACAGCAGCGGCGGCCGTGCCGGTGGCACGTTTGAGCTGGCCAGCTTCCAGCGCCTTGCGCAGCTGCATCACGTCGGCCGCGGGCTGGGTGAAGTTCACGTACATCGGATTGATCTGCTGCACCACCGCCAATTGGGTCGCCTCGCCCTGCCCCACCAACGCGCCTTCGGTCACCAGCGCACGGCCAATGCGGCCCGCAATTGGCGACGTCACGGTCGCGTAGTCGAGGTTGATGCGTGCGGTCTGCGCCGCCGCGTTGCCCACCGCCACATCGGCCTGTGCCTGCTTCTGCGACGCCACCGCGCTGGCGTATTCCTGCTTGCTCACCGCGTTGGCTTCCACCAGCGGGGCATAGCGCTCGGCCAGCGCCGTGGCCTGTGACAAATTGGCCTGCGCACGGGCCACGCTGGCCTGTGCGCTCTCGTAAGCCGCCCGGTAGGGCGCTGCGTCAATGCTGAACAGGGCCTGTCCAGCGCGCACGTCGCTGCCCTCGGTGAACAGCCGTTTTTGCAGGATGCCGGCGGCACGGGCCCGCACCTGCGCCACACGCGAGGCTTCCAGCCGCCCTGGCAGCTCGGTCACCAGCCCGACATCGCCCAGCGACACGGTCACCACACCCACTTCAGGGGGAGGTGGCGCAGCGGCCGGTGCGGCGTTGTCGGCCTTGCCGCAGGCGGACACCAGCGCTACCAGCAACAAGGCGGCGGCCAGGCTGGTGCGGCTCAGGGCAACGGGGTTACGGGCAGGGCGAAAAGCGCGCATACGGGGGTTTCCATGGTTGACTTGGGGGGGCGGCCGTGAATTTCTTTTGGGAATACAGGCGCATTTTTTACGCCCGCGTAGTTTACATACATTTATGAATGTATATTTACACCCCATTCAAGAGACGAACCATTGAGCCCGCATTTGAGAGCCGACATGACAGGAGCCCACCGTGGTCCGCCGCACCCGTGAAGACGCCCTCGCCACCCGCAACAGCCTGCTGGACGCGGCCGAGCTGGTGTTTCACGCCCATGGCGTCTCACGCACGTCGCTGAGTGAGATTGCGCTGCAGGCCGGTACCAGCCGGGGGGCTATTTACTGGCACTTCAAGGACAAGGCGGATCTGTTCAACGCGATGATGGAACGGGTCACCCTGCCGCTGGAAGCCACCTTCCAGCGCCTGGGTGCCGACCCAACGGTCGACGCCCTGCAGGGGATGCGCCAGGCCATGCTGGACGCCCTCAGGCAGACCGAAACCGACGAACGCACGCGTCGCGTGTTCGAGGTGGCCACCCACAAGGTGGAGTATGTGGAAGAACTGCAGGCGGTGCGGCAACGCCACCTGAGCATCCGCAACCAGTGCATTGAGCAAACCGGCAAGGCCCTGCAGCGCGCCGCGCGCCAGCGCAAGCTGCGGCTGCCGATGCCAGTGGCCCACGCTGCCCACGGCCTGCACGCCCTGGTAGATGGGTTGATCCAGAACTGGCTGTTGGAGCCTGGCGATTTTGGCTTGGTGAAAGTGGGCAGGCAGGCGATGGACGCCTACCTAGCTGGGCTGGGCTTTGAGGCCACAGCCGATTTGCCTGCCATCAAGGCAGACTGAAGACCGGTCAGTGCAGGTGGCGCGGTTTGCGCCCGCCGCCGTGGCCATTGCCACCCGGTGCGCCGCCAGAACCCCGGGGCGGTTTGCCCAGTTGCATGGAGCTGGCCAGAGCGTCAAAACGGCTCTCAAACAGGCGGTCGACCGAGGCCACCACATCGGACAGCTCGCTGTTGTCGAAATGCCGTTCCATCAGGTTGACCACGTCCTGCACCAGCAGGTCGCGTTGCACCCGCATGATCGCGGCCGGCGTGGGGCCGACAAAGTACATGGCAAAGTCGTCCCGGCTGCCATCGCCCTCTTCGTCGCTGTCACCGGCCTCGTCTTCGTCGAACTCGGTGTCGTAGAAGGTGACCTCGATCGGTGCGCCGCTCAGGGCCAGTTCGTTCAGCGCCATGCACATTTCGTCCACCGCCTGGCGGAAGTCGTCGTTGCCTGGCACGGTCCAGCAAATGCGCAGCAGATGGGCCTGCGGGTCGAACTTGATGCCGGGCTCTTCCTCGTAGCTGCTGGCAGCACCGTCGGCCAGTGACTTGGCACCGGCGTAGCGCCAGAGCGGCATCAGCGCGTCCTGCAACTGGTTGTAGCCAACGTCTTCGCGCAGTGGCACTTCGCCATGCACGTGGATTTCAAAGGGCGTGGTGTAACTCGGCATGCAATCTATCTTAACCAGTTGTGGCGACGCCCTCGGCCCGCTGGGCGGTTGATCCGGCAGCGGCACAGCGTTGGGCCAGATGGGCCAGCGCGTCTTCCACCTGGTCGACCAGCACCAGGCACAGGTCGCCGGGCTCCAGCCGCGCCAGGGCCTGGTCGATGGCGGTGAATTCGCCACGGATTTCCACCACGTCGCGCGCGCGCTTGGCGTTCACCAGGCCCTCGCGCATCAGTTTGAAGACCTCGCCATCGGCACGGCCACGCTGACAGGCGTCTTCGTACAGCACGACGCTGTCGAACGCGTCGCCGAGGATCATGGTCTGGTCGCTGATGTCCTGGTCGCGGCGGTCACCGGCGCAACTGATGACAACCATGCGGCGCTTGGCGGGCATTGCATCCACCGCAGACACCAGCGCACGCATGGCGTCCGGGTTGTGGCCGTAGTCGGCGATCACGGTGGCACCACCGTAGTCCATCACATTGAAGCGGCCGGGCGCGTTGTCGGCGTCGTTCAGGAAGCTGGCCAGGCCACTGCGCACCGCATCCCAGCTCAGGCCGGCGCCCCACGCGGCGGCCACGGCAGCCATGGCGTTTTCAACCTGAAAGCCGATGACGCCGTTGCGGGTGATGGGGATGCCACGCAGCGGGAAACGCTCGCGGCGTGCGCCGTCGGCGGCGATCACCGCGTCACCGTCCACGTACACCGTGCGGTGGCCCTGCGCGCGGTGGGTCGCCATGACCGGGTGGTTGCGGTCGGTGGCAAAGTAAATCACGCTGCCAGGGCAGCTCGATGCCATGGCAGCGGTGATCGGGTCGGCCGCGTTGAGCACGGCGTAACCGGTTGGGGCCACGTTTTGAACAATCACCCGTTTCAGCACGGCCAGGTCGTCCACCGTGGTGATGTAGTTCAAGCCCAGGTGGTCGCCCACGCCGATGTTGGTGACCACGGCCACCTGGCAGCGGTCAAAGCCCAGCCCTTCGCGCAGGATGCCGCCGCGCGCGGTCTCGAACACCGCTGCATCGACCTCGGGGTGCATCAGCACGTTGCGGGCACTGCGTGGGCCGCTGCAGTCGCCGCTGTCGGTCTGTTTGCCGTTGACATAGACGCCATCGGTGTTGGTCATGCCAACGCGCAGGCCGGTGCTGGCCAGCAAATGGGTGATCAGCCGCGCGGTGGTGGTCTTGCCATTCGTGCCGGTGACGGCAATCACCGGAATCCGGCCGTCATTGCCGGGCGGAAAGATGCTGTTCACAATCGCCTCGCCCACCAGCCGTCCTTTGCCGAACGAGGGCGACAGGTGCATGCGCAGACCGGGTGCGGCATTGACCTCGACCACGCCACCGTGTTGTTCTTCCAGTGGGCGCAGCACGCTTTCGCAGACGATGTCCACACCACACACGTCGAGTCCGATCATCCGCGCCGCAGCCACCGCGCGGGCAGCCACCTCGGGGTGCACGTCTTCGGTCACATCGGTGGCCGAGCCGCCGGTACTGAGGTTGGCGTTGTTGCGCAGCACCACGCGGCAGCCTTTTTCAGGCACCGAATCGGGCTGCAAGCCCTGGGCGTGCAGGCGGGCAACGGCGATGTCGTCAAAACGGATTTTGGTCAGCGAGGTGGCGTGGCCATCGCCCCGGCGCGGGTCGCTGTTGACCAACTGCACCAGTTGCTGCACCGTGTGTTCACCGTCACCAATGACATTCGGCGGGTCGCGGCGGGCGGCAGCCACCAGTTGGTGGCCCACCACCAGCATGCGGTAGTCGTTGCCTGGCAGAAAGCTTTCCACCATCACCTGGCCAATTTCGGCGGCAGCGCGGTAGGCCACTTCCAGGTGCTCTCGGGTCACGATGTTGACTGTGACGCCTTTGCCCTGGTTGCCGTCCTGCGGCTTCACAACCACCGGCAGGCCGACTTCGTTGGCCACAGCCCAGGCGTCGTCCATGTCCGTGACCGGGCGACCGCGCGGCACCGGCACACCGGCCGCGTGCAGCAGCTGCTTGGTCAGGTCTTTGTCCTGCGCAATCGCCTCAGACACCGCGCTGGTGGCGTCAATTTCCGCCGCCTGGATGCGCCGCTGGCGCGATCCCCAGCCAAACTGGACCAGGCTGCCCTGCGTCAGGCGCCGGTAGGGAATGCCGCGCGCCACGGCGGCGTAGACGATGGCGCCGGTGCTGGGGCCGAGGCGCTCGTCTTCGTCCAGTTCGCGCATGCGGTGGATGGCCGCCACCGAATCAAAGGGCTGGTCTGCCAGTGCAGCGGAGATCAATTCGCAAGCCACGTCGAGCGCCATCCGGCCAACAGCTTCTTCGCTGTACTCCACCACCACCTGGTAGATGCCGTCCTCTGAGGTTTCAGAGGTTCGGCTGAAGGTCACCGGGCAGCCGGCCTGGGCCTGCAAGGCCAGCGTGGCGGCTTCGAGCACATGGGCCAGGGTGACCTGGCTGGTGGGCGATGCCGGGCGCAAGGCACCGATGGCCGGGCACAAGGCCCGCAAACGGGTTTCGAAACCGGGCAGGTCGGCCATGGCGCGCTCAGTGGGCGGGCAAGACACAACCGCCTCCATGGCCGTGTGCCGGCTCCAGAGGTTGGGCCCGCGCAGGGCGCGGATGCGGGTCACTTCCATCGGATCAACCTTGTGTGGGTGGTGTTGGCGGGAAAAAGATCAGAGCGCATGGGGCACCGCTGCACGGGTGGCCACAGGTGCCGACCAGGCAAAAGTTTCGATGCCCACGGCAATCAGGTCCAGCGAGATGTCCATGGCCCAGGCAGCGGCCACGGCAGGCATGACCACCGCGAGGCGGGCAGAACCATCGGGTTCATCGCGCCAGCCACGCAGCTTGTCGCTCAGGCCCAACGGCGTCTCGGTGGTGCCAGTGGCCAGCATCAACTGGCCGTTGCGCCAGCTGACGGTGCGGCCACCCTCGGCCCGGTGGCTGGCCAGGACGGGCAGCGTGCCATCGGCGGCATAAAGGGTCACGTCGCCGTCGCACAAACGGGCCATGTCGGCAATGCGTTCGTCGGCGGCGTTGAGCACGGCGGTGCCGTCGGCCAGCACCACGTCCACCTGGGTGCGCAGCACTTTCACCAGCTGATCGGATTCGGCAATGTCGAATTCGGCCAGCGTGTCGGCGCCCGACAGGTCGGTGACCACACCGACGCGGCAGCGGTCGTACGCCAGACCATCACGCAGGATGTGGTCGGCACAGTTTTCGATGACCGCGGCGTGGATGCTGCGGTTCATCATCAGCCGGTGGCCACTGGCCCAGCGGGCGTTGTTGCCGTGGTCCACGCAGCGGTTGTCAAGGAACAGGCCATCCCGGCAGGCGAGCCCGACCGACGTGCCCCCCAAATGCACCAGCCAGGCGATCAGCCGGGCGATGGTGTGGGTGCCCTCGGAACCGGCCACCCCGACGATGGGGATGCGGCCGTTGTCGGTCTGTGGAAACAGGTGGTCGGCAATCGCCTGGCCGACTGGCCGGGGCACGCCTTCAGCGGGCTTCAGGTGCATCAGCAGGCCGGGGCCGGCATTGACCTCGACAATCGCGCCACCCTGCTCTTGCAGCGGGCGGGAAATGTCCTGCGCGACCATGTCGATGCCGGCAATGTCCAGCCCCACTACCCGTGCTGCCAGCACGGCGGTGGCTGCCACGTCGGCGTGCACGTCGTCGGTGCAGTCGATGGCCACGTTGCCGTTGCGCTGGACCACCACGACGCGGCCTGTTTCGGGCACCGCGTCGGGCCCGAGGCCCTGCCGCTGCAGTTCGAGTTGCACCGCCGCATCCTTGTGGACCAGGATGGTTTCCAGCGGAAATTCTTCTTCAATGCCGCGGCGTGGGTCGGTGTTGACCTGGCTGTCGATCAGTTCGGCCACGGTGGACTGGCCGTTGCCGGTGATGCTGACCACCTCACCGCGGGCTGCGGCCACCACTTTGTTGCCCACCACCAGCAGGCGGTGCTCTTCGCCACGGATGAAGCGCTCCACCAGCACCTCGCGCCCCTCGGGGTCGGCCAGGCGCCAGGCGGCCTCAATCTCCTCCTGGTGGTTCAGGTCCAACGTGACGCCACGGCCATGGTTCGCGTTGGACGGTTTGACCACCACCGGCAACCCAATGTCTTGTGCCAGTTCCCAGGCGTGTTCCGGGCTGGTCGCCACCTGGCCTTCGGGCACCGGCACGCCGCAGGCGGTCAGCAGGGTTTTGGTCAGGTCCTTGTCGCTGGCAATGCCTTCGGCAATCGCGCTGGTGAATTCGCTCTCGGCGGTCCAGATGCGCCG
This sequence comes from Polaromonas sp., assembly GCA_965228025.1. GTDB lineage: Bacteria > Pseudomonadota > Gammaproteobacteria > Burkholderiales > Burkholderiaceae_C > Polaromonas. Next base: position 853 of record CBDDGX010000018.1, on the reverse strand, counting down.
CTGGCGCGCGCCGTGGCCCAACTGGACCAGGTTGCCATCGTTCAAACGGATGTGCGGAATGCCCCGATCTGTCGCGGCGGTGACAATGCAGGCGGTGCTGGGCCCGAGGTAGCAGTCGTCAATCCGCTCGCGCAGGGTCGCGACCGCAGGCGCCACGTCAAACGGCAGGCTGTTGATGACCGACATCAGCAGGCGGTGGCCCAGTTCCAGTGCGGTGCGGGCCACCTGTTCGTCGCGGGCACGGAACACCATGCGGTAGACGCCATGTTTGGACGTGCTGCGGGTCTGACCAAAACCGGTGGGCATGCCCGCCAGGTTCAGCAACTCGATGACCACGTGCTCCAGGATGTGCCCGGCCCAGGTGCCACCGTGCAGCCGCTGCAAGAAACCACCCACCTCACCCACCCCACAATGGTGCTCGCCCAGGCCCGGCAGCAAGGCCACCAGCCGGTCGGTGAAGCCCGGCATTTTGTCGGACGGCAGTTCCTCGAGCTCGCCCAGATCGAGCCAGACCTCCAGCACGGGGCGGTAGGTCCAGATGTTGGGGCCGCGCAGATAATTGATGCGCAACAGCGCGATGTCTTTGATGTGGCTCATGGGCTCTGCGTGAAATGCGGAATGGGGAACGGGCCAAAAAGCCGTTCTGTGGCACTGATTTTAGGTTCAGCCACCCGTTGCATGGATAAAAATAGCCGCTGCAGGTCGGCACAGGCGGTGGCTCATGCGTTGCATACAGGGCCAGGCTGTATGGTCACTCCCATGACCGCTGCCGCGTGGCCGTCGCCCAGATTCAAAATGCAACAAATGCAACACCCTCAAGTCACCGATAAAAACAAGATTCCAGAGCCTGCCG
>CBDDGX010000017.1:0-95991 GCA_965228025.1 Polaromonas sp. | reverse complement strand
GCACACCCGGAATGAGAGGGCTCCGTCTGATCCCCCATCTGCCTGTCCATGGCAGGCAGCTGTTGAACATGAGAGCTGTAAGCCCAACACTGGCAAGCAGCAGAGGGGCTTTTTTTAGGGTTTAGGGTTTTAGGGTTTAGGGTTTTTAGGGTTTAGGGTTTTAGGGTTTAGGGTTTAGGGTTGTGGCAGATGTGAGGCCAACAACGCGCTCGCAGACTTCGGCTCCGGCTGGCGGTCGCGGCCATGCCTGCCGCCACTGCTGCATTGCCGCGATGCAAAGAGTAGGTGGCGGGCTGATCCCCTGGCCTGTGCCGCATCCTGCAGGCCATCCTGATCCTGGCCAACGCCATTTATTTCAAGGGCTCCTGGGTCAAGAGCTTCCCGGAGTGAGCGGTGCTGGGCGCCCCGCTGTGGCCGCTGTCAGGCAGCTGACCAAGCCATGAGTGCTACCCCCGCTCCCTTCCCCTGCCACTGCATCACTGAAACCAATCTCCCTCCTTCTTGCTTGCTTTCTGTTCTTCCTTCCCTGCAGGGAGCTGACCAAGGCGGCTCCTTTCCACCTGCTGGACGGCAGCACCATGCAGGCAGCCATGATGTACCAGCCGCTGGAGGAGAGGGCGGTGCAGGTGGCAACCCTGCCCGCGGCGGTAGGAAATGTGGCCATTAAGTGCCAGGCCATCCAGCTGCTGTTTGCCGGGTTCGAGTATGCAGGTGAGCCGCAGAGGTGGAGCAGATGCTGACATGCTGGAGCGAGGCTGCTTGCGCAACTCTGCTATGCTGGCACTGCGCCTCAAGCCGCATGGCACCTGGTGCGCTCACACACTGGGAGCTTGGCGCCCCCTCCCCTACCATCTGCTGCCCGCAGGCGTGGCTGCGCAGCCCGTGGGCGCCGTGCGCAAGGTGGCAGGTGCACAGCTGGAGCTGGAGACCGCAGAGGGCCCGGTGGACTATGCCGAGGCGCTGGCTGCCTGCCGCTCGGCGGTGAGTGTGGTGTGGGGAAGTGGGATGGGCACATGCTGCGCCGGAGGGCCGGGCTGCGTGTGGCAGCGCCCACAGCACAGCGCTCGTCTGCACACCGGGTTCCTGGAGGCCCTGTCCCTGGCATGCACCGAACCCCAGCCGCGGCGCCTGCCCCGTGCATGCAGGTCGTGGACAGCCTGCAGGGCGGCTTTGACAGCAAGGCCTGGGATTACTCCACCAGCCCCATCAACCTCTACCTGCCCCGGTGAGCCAGCGCCCGCTGCCGCTGCCGGCCGCCGCGACCCCCGCTGCCGGCGGCGCCGCACGCGCTGTTGCGCCCTCGCCCGCGCGCCTCTCTCGTCTGCACCTGCCGAAGCCCCCGCCTGGCCTCTTGCTGCCTGCCCTGCCCCCCGCAGGTTTGAGATCGAGTTCTTTGCCAGCCTGAACACGGCGCTGCAGGCCCTGGGCGTGACGCAGCCCTTTGAGGGCGGGGACCTGACGCAGGTGTGTGCCCTGCTCACTGCTGCATCTGTAGCCTCCCCACCTCCCCATCTCCCCATCTCCCTGCTGACACCGCCGGCGGCGCTGCTGCTGCTGCCCCGCAGATGGCAGAAGACGCCGAGGGCAACCCGGTGCAGGGCCTAGCAGTCACCGAGGTGCTGCACAAGGTGTACGAGAAGGTGAGGTGTGGGGCTGTTTTGTGGCGGTACTATGCGGCGGTACAAGCTGCAGTGCGCACAGCCTGGGGGCGCTGCTGCAGGGCGGCCGCTGCTCAATGTCGTTTTGCCTGCTGGCGGTGCCCACGCCTGGTGCAGGTAGACGAGAAGGGAGCAGAGGCTGCCGCCGTCACCGCCATTGCTGTGACCACCTCCGCGCCGGTGCAGACCAAGTGAGGCCTGCAGCTGCTGAGAGCAGCCCTTGCTGCCGCTGCGGCTTCTCCGCTGCCCCATGCCTGACACCATCTTGATTGTGGTGCACCGCCCCGTCTCTGCCTCCCGCTGCCTGCAGCCCGCCCGTGGACCTTCGGTTCGACCGGCCATTCCTGTTCTCCATCGTACACTGGCCCTCGGGCCTTGCTCTGTTCAATGGCCAAATATACAAGCCGGAGGAGTGGGGCGCGTAGGCAGCTGACGGCGCCAGCACCAGCTGTCACCAGCTGGCAGGGGCGGGCTCCTCAGTTTAGCAGAGAATCACGAGAGTGCGAGGCGAGAAGTGACAGGCAAATGAGAGGGCTGCCAGCGCAGTCTGTGTGGAGGCTATTGGGCTGAAATGCGCCACCCATGCATAACAGGCTCTCTGAGAACAAGAGCTGCCATTTCTTCTCATCATTGGTTTTAAATTAATTCACAGCATGTTTAATGTACATGAACGCACTTCCAGACGCAGCAGAAGCTGAGCACCATAGCCCACACCAATTAGGCTTGCCTCGGCCACAGACCAGCAGGGTCTCAGCTCAAGCCGCCGCAGCATAGCTGTGCGCTGTCCACACAAGAAAGCGCTCACAGCCCCTTTGAGAACTCTTCTGGCTTGTGCACCTCGCCGCAAAACAGGGCCAGTCCGGTGGGGCCGTGCACCACGGCAAACGCAAACGGCCGGTCGAAGCGAAGCTCCAGCTCTGGCCTGCGGGCAGGGCGACAGGGCAGTCAGGCGGCTCAGCCTGGTGGGCAGCGGGCAGCGGGCAGCGGCACGGGGTCGCAGGGGCGAGGGAAATGGAAACTGCCAGACATGCCAGCAAGAAGGGCACACGGCGGGGCTGCGATGGGGCAGCGGCAGCAAGCATGCCACTTGTCGCAGCGAGCGGGCAGTGCTGAGGCGTCTGCCAAGGGAGCAAGGCGGCCTCGCCTGGGCATGGGCATGGCGCAGCGGCACATCATGATTGCTGTCACCGCCGCCGCCTCGGTCCCCGCCTCGTCCACCTACTCGGCAGCGGCAGGGGCGGCAGCAGCGGCAGCAGCCAGCAGTCAGCAGCCGGCAGCAGGCTCGCCTGCGCATGGGCGCGCCACACCCGCACGCTACAATGGCAGTGACGGCAGCCGCCTCTGTGCCGCTCTCATCCACCTGCGGTACGCACACCAGCCAGGGCGTGGCGGGCAGGCGCCTCCAGCGCACCGCCGCCAAACCACTGGCATCGCAGGCAACAGCAGGGCGGCAGAAGTACCAAAGCAGGTGCCAGCAGGAGTGGAGCAGCAGGGCAGGCTGAGACAGATGCAGAGTGGTAGCCTCCCTCACCTTGGCATACACCTTGTGCAGCACATCCGACACAAACAGGTCCCCAACCGCGTTGCCCTGGCTGTCTGCCGCAATCTGTGGGAGTTGGGGCGGGGATCGGGGGGTCAGCGCAGCGGCAGCGCGGTTGGGGAGCATGCCCGCCGGCCGAACCACTCGACACTGCATCCCACGCTGCACCTTGCGTGTGTAGCCTGTGCCTGCGGCCTGCCTCTTATGTGCCGCAGCACCGCCCAGCACCACAGGGCAGCAGCTGGTCCCCAGGAAAGAAAGTTTGTAAGACTTCTGCTCTACAAGAGATCATTCCCTCCTCTCCAGGCTCACCAGCGTGATGTCGCCTCCGGCAAAGGGCTTGGTGACCCCCAGATCCTGCAGCGACTGGTTCAGGCTGGCAAAGAACTCGACCTCAAACCTGCGGGCCAGGAGGGAGTAGGGCGTGCAGGAAGTGAGCGAGGCGCAGCTGATTCCTCAGAACATCTTCCGCCGTGTGAAAACTGTTGCTGCTGGCGGCTGGCGCTTGATGCGTCAGGCTGCCTGAGCCTGGCACCCAGCAGCAGGGCTGGCAACCAGGGGCAGGAGCGGGCGGCCAGCGGGTGGAAGGGTGCCTTGCCTGGGCAGGAAGAGCTTCACGTCCTTGGGGCTGACCTGCCACAGGCCGGAGGCGTTGCCGCTGCCGCCGCTGGACAGCTGCGGCAGGCTGGACAGCAGCTGCGTGCGGGGCAGGGCAGGCACGGGACGGGGGGTGGGCCAGAGCGATGCAGAAGGCACAGGGAGGGCAGCAGGGGGACCGCGGCTGCCGCTCAAAGGACAGGCCAGAAGCCGCTGAGTGGCGATAGGTAGGCCGAGCATGCCGCGCCGCTCACCGCTTGCCGGCAGGCAGCCAGGGCTTGGGCATAAGGCACCGTGGCGCCGCCCGGCGTGACCAGCCCCAGCCCGCCGCCCTCGGCAGCCGCCCCGCTGAGCTCGCCGCCGGGCATGGCCGCCACCGCATAGTACTCCCCTCCTCGGTAAGGCAGCCGCACCGCGTGGCACTCCAGCGCAGCGCCGCCCGCCGCTGTTGCCGGCAGCACCGCGGTCTGCAGGAGGCACGCCAGGGGCGGCAGCGCAGGGCGGTGTGGGCAGCTCGGCGCACGCTGTGAGGCGTGACGGCAAGGGGCCCGCTGCCTCTTGTTGTTTTTTGCTATGCTTGCTTGCCACCCCACCCACCTGGATGCGGCTGTCAGGCTTGAACACCTGGAACATGGTGGCTGCCTGCAGCGGCGCGGCGCCGTGCTGCAGCAGGTGGAAGTCGGCCGGGAAGGTGGATGCCCTGCGGCGGGCCGGCGGGGCAGGGGCTGGTAGCTCGGTGGCTCGTGTGTGGTGGTGGGGGAGGACGGGGGCCCGGGTGATGCCTATTGAGTGGCGGTGGGTGGGTGGGGGATGCCCCCGGCCAGGCAACTCGGGTGTCATGTGCCGTGCGCTTCTCCGCACAAGCCCCCCCACCAGCAGGCCCCAGCCCGCAGCCTGCCCTCACTTCTTGAACTGGTACTGCCACAGGGCTTTGAAGTACACGGCGTTGACCAGGATGAGGATGGCCTGGTGTGCGGGGAGGGCGCGCGGGTCGGGGGCAGGCAGCAGGGGGTGGGAGATCAGGACGGGGAGGCAGAGCGAGGTGGTGGGCTGGGCGAGAAGTACGGCACGGCGCACACAGCACATGCACACGGGTGCTGCCGGCTGGGCAGCCGCGGCAGGAGCACTGCTGGCTGGGGGCGGCGGCGCGCCCCTGCTGGCCGTGGGCGCTGCCGGCTGGCAGCTGCGGCTCTGGCAATCCTGCCAGCTCACAGGCAATGTGTTGCAGTCACCCCGCGGTGATAGGCCGCGTGCGGCAGGGCCACTGCTGGCGCGGGGCGGCGGCAGGAGCACTGCTGGCTGGCGGGAGGCGGCGGCGCGCGGCGGCGCCCACCTGGCTCACGGCGCCGTCATCCACGATGCCGGTGATCTTGCCGCGGGTGGCCTCGCTGACCCAGGCGTTGATGGCGGCGGCAGTGGTGAGGGGCGCGGCCTGGGCGCCAAACGCCGACTGCAGGGCGCGGGCGTAGGGGGCCTGCAGGCCGTACTTTTGGTGCAGCCAGGCCGAGTTGGCGTCGCTGACCGTCAGGTCGTCGGTAGGCTCCTGCAGGAGGGCCGCGGGTGAGGAGCTGCCGGTTGAGGAAGCTGGGGCGCAGGTGGTGTGGTGGTGTCAATCCGCCGCCGCTTGGTGGCCATGGGGTGTGCCCCAGGCGGCGACTCCATGTCATTGCGTGGCATATACCGCGTCTGCCGCCCGCTCCCTCTGTTATCTGCTCACCTTGACCAGCGCGGTGCTGAGCTGCTTGAGCTGGGTGTTTAGGGCGTCGAGGGCCGGGCCGGGCCCGGCGCCCGCCCCAAACACCACCTCCTGCAGCTGCTGGTAGGAGTCGCCCCCAGGATCCACGCCGTTCAGCACCATCGCCAGCGCCTGGGCGATGCCGTATGGCGACAGGAAGATGCCAGCGCTGGCGCCTGGCTTGGCCTGCGAGCAGGCAGGGAGGGGAGTGAGGCGTCGAGTGTGCGGGCCCAAGCACTGCACAAAGTGCGACGGAAACTGCAGGCCAGGCGAGACCCACCTCTGCCACCACCTTGTCGAACAGCGAGTTGCCAAAGGCGTTGATGGCGACAGCCAGGTCGCCGCTGGCCGGGGTGCTGGGGGAGGAGCCCATGGCGTCGGCACCGGTAGCGGCGGCGGCGGCAGTGGCGGCGGGAACGCTGACTGGCGGCGGCCTGCTGCTCCACAACTGCACAGATGGGATGACACCGACGGTCGTGGGTGTCAAGACGCCTTGCAAGTGTATCGGGGCGCACTGCTGTGGCCTTGGACTCCGACCGCGTTGCTTGCCTGTCGACGGCAGTGGCTTGTGAGGGCAAGAGAAGCACAGAACACGGCAGGAGTTGCGATCCGGGAGGGTTTCAGGAGAAATGGGCTACGGAAGCTGGGACTGGCAAGTGGCATCCACTGTGGGGAGCACGGAAGGGGCTGGGCAAGGTCACAACAGCGCAGCGGGCACGTACCGGGGCTTTTAATGCATCGGGACCCCCGAAAGCGCGCTCTAGTATGTTTCGCTGCCAAACCAGGCAGGACATAGTGCAGTACGGTGCTCAAGACACAATGGGGGCCTGCAGAATGCCCAACAAGCACCAGGCAAGCAGCCCATTGCCCGATTCCGCTGCCTGGACCTCCCAGGGCTCGTGCTGGGGGCAGAGGCGGTTGCCAACAACTGCTGCTGCAGCGGGGGAGCGAGAACATGACGGACGGCGTGCCAACTGACGACTTTTCGGCAGGCCCCCTCACAGCCGGGCAGGTGGGCGCGGCAGCTGCCAGTGCTGGGGCCCTCTCAAACTAAACTGAGGTGTTGCCTCACGCGCTTGGCGGGGTCATCCCATGGCTGCCTGCATCGGCAGTGCAATAAATGCCAGGCTGCTTGCACCGGGGCAACGCAGCGTGCAGCAGGCCCGGCTTGGAGCGCTGGCCTGCGTCACCCCCTATTGCTGCCCCCCTTGTCTTTGGCGCCCGCTGCCCTTGCCTGCACCCGCATTGCGGTCCAGTGGACTGATGGAGTCGCTGAGAACCCCAACGCCCCGCCTGCTGCACCGCCGCGGCCCCCAACAACCGGGCTGCCGCCAGCCGCCGCCACCTGCAAGCACCCACCTGCTCGTGCGACGACACACCCTGTCGCCTGCAGGTGGCCTGCCTGGGGGCCTACATTACGGCCATAGCGCTGTGGATGTGCGCCGAGTGGCTCAATTACAAGCGCTCGCATGCAAAGTGCGGCGCCAGCCCAGCGAGCGTTGCTGCTTGTCTATTTCATGATGGCTGTTGCCTGCCGTTGTGGGTTGGCTTTGCTGGGCAGTGCTGCAGTTCACCAATGCCGTAGCAGCACGCTCAGCGCACTCAACCTGCCGCCACGTACGGTGTCTGCGCGTGCGCAGGAAGGCGCAGACACATGCGCACACCGAGGCGGCGGCGGTCCCCGAGGGCAAGCCGCTGCTGGAGATGAACGGGGTGGGCAGCGCGGTGGATGTGGAGGCGACGAGCGGCGAGGCGGCCGGCGCGGGCATGCCCTCCTCGCCGCCGCCCGGCACCGATGCCAGCGGCAAGCCCACCTACGCCTGGGCCTCCTCTGCCTTCTACCGCTGCCTCATGCTGGACGGCGACGCGCTGCTGTCCAGCCGCGAGGCCCTGCGGTCAGCGGTGGAGTTTGGGACCATCCTGGCCTGGTTCTACGTGGCAGACCGCACCCAGCTCATCGCGCCGGGCACCAAGGTGTGGCGCAGCGCGGCTGCCTGCCTGGCGCATCTGCGCAGCGCAGCGGGGATGCACACCATGGGGGCAGGGACACAATACATGGCGATGTGGACTGGCAGGCGGCGCAGCAGGCAGCGCAGCAGCAGCTGGCGGGGCCGTGCGGATGGGCCCCCCGCCTCGTTCGCCCCCGCTCACCAGCCCGCCTGCGCCCGCTTGCTTCCTCGTGTCCTGCCCCGCCCCCTGCCAGACCTACACACGCGACGTCCTGCTCTTCATCTTCCTGGTGCTGACCGCCGTGGCGGGCGGCTACTCGCTGAAGCAGCACCGCACGCTGCTGCTGCACCGCACGCAGACGGAGGAGTGGAAGGGGTGGATGCAGGTGCGTGTGCGGTGGGCGGCAGGTCGTCGTCGGGCACAAGGCGGTCGGGCTGGCGCCTGGGGCGGCGCTGGCTCGGCTGTCGAGGCCCTGAGGGCTGGCGCAGACCAGACCAGACATGCCTGGCCCGGCAGTTGGTCAGCTGTTCCTGGAACATCGTGCGGCGAGGATCCGTTAAAAACAGCGTCCGCCAATCCCCCCCGCAGGTCCTGTTCCTCCTGTATCACTATTACAACGCAAAAGAAATCTACAATGCGATACGCGTCTTCATCGCCGCCTACGTGTGGATGACGGGCTTTGGTGAGCGCCGGGTGGGGCAAATCTCAAGGGCTGGGCTGATTCGCGCAATCTCGGGGCAGGGGTGACAGCTGCCTGGCCTGGCCTGCCGGCCACCTGCCTGCCACGCCCACCTCTTCCGAACCCACTGCTGGATGCCCCAGCCACCTCTACCTGTGTCCCTGCCTCCCTGCCTCGCTCTGCTGTTGTAAATCTGCTGTTGCATCTCCCCGGACGATGCCGATACGCTGCGCGACCCTACGCAATACCATGTGTCCATGCACCCCCTGCCCCCAACCCCCACCGCCCCCAACCCCTCAACACCCCCCTGCAGGCAACTTCTCCTACTACTACCGCACCGCCGACTTTGGGGTGGGCCGCTTCTTCCAGATGATGTGGCGCCTCAACTTCCTGGTCCTCTTCTGCTGCCTGGTGCTCAACAACTCCTACATGCTGTACTACATCTGCCCCATGCACACCCTCTTCACAATCATGGTCTACGGAGGTGCGGGCGCGGGAGAGGAGGAGGGGCAGGGTGGGAAGACGTGCGGGCGGCCGTGCAGTGGGGGCCCCGCACCCCACGGCGCTGCTGCCGTTGGGTGAACGCTGTGACGCACTTTTCTTGCCGCCCTGCCTCCTCCACACGTGTGCACACACAGAGCACTCTCCCATGCCCCTGCCGCAGCCCTGGCCGTGTTCCCCAAGTACAACAAGAGCGACGCCGCCATCTGGCTCAAGATCGGCGCCTGCTTCCTCACCGTCTTTGTCTTCTGGGACCTCAAGATGGGTGCGTGCCTGCTGCTGCTGCTGCGCTGCTGCCCAAACACGCTGCCCGCTGCTGCTGCTCCTGCTGCGGCTGTGGGGGAGCGGCCTGAAGCCAGGGCTTGCGGCCCTGTGCTGCGCTGTGCTGCGCCGACTGTCCCTGCCCAGACGCGCCCCACCACAAAACACACACGCTGCGCACCCCGGCGCACCCCCTGCAGTGTTCTACTCCGTCTGGACGCCCTTCATGTTCCTGGTCGGGTACACCGACCCGCGCCGCCCCGGGGGCGACAAGATGTATGGTGAGGCGGTACAGCTGGTGGTACAGCAGGCAGTACAGCACGTGTGCAGCAGGGGCACGGCAGGATGGCACGCGGCGGCAGCTTTGGGGGCACGAAGCAGCGATCTGTGTAGCAGGGCAGGCTGTGGAGAACGATGCCCTCCGGCCCACCACCACGTCACACAAGCAGGCCCAAGCACCTCACCCACCCTAACCATCCCATGCCTCCCTGCAGAGTGGTTCTTCCGCTCCTCCCTGGACCGCTACATCTGGATCTATGGCATGATCTGCGCCTTCATGCACCCCAAGTGAGTTGTGAGGCATGGAGCAGCCGCTGCAGGCGCGGGTGCTTGCCGGTGTTTGCCAGGGGGAAGGCAGCGAGAAGCAGGAGGGCCTGCAGCTGGGGCCTGCCTGGCTGGCGGGGCCGCCTGCCGTAGCTCCTCTCAACCACCCGTCCCTCAACCTCCCCTCACCTGGCCTCGTGTGTCCTGCCCCCCTGCCTTCCCCGCAGGGTGGAGAAGTTCCTGCAGGCGGTGGACGGCATGGAGGCGCATCGGCGGCGCGCCACGCGGGCGGTGCTCATCTCGCTGTTCTGCGCCGTCGGCTACGCCTGGTACCACTTTGTGTACCTGCTGCCCAAGGTGGAGTACAACCGGATCCACCCCTACACATCCTGGATACCCATCACAGGCGAGGCCGGGATACTGGTGGTCGACTGTGCCTCGCAGGACACCACGCCCAGCGGGGGCAAGGGCCCGGGGTGCGGGCAGGCGTGTGGCGCCCAAGCCTGGTGCACGGCGCCTGCGTTTGGCCAGCCTTGGGCACGCCCAGTTGACACTCACTCCACCCCACCCCCTCGACTCCTAGCCCTCCCCTCACCCCACCTGCCACCCCCCCACCCCTCTGCAGTCTTCTTCATGCTGCGCAACCTCACGCCGCAGATGCGCAGCTTCTCCATGGGCCTCTACGGCTGGCTGGGCTGCGTCACGCTGGAGACATGTGAGCGCTGCTGCGCCACAGACACCGTCGGCCGCCCTGCTGTCGCCAACCGCCCCGGCGCCATGGATTCGAGCGGCGCAATGCCACCACCCAGCCCGCTCCGCCGTCCCGCCGCTCCCATGCTTCTCCTCTCAACTCCCCCTCCGTCCCTCCTATGCCCTGTGCAGACATCGGCCAGTTCCACACCTGGCTGCTCAGCAAGCGGCCCGACGGCCAGCCCATCTACCTGCTCACGCTGCTGCCGGGCTACCCGCTGCTCAACTTTGCGGTGGTGACAGCAAGTGCGTGGCAGCGTGGCCCTGGTGCTGTGCATGCCTGGCCCTGGTGCTGGTGTGCATGGCTGTACCTGCCTGGCCCTGCCTGCATGCATGCCCGGGCGCCAATGCGCGGCAAGGCGGCCTGCACCAGACCAACCCCGCCTGCTGGAAATCTGCTGCTGGTGACGACAGGCGCACGGGTTGCCCCGCCACCTGCTGCGCCTCCTGTCCTCACTTGCTCCTGCCTGCCCTCCTGCGCCTGCAGTCTACGTGGTGCTGTCACACCGCCTCTTCCAGACAACCAGCAACCTCAAGGATGCAGTGGTGAGCCTGGGGCTAGGCAGGGCACTCGTCCTGCGTGCCGTGATTGCGCTCTCTCACGCACTCACACACACACACACGGCCACTCCTCCCCTCTCCCTGCAGGTGCCCCACGACGACAACCGCCTGCTGCTGCGCAACGGGCTCATGATGGCGGCGGTGGCCGGCGTGGCCGCCTGCTTCGGCTTCCTCATGGTGGAGGCGCGCAAGATGCTGATGCTGTGAGGAGGTCGGCGGCCCAGTACTTCGGATCACGCGCATAAGTGATGTCACGGCCCATGGCAAGCGACGCCAGTTTGTAGGGGCCGGAGCCAATCGGCGGTTCGGAGACGATCTGGTCCAGCGGCTTGCGTTTTCCACCCGACATGCCCCAGTCGCGGCTGAACACCGCCATACCGCCAACGACAAGCGGCAATTCGGGGTTGGGCGTGGCGAAGTCAAAGCGCACCACGCGCTCAGACACCACCACCGCATCTTTCACCTCTGCGTAAATGGTCTTGAACTGCGGCGCAGCTTCCTTGCTCATCAGCGTTTTGAAGGAGTGCACCACGTCGGCGGCCAACACCGGCTTTCCATTGTGAAAAACGGCTTTGGGGTTCAGCCGGAAAGTGGCAGAAAGTTTGTCGGCCGCGACCTCCACGTCCTCGGCCAGCAGGCCGTAGGCGGTGGTGGGCTCTTCCGAGTTGCCGGTGAGCAGCGTTTCAAGCAGCAGGCCGCCTATGTTGTAGGGCGGAGTGCCGCGCAGCGTGAAGGGATTGAACTTGTCGAAATTGGTCGGCCTTGTCGGCGGCACCATGCGGATTTCGCCGCGCTTGGGGGCATTCGGGTTGACGTAGCTGAAGTTCGTGAAGCCCGGGGGGTATTTGATGTCGCCGAACTGGGCGTAGGCATGGGCGGCATGGGATGCGGGCACCGGCAAAACAAAGCTCACCAGCATCAAAGCCTTCAAAAGAGACAAATCCCGGGAGGGTAGGGAGAAGGCATCACTGCCTTCCCCCCCCCTAAGAACCGTACTTGCGACTTTCACCGCATACGGCTCACGCACGACCACTGGTTTCATAGCATCAACAGGCTGCATAGCCCTAGTCTACTGCTCCAGATTAAAGTCCCCGTACTGGGACCGGCTTGGTAACCTCCAAACCTAGGATATGAACACGCGTATGACAGATCGGGTGTAGGAGCACCCGATTCGACAAAGCGTCTGAACCTCCATGCATCCTGTACACGATATGGTGGTCGTGACAATCCGCGAGAGACTCAATCGGCATACGGCACAACGCACAGCTGCCGTACTGGGAGGCCCACAACTTGAATCTGATGTTGTCCACGATGTCCTGCGACATTCGTTTAAATCTCAAATCCTCGCCGTATGGTTCCCATTCAGGATCAAAGGGGTTATAAGCCCCCTGAATCTTGACGTGACGCACTATCTTTGTATCCGCAAGCTTATACAAATACAGTGGCCCCTTCTGCCGTGACGCATCCTTTTCTGATCCGTCAACCGTCAAGACATCTGTGGTGAATTCCCAGCGCGAGCCGGGTTTCCGCCAGTAGTGCTCACGCACCCAGAGCTTGCTCTTGCGGGGGTGGCGCCTGAGACCCCAGCGCATCAGTTTCCAGCCAATCTGGAAGTCCAACTTGCTAAATGTCTGTTTCGCCACCACCCCCTTGTGATAGTTCGCCCACCCACGGAGAACCGGATTGAGCTTTGCTATCAGCACTTCAGTTTTCACCGAGATCGACTTGGAGATAATTTCCTTGACCTTGTCGTAGTGCGCTTTCACGCTTTTTCGACTTGGTTTGATGAGCAGTTTTCCAGAATACTTTCTGAAATTCCACCCAAGAAAATCGAATCCCTCATCAATGTGTACGATCCGCGTTTTTGCCTCGGACAGTTCCAATCCCCGCTCGCGCAGAAACTGTTCCACCCAAGGCTTGACCAATGTTTCCAACAACTCTTTCGAGTTGGCAGTCACTACAAAGTCGTCCGCGTACCGCACCAGATTCACCTTGGCCTTTTGACCTTTCGCAACGCCCAGAGTCGCACGGATGTGCGCCTGTAGACCCCGTTCCAGACCGTCCAGCGTCCAGTTCGCCAGCGTCGGCGAGATGATGCCCCCCTGCGGGGTGCCCTCATCAGTACTCACCAGTTGGCCTTTTTCGACAACTCCACACTTGAGCCACTGGTTCAATATGCGTTTGTTCATAGGAACATGGCGCAATAACCAGTCATGGTTGATGTGGTCGAAAAACCCGCTGATGTCCGCATCCAACACCCAAGAGGCCGAGGCCTTCGAGGCGATGGAGTTGAACAACTGCGCGCAGGCATCCTGCGTACAGCGACCTTTCCGGAACCCATAGGAGTTCGGATCGGCTCTGCACTCCGACATTGGCTCAAGAGCTGACAGGTAGAGTGCCTGCATAGCTCTATCCAACATCGTAGGGATGCCTAGCGGCCTTTCTTTGCCGTTGGCTTTGGGAATGTAGACCCGCCGCAATGGACTGGCCTTGTATCCCTTCTGCCCTAACCTTTCTATGGCTTTCCATTTCTGAAGTGGCGTGTCCCAGAGTTCACGGTCGGTGCCAGCCGTCCGCTTTCCTTGGTTTGTCGTCACTTTCCTGACTGCCAATGCCTTGGCCTGCCAGGATCGGACTAAACCTCTTTGAAGCCTTGCGGCTCGTCGGAAGTTTTCGTCTTTTGTTGCCTGCGCTATGCGCGATTGCGCCTTACTTACGAACAGAGTCACCGCACCCCAATCAATGGAATGCCACTCGCACTGCTGATCGTCCGTAGGCGCAGCATCTGGGGCATTGCTGCCTTGGATGTTTTTCATACTTCCTCCGGTAATGTCGTTGACACCCCGGGGACGCACACACCCCAAGGGGTTTGTGCCCCCTAGGGTGTAAGTTCGCAATAGCTTTTACGCTGTCGCACCTGCTGCAAGTCTGCGTGCTTTCGCACTGCGGCAAATCTTGAACCGCTATGACGCACATTACATGCGCCCCTTCGCTTTTTGCAGCTTCCTCTACCCGCTACACCTCGGCCTTTGCTTACGCGCAGGTTGCTGGCCCTATTCCTAAGGTCAGCGATGTATCGGGCTTACTTCGTTCCTCACGATGTCCCGTCGGTCGGCGAACCGACGAAAGGGGTTAGGGACGTTCTCTCCGCCGCGCGCTTGTTGGGAACGAATCAAAGTGCATGACCACTGATTCCAGACGCGAGTACCGTTTTGGTCACAGCTCCCACGGTTGCCCGTGGACACAAGTGTTAGCTGTTTAATTGTGACGGCGGTTCTGACGAACGTTCACATACGTTTCCCGTACCCTTTATCTCGTCCGCTCTTGCTGGTCTTGCTCCCAGCAATTCCCCAAAGTCGCCTTTGGTTTATGCACGTCGCCGTGCGAGTGGTTTATCTATGGCTCCGCACCTCCCAGTTACCCGGGACGCACGCATAGACGAGATCACGCTGTTCCAAGCGTGGTTTTGGTGGAAAAACAAGACACCATGAGTTGGTGTCACCTATTCGGATCTTTTGTCCCAGTGCGGGCAAAACAGTTTTGCTACAAAATGTAACTCGTTGTTCAAAAGAGACAGAAAACAGCTTTGAAGACCGTTTTGCACTGACCGAGCCCGTTGCGGGATGGTCATCAATGCGTTCGCGCAGGGGCGGATTACATTGTGTTCATTGCGAATTTCCCTCGTGTAAAACCTAGGCTCTACAGAGGTAAATGCAACTCCTGGCTTACTGAAATGAAGCTAACTACAGGCGACTTCGAATCGCACCATGCGACAATTCTGCACTACTTGGGCGGGTGTCAAACAAGAATCCGCCGGTCACTTTATGGAGATATGCACATGGGTTTTCTCACCGGCAAAAAACTGCTGATCACGGGCGTGTTGTCCAACCGCTCGATTGCCTATGGCATCGCCAAAGCCTGCCACGCACAGGGGGCAGAGCTGGCCTTCAGCTACCAGGGCGAACGCTTTAAAGACCGCATCACTGAATTTGCCGCAGACTTCGGCAGCAAACTTGTGTTTGACTGCGACGTTGGCAGTGATGAACAGATTGCGCAGTTGATGACTGACCTGACCAAAACCTGGCCGACCTTTGACGGCTTTGTGCACGCCATCGGCTTTGCACCGCGCGAGGCGATAGCCGGCGACTTCCTGGACGGATTGAGCCGGGAGGCTTTTCGTATCGCCCACGACATCAGCGCCTACAGCTTCCCCGCCATGGCCAAGGCTGCCCTGCCCTTCCTCAATGACAAGGCATCAGTCCTGACGCTGTCGTATCTGGGCGCAGAGAAGGTTGTGCCCAACTACAACACCATGGGCCTGGCCAAAGCCAGCCTGGAAGCATCGGTACGTTACCTGGCCGAATCACTCGGCAGCAAAAAGCGGGGCATGCGCGCCAACGGCATCAGCGCGGGCCCGATCAAAACCCTGGCTGCCAGTGGCATCAAGGGCTTCGGCAAGATATTGAGCGTCGTGGCTGAGACCTCCCCCATTCGCCGCAATGTGACGATTGAGGACGTGGGCAATGTCGCTGCATTTTTGCTCAGCGACCTTGCAGCTGGAGTCAGCGCCGAAATTACTTATGTCGACGGTGGATTTAGCAATGTCGTAGGCGGGATTGCCGAGCCAGCAGAGATTTGAAGACCGATTATTACGTTTTGCATATTATTTTATGAAATTTTCCGTTTTATCCGTAGATTGATACAAAAAACGCAACAATATGACCTGAATCGGGCTCGTCAAGCAGCCTGAACTTCAAAAAATGGCCTCACAAGGCCATTTTCAGACATCAAATCGGCCTGCAGACCAATAGATATGTGCGTGAACAGCTATTAAAAAAATAGCAAAGAGTTTTAAAACAAGGCGTTCAAACGCCGTCAGGGAGCATCATGAACACACTTTTCAAGGCACCTGTCTTGCGCGCCAGCCTGCTGGCCGTACTCATCGCCTGCAGCAGTCCCCTTACTGCCGCGCAAGCGCTGGGCCAACCTTCTCCCGGCAAACCGGCGCTGATGCTGGCCAATGTCTACCACCCGGGGGTGGTGCTGGCCGACTACTGGGTCAGCGAGAAATATGACGGCGTACGCGGCTTCTGGGACGGCGAGAAGCTGCTCACACGCGGCGGCGAGCGCGTCATGGCCCCCGCGTGGTTCACGGCAGGCTGGCCCAAAACACCCATGGACGGCGAACTCTGGGCTGGGCGTGGTCAATTTTCAAAAGCGGTGTCGACCGTGCGCCAGCAGGTGCCTGACGATGCAGCCTGGCGCAGCATGCGCTTCATGGTGTTTGACCTCCCGACGCAGCCCGGGCCGTTCACGGAGCGCATCCCCGCGCTCAACGGCCTGGTTTCCCAGATCGACAAGCCCTGGGTCGTGGCGGTTGTGCAGTACCGCGTGGCAGACCATGCCGCGCTGCAGGCGCAGCTTAAAAAGACCGTCAAACTCGGCGGCGAAGGCCTGATGCTGCACCGGGGCGATTCGCTCTACAAGGGCCTGCGCAACGACGACCTGCTCAAGGTCAAAACGCATGAAGATGCCGAGGCCCGCGTGGTCGGCCATGTGGCAGGCAAAGGCAAAAACGCAGGCCGTCTGGGTGCGCTGCTGGTGGAGATGCCTGCAGAAGGCGGAAAAGCCGCCCAGCGCTTCAAGCTGGGCACAGGGTTCAGCGATGCGCAGCGCAAGAACCCGCCGCCGGTTGGCGCGCTGGTCACGTACCGTTATCGCGGCCTGAACGACAGCGGGATTCCGCGTTTTGCGAGCTTTATGCGGGTTCGCGAAGACGGCCCGAACTAGCCCGCCGCCGAGGCAGCAACAGAGACTACTTCTTGACGCAGTCCGCGTAATAACGCATCTTGCCCTTGGCATCCACCTCGCTGACGAGGCCGTGGATGTCAGTCTCAAAGCCCGGGCAATGCACATTGAACTCACGTGCAAACTTCAGGTAATCGACGATTTTCTTGTTAAAGACCTCACCCGGAATCAGCAGGGGAATACCGGGCGGGTAAGGCGTGACCAGCCCCACCGTGATACGGCCTTCCAGGTGGTCGATCTCGACACGCTCGGTCTTGCGCTGGGCGATGTGGGCGTAGGCCTCGCTCGGCTTCATCGCCGGTTCGAGGTCGCTCTGGTAGACCTCCGTCGTCAGGCGGGCAATGTCGTACTTTGAATACAGCGCGTGGATGTACTGGCACAAATCGGCCAGGCCCATGCGTTCATATTTCGGAAACTTCTGGCAAAACTCGGGCAGGATGCGCCACATCGGCTGGTTCTTGGCGTAGTCATCCTTGAACTGCTGCAACGCCGTGAGCAGCGTGTTCCAGCGGCCCTTGGTGATGCCTATGGTGAACATGATGAAGAAGCTGTAGAGGCCCGTTTTTTCAACGATCACGCCGTGCTCGGCCAGGAACTTGGTCACGATGGACGCCGGTATGCCGGTTTTGGCAAACTTTCCGTTCAGGTCCAGGCCGGGCGTCACGATGGTGGACTTGATCGGGTCCAGCATGTTGAAGCCGGTCGCCATCTGGCCAAAGCCGTGCCAGTTGTTTGCGCCGTTTTTGGCCGTTTTGGCGCTGCGTGATTCGCCCTTGATGATCCAGTCTTTCGCTTCGCCGATGCCCTCTTCCACCAGCTTGTCCGGGCCCCAGACCTTGAACCACCAGTCGTCACCGTACTCTTCGTCGATCTTGCGCATTGCGCGGCGGAAGTCCAGCGACTCGGCAATACTTTCTTCCACCAGCGCGGTGCCGCCGGGCGGCTCCATCATGGCGGCAGCCACGTCGCAGCTTGCGATGATGCTGTACTGCGGCGAGGTTGAGGTGTGCATGAGGTAGGCCTCGTTGAAGAGGTGCCTGTCGAGCTTGACCTCCTGCGAATCCTGCACGAGCACGTGACTGGCCTGGCTGATGCCCGCCAGCAGCTTGTGGATGGACTGCGTGGCATACACCACTGCCGTCTTGGGACGGATGCGGTTTTTGCCCATCGAATGGTAAGTACCGTAAAACGGATGGAAGGCCGCGTGCGGCAGCCAGGCTTCGTCAAAATGCAGGTTGTCGATGTACCCGTCGAGCATGCCCTTGATGGTCTCGGTGTTGTAGAGAACGCCGTCATAGGTCGACTGCGTCAGGGTCAACACGCGCGGCTTGACCTTGTCGGCATTGACCTTTTTCAGCAGCGGGTTGGCCTTGATCTTGGCCTTGATGGCCTCGGGCTCAAACTCGCTTTGCGGAATCGGGCCGATGATGCCGAAATGGTTGCGCGTGGGTTTGAGGAACACAGGCACCGCGCCGGTCATGATGATGGCGTGAAGGATGGACTTGTGGCAGTTGCGGTCAACCACCACGACGTCATCAGGCGCCACGGTATGGTGCCAGACCATCTTGTTGCTGGTCGAGGTGCCGTTGGTGACAAAAAAGCAGTGGTCGGCGTTGAAGATACGGGCGGCATTGCGCTCGCTGGCGCCAATCGCGCCGTTGTGGTCCAGCAGCTGGCCGAGCTCTTCCACCGCATTGCAGACGTCGGCGCGCAGCATGTTCTCGCCGTAGAACTGGTGGTACATCTGGCCGACCGGGCTCTTCAGGAAAGCCACGCCGCCTGAGTGACCAGGGCAATGCCATGAATATGAGCCATCTTCGGCGTAGTCGAGCAGCGCCTTGAAAAACGGCGGTTGAACGCCTTCGAGGTAGCTTTTGGCTTCACGCAGGATGTGGCGGGCCACAAACTCGGGCGTGTCCTCAAACATGTGGATGAAGCCGTGCAGCTCGCGCAGGATGTCATTGGGAATGTGGCGCGAGGTCTTGGTCTCACCATAGACGTAAATCGGCACATCCAGGTTTTTGCGGCGCACTTCCTCGATGAAGGTGCGCAGGTTCAGAACGGCGGGGTCCAGGTCGGGGCCGGGTGAAAACTCCTCATCATCAATAGACAGGATGAAGGCACTGGCCCGGCTTTGCTGTTGGGCGAACTGCGAGAGATCACCGTAACTCGTCACACCAAGAACTTCAAAGCCTTCGGTTTCAATCGCCTGAGCCAGTGCACGTATGCCCAGGCCCGAGGTGTTCTCGGAGCGGAAGTCTTCGTCAATGATGACGATGGGGAAGCGAAATTTCATAGGTGCGGTGTATCGTGTTGGCAGTCGGACATGACAGCGCTTGCGGCTCCTGCCGGGAGCTCAGGCGTGCGGAATGTGCGAAGTGTACGGAAATAAAAGGTCTTCCCTCTACTGGAGCGGGTATTTGCCCCAAAATGTGGCTCAACACCTACAAATCAAAGGAGGAAGCCGACATGTCTGAATCAACCATCTGGTGGCTGGTCGCGGGCGCAGCTGTAGCCGTTGAACTGGCCACCGGGACGTTTTATCTTTTGATGCTGGCCATTGGCCTGGTGGCAGCAGCCATCGCTGCGCATCTGGGCCTGCCGCTCACCGCCCAGATCATCACGGCTGCCGTTATAGGTGGTGGCGCCGTCGTGGCATGGCACCTCAAGACCGGCGGGAGGGCAAAAGGCAAACCAGTGCAGTCCAACCCGGACGCGCACATCGACATCGGGGAGCCGGTGCAGATAGATCACTGGAACGCCGACGGCACGGCGACAGTCAAATACCGCGGCGCGAGCTGGACAGCCGTGCTGGACAGCCCGGGCATGGAGCCAGGCGCCATCGGGCAGTTCCATATCAAGGAGTTGCTGGGCAATCGCCTGGTGATTGAAAAGCGCTGAAATACTTCAGCCAACCCGAATCCGGAACAAACCGGATCTGACAATGAGGCCGGGGCACCCTGCCCCAGCCTGAACAAAGGAAGAGACCATGGAAATCGCGCTCATTATTCTCGTCATCGCAGTGATCTTTATCGTGCGCAGCATCAAGGTGGTGCCGCAGCAAAATGCCTGGGTGGTTGAACGCCTGGGCAAGTACCACGGTTCACTGACGCCGGGCCTGAACTTCCTTGTGCCCTTTGTCGACCGCGTTGCCTACAAGCACAGCCTGAAGGAAATCCCGCTCGACGTACCCAGCCAGGTCTGCATCACACGCGACAACACGCAGTTGCAGGTTGACGGCATCCTGTACTTCCAGGTGACTGACCCGATGCGTGCCAGCTACGGCTCGTCCAACTACATCGTGGCCGTGACCCAGCTGGCCCAGACATCGCTGCGATCGGTTATCGGAAAGCTTGAGCTGGACAAAACCTTTGAAGAGCGCGACATCATCAATGCGCAGGTTGTGGCCGCCATTGATGAAGCCGCGCTGAACTGGGGCGTCAAGGTCTTGCGCTACGAGATCAAGGATCTCACGCCGCCCAAGGAAATCCTGCATGCCATGCAGTCGCAGATCACGGCAGAGCGTGAAAAGCGCGCCCTGATTGCCGCGTCCGAAGGCCGTCGCCAGGAACAGATCAACATCGCCACCGGCGAGCGCGAGGCTTTTATTGCCCGCTCTGAGGGCGAAAAACTCGCTGCCATCAACAACGCCCAGGGCGAGGCCGCTGCCATCATGGCGGTGGCCGATGCGAATGCCAAGGCGATTGAACTGGTGGCCGCTGCGATTCGCCAGCCCGGCGGCGAACAGGCGGTGCAGCTCAAGGTGGCCGAACAGGCCGTCGATGCATATTCAAAGGTCGCCAGGGATGCAAAAACAACCCTCATTGTCCCCAGCAACATGACGGAAGTCGCCACGCTGATCGGCTCGGCCATGAAGATGGTTCAGGGCAACAAGGTTTAATCGGGATTGATCTGATCTGAATGGGATGCAGCCATGAGTTTTGAGTTGAATGAGGCCAAAAATGTATTAGGCACAGACCTTGTGCCCTGCTCCTACGATCCGCTGACAGGCTACTTCAGGGACGGTTGCTGCAACACCGATGAAACCGATCAGGGTTCGCACCTCGTTTGCGTACGCGTGACAGGCGAGTTTCTGGAGTTTTCGCTTGAGAAAGGCAACGACCTGGTGACGCCCCGGCCAGAGTATCGTTTTTCAGGCCTCAAGCCAGGGGACCGCTGGTGCGTCTGCGCCAACCGCTGGCGCGAGGCGCTTGAGGCCGGCAAGGCGGCGCCCGTTGTACTCGAATCCACCCACAGCAGCGTGCTCAACTTCGTGACCATGGCGCAACTTGAAAAGCACCGATTCCAGAACGCCCTTCAATAAGCTGCGGCAAACAAGCCCTGCGTAACTGCTACAATCGAAGGCTTCGCGGAAGGGTGGATGAGCGGTTTAAGTCACACGCCTGGAAAGCGTGCGTAGGGTTAAACCTACCGCGGGTTCGAATCCCGCCTCTTCCGCCAAATAGTCAAGCCTTTGCGAGTTTCCACGCACCGGCAAAAACTCCTGAAAGCCCAGCCAGTCTGGGCTTTTTTGTTTCCGGTTTCACTTTGCTCTTTCCGGCTTCGGCCAGGCACAAAAAAGCCACCTCACGGTGGCTTTTTTTAAATTGCATCGAGCGACTCAGTTCAACGCCGATTTCTTGCCTTCCTTGTAGGTGTACAAGGTGATAGCGGGGTTCTTCAACTCACCATTGGGTTCGAACTCGATGGTGGTGGTCACGCCCGTGAAGCTCGCCTTGATGAGTTCAGGGGTGTAAACCTTGGGATCTATGGAACCAGCGCGTTTCATGGCATCGGCCAGAACAAAGGTGGCGTCGTAGGTGTACGGGCTGTAGACCTGGAACTGGTTGGGGTACTTCTCGTCGTACCGCTTCTTCCAGGCTTCGCCGCCTGGCATCTTGGCCAGTGAAGCACCACCTTCAGCGCAGATCACGTTCTCGACAGTCTTGGGGCTACCGGGCCAGCTTGGCGATTTCAGCCGTACAGATCCCGTCACCACCGAAATACTTGACCTTGCCCATGCCCAGTTGTTCCATCTGGCGCAGCATGGGGCCGGCTTGTGGGTCCATGCCACCGTAGAAGATGGCGTCGGGGTTCTTGGCCTTGACTGCGGTCAGGATGGCCATGAAATCGGTGGCCTTGTCCGTGGTGAACTGCTCGTCAACCACGGTCATGCCTTTTTCCTTGGCAGTTTTCTTGAAGATATCAGCCACACCCTGGCCGTAAGCCGTGCGGTCATCAATGACAGCAACTTTTTTCAGCTTAAGGGTATCGGCAGCATAGAAAGCCAGACCCGAACCAAGTGCCAGATCGTTGGCAATGATGCGATAGGTGGTCTTGTAGGCTGGCTTGGTCAGGTCGGGGTTGGTGGCCGCACCGGTCACATGGGGAATGCCGCAGTCGTTGTAGACCTTGGAAGCCGGGATGGTGGTGCCGGAATTCAGGTGGCCAACCACGCCGGCAACCTTGGCATCGCACAATTTTTGTGCGGCTGCAGTGCCCTGTTTTGGATCGGCTGCATCGTCTTCAGCGACGATTTCAAATTTGGCCTTTTTGCCACCGATTTCAAAACCCTGCTTGTTCAGGTCCTCGATGGCCATGCGCACGCCGTTTTCATTGTCCTTGCCGTAGTGCGCCTGTGCGCCGGAGAGCGGCGCCACATGACCGATTTTGACGATCAGTTCACCGCCGGCTGGCGCTGCGGCTGGTGCCGTGGCCGATGCGGCCGGAGCTGCTGCAACTGGGGCGGCTTCTTCTTTTTTGCCGCAGGCTGCAACCAGCACAACAACCGCTGCTACTGCCGTCAGTTTCAATTTCATCTGCATAAAGACACTCCGGTTAAAAATTTCTGTTTAAAAATTGAGGGCAATTTTTTACCCTGCGCACTGGAACATATCGCAATTTTCGCGCCCGTGCCATAGCAACGCCCCTAGACGCCGCAAATAATCAGCTGCCGAGTTACAGAAAGATGCAGATGCGGTAGGCCGATGCACCACAGAAAAGACGAGGCAATCTCAGGCCGGATATTCGCCGGGATCACGCGGGAGTTCCTGCGCCACGGCCTGACTGACAGATTCACGCACGACCAGCTCTATTTCCTCACGCAGACGAGGCCCCAGCGCCTGGGTATGGGTGAGGATGAGCTGGCCCACCGCTTCGCGCAGCCGCCTTTCCAGCACCAGGTCCACACGCTGCATGACGCGGTGAACCATCTGGTCCTCAAAGTGTTCGAGGGATGCCGTGGTGGGCGTGTGCTGCGTCAAATCCGGTTGTGAACCTGGCTGCACGACTTCCGTCAGCGTCGGAACAAAGCGCGGCGGTGTCTGGTTGCTGTTCAAGGCGTCTCCCTTGCAGCAGCCACATCGTGGCGCGTCAACTCAAATCCGGCATCCTTGTAGGTTTTCCATCTGTCGCGGCCAGCAAGCCGGTCTTCAGGCTGCCCGGAAACCAGCTCGACAAAACGCTCAAAGCCCTCGAATCCTGGGGGAATTTTCCGTCCGAGGTTGATCAGCACGCCTTCGGGAGCCCATGCCTCAGCCTGTTCCGCCAAAATTATTGCTGTCGAATTTGTCAAGGTTGCCCCTGCGGTATCCAGGCAGTGGGGAAGAAATTCAGTGTTCGAGAACTGCCACAGAAATCTGTCAAGCTCTGCCAGAACCTCGGGCCCGGCAGTCACCACCGCACGCATGTTCCTGCGATGCACCTTCCGCAGGAGACGGCATGTGTAGTCCAGCTTGTCGGGCACATTGAAGTGAAACTCTATTTCCTTCATGCAGAGCGAGGTCTGGTTGCCGGTTTGGAAGAAGCCTTTTTACGGCCCTTTCCTGCAGGTGACGGGGAAGCAGGTTTATCAAGGGCCTGGCCGAGAAGAAAGTCAACCAGCAAGGGTACAGGCCGGCCTGTCGAACCCTTGGCCGAACCGCCCTTCCATGCGGTACCGGCAATGTCCAGATGCGCCCACGGAAATTTTGAAGTGAAGCGCTGGAGGAACTTGGCCGCAGTGATGGCACCGCCGGCCCTGCCTGCAACGTTGGCAACATCTGCGAAGTTGGTTTTCAGGCCGTCGGCATATTCATCGTCGAGCGGCAGGCGCCAGCACAAATCGAGGGATGTTTCGCCCGCATCGTAAAGTGCCTTGGCAAGCTTTTCATCGGCGGTGAACATGCCGCTGCGCACCGCACCCAAAGCCACCACGCAGGCACCGGTAAGGGTCGCGATATCCACCACGGCCCTGGGTTTGAAGCGTTCTGCATAGGTCAACGCATCGCACACTACAAGGCGCCCTTCAGCATCGGTGTTCAGTATTTCTATGGTCTGGCCGCTCATGCTGGTCACCACGTCGCCGGGCTTGATGGCCAGGCCGTCGGGCATGTTTTCGCAGGCGGGAATCAGGCCCACTACGTTCAACGCAGGCTTCAGTTCAGCAAGAGCCCTGAAAGTACCCAGCACGCTGGCCGCTCCGCACATATCAAACTTCATCTCATCCATCTCGCCGGCGGGCTTGATGGAGATACCGCCCGTATCGAAGGTGATGCCCTTGCCCACCAGAACCACTGGCGCTTCCGTCTTGGCCGCGCCGTCATAACGCAAAACAATGAACCGTAGGGGCTGGGCGGATCCTTGTGCCACGGCGATAAAGGATCCCATGCCCAATTTTGCAGCCTCCCTTGGCCCCAGAACATCAACCTTGATTTTTGGCAGCTTTGCCAGTTCCTTCGCCGCATTCGCCAGCAAGGCAGGCGTGGCGTGATTGGATGGGCGGTTTCCCCATTCCCTGGCCAGGGCGACGCCTTTTGCCAGCCCGACACCCTTGTCAAAACCAGCACGTACTTCACCGATGCTGTCTACCGCAATCACTACCCGCTCAAGTGAAGAGGGTATTACTTTTGATTTGGTAGCTGTGTAGATGTACGAGGCCTCACCACAGGCCAGAACCGCCGCGCGGACTGTGTCATCAGCTACGCCGTCAAGAGCTGAAAAGGTGATCACCACACGCTTGGCATTACCGCTTTTCACACTGCCCATGGCACCGGCAATGGCGGTGCGCACGTTTTTAGGACTGCCGTCACCCACCCCAGCCATTACAAGACGCGTCGCGACAATACCTGCGGGTCGATAACTGACCAGCAACTTGCCCGCCTTGCCGTCAAAGTCTCCCGCCTTCATGGCGAGACGTATTACCTGGGAGATGGCATCATCTCCGGTACTTGGGAATTTCACCTCCTGGGCTGTCAACACGACCAGAACATCACATTTTTCCGAACAAACGCGGGCAAGGCTGGCTGATTTGAGTTCAAAGTCCATAATTGAAGGTCTGGCCGATCAAATAAAAAAAGAAGTAAGGGATTGGGCAGGAAGCCAAAAGACCCAAAAGACCCAAAAGACCAAAAGGGCCTGTGAGCCAAAAGCGATTATTTAGTCAATGTTATTCCAATCTTCGATACGCAGAGAGCTTGCACGCAGCTTCGGCGCAACTCTTGTGGTCCTCATCACCATCGTTCTGACCATTGTGCTGATCCGCACCCTGGGTCAGGCATCACGCGGCATCATCAACCCCCAGGACGTCATGCTGTTCATGGCGTATTCAGCGCTGGGGCGTCTCCCGACCATCCTCACCTTGTCGCTGTTTATTTCGATGGTTGGCACTTTGTCACGCATGTATCGTGACAGCGAGATGGTTGTCTGGTTTACCAGCGGCCTCGGGCTTGCCGGGTTTTTACGTCCACTTTTCCGCTTTTCCTGGCCGGTTCTTCTGATCATCGCGTTGACCTCATTGTTTGTCTGGCCCTGGACCAACCAGCAAACCAAGGACATGAAAGAACGTTATGAGGGGCGCAGCGACCTCGACCGTATTGCACCCGGACAGTTTCAGGAATCATCCAGTGGAAATCGCGTGTTTTTTATTGACCGCGATGCATCAACCGCGAAAAAATCCAGCAGCAACGTATTCATTGCGGCGAACGAACGCGGCAAAAGCTCGGTCACCACCGCACGGGCCGGGAGGATTGAGACCAAGGGCGATACCCAGGTGCTGATCCTTGAAAATGGACAGCGTATGGAAAACGAAATCGGCAAATTTGCGTTGAAGATCAGCGAGTTCGAGGAGTACGGAAGCAATACCGGCGAAGCAGCACCCCTGAACACCGATGTGACCGAAGCCAAGCTGCTTTCAATTCCCGTGCTCCTCAAGACACCGACGCCCGCCAACATCAGCGAGTTGGCATGGCGTCTGGGGCTGGCCCTGGCGGCCATTAACTTCGTGGTGCTGGCCGCTGCCCTTGCCAGTGTGAACCCGCGCGGCGGAAGAAGTGGCAACCTGGTATTTGTCGTGCTGACCTTTCTGGTCTACAACAACATGATCAACCTGGGCCAAAGCTGGATCTTTGGCGGATTGATAGGTTTCGGCAACCTGATGTTGGTACTGCACGGCGGTGTTCTGCTGCTCGGCATGGCGTGGCTGGCAAAACGACATAACAACTGGACTTTACGTGCAGCCCTGAGGCGACCTCCTGGCGCGCGGAGCAACCCGGCATGAAAACCATACGACGCCTGATTTACGGCGAGGTCCTCGCATCCATCGCGCTGGTTGCATTGGGTTTTCTGGCCCTGTTTTTCTTTTTCGACCTGGTTGACGAGTTGCAGTATCTGGGAAGAACCAACGGGTTGCCCAACGCCAATGACATTTACCAGATCAGGCATGCGCTGTTTTATGTCGCATTGCTGGTACCAAACCATCTCTACGAGTTGCTGCCAATTTCGGTCCTGATTGGCACCATCTTTGTCATGGCGAGGCTGGCGCAAAGCTCGGAATACACCATTTTGCGAACCAGCGGCCTGGACCCCTGGCGTGCGCTGAAACTGCTGCTTGGCCTGGGATCCATTTTTGTCGTGGTGAGCTTCCTGATTGGGGACTACGTCGCGCCAGCGAGCGAGCGAGCGGCACAGCTGCTCAAGGCGCGTTATCAAAGCGCCACCACTGTCGGTCAGACCGGCGCCTGGCTCAAGGAAAAGCAGGCTTACAACACCTACGTCGCCAACGTGAAAATTCTCACTCCCCGCAATGAAATGCAGGGCGTACAGATCTTTGAGTTTGACAACAAGGGGCTTGTGGTATCGATCACGCAGGCCCCCCTGGCGACCTTCGGAGATGACGACTCATGGCAACTCAAAAAGGCTACCCGCTCAGAGTTTGATATTCGTTCGGCGGCCAATCTGCAGATCGAGGCGGGCAAGCCTGCAGCAGGGGTCACACGCATCAATCTTGAGAACTTTCGCTGGCCCACGGAAATCTCCCAGGAAATGGTGTCGGTGGCGCTCCTCAAGCCCGAACGCATGAGTACCGTGGATCTGTTTACCTACATTCGCCATCTGGACTCGAACGGCCAGACGGCTCAACGTTACGAAATCGAATTCTGGAAGAAAGTTTTTTATCCGCTCAGTTGCCTGGTGATGGTCATTCTCGCCCTCCCCTTTGCCTACCTGCACTTTCGCTCGGGAGGGATTGCCTCTTACGTATTTGCGGGAGTCATGATTGGAATCAGCTTTTTCCTGCTGAACAACGTGTTTGGATATGTTGGCAACCTGCAGAACTGGCAGCCATGGGTTGCGGCCGCCACGCCCGGGCTTCTTTACATGGCCATTTCTTTGGGGGCATTTGGATGGCTGGTACTCAGACGGTGACAGGCCTGACCACAGGTGTTGTCCTTTTCGCCCACGGCTCGCGGGATCCACAGTGGCGGGGGCCTATCGAGGCTGTTGCATCGCAAATCCTTCAGCGGGAACCAGGCACGCTTGTACAGTGCGCCTACCTGGAACTCTGCACGCCTGCCTTGCCAGATGCAGCCACCGATCTGATAGCCAGAGGCGCCCGGCGGCTGAGGATCTTCCCGCTTTTTCTGGGTGTGGGAAAACATGCGCGTGAAGACTTGCCCAAGCTGCTCGAACAAATCCGCAAATCGCATCCAGGCGTGGAAATCGAGTTGCTACCTGCGGTGGGCGAATTGCCGCAGCTGACGACGCTCATGGCCGATATCGCGCTCATGAAGAGCTGATTCCGAGAGTGTTCTTTAGTACAATTAAGGCATAATAAAATCGATAATTAGCCTGGATTAGATATGAACCTTCACCAATTTCGATTTGTTCAGGAAGCCGTTCGCCGCAACCTCAACCTGACTGAAACAGCGCGGGCGCTGCACACCTCCCAGCCCGGCGTCTCAAAGGCGATCATTGAACTCGAGGAGGAACTCGGGGTAGAAATATTCGCCCGGCACGGGAAACGCCTTAAGCGGGTCACGGAGCCCGGCGACCACGTGCTCAAAAGCATAGATGTCATCATGCGCGAAGTTGGCAATCTGCGCCGTATTGGCGAGCAGTTCTCCGCTCAGGACAGCGGCACCCTGTCCATTGCGACAACCCATACACAAGCGCGTTATGTGTTGCCCCAACCAGTCGCAAAACTGCGCGAAGCCTTCCCCAAGGTCAACGTGAGCCTGCATCAGGGTTCGCCTGATCAGGTCGCCAAGATGGTCATCGATGAAGTCGCGGAAATCGGTATTGCAACCGAATCACTTACCCAGTATTCGGAACTGGTCACATTGCCTTGCTACGAGTGGCAGCACATGCTGGTGTTACCCGTCGCGCACCCATTGGCCGGCAAGGACAACATCACGCTTGAAGACCTGGCCGCCGAGCCGCTCATCACCTATCACCCCTCTTTCACGGGCCGCACCAAGATTGACGAGGCTTTTGCAGCAAAACGGCTGGAGCCACGAATCGCCCTTGAGGCCATTGACTCGGACGTCATCAAGACCTATGTTCGGCTGGGCCTGGGTGTTGGTATCGTCGCCGAAATGGCCATCAAGGATGATGGCACCAACAGCGATTTGCTGGCGATTCCTGCGGGTCCACTTTTTGGCGTGAATATCGCACGCGTGGCTTTCAAGCGCAGCGCCTACCTGCGCAATTTTGTATATACCTTCGCCAGCCTTTTGAGCGACAGGCTGGACCGCAGCGTGATTGAAAAAGTCATGTCAGGCCACGTGAGCGACTACGAAGTTTGACCTCGGCAAATCCATATGAACAACGTTATTGAACGAACCCCAGAGCTAAAGACAAGGCTGCCCGCAGTAGGCACCACCATCTTCACCGTGATGTCCGGCCTGGCTGCAGAGAAAAATGCCGTCAATCTGGGGCAGGGATTCCCGGATTTTGAGTGTGACCCGCGCCTTGTAGGCGCAGTGACGGAGGCCATGACACTGGGCCTGAACCAGTATCCGCCCATGGCAGGTGTCGCAGTACTCAGGGAAGCCATTTCAGCCAAGATCCTCAGGCTGCACGGTCGCAAATACGACGCGGCCGGCGAGATCACCGTCACAGCCGGCGCCACACAGGCCATCATCACTGCGATTCTGGCGGTGGTGCATCCCGGCGACGAGGTAATCGTGCTTGAGCCCTGTTATGACAGCTATATACCCAACATCGAGCTGGCAGGCGGCGTGGCGGTTCGGGTTCCACTCACCCCGGGGACCTTCCGGCCTGACTTCCAGAAAATCAGCGCCGCCATTACGGCGAAAACGCGGGCCATAGTGATCAATTCGCCGCACAACCCGAGCGCGACAATCTGGTCCGAAGCGGACATGCTTCAACTTCAGGAAATTCTTGCCCCTACCGATGTTCTGCTGATCAGTGACGAAGTCTATGAACATATGGTGTTCGATGCAGACAAAGGTCAAATTCACCAGAGTGCCGTTCGCTTTCCGGGCCTGGCAGCCCGCGCCTTCATCGTCAGCAGCTTTGGCAAGACCTATCACGTGACCGGATGGAAGGTGGGCTATGTCGCTGCGCCAGCGGCCATGACGTCTGAGTTTCGCAAGGTGCACCAGTTCAATGTTTTCACCGTCAATACGCCTGTGCAGTATGGGCTGTCGAGTTACATGGCTGATGAACGCCCTTATCTTGATCTGCCGGCGTTCTACCAGCGCAAGCGCGATCTTTTCCGTGAAGGTCTGGCCAAAACCCGTTTCAAACTCCTGCCCAGCGAGGGAAGCTACTTTCAATGTGTTGATATCTCTGACGTGAGTGATTTGAACGAATCGGATTTCTGCAAGTGGCTGACCTCGGAGATCGGCGTTGCAGCGATTCCTCTTTCCGCGTTTTATGCAGATGGGTTTGACCAGCGCGTCGTCAGGTTCTGTTTCGCAAAAAAAGATGAAACCCTGAACGCCGCTCTGGAACGGCTGGCAAGACTGTAGGTCAGGACTGTCAGCCTTTGGCTGACGGACTCACGCGGCTTGTTCCTGTTGGATTGCTTGCAACATCAAGCAAGAATCGAAACAACAAAACAAGGAGTCCTTATGTCAATTTCGCTCATTCTGCTCATCGTCCTCATCCTGATCCTGGTTGGGGCGTTGCCAACCTGGGGTCACAGTCGTAGCTGGGGTTACGGCCCGAGTGGCGGCCTGGGCCTGATAGTGGTCATTCTCGTGATTCTGCTGCTCATGGGAAAAATCTGACGAAGTAGCACACTCATAAAAAAGGCCCTGCAATGCTGCAGGGCCTTTTTTTATTCGTTTAACTGTTGAGTTGCTGCCAGGCCTTATCGAGGCGCTTGATGCTCACAGGTTGTGGCGTGCGGAGTTCCTGGGCGAAAAAACTCACCCGCAACTCTTCAAGCAGCCAGCGAAACTCCTGCATACGTGCGTCCGTGGCCCCCTTGCGTTCGGCAACCAGTCGCCAGTAACGTTGCTCCTGCGGCTTCAGTTCAAGTGTTCGGGCAGCGTCACGGGCTGGATCCGTGCGCCATTTTTCAAGCCTTGCCGTGATGGCCTTAAGGTAGCGCGGAAAGTGCTGCAACTGGCCATAAGGGGTGCTTGTCAAAAACCGTTTTGACACCAGGCGCTGGAGTTGCTGGGCCGCATCCGCAGCCGCCTCGGTTGCATTTTTGGTGTCCTTGATTTTGCGCTGGGCCACAGCAAACTCCATCAAAATGCCGGCAGCCATGCGCGCCACTTCGCTGGCAATCAGTGTCAGGCGACCGCGCCCGTCCTCCACGCGCTTTTTGAACTCTGCTTCCACCTTTGGCAAGGGATCGAGCAAAAAGGCACGGTCCAGCGCCACTTCAATGATCTGCTCCCGCAGTTCTTCAAGCGTGCCGCCGCCAGAGTTGTCTGCAGCGCGTCCCACCAGCATGAAAGCAGTTGCCATTTTCTGTAGCTCGGGCAGGTTTTTTTCAAGGTATTTCAGCGCGTCCCTGATCTGCAATGCAAACAGCCGCCTGAGGCCAGCACGGTGCCTGGCTGCAGCCATGTCAGGCTCGTCAAACACTTCTATAGTCACTGCGTCGCCCAAATCAACCAGTGCAGGAAACCCGATCAAGGTCTGGGCGCCCTTGCGAATTTCCATCAGCTCGGGCAACTCCCCAAAACTCCAGCTTGTGTAGCGTTCAGGGACTTTGGCTGCGGGAGGCGCGCTGTTTTTGGTGGCAGCGGGTGGGCGTGGCTGCAACCCTGCCTGATTTTTGGATTCTGAATGCGCAGGCTTGTCGCCGACTCCTGAATGGTCAACAGCCGGTGACGGGAGATTTTTAAGCCCCGCCAGCGCCTGGAATGCCCCTCTCGCCTGTGTACCCAGCTCGCCCTTGAGCCCCCCAAGATTGCGTCCCGTGCCGAGCTGCCTGCCATGCTCGTCCACCACTCGAAAGTTCATGAACAGGTGCGGCGGCAGCATCTCAAGCTTCAGGTCACCCCGTTTGACATCAACCGCTGTAGCGTCGCGGACCAGCTTTAGGACCGCATCAGTCAAGGGACCCATGCCATACACGTCCGGCTGGTTCAGCTGTGCGGCCATGCGCGTCGCCGTCTCCGGCAGAGGCACCAGCCGCGAGCGCGGACGCTGGTGCAATGTCTTGATGAGGGCCTGCACCTTGTCCTTGAGCATGCCGGGCACCAGCCACTCACAGCGCTCTTCATTGACCTGGTTCAGTGCAAACAGCGGCACATCGACCGTCACACCATCTTTGGCATCACCCGGTTCATGCAGGTAACTTGCCGTACAGTCCACACCGCCCAGGCGCAGGATTTTTGGAAAAGCCTGTGTAGTGATGCCTGCAGCCTCATGGCGCATCAGTTCTTCCTGCGACAACAGCAGGAGTTTCGGCTGCTTTTTGACTTCCTCCCTGTACCAGCTCTCGCAGCTCGCGCCACTGCACACATCAGCGGGCAATTGCTGGTCATAAAAAGCGTAAATCAGTTCTTCATCGACCAGCACATCCTGCCTGCGGGCCTTGTGCTCCAGGTCTTGCACACGGGCGATAAGCTTTTCGTTGGCGTTCAGGAATGGCAGTTTGGTGTCCCAGTTGCCGGCCACCAGCGCTTCGCGGATAAACACCTCACGCGCGGCTACCGGATCGACCCGGCCAAAGTTGACGCGCCTGCCGTTGTACACCACCAGGCCATACAACGTGGCACGCTCCAGCGCCGTGACCTGTGCAGTTTTTTTCTCCCAGTGCGGATCGAGCAGCTGTTTCTTCAGCAGATGACCTGCCACCTGTTCTATCCATTGCGGCTCGATGTTCGCGATGCCACGACCAAACAGGCGAGTGGTTTCGACCAGTTCAGCGGCAACTATCCAGCGGCCTGGTTTTTTGCTCAGTCTGGCGCCGGGATGCCGGTAGAACCGGATGCCGCGTGCCCCCAGATACCAGTCTTCTTCCTCGTTCTTTAGCCCCAGATTGCCCAGCAAGCCGCACAGCATCGACAAATGCAGTTGCTCATAGCTGGCCGGCTTGTCATTGAGTATCCATTTCTGCTCACCAACCACGCTGTGCAGTTGCGAATGGATGTCGCGCCATTCGCGCACACGGCGCATGTTGATGTAGTTGGCCCTGAGCAGGGTTTCGTGTTGGCGATTCGTCAGTTTATGAACCGCATCGTGACCGCCACGTGAGTCAGCCAGCCATTTCCAGAGCTTCAAATAACCAACAAACTCGCTTTTTTCATCGTCAAACTTCGCATGCGCCTGATCAGCCTGTGCCTGTTTGTCCATGGGCCGGTCGCGCACATCCTGCACGCTCAGGGCACTGGCAATCACCAGCACCTCATCCAGCGCGTTGCGGTCCCTGGCCTCCAGAATCATTCGGCCCACACGCGGGTCCAGTGGCAATTTGGCCAGCGTGCGCCCTAAGTGTGTGAGCTCGTTGTCGTCATCGACCGCGCCCAATTCAGCCAGTAACTGGTAGCCGTCGGCCATCGCCCGCCCCTGCGGCGGTTCGATAAACGCGAAGTTCTCGATCGCGCCCAGATGCAATGCCTTCATGCGCAGGATCACGGCCGCCAGCGAGCTGCGCAAAATCTCCGGGTCGGTAAAGCTTGCCCTTCCCAGAAAATCCTGCTCGTCATATAGCCGTATACAAATGCCATCAGCCACGCGGCCGCAACGCCCGGCGCGCTGGTTAGCCGCCGCCTGGCTGACCGGTTCCACCAGTAATTGCTCAACCTTGTTCCGAAAGCTGTAGCGTTTGACGCGAGCAGTGCCGGCGTCAATCACGTACCGGATACCTGGCACGGTAAGCGATGTCTCGGCCACATTGGTGGCCAGCACGATGCGCCTGTTGCTGTGGCCGGAAAAAATCTGGTCCTGCTCTGCAGGGCTCAGGCGTGCAAAAAGCGGTAACACATCAGCATTGCGCATCAGGGGTTTGTGCGCCACGTGCTTGCGCAAATGGTCGGCCGCCTCGCGGATCTCGCGTTCACCAGGCAGAAACACCAGGATGTCGCCCGCACTGTGCGGGCTTGACCAAAGCTCATCGACTGCATCGGCTATCGCGTCGTTCAGGTCATAGTCGCGGGACTCCTCATATGGACGGTAGCGCTGCTCCACCGGAAACATGCGCCCCGACACCATGATGACCGGTGCAGGACCTTTTGTAGAGGCAAAATAATCCGCAAAGCGCTGCGCATCAATCGTGGCCGAGGTAATCACCACCTTCAGGTCGGGCCGTCGCGGGAGCAACTGGCGCAAATAGCCAAGCAGGAAGTCGATGTTCAGGCTGCGCTCATGGGCCTCGTCGATGATGATGGTGTCGTATGCATCAAGCAGCGGGTCCGTCTGCGTCTCCGCCAGCAGGATGCCATCCGTCATCAGCTTCACCGACGCGTCGCGGCCCAGTCGGTCCTGAAAACGTACCTTGTAGCCGACCACGTCGCCCGGCGTTGTTTTCAATTCTTCTGCGATGCGCTTTGCCACGCTCGACGCCGCGATGCGGCGCGGCTGCGTATGACCAATAAGCCTGCCGCGCTGGCCGGCCGGGTAATTGAGTTTTCCACGCCCCATGGCCAGGGCAATCTTGGGCAACTGTGTGGTTTTGCCGGACCCCGTCTCGCCGCAAACGATGATGACCTGATGCGCCTCCATGGCAGCGGTGATTTCATCCCGCTTGCCCGAGACCGGAAGCGACTCGGGGAACTCAATGACAAGCTTTGGCGGGGGAATCGGAATGGGGGTAGTTTGCAAAGGCACTGGGGAATATGCAGGCCATAGGGGCGCTGTTCAACCCCTCATTATCGGCGCCTGAAAGGCCCGTCCGGACTCACATTGAGGCCAGCACAGGCAATTCGACAATCTCGGCGCTGGCGTGATCAAACCATGCCACACGGCTTTGGTAGCTGATTGCGGTGCGGGACATCGCACGCGCCATGGAAATGGCACTTGCACCCCTGACTGCAGGATTATTCAAACGCAGCACACCCACCCCGATTTCTGCAACCCACACTGTACTGTCTGCCTCAAAACGCCTGGCATCAAGGCTGGTATTCAAGGTGACCGACTTGCGCAGGCGAGACTCGATTGAGCGAGCCAAACGTATAAGGCGCCCGCTCTCATGACAGTTGGGCATGATGAGAAGAAAACCGTCGCCACCGAGGCGTCCCATCTCGACTTGTGCCGGGACCAGCCGGCGCAAACGCCCGGCACATACAAACAAGGCACTGTTGACAGCCGCCGCACCGTGCAGTTTTTCAAGCGCGTACAGGTTGGCGATGGTCAATACGATGACACCCAAAGGTTCCGGTTTGTCCCGGAAACTCTTGAATACTGCCCCAACGAGTTGACCCGTTTCCTCATGGGACCGCATGCGCGTCACGGGGTCATAAGCCGGCCCATGGGCCATGACCTCCTGCAATTCGATCAGGTAAGCGTACCGGGCCCACAAAACGTAAGCCATAGTCATCAAATACATGGTCGCGGCAATGGAACTCGCAACATGTATCGGCCAGCGCGCCTCCAAACGGTGGATCGCAAGCCAGCCAAGCCCACTCAGGGATACAAGCATACAGAAAACGCTGATTACCGCTACCCACCCCAAACGAATGCCGCGCAAGGCACCACGCACGCAAAACAGCAAGCCTGCGAAGGCGAGCAGGCAGGCCATCAGGACACTCAGCCTGAGGGATTGCTGCGGGTCAAGTGTCCACCCTGCTCCCAGGACGATCAGACACAAGGCCCCAAGCGACAGTATGGTGCGCAGCTGCCTCTCACGGCTTCTCAAGATCCCAAGCAAAGCCAGCAACTGGTATGCCAGCATGCAGGAAACCCCTGTGGCAAGGTGCGCGAGAAGCCGCGCAAGAGTCGCGTCGTCGGCTATCGGCAGGATATCCAGAAAAGCCACAACAAAAAGCGCCGAGGCCACACCTGACATCGCCGCATTGACTGCGATACGGTGCAAAGACCGGACGTACGCCAATGCGGCGCCGCCCAAAATCAGGGCCGTCATGCCAAAAAAGCAGCCCCACAAACCGATTGCCAGTGTTTCCATCGCTCTGGAAGATAACCGCCCCTTTCAAATGAGGCAACCTGCACACCTCATTTAGTTCGGGGTCGTATCCCCTTCGGCGCGACACTCGCTGCAGGCGTAGTGCCTTACACTTATTTCCGTCAGTGAAAAGCACCCCGCTTCACGCCCCCAGTTTCACGATTTCGAAAGCGTGCCCATGTCTGCCGTGTTCAATTTCACCTTTGTACCGTGGTTCCGTTCGGTGGCACCGTACATCCACACCCACAGAGGCAAGACCTTTGTAGTAGGCATCGCAGGTGAAGCCATAGCCGCAGGGAAACTGCAGCACATAGCGCAGGATCTCGCACTTATACAGAGCATGGGTGTCAAGATTGTGCTTGTGCACGGTTTCAGGCCCCAGGTCAACGAGCAGCTTAGGGCGAAAGGCCATGCCGCGCGGTATTCACATGGCATGCGCATCACGGATGAAGTAGCCCTGGACTGCGCCCAGGAGGCGGCAGGCCAATTGCGTTACGAAATCGAGGCAGCTTTCAGCCAGGGCCTGCCCAATACCCCGATGGCCGGCGCGACCATACGCGTTATTTCAGGTAACTTCATTACAGCCCGGCCCGTTGGCATCATGGACGGGGTGGATTTCCAGCACTCAGGACTGGTGCGCAAGGTAGACGTTGCTGGCATCACGACTACGCTAAATCACGGTGCCATGGTGCTGCTTTCGCCGTTCGGCTTTTCGCCGACCGGCGAAGCGTTCAACCTGACCATGGAAGAAGTGGCAACGTCGGTCGCCATTGCACTTCAGGCCGACAAGCTGATTTTCCTGACCGAAATTCCAGGTATCCGCATTGAGCCGGACCAGCCCGAGAGCGAAGACAACCCTATTGATACGGAACTACCGCTGGCTGCTGCGGAAAAGCTGCTGGCCAGCCTCTCGCCGGCTGAACGCCCCACCGATACGGCGTTCTATCTTCAGCACTGCGTCAAGGCATGCAAGGCGGGCGTCGAGCGCAGCCACATCCTGCCGTTTGCGATCGACGGCGCTCTGCTGCTTGAGGTGTATGTCCACGATGGCATAGGCACCATGGTGATCGACGAGAAGCTCGAAAGCCTGCGCGAGGCCACCCCGGATGACGTCGGCGGTATCCTGCAACTCATTGAGCCTTTCGAAAAGGACGGCACACTGGTCAAGCGTGGCCGCACCGAGATTGAACGAGACGCCGAACTCTATTCGGTGATTGAACATGACGGCGTCATCTTTGCATGCGCAGCGCTATACCCCTACCCCGAGGCCAAAACCGCTGAAATGGCGGCGCTAACGGTTTCACCGCAGAGCCAGGGTCAAGGTGATGGTGAAAAAATCCTCAAACGCATAGAGCAGCGCGCTCGCGCAGCAGGTCTGCAGAGCATTTTTGTGCTGACGACACGTACCATGCACTGGTTTATCAAACGCGGGTTCGTTCAGGTGGATCCAGATTGGCTACCCGAGGCACGAAAACGTAAATACAACTGGGATCGAAAAAGTCAGGTACTGGTGAAAAAACTGGGTTAATGACGGGCTCAACCGGCAGAAAACCACTTCAGGCAAATGACCAACGTTTCGCTGCAGAGCAAACCCGCACCTCTGGATGTCAGGTGGCTGGCGCTGACGATCCTGATCGTGTTTTTAGCCCATTTGCCGTTCGCCCTGTTTCGCAGCGAATTTCAGGACGGATGGATTCACGTCCTGCTTTACGAACAAGGCGCGTACGGTGAAATATTCAAACGGCTGATGGATAACGGACGCCCGGTGGCCGGCTGGCTGAATTTGCACGCCATGACCGCTACTGGCTTCGCCCACGGAGCTATCTGGCTATCGGTGCTCGGAGCGGTCATTGCCGGCCTATCCTGGTACGCAACTTTCATGCGTACAGGAAGTATTTCGCCGAGATTGGCCTTCGTCATGGCTGTAATTTCCGCTGTGACACCCGCCAACCAGATCATCCTCTCCACGCCCACAGTTATTTTTGTGTCTGCCCACGCTTTTTTTGCTCTGGGTATCTGGCTTTTTGTGGAGGCCCATCTGCGCCCGCGCACCGTACCGGGCATAAGCGCCTACCTGCTTGCTTGCGTATTTGGCACCCTCTCGGCATTGCTTGGGGAGGCGACTGCACCCATGTTGCTGCTATATCCGATGGTCACGCTGCTGATTGACGGAACCTTCGCCGCGGGAACGGCGATTAACTGGTGGCGTATAGGTGTTAAGTTGATAACACGAAGCGTACCCTTTGTAATTGGTGCCGGCGCATTTGCAGCCATGTTCGTGATGTTTCCACCCGTTGGCGCAGAAATGATCAGCGAACGCCGCCTTTCTTTCCAGCCCCTGCAGCTCATGCTTTCGCTGGCTACGTTTCTCGTAACCATCGGCATGGCCTGGCTCCCGCTCTGGATTGCAATCGGATGGCTGCAGATTAAAAGTAAAAATCGGGCAAACCACGAGTCGCATAGCCTTGACTATCGACGGTATTTTTTTCTGTTGATGGCGTTCAGCACGGCCATCTTTACCCTCTCGCCGTACATAGCAGCACTCAGGCTCGCCAGTCCTGCTGGCTGGGGCTTGCGCTATCTCTACTATTTCGGTAGCTCACTTGCCTGGTTGCTTGCATACCTGGTTACCCATAAGGATGCTCATGGCCGGGTTTCAGTCAATCGGGCTGTGGCAGGCTGGCTGACTCTTGCTATCGTTGCAGGATTGCTTTTGCGCTGGCCATTATTCGCCGTTCGAACCATTCACGAAGACATGGTGGTTCAGGCAGTTTCGGCGTCTATCGTGGCAAGACAAACAAAAGTCATTGTGATGGACGACAAAACCGATGTCATGGCGGCACCACTGCGGGACGTCGAGTGGACAGGGCTGCTGCAGAGAGCCATGGGTGCCCCCCAAAATATCGCGGGAATTGCATCCCCGCATGAGCCGGAGTCCACGTGGACACGCTGGCGTTTTCAGCTCCGCCAACGCATGGGCTGGGCTCCCGCTGTACAACCTGTACTGACACCGGGCTACCTTCGCGAACATATACGCGGTTTGCAGGGCCATGCCATGTTAGGCCGCATCGAGGGTGCTTGCAATGTAAGCCAGGTCAACATCGCTGAGCCCTCCTTTGGCTGGTTCATGCAGGCGCTAGGATGGTACTTCCGCTCGGCCTGGAATCCCTCTGCCTATAGCCATTGGCAGTCAGCACAGGCAGCGGAGCGCATCACCATCGAAAAGATGCCTCTTCCGCTTGACCCCTGCCGATAAGAGTCTGCTTTTCGGACAATGCAGGACCCGCTTGTCTACTTATTCACACTCCCGACGTGCAGGTCCCGGCGCAAGGGGCGGCATTTGATTAAAATTTGATCGGTACGCGGGTGGCTTTGCGCAGGTACACTTGTGCGGCTTTCAAGCCCCGGCTGAAGCCCCTTTCCCAATGAATGTTCCTGGATTTCTCAAGCATGGCCGATAAGTACGGAATCGACAGTCACAAACTGGTGTATCACCCACGCTGGGTTGCCAACTTGCTGGAAGTTGGCGATGACTGGGAGCGCGCCAAAGATGTATATCCCATCTATGTCGAGATGTCGCCAGTCGGTGCCTGCAATCACCGATGCACTTTTTGCGCCGTCGACTATATCGGCTACAAAGCCCGCATGCTTGATGCCGACATACTCTCGGAGCGACTCCAGGAGATGGGCAAACTGGGCGTCAAAAGCGTCATGTATGCGGGAGAAGGCGAACCGATGCTGCACAAGCGCATCGTTGATATCGTCAAGGCCACAAAAGCTGCAGGCATGGATGTGTCTTTCACCACCAATGCAACGGTGTTGAATGAAAAATTCATCACGGAAGCGCTGCCCCTGACCTCATGGATCAAGGTATCCATGAACGCAGGCACCAAGGAAACATACGCCAAAATCCATCAGACCAAAGAGTCTGACTTTGATCGCGTTGTCGGCAACCTCAAACGCGCCGTTGCGGCCAAGCGCGCCAACAACATCAATTGCACGATAGGCGCCCAGACACTGTTGCTGCCCGAAAACGCGGACGAAATCGAGCAATTGGCTGTTCTTTGCCGTGACGAAATTGGCCTTGATTACCTCGTCGTCAAACCGTACTCGCAGCACAAGTTCAGCACGACCCACCTTTACGAAAAGGTGAACTACAAGAACTACATCGGTATGGAGCAACGATTTGAGGGTTTCTCGACCGATGATTTCCAGCTTGTTTTTCGCAGCAATACGATGAAGAAATATGTGGAGGCCGAAGGCGAGCGTTACAGCAAGTGCAATGCAACGCCCTTCTCCTGGGCGTATGTGATGGCCGATGGACAGGTTTACGGCTGTAGTGCATATCTCCTGGACGAGCGCTTCGCTTACGGCAACATGATGGAGCAATCCTTCAAGGACGTCTGGCAAAGTGACAAACGCCGCGAGAACTTCCGCTACGTGCGCCATGATCTTGACATCAACGATTGCCGCAAGAACTGCCGCATGGATGAGGTCAACCGCTATCTGGACAAACTGACGGCTGGCAACGTCGAACACGTCAACTTCATTTAAGCCCACAGGGGGAGATGCCGCATGAGGGCACTGATTACAGGTGGGGCAGGTTTTATCGGTAGCCATCTCGCAGAGTTGCTGCTCGAAGAAGGTCACGAAGTTGTGGCTATCGACAGTCTGGCAAGTGGCCGCACGGCAAACCTCAAACAGTTGGGTATAGAGCCCCGACTGACTTTTCATCAGGTCGATATCCGCGATGCGTCACTGTTGATGGCATGTTTTGAGGGCGTTGACTGGGTCTTTCACATGGCCGGACTCGCCGATATTGTTCCGTCCATCGAAGCGCCGGGGGCTTATTTCCAGACCAACGTGCAGGGCACGCTGAATGTACTGGAGTGTTCGAGGGCTGCCGGTGTCAAACGCCTGGTATACGCAGCATCGTCTTCCAGCTATGGAATTCCTGACACCTATCCGACGCCCGAAACATCACCCATCCAGCCTCAATATCCCTACGCGCTCACAAAATACATGGGTGAAGAGCTCGTTTTGCATTGGGCACAAACCTATAAATTGCCGGCGGTATCCCTGCGTCTGTTCAATGTGTATGGACCCCGGTCGCGCACGACGGGTGCTTATGGGGCGGTCTTCGGTGTGTTTCTCGCACAGAAAATTCATGGCAAGCCTTTTACTGTTGTCGGCGACGGTGGCCAGACACGCGACTTCACATATGTCACGGACGTTGTCAGGGCATTTCTGGCCGCTGCAAAATCCGGTGTCACCGCAGTTGCAATGAACGTGGGCAGCGGCAATCACTACAGCGTCAATCGCCTGGTGGAATTGCTGGGCGGTGATGTCGTTCATATACCCAAGCGGCCAGGTGAGCCGGATTGCACCTTTGGCGATACAACACGTATCCGCGACCTGCTGGGCTGGGCGCCGCAAGTTTCCTTTGAGGAGGGAGTTGCACTCATGCTGGAACACCTCCCTGACTGGCGCGATGCGCCGGTATGGAGCACGGCATCCATCCAGCAGGCAACGGCTCCATGGTTTAAATTTTTAGGTAACGAGGCATCCACTTGACTCTAGATCTCGCATCCCGAACCGCAGAGTTCGCCCGTGTTGTCAGCGCGTCGCCATGGACAGACACAAAGGGTGAAAGCTTGTCGTCAGATGATGGCGCCGCGAAATTTATGGGCTGGGTAGACGAGTTGAAGAAAACACGCAAGCGCATGTACATCGTCGGTAACGGTGGCAGTGCGGCCATCGCATCGCATGCAGTGACGGACTTCGTCAACATGGCAAAAATTTCAGCATTCACACTGCATGACTCCTCCCTGCTGACATGCATGACCAACGACTACGGCTATGAAGTCGCTTTTGCACGCATGCTGGCAATGCATGCAGGCGAAGGAGACATGCTGGTGGCCATCAGCAGTTCGGGGAAGTCACCCAATATCTGCAATGCCGTCGCAAGTTTTCGCGAGGCGGGCGGTGGCAAGGTGCTGACACTTTCCGGCTTCAAGGCCGACAACCCCCTGCGGCAATTGGGTGATCTCAATGTCTGGCTGGATTCCGATAACTACGGCATCGTGGAAATCGGGCACCAGTTTGTACTGCACAACCTGTCCGACCGCATTGCGGCGAAACTCCGGGCTGCGGGGCAATAAAAATGAGCATGCCAGGAAAGATCTGTTCCATAGAGCAGTTGGGTATTGAGTCGGCGCGCCTGAAGGCGCTGGGTAAACGCGTTGTGCTCTGCCACGGTACCTTCGATCTCATGCACACCGGTCATATCCGCCACCTGCAGCGGGCACGACAGGAAGGTGACGTTTTATTCGTCAGCCTTACCGCAGACAAATTCGTGAACAAGGGTCCGGGCCGCCCCGTGTTCAGCGAAGACCTCAGGGCTGAAACCCT
The DNA here is from genome assembly GCA_965228025.1 of Polaromonas sp. Classification (GTDB taxonomy): domain Bacteria; phylum Pseudomonadota; class Gammaproteobacteria; order Burkholderiales; family Burkholderiaceae_C; genus Polaromonas. Next base: position 54,192 of record CBDDGX010000017.1, on the reverse strand, counting down.
GGCAGCACTGGCATGCGTTGACTACGTTGCAGTCAACGCCGACTACACGGCGCTGACACCTATTGAGCATGTCAAGCCCCACATCTATGCCAAGGGAAGCGACTACCAGTCGGTGTCGGATGACGTCACCGGCAACATCCTGCGCGAGATCAACGCGACCCAGGCTCATGGCGGGCGTATTTTCTACACCGACGAAATCACCTTCAGCTCAAGCTCGCTGCTCAACGAACACTTTGGCGTTTTTCCGCCCGAGACAAAGCAATATCTTGAGCGCTTTGCCGACGTCACCAGCGACAAGAGCATCTTTGCCCAACTCGACTCACTGCGGAAACTTCGCGTGCTGGTCGTAGGCGATGCCATCGTGGACCAGTATCACTATGTGTCACCGCTGGGCCAAACCGGCAAGGGCAATATCCTCGCCGTCCGTTATGACTCAGAAGAACAGTTCGCAGGCGGCTCACTGGCGGTGGCCAACCACCTGGCTTCCTTTGCGGACAGCGTGACCCTGATGACCGGGCTTGGCAAGCTGGAAACCCATGAAGAATTCATCCGCTCGAAGCTCAAGCCCAACGTCACACCGCGTTTTTTCTATATCGACAACGCACCCACTGTGGTCAAGCGCCGCTTTGTGGACAGTGACCTGGCCAAGTTTTTTGAGGTGTATTTTTATCGAGATGCTACGCAGGACAGCCCACACGACGAGGCGGTCGCCAAAGTCCTGCGCGACGAACTCGCGAACTATGACGTCGTCATCGTGCCCGACTTCGGCAACGGGTTCATTGCACCAGCCATGGTGAAGGCCCTTTGCGAGCATGCCCCCTTTCTCGCAGTCAATACACAGGTCAACAGCGGCAATCGCGGTTTTCACGTAATCAACCGATACAAGCGGGCAAACTTTGTTTCACTCAACGAACCCGAATTACGCCTGGCCGCCCACAACAGGCATGACCCGGTCGAAGCAGTGGCCGAGCAGGTCGCTGACCGCGTGGGCGCCGATTATCTGGCGGTAACCCGCGGCTCAAAGGGCGTGATGATCTGGGATCGCCCCAACAAGCTTGTGCACAACATCCCTGCCCTCTCCACAAAAGTGGTGGACCGCATTGGTGCTGGTGACGCTTTCCTGTCTCTCGCAGGCCTGTGCCTGGGCGGAAAGCTGTCATCACAGGTGGCGGCCTTTGTTGGCAGCGCTGCGGCAGCCATTGATGTACAAATCGTCTGCAACCGCGAGCCTGTAGAGCAACCCATGCTCTATAAATATGTAACCACTCTGCTCAAATAGGAATAGCCAGCAGGCTTAGCCCTCAGGCTGCTCGGGCTTTGACTTATCCGCAAACACCCACAGGCGCTGGGACAAAAAGCTCAAGGGTGTCAGTATGGCCAGCCCGCATCCCTTGCCGAACCAGACAGGCAGACCCAGTACATCAATAAACGCCAGCGCCAGCAGGTAGTCCAGCGTGATGTAACCCACGTCATTGATCAGGAACCGAATCGCCTGGCGGCTGCCGTGCCTCTTTTTCTTGAAGGTGAATAGTTTCTGCAGAGGGAAAATCGTTGCCAGCAGTACTGCATGAACAAGCAAGGTGGATTGCAAGGTACCAAGCGCAGTGAAGTGCCGCAGCAAACTGAAAGCGACCCAGTTAAAGACCACTCCGCTGCCCCCAACAATCAGGTGGCGTATCAATTGCTGGGCTGCGTGCTCCCCGTGAAAAACGCCCCTGACCAACTCAAGGATGCGGTTGCTCATACTGCCCTGCCCGACAGAATATCTGCACGACCAGTGGTGAGCCGGCCAATCGAGCGCACAAGCCTGGCGACTCGCAGCAGAAATCTTCCCTTGATCATGTACTGTCCGCGTGTTGTGGTCACCTGCCCCATCTGAAGTAGCCGGACCAGGCGCTGGCTGACCATGCCATGGCTACTGTATGTCGTTGCCCCGGCATCGTTGATGCCAATATGTTCACCCTCAAGCAGCTGCAGCAACATGCGGATGCGGCGGCCCGTTTCGCTAAGGTTGAAAAAGTGAAAATATGAGTACGCAACACTGTTAAAAACAAGTGCCGCATAGACCCAGGCAAGCAGCAGCTCGCCCACTGGGGTTTTCAGCATCACGCCCCACGCCACCACCCCGATAGCCAACGGAATGTTCAGCACCACACCCAGCAGTGCGGTGGCTTTTTGGGGTGATGCCGCAGGATTGCGTGCCAGCCATAGACGCGCCATCAAGGCATGCACAAGCACCAGTGCAACGCATGCAACCAGGGTACAGGCCAGAGTCAAACTCCTAATATCGGCCATCACCACCCTTTGCCGACATTCGCTTGTACGTGGCGGAGCTTGGATTGAGCGGCAGGCCGGTGGCACCGCTGCTGCGTGTGATGTGAACTTCCTTCACGAGCCGGAGATAGGCCAGCATCACCTCACGCAATGACTTGAGGGTCAGCGCCTTGGTCTTGCCAGACTGGCGATCGCCCAGGAAGTGCGGCGTCTCCGCATAAAGATACCCACGGCGGATCAGCTTGATCAACAGCTCTGCCTGGTAAAAGAAACCTTTTGACTCAAGTTCTACCTCGCGCAGAATGGCGGTGTTGTAGATAACCGTGCCATTGGTGTAATTGAGGTTGGTACCGAAACTCATATTGATGATGAAACGGTAGCCTGAGGACACAATGCGGCGCAGGCGTGAACGGATCTCGATGTTGTAGATAAACGGGACAATGATGTCTACGTGCCGTGTCATGCTGAAGTAGGTCAGCGCATCGTCTGGGTCGTTTTCATTGTCCCCCGGAAACATGGTGACGTAGTCCATGCTCGAAGCCAGCGCACCGTCAAAAAAGGAGGCGCCTATGCCCTGCCGCTCAGGGTGCCGGATGATCCTGACCCGGGAGTCCGCAGCCGCAATACGCTCGGCCACGGCCTGCGTGTCATCGCTGCTCCCGTCATTGACGATGATCAGCTCTCCCACAATGCCCTTACGGTCCAAGGCACGCAGCGTGGCTGTCGCGGCATCGGCGATATTGGCCTGCTCGTTCAGGCATGGCATCACCACCGTGATTGTGGGAAATTTCTCGTCATTATTTTTATTGTTCATGTGACATTTCAACCAAGCCCGCGTTGCAGGCCCAGGGTTCTACGGTAAATTCTGAACACGATTGCAAGAAAGCGGCCTGCCGGAAGCAGGTGCAATTTTCCGTCTGCATCAACACCAATGAGACGGTCGCTAGATAAATCGTCCATCTTTTTGGACAGCAGATTATCTGCCCCAAGCGCTGAAATCACTCCCTGCTCGCTTAACCCTGCAGGTCCGGCAGCATCAATCGCAAACAGGATTCGAAATGACGGAATGTCTTCCCGCAGGGCCGGATAGGTCTGAATATAGCCACACGCCAGGGCCAGATAGAGGAGCCCCGCCAGAATCAGGTCAAGCAGATTTGCGCTCGTGAAAAGCGCCGCGGCCAGAAACCCGATAAATGGCAGCAGCAGGTAAACCACTGCCAGGCCCAGCATCTCGCGTCTGACGCAAAGCAAGCGCCACAGAAAAACCTGAACGGCAAGCAGGGCCAGAAAAGCGCCAACGCCTGCTGCCAGAACCGAGCCCATCAGTGCACAGCCCCAGTCGCTGGATCAGATGAAGTTGATGTGCTCAGGAGGACTCTTCAGGTCCCAAAGGAACTTGTTGACGTAATCCTGGCGGCAGCCGACAGCGCAGTCCTTGTGCACATCGACAGAATTCACCACGTCGTTGTGGACTTCCCAGTAGCGGTCGCCCATGACGATATCGAAGAACGACTGGTCGTGAATGTCGCCGATGTAGAAACGCTCCTTGTTGAAGAACGGGCCGCAAGGGTAAATCTTGCCGTTACCGGAGACCTGCAGCAGAAACGGTGTGCCGTGGCACTGGTCGTATTTGCGGTAGCCGTCCTTGTAAAGCGGCGTTTCGCCGCCAGCCATGATCTTGTCCCACTTGGCCTGCACAACGTAGTTCTCGTTGGAATAGGTTTCTGCTTCCTTGAGCACATCGGCAATGCTGAGGTAGTCCTTGTAGTCGATGCCGATTTCCTTGTACTCCGAGTCGGAGCACTGCTTGATCACAAAGTAATCGACGCCCAGTTCGGCGCCCAGTTGGGCTTCCTTGATGACCTGGTCATAGCACTCGGGGATCAGCACCATCTGAAGGCCGATCGTGCACTTGTAGCCGTTGTCTTTCTTGATCTTGACCAGTGCCCGGATTTTCTCGACGAGTTCGTCGAAGTTGCTGGCCTTGGACTGGTGTACGCGCTGAAAACCGTCACGTTCGCCGGCTGAAAGATTGAATCTTATCCAGGTCATGTCACGCAGCATGTCGTGCGCGCGGTCCATGTCGAAAAGCAGGCCATTGGTAGCCATGGAGGTGTCCACGCCCAGCTTGCGAGCCAGCACGGTCGCGTCGTATACGGCAGGGTTGAGGGTAGGCTCGCCGTCGCCGATGAAACCGATGGAGCGTACGCCCAGCTTGCCGCAATCCTCTATATAACGCAGCAGGGCATCACGCTCGATCATGGTGCCGCGCGTCATGTTTTGCACGACTGCATAGCAATAGAGGCAGGCGGTGTTGCAGAACTTGGTCAGGCCCATGTCGATGTGGATGGGCGCGAATTTTTCGCCTTTCTGCCAGGCTGCAATGCGATCAAGGTGATGCATCATCTTGTGGCCGTCAAAGCGGAAACGTTCGTGTTTGTTGCGGTAGCTTGGGCCGGTGAAAAGGTTGGGGATCTGGTCGTCGGTCTTCCAGGTTGGATCAACACGCACTACGCCGACCTGGCCAGCCTCCTTGTAGAACTTGATTTCCTGGCCCTCAAGTTTTTTGAGCTTGGTGCTGTCGAGCAATTGTTCAGCAGCCGCAGGGGCGGCACCAGAAGACGCCTCAACCTCGACGGTGCGGTCGACGATGGTGTTGGACGTGCGCAGCTTGTGGCCCGGCTTGTCAGCCAGCGCGGCATCGCTCGGGATGGATGTCACTACATCGTTGCCGAATCGGTTGGTTTCGCGGGTAGGTTTGCTCATGGTCAACTCTTTTCAGAAAAATCAGGAATTCAGAACGGGCCGGTAAAACTGGCGCTGGGCACATCGAGATTGCCGCTGCGGGAAATGGCTTTTTTGACGCTGGCCAGTTGCGCGGCGTCCAGCGGTGAATCCAGCTGTTTCATCACTGTATCCAACAATTCGGCCGGACCGGGGAAATATCCACCAGTCATGTGCGTTGATGTCGGTGACGGGTGGTCTGGATATGTCAGGCAGGCAGGTGCTTTTTTGAGGCTGGCAAACTCGTGCATGGCCATCAACGCAACCAGTTCAGAGGCCAGGCCGCATGACGCCCAGCCCGCATCCACAGCAATGAGATGGCCTGTCTTGCGCACCGATTGTGACAATGTCTCAACATCCAGAGGTCGGGCACTGCGCATGTCCACCACCTCGACATCTACCCCGTATTTGGCCAGTTCGCGCGCCATCTGGAGGGCTTCAACAATGGCGAAGGAAAATCCTGCAATCGTGAGCTTGTTGCCGGGTTGCAACACCCTCGCCTTGCCAAGCTCTACCTTGTACTCATCGACCGGTACCTCGTCAACGAGGTTGTGAACCCAGCGATGCTCGATGAAGATCACCGGGTTGTTGTCGTCAAGGGCGGAAATCAGCATGCCCTTGGCGTCGTAGGGATTGCTGGGCATGGCCACCTTCAGGCCCGGAATGTGCGCAAAAAGTGACTGAAGACCCTGAGAGTGCTGCGGCCCCTGACCCCAGCCACGCCCGATGATCATGCGCACAACCAGAGGCACAGTGGACTGGCCATTGAACATGTAATGCCATTTCGCCGCATTGTTGATGAGCTGGTCCATGGCCAGCATTGCAAAATCAATGCGCTGATGAATCATCAGCGGTCGCATGCCGGCAAGCGCGGCACCTATGCACACCCCCGTCAGGCCATTTTCAGACAGCGGCATGTCGAACACGCGATCAGCACCGTGGGTTTCACGAAGGTTGGCCGTGGTGCCGAAAATCGCCTTCGGGTCGGGCACGCCCTCACCGATGACGATCACGCGCCTGTCGCGCGCCATCACCTGGTCTGTGGCCTGGTGAAGGGCTTGCGCGTAGCTGATTTTCTGGACGAGGGCGTCACGCTGCATAAACGTGGCTCCTCGAATCTTCATAAGTCGGGGTTGGGCTGGCCATTGCAAATGCAAAGGCGGCATCAATCTCGGTCTCGATACGCAGCGCCAATTCTTCATGCTGCCGCTCGGTCAAGCCTTCGCCCGCAAGGGTATTGCGCATGCGCGTGACCGGGCAACCGGCCAGGCCGATATCGATTGTTTCAGCATCACGGTAAGCAAGCTGGTCGTCAAAATTCGGGCCGCAATGCTCGCGCCAGCGATAGACGGAGAACTGCAGAAATTGCGGGCCCTCACCATTGCGCGCCCTTTTGACGGCGGCTTCAGTCGCAGCATGGACGGCCACAACGTCATTGCCGTCACCGTGATGTGTGGTCCAGCCGTGGGCTGCTGCAATGGCATGGATAGGCCGGTCGGGCTGGCGTTCACTCAGGTGCGTGTAGACCGAGAACTCGTTGTTCTCGCAGATGAAGACAACAGGCAGCTTGTGCAGGGCTGCAAAGTTCAGGGACTCATGCACCACACCCTCTTCAAAACAGCCGTCACCAAAAAAGGCAACCGACACCAGGGGCTGCTTCTGAAGCTGGTGTGACCAGCCCACACCCACAGCCAGCGGCACCGTGCCGCCCACGATGGGAGTCGAACCCAGAAACCCCACAGATTTGTCGATCAGGTGCATGGAACCACCGCGGCCACCGCAGCAGCCATCGCTTTTGCCATAAAACTCGGCAATCATGCGGCCCATGTCGCCGCCTTTTGCAAGGTAATGGCCATGTGCACGATGGTTGCTGAAAACCGTGTCCTGATGTTCAAGTGCAGCACAAACCCCAACGGCAATGGCTTCCTGGCCTATGCACAGGTGGGTGGGGCAACGCATCTGCTGGTCGGCGTAGCGGTCAGCTATTCGCTCCTCAGTCCGCCGGATACGCAACATGGCCTCGTAAAGGCGCAAGGACAGGGCCGGATCGGCGGTCATACTTTGAGGCAACTTCGTTGTCGAGCCACGAGGGGCCGTGTTGTAGATGTAACTGTGAATTTTACCAGCGCCCCTTGCAGGCACCTGCGCAGCATGGGAATAAACGGCGTGAATTGCGTATTAGTACCTGAAAGCCCATGCCAGCCCGTTGTGCAGACATCTCACAGAGGCGATACGGCCCGGATATCCGGCGCCTCCAGCCACTGGCTGAACTCATCGGCCAGCTGGCAGCTTGCGCTGGCCGCAGCCTGCCAGGCCTTGACCCTGGCCTGCAGATCCAGCCCATACCTGGTGAAGTCAGTGCGGTCCGGCAGCTTGCGATTGGGCAGCGTTGCAACCCAGGCCGGGTCAGGCGCCAGCAGCACCATGTTGTCGAGGAAATGCGTGGCCTTGTGCCGCCATTTGAAACCCTTGTCCAGCCATCCCGGCACCACGGCCTTCTGGAAGTGCGGGTACAGCACCAGCCCGGCCTGCTGCACGTCCGATGGGGTATCCGATGCCAGGCCCACGGCGTAGTTCAGGTGCAGGTGGTAATCCGTGATGCCGCCGTCCCAATACGCTCCGGGCGGGGCACCGGGTATGTTGTGTACAGAGCGAAGCACGAAGGGGATGGAACAGCTGGCCTGCAGGGCCGGGTTGAAGTTGGCCTCGTCCAGCGCCACCTGCCTTGTGCGGTAGTCACCCGTCAGGAAAGGCAGCGGCGTACCGGGCGTTGAGAACACCACGCGCTCAAGCCAGGCACCCATGGCTTTGCGGTGCAGGCCATTGGCCAGAAATGCGCCAAAGTAACCCAGCGGCGTGGCAATTTTGTGTTCGCGGCCCAGCAGGTGCCGGCCACGCGAGGTCACGATGTGCAGCTTGTAACGCGGGTGCGACAACACCTCCTGCACCCTGCCGCCGTAAAAGCTGGTCAGGCTGGCACCAAACCGTTCGCTTACAAAATCTGCAGTCGGCCGCTTCTGGCCTGGCTGCAATTCATAGTGCTGCTGGATGTAGTCGTGCTCCAGCCGCTGGAATGAAAGGACCGGTTCGTTCAGACAGGCCGTCGCCATGCGCCAGGCGCCAATTGATGCGCCCACCAGGTGCACGGGGTGCGTGGTGCGGCTCAGCCAGTCACCAAAAACAAAGCGGTCCAGCGGCCCCAGGATCAGTCCCTTGGGACCACCGGCCGCGCCCGGAACAACGCCTATGTTGTCAGGCTGCAGGCCGTTTTTCCCGATGTGCGCCATGGCTTTGGGGCCGGCGTAAATGCGCAGGGCTTTCATGTTTGCCATCTTATGACCCGGCAGTTGCAGGTTGACGGGACGCCAGCAGCGATTTGCTCCAGCGGCGCAAAGGCTGCTCGAACAGGCGCTCGCTCAGCAGGGCCAGAGCAAAAGAGACCACCAAAATCAAGACTGCCAGCATCGTGCGACCCTGTACTGGCCCTGTTTTCAGGTCTTCAAGACCAAGCAGCGGAGAGACGTAAAAATAAAGCACAGGGTGAATCAGGTAAACGCCGTAGGTCGCATCGCCCACATGCCGTGCCAACACCCTGTAGTGCCCGGCAAGGCTGAGTATTGAAGCAACACCCACCATCAGCAGGCAAAAAGGCGCCAGGAGCCAGCCGCGCCAGCCGGTCAGCTGCTGCGTACCCTGAACCGGGTTGAGCGACAGCATCAGCGCAAAACCGGCGAACAGCACCAGCAGCCCTGCAGCAGACGGCAGGCACTGGCGAAGGCGCCCCATACGCACCAGCTGGCCCAGCACACAGCCACCCATAAAGTAGGCACAGAACGCGGGCGCGTTGTGGTACGCCAGCGCCTGTGACGCAGCGGGCATGCCATCGGCCCCCATGGTTTTCGAAATCCACCAGACCTGCAGCAGGACACACAAGGCGAACAGCAACATGGTGCGCGGCCATGAGCGCAAAGCCAGGAGCGCCAGCGGAAACAGCAGGTAGAACACCGCTTCGACCCCCAGCGACCATCCGCCAGTCAGTAACGCAAAACCCGAGGGGTTGTAAAGGCCCATCAGCAGGCTGGCATTGAGAAACATGACCTGAAGCAATCGGCTCGCCGGCCCGTACCAGATGGCCATGGTCGGCACAACAGCGAGCATCAACAGGACATACAGCGGCGCCAGCCGCCAAAAGCGCACAAAAAGGAATTCGCCATAACGAAAGCTCCCGGCCTCGAATCGGCCCGCATAGGTATAGGCCATGCTCGCACCGGACAACACAAAAAACAGGTAGACGCCGTAGCTGCCAAACACATGCAGTTGCGCGAGCTCAGTCCAGTACAGCAGGTGGTAGCCCGCCACCAGCAGGGCACACAGCCCGCGCAGCAAATCCCAGCCGAAAACCCTCTCCTGTGCCGAATGGGCACCCGCAAAAACGCTGCGAGCGCCCTGCTCCGTCATTTGCGCAGGTTTTGCAGTTTGGCGAAAGCCGATGCCATGGCGCTGTCAGCTGCAGGCTGCGCCGAATGGCTGCGGTTGTTGTGGCCCTGGCGTGCGCCTTCAAAACGGTTGTCACGCGGCGCATCCCGGCGCGCTGGTACTTCGCCGAGTTTCATGGTCAGGCCGATACGCTTGCGGGCCACGTCCACCTCGGTCACGCGCACCTTGACGATATCGCCGGTCTTCACGACCTCGCGGGCATCGGTGGTGAATTTGTGGCTGAGCTGGCTCACATGGACCAGGCCGTCCTGGTGAACACCGATGTCAATGAAGGCGCCAAAGGCCGCCACGTTGCTGACGGTACCTTCCAGCTCCATGCCTTCCTTCAGGTCCTTGATGTCCTCAACGCCGTCGTTAAAGCGCGCTACCTTGAAGTCTGGGCGCGGGTCACGGCCCGGTTTCTCCAGTTCGGCCAGGATGTCCTTCACCGTGATGACGCCGAACTTTTCGTTGGCAAAAAGCTCGGGCTTCAGGGTCTTCAGCATATCGGCTCGGCCCATCAGCTCGGCCACAGGCTTGCCGGTGGTGGCCATGATCTGCTCGACCACGGGATAGGTTTCAGGGTGCACGCCCGTCATGTCAAGCGGGTTGCTGCCGCCGCGCAGCCGCAAAAAGCCTGCGCTCTGCTCGAAGGTCTTGGCGCCCAGGCCGGTGACCTTGAGCAAATCGGCACGCGAAGCAAACGCACCGTTGGCATCGCGCCAGCGCACCACCGACTTCGCCACGGTCTGGCTAAGACCCGACACGCGCGCCAGCAGCGGTACGCTGGCTGTGTTCAGGTCCACGCCCACACTGTTCACACAGTCTTCCACCACCGTGTCCAGGCTGCGCGCCAGGTCGCTCTGGTTCACATCGTGCTGGTACTGGCCCACGCCTATCGATTTCGGGTCGATCTTGACCAGTTCGGCCAGTGGATCCTGCAGTCGGCGGGCAATACTGGCTGCGCCGCGCAGGCTGACATCGACATCGGGCATTTCCTGCGAGGCGAACTCACTGGCTGAATACACAGATGCGCCGGCTTCACTCACCACTACCCTTTGCATACCGTCAATTTTTTTCATCAGGTCTGCCGCCAATTTGTCGGTCTCGCGGCTGGCCGTGCCGTTGCCGATGGCGATCAGGTTGACGCCGTGCTTTTCGCACAGCTTGCCCAGGGTGTGCAGCGAACCGTCCCAGTCGCGGCGCGGCTCATGGGGGAACACCGTAGCGGTCTCTACGAGCTTGCCGGTGCTGTCGACCACAGCCACCTTGACGCCGGTGCGTATGCCGGGGTCGAGGCCCATCACCACACGAGGGCCGGCGGGTGCGGCCAGCAGCAGATCGCGCAGGTTGTCGGCAAAGACCTTGATGGCGACTTTCTCGGCCTCTTCGCGCAGGCGGGTAAACAGGTCACGCTCCAGCGACAGGCTGAGCTTGACGCGCCAGGTCCAGGCCACGGCCTTGCGTATCAAATCGTCTGACGGCCGCGCCTTGTGGCTCCAGCCCAGGTGCAAGGCAATCTTGCCTTCAGCAATGCTGGGCTGGCCGGGTTCCGGCTGCTCGGGCAGGATCAGCTTGGCGTCGAGGATTTCAAGCGTGCGGCCACGGAAAACAGCCAGCGCGCGGTGCGAAGGCACGCGGCCTATTGGCTCGTCGTAATCAAAGTAGTCACGAAACTTGGCGTTGTCGACGTTGTTTTCATCCTTGCCGGCCACCAGCTTGGACGACAGCAGGCCGTCGCTCCAGAGCCAGTTGCGCAGCGACTGCACCAGCGGCGCGTCTTCCGCCCATCGCTCGCTCAGGATGTCCCGCACGCCATCGAGTACGGCCTGCACGGTGGTGAAGTCGTCCCCGGCCTCATTTTTCCCGGGCTTGACAAAGGCGGCTGCTTCGTCGGCAGGCACCAGCGACGGGTCGGCAAACAGTTTGTCAGCCAGCGGCTCAATGCCCGCCTCACGGGCAATCTGGCCCTTGGTACGGCGTTTGGGTTTGTAGGGCAGGTACAGGTCTTCGAGGTCCTGCTTGGTGGCGGCCAGCTCAACTGCAGCGCGCAACTCCGGGGTCAGCTTGCCCTGCTCTTCAATGCTTTTGAGCACCGCGTCACGGCGCTCTTCAAGCTCGCGCAGGTACCCGAGGCGGTATTCAAGCTCACGCAACTGGATGTCGTCGAGCCCGCCCGTGGCCTCCTTGCGGTAACGGGCGATAAACGGCACCGTGGCGCCGCCGTCCAGAAGCTCCACGGCTGTCCGGACCTGGTCTTCCCTGACCTTGATTTCTGCCGCGATCTGGCGAATGATTTTTTGCATGCTCTCTTCTGAAATTGGGGTATGTCTGATGCCACCTGACGTGGCGCGGGGGCATTGTCCCACAGCCAAAATTACCCCCGGGAACGACACTTGTGGCTGTACAAAAACCTCTTTTCAAGGAGTGCATACATGCGCGCAAAAACCATCATCCTGATCATCGCCATTATTCTGGTCGCCGGCTTCGCCGCCCTCAACATCGATGAATTTACCCGCGCCAGCGTACTCAGCCTTGGTTTTACGACCATCCAGGTGCCGCTGGGCCTTGTGATGCTTCTGCTTCTGGTCATCGCCACCGTCGCCTTCCTGGCCAGCACCGTTTACATGCAAAGCGCCAACCTCCTGGAGACGCGCAAGTACGCACGTGAACTGGCCGTGCAGCGCGAACTGGCCGACAAGGCCGAGGCCTCACGCTTCACCGAACTGCGCGCCTTCATCGAAGCCCAGTCTGCGGCCACATTGCACAGGGAGGCAGCCAACAATACCGTCCTGGCAGAACGCCTTGCACAAACCCAGACCGCACTGCTCAACCGCCTCGAACAGTCGGACAATGCCACCGCCGCCTACATGGGGCAGCTTGAAGACCGGCTGCAGCGCGCAAACGTCAATGCCAATGGCGCGCTGCTCTCCCGCTGATTGCACGAGCCCGTGAACTAGGCGGGATGTAAGAAATCGCTCCTGTACGCGACAAAACCGCCTACAGGAGATTTGTCATGACACCAGCCCGTTCGACCCTTTCCTGCCTTGCCGCAGCCGCCACCGTTGTTATGGCTACCCATGCCATGGCGCAGGGCAACCAGTGCAGCGTCACCTCCGGCCCGACCACCACACCCGTCGTCGAGCTCTACACCTCTGAAGGTTGCAGCTCCTGCCCGCCGGCTGACAAATGGGCTTCAACGCTCAAGGACAAGGGCGTGGTCGTGCAGGCTTTTCACGTTGGGTACTGGGATTACATCGGCTGGGTAGACCGCTTTGCCGCGCCCGCCTACACCAACCGCCAGCGTGAGGTGGCCATGAAAAACAACCTGCGCAACATCTACACCCCGCAAGCGGTACTCAACGGCAAGGACTGGCCCAGCTGGGGCGGTCAGCCCTTTGGTGCCAGTACAGCCCGCGAACAGGCACGCGCCAGCATTGCACTGAAACAGCTGGGCGCCGACCAGTTTGAAGCCAGTGTCACTCCCGTGAGTTCGCTGGCGCTCTCACCCTCATGGTCAGCCTACTGGACCATTACCGAACACGGCCACAACTCCAAAGTGCAGGCCGGCGAAAACAGGGGCGAGTTCCTCAAGCATGACTTTGTCGTGCGCCAGTACACCCAGGCCGGTGAATACAAAACCAGCGATGCAACGCCGCAAAAGCTGTCTTTTCGAAGCATTGCAGCCACGCCAGGCCACCAGCGCCAGGTGAATCTGGTGGTGTTTGACACCAAAACCGGCAAAACGCTGCAGGCCGTCAGCCTGCAATGCTCCACATGAAGACACATGAATCTGGACACTGTCAGCTGCCTGACACAGCGCCGCCGGGCGGCCGGAGGATGCCGTCAAGCCATCTGTTGGGGTCAACGGTTGCAACAGTGCGGGAACCGTGTAAAGCTGTAGTTATGGCGCGTCTGAAGACGCGCTGCAAACCCCGCTAGTCCAGCTACCACGGCCCTAACAGGCACCCAGTCATGTTTGATTTTCTCGCCGCACCGCTTTACATCCGTCTGTCACCGTACAAACTATCCGTTCGTAATGTCAAAACGGGTTTGTCCATCAACGAGGTACCTGAAATCGCGATCAGCCGGGGCCTGAATTCCCGAATACTCGACATCGGCGACAAGGCGGCACTGCACAAGTCATCCAAAACAGCCATCGTCATCAACCCCTTTGCGCACCCACGTTCGCTGGTATCTGACTTCAGCACGGGCAAACGGGTACTGAAGGCCTTTGTGCGCCAGCTCGGCAAGCGCAGCCGTTTCAGGCTGGCGCACCGCATCGTTTTGCACCCCCAGGGCGAGCCAGCCGGTGGCTACACCCAGGTCGAGATTCGCGCCCTGCATGATATGGCGCGCGGCATAGGCGCCTCCAGCGTGGTGGTCTGGCAAGGGCCGGAACTCACCAATGAGCAAATCCTGACCCGCCGCTACCCCACGACCGGGCAACTGCTTGAATGATGGCCTCAGCAAAGGGCTTTGGTGACCTGCGCTCACTGACACGGCAGTTCCCTCGCCCGGGCCGGCTGGAAGCGATTTACCTTCGCCCTGCCCGGCGCCTTCCTGTCGTCACAGCTGCCAGCGCGATGGCGATGGCCGATCTCGGCTTGCAAGGCGACCGCAGCGCAGCTGGCGCGGCAAACCGGGGCGGCGGCAAACGGCAGGTCACGCTGATGCAGGCAGAGCACCTGCCCGTCATCGCTGCCCTGGCCGGCCTGGGGCACATCGAGGCGGCCAGCCTGCGCCGCAATCTGCTGGTGTCAGGCATCAACCTGCTGGCGGCCAAAAACCTGTTTCGTGACCAACCCATGGTGCTGCGCATCGGCGAAGTGGTGCTCGAGATCACCGGCCCGTGCGAGCCCTGCTCACGCATGGAGGAGCTTCTGGGCCCCGGCGGTTACAACGCCATGCGCGGGCACGGCGGGCTGACGGCGCGCGTGCTGTCGGGCGGGCAACTTGCTACCGGCATGGCGGTGAGTTGTGAACAGCAGCCATCCGGCGACCAGCAAATGCTACTAAATATGTAGCTGCTCATGCACGTGTTTATTGGCCTGCAGCCGGTTTAATGCCTAAAAATGGCACTTTTTCGGCTTTTTTCCGGGCTTTACGCTGTGTTTCAGGTCGCACTCAGGATGCCCGTCAGAATATTTTGACGTACACGTTAATTTTTTAATATTTACGTCAATATTTTGCCGTATAAATTAAAAAGTGATTACACCCACCGTACCCCGGGCAAAAACATCCGGCACCCGGTTGATGAAAGCTTTGATTCATACTTGCCCTCTCGCGGGCTTGCAAGCCTGCACCCCAGCTGCCCGCAGGCTGCCAACAACCCAAACACAACATCACCGCTTCATGCCAAAAACCTCGCTCGACAAAGCCCAGATCAAATTTTTGCTGCTCGAAGGCATTCACCCCTCCGCCGTCAAGGTGCTCAGGGCCGCCGGCTACACACAGATTGAAGCGCTGACCGGCGCACTGGAGGGTGACGAGCTCAAGGCGAAGATCGCTGATGCGCATTTTGTCGGCATACGCTCACGCACCCAGCTGACGGCTGATGTGTTTGCCCATGCCTCAAAGCTGGTCGCCGTGGGCTGCTTTTGCATAGGCACCAACCAGGTCGACCTGAACGCTGCCCGCGAGCGCGGCATCGCCGTCTTCAACGCGCCGTTCTCCAACACACGCTCAGTCGCCGAACTGGTACTGGCCGAAGCGATTCTGCTGCTGCGAGGTGTGCCCGAGAAAAGCGCCGTCGCCCATCGCGGCGGCTGGCTCAAGACGGCCGACAACGCCTTCGAGATCCGCGGCAAGACGCTGGGCATCGTCGGCTATGGCTCCATCGGCACGCAGCTGTCGGTACTGGCAGAGGCACTCGGCATGCATGTGGTGTTTTTCGACGTGGTGACCAAGCTGGCGCTGGGCAATGCACGGCAGATCCCGGTGCTCAATGACCTGCTGGCCCAGGCAGACATCGTCAGCCTGCATGTGCCTGAAACCCAGGCCACGCAGTGGATGATCGCCAAAGAGCAGATAGACGCCATGAAGCCCGGCGCGGTCTTCATCAACGCCTCGCGCGGCACTGTGGTCGAGATCGAACCGCTGGCCGAGGCCCTGCGCGCCAAAAAGCTGCTGGGTGCGGCGATTGACGTCTTCCCGGTCGAGCCCAAAAGCAACAAGGACACCTTCGAATCGCCGCTGCGCGGGCTGGACAACGTCATCCTCACACCGCACGTCGGCGGCTCCACGATGGAAGCGCAGGAGAACATAGGCATAGAGGTTGCCGAGAAGCTGGTCAAGTACAGCGACAACGGCACCTCGACCTCGTCGGTCAACTTCCCCGAAGTCGCCCTGCCCGCCCATCCCGGCAAGCACCGCCTGCTGCACATCCACAAAAACGTGCCAGGCGTGATGTCGGAGATCAACAAGGTTTTTGCAGCCAACAACATCAACATTGCATCCCAGTACCTGCAGACCAACGAGGCGGTCGGTTATGTGGTGATCGACATTGACGCCACACACTCGGATGTGGCCCTGGCCAGGCTGCACGATGTGCCGGGCACGATTCGCAGCCGGGTGCTGTTCTAGAGTCTTGCCCCGTTAACACTATGTACGTTGGCGCACAGACCAAAAACGCCGTACAGGCGAGCATGGGAGGCAGTCTTTGCATGATTGCCTCTTTCACAGAAATGCTCAATGCCCCTACCAGAGACCAAGCCAGGCGCACCGGACGATGCAGCCAGAGCCGACGGCATTGAATTCAGGCGCCAGGAAGCCCTGCTCAAGACCGGCGCGCTTCAGACGGCGATTCTCACCAGCGAAAACTTCTCCATCATCGCCACCGACGAAAAGGGCATCATCCAGCTCTTCAACGTCGGGGCCGAGCGCATGCTGGGTTATGCAGCAGCCGAGGTCGTCAATCGCATCAACCCCAGCGACATCCACGACCCCGAAGAAGTGATGGCGCGTGCCCAGGCCCTCAGCCTGGAGCTGGGCACCACCATCAGCCCCGGTTTTGAGGCACTGGCCTTCAAGGCCTCACGCGGCATTGAAGACATTTACGAGCTGACCTACATCCGCAAGGACGGCAGCCGCTTTCCCTGCATCATCTCCATCACCGCCCTGCGCGACGACTTTGGCACCATCATCGGCTACCTGCTTATAGGCAGCGACAACTCGGTGCGCAAGCAGGTGGAGTTCGCACTGAAAGACGCCATCGCGGTGGCCGAAAAAGCCAACCTCGCCAAGTCAGACTTTCTGTCGAGCATGAGCCATGAGCTGCGCACCCCGCTGAGCGCGATTCTCGGTTTTGCGCAGCTGATCGAATCCGGCACGCCGCAGCCCACGCCCTCGCAAAAACGCAGCGTTGACCAGATATTGCAGGCCGGCTGGTATTTGCTGGACCTGATCAATGAAATCCTGGACCTGGCGCTGATCGAGTCGGGCAAACTGTCGCTTTCACTTGAACCCGTGTCACTCGCCGAAGTGATGCACGAGTGCGAAACCATGATCGAGTCGCAGGCCGACAAGCGTGGCATCAGCGTGAGCTTTCCGAAGTTCAGCCAGCCCTGCTTTGTGAAGGCCGACCGCACCCGGCTCAAGCAGGTGCTGATCAACCTGCTGTCCAACGCCATCAAGTACAACACCGAGCGCGGCTCGGTGGTTCTCAAATGCGTCGAGTCAGACGCCGCCCATGTCCGCATCAGCGTCGAAGACACCGGCGCAGGCCTGGAGCCGCAACAGATTGACCAGCTCTTTCAGCCCTTTAACCGGCTGGGGCAACAGGCCAACGCAGAACAGGGCACCGGCATAGGCCTGGTCATGACCAAGCGCCTGGTCGAGCTGATGGGTGGCGCCATCGGCGTCGAAAGTGTGCCCGGCAAAGGCAGCATGTTCTGGATTGAAATGAACGTCACCGCCAACCTGCAGCCGTCTGCGGAGTTGATTGACCTGGCACTGGCCTCAAGGCCCCTGCCCGCAGTGATGGCACAGGCACGCACCGTGCTTTACGTCGAGGACAACCCGGCCAACCTGATGCTCGTCGAAGACCTGATCGCAAGGCGGCCCGACCTGCGATTGCTGTCAGCACGTGACGGCATCAGCGGCATAACGATTGCCAAAGCCTCGCTGCCGGATTTCATCCTCATGGACATCAATCTGCCTGGAATCAGCGGTATCACCGCGCTCAGAATTCTGCGGGAAGACCCGCTGACAGCCCATATACCCGTGGTCGCACTCAGCGCAAACGCCATGCCGCGCGACATCGAAAAAGGCCTGGAGGCCGGCTTTTTCCGCTACCTGACCAAACCCATCAAGATCAATGAATTCATGGAAACACTGGACATGACACTGAAGTTCGCCAAGGCCAAAGCAGATCTGACACCCGCGGAAGGAAACGCCCCTTGATTGCCGAATTTGCCATCCTGAATGCAAGCGTCCTAATCGTCGATGACAGGGCTGCCAACGTCCAGTTGCTGGAACAGCTGCTGCGTGACACCGGCTACACCAACATCACCGTCACGATGAACCCGACCGCGGTCTGCGCCCTGCACACAGCCAACGCCTACGACCTGATACTGCTGGACCTGAACATGCCCGTCATGGACGGGTTTGAGGTGATGACACAACTCAAAACTGCAGGTACAGACCCCTATTTGCCGGTCATTGTGCTGACGGCAGAGCCCAGGCACAAACTGCAGGCCCTGCAGGCCGGTGCCAAGGACTTCATCAGCAAGCCGTTTGACCTGCTGGAAGTCAAAACGCGCATCTACAACATGCTTGAGGTACGTTTGCTGTACAAAAAGGTGGACAACTACAGCAAGCTGCTGGAGATGGCCATGCAGCAGGATGCGGCAGATGCGGCGTGCGCGACAGGCGTCAGGCTGGAAGCCGCCTTGCAGGCTAAAGGCGTTTAAGCACAAGCGGCGGACCGGCGGACCGGCAAGACACTGGTATATCCCACACACCTGCAACCGCTTTCCGGTGATGGATTGATCCATATCAAGCCGGGCATCCGCCATCGGTGCCAATATGGGCACAGTCGGCGGCAACTGCAGACACCTCCCAAACATCACAAAGGAAACATCATGAAAATTCTCCTCGCAGCAGACGGCAGCCCGTTCACGCAAAAGGCGCTCGACTTTGTGGTGGCCAACAAGGCCCTGCTGGGCGACACCGACGAACTTATGGTGGTGAATGTACAGACGCCCGTACCAGGCCGGGTCACCACCATGCTGGGTTCTGCCGAGGTGGCTGCCTATCACGCAGAAGAAGCGAACAAGGTGCTCGAGCCCATCAGGGACTTTCTTGAAAAGCAGGGTGTGCGTTACCGCTCCCACGCCGTCGTAGGTGCGACGGTCGAAGAAATCCTGTTTGCAGCAAAGAAGGAGTCTTCGCAAATGATCGTGATGGGCACACACGGCCATGGCTGGATAGGCCGTGCCATCATGGGCAGTGTTGCCCAGCGCGTGGTGGCTGACAGCGAGATTCCCGTACTGCTGGTCAAGTAAGTACAGCCCAGGCCGCCACATGAATGCAGTCCCCACCACCACGGGAGTGCCTGCAGGTACCTCGCCCGGAAAACGCATCGCACTCGGGGCGGCCATGGCCGCGCTGCTGGCGGTATTGTTCATGCCAACACCGCAGGGACTGCCCCCTGCAGGCCAGGTGATGCTGGCCATTCTCGCTTTTGCCGTGATCGTCTGGATGACAGAGGCGCTTGACTACGCCGTCAGTGCAGTGGTCATAGGCGCGCTGATGATCTTTTTGCTGGCCTGGGTGCCCGACGCGGCCAAACCTGCAGGTGCCGGCATGGGCACTACGGCGGCGCTTGGGCTTGCGCTGTCCGGGTTTTCAAACAGCGCCGTTGCACTGGTTGCAGCCGCCTGCTTTATTGCTGCGGCCATGACCGCCACCGGGCTGGACAGGCGCATTGCGCTGGTCGTGCTGTCAAAGGTCGATGCCTCCACCCGCCACATCGTGATGGGTGCCATGGCAGTGGGCTTTCTGCTGTCGTTCATCGTCCCCAGCACCACCGCACGTGTCGCCTGCCTGGTACCCATCATGATGGGTTTCATCATGGCCTTCAAGGTTGAAAAACGCAGCCGGTTTGCGGGGCTGCTGGTCATCACGGCGGCGCAGACCGCCAGCGTCTGGAACGTCGGCATCAAAACGGCGGCCGCGCAGAACATGGTCGCCATCGGGTTTATTGAAAAGCAGTTTGGCACCAGCATCAGCTGGACCGAATGGTTTATTGCCGGCGCACCTTTTTCAGCACTGCTCAGCGTCGCGGTCTACTTCATCATGACCCGCATGATGAAACCCGAGATGGCAGAGATCGCAGGCGGGCAGGCCACCGTACGCCAGCAGCTTCAGGGCATAGGCCCCATGACCATCAATGAGTGGAAGCTGCTCGCCATCGTGCTGACCCTGCTGGGCTTCTGGGCGACCGAGAAAGTCCTGCATGACTTTGACACCTCATCGACCACCATCGCCGCCATTGCGCTGATGCTTCTGCCGCGCATTGGCGTCATGGACTGGAAGGCATCACAGCGCGGCTTCCCCTGGGGAACCGTCATCCTGTTTGCGGTGGGTATCAGCATAGGCACCGCGCTGCTCCGCACCCAGGCAGCTGGCTGGCTTGCGAACGTGATTGTGCAGAACCTCGGCCTGCAAAACGCCAGTGCGTTTGTCATCCTCATGTTGCTGTCGCTGTTTCTGATCGTGATCCACCTCGGGTTTGCAAGTGCCACGGCACTGGCATCGACCATGATTCCCATCATCATCAGCGTGATGCTGGCAGTACAGACCCCGGGTATCAATGTGATTGGCATGACCATGCTGCTGCAGTTTGTAGTGAGCTTTGGTTTCATCCTGCCTGTGAACGCGCCGCAAAACATGATTGCCTATGGCACCGATACCTTTGATGCGAAGGACTTCGTGCGCACCGGCCTTGTCATCACCCTGGCGGCTGCCGTGTTGCTGGTGGTGTTTGCACTGACCTATTGGCCATGGATGGGCTACATGACCAAAGCGATGTGAGGTCATGACGCAGCAAGGCAGGCTTGACGACCCTTCTGTCCATACCATTGACGAAGTCGCAGAGTCGGCGGGTACAGACCTTGAAACCGGGTTGGGCGCGAACGAAGCAGCAATCAGGCTGGCCAGAGATGGCCCGAACAAACTCTGCGCGACCCCGCCAGCTCCGGCATGGCGGCGCGCGCTGGCGCAATTCCAGGACCCGCTGATTTATCTGCTGCTGGCCGCCATTGCGATTGCGCTGGTGGCCTGGGGTGTTGAGGGCATGCACGGCTGGCCCATCGATGCCGTGGTGATCTCCATGGTGGTCTTGCTCAATGGCGCACTCGGGTATCTGGAAGAATCCAGGGCACGTGATGCGGTGGCAGCCCTGTCGAAAATGACCCAGGTCACTTCAGGCGTCATCCGGGACGGACAAATCATGCGCGTTCCAGGTTCCGGGCTTGTGTCTGGCGACCTGCTGGTGCTTGGTGAAGGCGACGCGGTGGGTGCAGATGCGCGCCTTGTTGAGGCCACGTCGCTGCACGTACAGGAGGCCTCGCTGACCGGCGAAAGCCAGGCCATCGTGAAAGACGTCGCCACCCTCCCCTCACCGGTCGCCATCGGCGACCGCATCAACATGGTCTTCAAGGGGACCATGGTCGTCCAGGGCCACGCACATGCGGTTGTCACGGCCACAGGCAGGCAGACCGAAATGGGCGCCGTTGCCGGCATGCTGGAAGCCACTGCCGAGGCACCGACGCCCCTTGAAAAAGAGGTCTCGCGCATCGGGCGCATGCTGGGCATCGCAGTGCTTGTGATTGCGGCCATCGTGGTGACAACGATTTTGCTGCTTTCCGACATACGTTCGGCGAGCGATGTGGTCAAGGTGCTGCTGCTGGGCGTGGCGCTGGCTGTGGCCGCTGTACCTGAAGGTCTGCCCGCGATTTTGTCTGTCGTGCTGGCGCTGGGTGTCAGGCGCATGGCAAAGCGCCAGGCCATCGTCAAAAAGCTGTCGTCTGTCGAGACGCTGGGGTCGGCCAACGTCATCTGCACGGACAAGACTGGTACCCTCACCCGCTCTGAAATGACCATTGAGCGCATGGTGACGGCTTCGGGCAGCGCACGCGTAACAGGCGTGGGCTATGCACCGGACGGCCAGGTCCAGAGCAATGGCGTTCAACTGGTGGCAGGTGCCCTGTTCGACGAACAGAGCATGGTGCTCACAGGCGGTTGCCTCGCAGGCAATGCCAGCCTGCAGCAGAGTGCGGATGGCGCCTGGGCGATTCAGGGCGACCCGACCGAGGCGGCTTTTCTGGTGGCCGAGCGCAAGCTTGGAACGACTGCACAACGTAAACAGCGGTTTGAACGTGTCGGTCAAATCCCGTTTACATCGACACGCAAGATGATGTCAACGCTGGAGATTGACCATCATCATGCCGATCAGGTCATCCTCATCGCCAAAGGGGCGCCAGACGTGCTGCTTCAGCATTGCACCCGCCTGCAGGTGGGGCCGGACATCGTGCCGCTGGACGACACTCAGCGCGCACGAATTCTCTCTGAGGTTGATGCGTTGTCAGATGACGCGCTACGCACACTTGCAGTGGCATACCGGCCGTTGCTTGCATCAGAAGACACCCAGGGCGCAGAGGCACTTGAGCACGACCTGGTGTTCGTCGGTACTGTCGGCATGATGGACCCGCCGCGCGAGGAAGCGGCCATAGCCATCCGCCAGGCGCAACAGGCCGGTATACGGGTCATCATGATCACCGGCGACCACCCGCGCACGGCTGCCCGTATCGCGGCAGACCTGGGCCTTGTACAGCCGGGAGCCACAGCACTCACAGGCATGGAGATCGATGCACTGGACAAAGCCGCATTTGCATCAGCCGTCCGCACCACCTCGGTCTACGCACGGGTATCGCCAGCCCACAAACTGCGGATTGTTGACGCCTTGCAGGCTGACGGCAACATCGTGGCCATGACGGGCGATGGCGTGAATGACGCCCCGGCCCTGAAATCTGCCGATATCGGCATCGCCATGGGTGTGACGGGCACTGAGGTTGCCAAAGATTCCGCAAAGGTCATTCTTGCCGACGACAACTTCGCCACCATCGTTGAGGCAGTGCGCGAGGGCCGCGGCATCCTGGACAACATCCGCAAGTTCCTGCGTTACCTCCTGTCGTCCAACATGGGCGAGGTGCTGACGGTTTTCCTTGGCGTGGTGGGTGCGGGCGTGATTGGTTTGACCGAACCTGGGACGGCCGTGGTGCTGCCGCTGCTGGCCACGCAGATCCTGTGGCTCAACCTGATCACCGATTCATGGCCCGCGCTTGCAATGGGCATTGACCCGCCAACGGACGATGTCATGCAACGCAAACCCAGGCGCATCAATGACAGGGTGATGGATGCCCGGATGTGGGCGGGAGTGTTCGAAATAGGCGTCATCATTTCTGTCGCAACGCTCCTGACCATGGATGTCTACCTTCCGGGTGGCCTTATCGAGGGCGAAGGTGATCTGGCCACTGCACGCACCGCCGGGTTCACCGTACTGGTCATGGCACACCTGTTCAACTGTTTTAACGCACGCTCGGAGACAGCAAGCGCCTTCAAACAACTCTTTGTGAACCCATGGCTACTGGGTGCTGTTGCGCTGTCCGGGCTGCTGCAAGTGGCTGTTGTTCATGTTCCCGTACTGAATGTGGCTTTTGGCACTGCCCCTCTGGACTTCGAGCAGTGGCTGGTCTGCGCCGGTATGGCCAGCACTGTGCTGGTGTACAGCGAACTGCGCAAGCTGCTTGTGCGAACGTGGATGGCATCGCGCACGGTTCAGGAAGAAACAAGAGAGACAGCCGTCAATTGATGGCTGAAACAAACAGCAACGCCAGTCTTCATAAAGGGAAAACCATGAATCTGCACAATACACCCCGTCGCTATGGCATGGCGGCCGTCGGTCTGCACTGGTTGATGCTGCTGTTGCTGGTGGCGGTTTATGCGTGCATGGAGTTGAGTGGCAATTTTCCCAAAGGAAGCGATATGCGGGCATCGCTTAAAACCTGGCACTACATGCTGGGTTTAAGCGTTTTTGTACTGGTCTGGGTCCGCCTGGCTGTCAAACTGATGGGAAAGACGCCGGTGATCGAGCCGCCGCCACCCAGCTGGCAAGAACACCTCGCAAAGCTGGTGCAATTTGCGCTGTATGCGCTCATGATCGGCCTGCCGCTGGTGGGCTGGTTTCTGCTCAGCGCGAAAGGCCAGGTCATCCCCTTCTTCGGCCTGCAATTGCCAGGCCTTTTGGCGGAAAGCAAAAATGCGGCAGGCTGGATCAAGGAGGTCCATGAAATCGGAGCGACAGCGGGCTATTTTTTGCTGGGCATACATGCAGCGGGGGCGCTGTATCACCATTACTTTCTGCGCGATAACGCTTTGCGTCTTATGCTTCCTGGCCAGAATCAATGAATTCGGATCGACCACCAAAAGGATTTTCGCGATGAGACATATCGAGCGCCACAGAACTTCCCGCATCGGCTGGCTGCGTGCCGCGGTGCTGGGCGCCAACGACGGCATTGTCTCGACGGCCAGCCTGATGCTGGGCGTGGCGGCCGCGCATGCCAGTCAGAACAGCATTCTCGTCACCGGCATCGCCGGGCTGGTTGCGGGTGCGATGTCCATGGCAGCCGGCGAATATGTGTCGGTTCATTCGCAGGCAGATACAGAAAATGCAGACCTTGCCCGTGAAAAGGCCGAGCTTGTGGCTGACATTGAGGCT
The DNA here is from genome assembly GCA_965228025.1 of Polaromonas sp. GTDB lineage: Bacteria > Pseudomonadota > Gammaproteobacteria > Burkholderiales > Burkholderiaceae_C > Polaromonas. The sequence continues at coordinate 29,876 of CBDDGX010000017.1, read as the reverse complement.
GAAAAACGCGAACTGACAGCCATCTATGTCGGGCGTGGCCTTGATCAGGACCTTGCGCGTCAGGTAGCTGTACAACTGATGGCGCATGACGCCCTGGGCGCGCACGCGCGGGACGAACTGGGCATTTCGGATACCCTGAGCGCGCGCCCCATTCAGGCCGCACTGGCATCAGCAGCGAGTTTTGCCGTGGGCGCGGCACTGCCTCTGCTGGTTGCCATTCTTGTGCCGGGCACAGGCCTACCTTACTGGATTTCTGGAACTTCGCTGGTGTTCCTGGCCCTGCTCGGTGCCGTTGCTGCGCGTGCGGGCGGAGCAAGTCCGTTGATCGGGGCATGGCGCGTCACCTTTTGGGGTGCATTGGCCATGCTCATTACAGCCGGGGTTGGTGCGATGTTTGGAACGACCATATAGGGAAGAGTCAGCCCAGCAGTTGTGTGTAGGCCTTGCGGTCCGCCGCATAACAGCCGCAGGCGGCGGCTTCCAGGCCCTTGCGGTCCAGCACGGTCATCTCACCGCGACTGTATTCAATCAGGCCTTCTTTCTGGAATCCACCTGCTGCTGCAGTAATGCCCACCCGCCGTACACCCAGCATGTAGGCCAGGAATTCCTGCGTGACGTGAAAGCTGCTGGCCTGTGAACGGTCCTGGCTCATCAGCAGCCAGCGCGCCAGGCGCGGGCCAATCTGGTGAAACCGCACGCAGGCTGTGGACTCGGCCAATTGCGCCATCAGCACATACAGGTAGCGGTTGAGGCCGCCTTGCAGCGCAGGGCTGGCAGCAAGCTCTGAACGAAAGGCGCGTGTACCTATGCGCCAGGCAGTCCCCGCACCCTGTACCAGCGCATGCAGCGGCGCCGTGACGATACCCAATGCAAGTTGCGCACCCAGCATGCCTTCACGCCCGACCATGCCCACTTCAACGCCGGGGCTGCCGTCGATCACAGCAATCAGCGATATGAAACCGTCGGTCGGAAAATACACATGCTTCGCGGGCTTGCCAGGGTCGCAGAGCACTTCGGCCAGCGGCAGTTCTATATGCTTGCAGGCTGCAAGCAGGCGAAGCCGGTCTTTGCGCGGAAGCAGCGCAATCAGCTGGTTTTCGGGGGAAGTCATGGATGCTCTCTGGTGTGCTGCTGTCCCTCGGGATGAGAGGATGAGCCACGGCCCTGCTGCAGCGAGGGCAGTCTTGATCGATGTCCCAGTCTATAGGAAACCCGGCCGCATTACCGTTTGCATGCGCGCATGTCCCAAATGAGGTGCCTGGCGCGGGCAACACGGCTGTCAGATTGCCGGTGTTGATGGCAGCAGCCTGTCATACTCTTTCTTGACCACGGCATAGCATTCGCAGGTGCGCTTCTCCAGCCCGGGGCGATTGAGCACCGTGATACGTCCACGGGAATAGCTGATCAGACGCGCATCCTGCAGCTTGAGCGCGGCTTCGGTCACACCCTCACGGCGTACACCCAGCATATTGGCAATCAACTCCTGCGTCATCGCCAGTTCGTTGCCTGGCAACCGGTCCAGGCTGAGAAGCAGCCAGCGGCACAATTGCTGGTCCAGTGAGTGGTGTCGGTTGCACACTGCAGTTTGCGCCATCTGCGTGATGAGGGCCTGGGTGTAGCGCAACAGGAGGTGCAACACGGGTCCGGCCCGGTCAAACTCCTCCTTCATGGCCTCAGCTCGGAGGCGATAACCCTGACCGGCGCTTTGTACGACCGCCCGGCTGGGTGTGGAGCCACCGCCCATGAAAAGTGAGACGCCGACAAGTCCCTCGTTACCCACCACGGCGATTTCAGCCGATGCACCGTTTTCCATTACATAGAGCAGAGAGACAATGGATGTCGTGGGAAAGTACACATGCCCCAGGGTTTTGCCTGACTCATAAAGAACATGGCCAAGAGGCATGTCCACCCACTCAAGCTGTGGCTGCCAGCGTCGAAGTGCACTGTCGGGAAGCGCTGCGAGCAATTGGTTTTGCAGCGGGTCGGTTTTCTCTTTGGGGGGACTGGCCATGATGAAGCTCTAGGCAGCTGTGCTGTGGAACATGGGCCTTATGTCAGAAGGTGGTTGATCAGCCCGCCAGTATAGGGAGTTCGTGCCACTTTATATGTGCGCTAGCGCACATACAGCATTCTTCTCCATCGCATTCGGATGAGACGACGGGCCGCATGACGGGCAATTAAGATCAAACAAATCACCCGGAGTTGTCTGTGACTGCTACCACCTTGCTGCTTTTCGCCATCGTTGCACTGGTCACAATTGCCACACCCGGCCCCACCGTGCTGCTGGCGCTGGCCAATGGCAGCCGGTATGGCGTGCGGCGCTCCTTGCCCGGCATGCTAGGGGCAGTGCTGTCGGACTTTGTGCTGGTCGGCGCAGTCGCGCTGGGCCTGGGAGCGCTGCTGGCAGCGTCCGAGTTCTGCTTCTCGGTGCTCAAGTGGGTGGGTACGGTTTACCTAGGGCCTGTCATCCAATAAATCACCTCCGCGTGGCCCCCGGAAAGGGCTGCAATCTAGGCGCGAAACGAAGCCGGGGTAATCCCCGGTGAGGCTTCGCAACAACGAGTGCAGTCTTTCCGGGGGCCACCCGAAGGGCTGGGGCTGCAAGGGATACCCCGCGTCGTTGCAACCCTTGACCGGGGATTACCCCGGCCTGCGGTCTGCGCCTAGCGCTGCACCCCTTGCAGCCTCAGCGCGGAGGTGATTTATTGGATGACAGGCCCTAGCCTGGCTGGGCATTCGCCTGCTGCGTTCAAAGGGCGGGTTTGATGCTCCCGAAGAGGCAGGCACCACGGTGCGAGGCAGTCGAGCGATTTTCATGAAGTCTTTCGTGGTGGCCGTAACGAATCCGAAAGGCTATCTCTTCTGCTCGGCACTGCTGCCGCAGTTCATAGACCCTGCGGCAGCGCAGGCACCGCAGTATGTGGCGCTGGCGATTGTGTTTGCGGGCATGGATTTCAGCGTGATGCTGGCCTACGCCTTTATCGGTGAACGTGCAGTGCGGCTGATCAAGGCTTCAGCCACGCGCTGGATCGACAGGATGTGCGGCGGCGCGCTGCTGGCGCTGGCCGGTTCGCTTGCGTTTTACCGCCGCACGAACACCTGAGCAGACCTGGGCGGAAGACTTACTGCGCAGGCACCTGCAGGCCCAGGAAGCTGGCCAGCGCGGCAGTGGGCATGGCGCCTTCCTGCTTGACCAGTTCACCTGTCTGGGCGTGTTTGGCCACCACGGTGGGAATGGACGCAAACCCGAAGCTGGTCATCAGTTCCGTGTTCTTTTTGATGGCATCTTTTTGTGCATCAGCATCGGCCGTGGCGCTGATGCCACCACCCTTGGACATCATGGAGGCCTCATGCGTCTCCATGGCTGCGACAGGGTCCGAAGCTGCAAGAATGGTCGCGCCTTGCGAGGTGCTGGCGGCGTTGAGGATGCCGACCGGAATCCAGACAAATTTGGCCTGTGACTTGAGCGGTTTTGCGGCGTACCAGAGCGCGCTGCAGTGCGGGCACTGCGCATCAAAAAACACATACACCGTGCGGGCGCTCATGGGTGAACCGACAGTGAAGCCCTTTGCGCCAGCGGTGATCGCCTCTATGGACACCAGCGCAGACGTAGTCTTGACTGGTTCATTGGTTGAGGAGTTGTTGCAACCGGCGAGAAACGCGCTGGCAACCAGCACAAGCGCGAAGGAAAAAGCGGAAAAGATCCTGGAGTTCATGTTGTTCCGGGGTGAAGAAATGATGAGGAATGAGCCGAAATTGGGTCTGATGCCCCAAGAATAGCGGAAGGCCACAGCTGGTTGATGCCGGCGCGTTATAAAAGTTCGCCACCGGGACGCTTCAATGAAAATCCCGGCTGCTGGTGCCCAGCCGCCCCAGCAGCGGCGTCAGGTCTTCCAGCCGCCTGGCCACCAGGTTTCGCACTGCGCCGTAGCCCTTGGGGGCGCCGTTCTCTTCGCTGCGTTGCCAGGTGCCGTGCACGGCCAGCAGGCGCGCATGCAGCACCTCGGCGCGCTGGGTTTCACGCAGGGATTTCCAGACAATGACGTTGACCGGGCCGGTCTCGTCTTCAATCGTCACAAATATCGTGCCCTTGGCCGTTTGCGGCTGCTGGCGCACAGTGACGATGCCGCAACCTGAAACCTCAACACCGTCAGGCAAGGCATTGAGTTCACTCGCATTAAGCAGGCCGCGTCTGGCCAGGCGCTCGCGCAGCAGCGCCAGCGGGTGGCGACGCAGGGTCAGGCCCGTGGATTTGTAATCGAACAGGATGTTCTCGCCTTCTGGCGTTTCAGGCAATTGCAGAGGTGTCTCGTAGGTAGGTACAGATTTCAGCAGCAGTGGCGCAGGCTTGATCGCTGAAGCTTCCCAGACCTGCTGGCGCCTGTGGCCTGCCAGCGCCATCAGCGCATCGGCGGCGGCGAGTGCATTGATTTCAGGTGCGTTGAGGCCGGCACGTGATACCAGGTCTTCGGTGGAGGCAAAAGGCGCTTCTGCACGCGCCTGCATGATGCGCAAGGCAGTCGCTTTGGACAGACTACTGACCAAGCGCAGCCCAAGACGCACTGCGGGCTGGTTTTCATGAATCGCTGGGTAGCGGCTGCGAAGCACATCTTGCGCGGCAGGCTCAAGTGTGCAATCCCATTCGCTGTGCATTACATCCACAGCACGCACTTCGACGCCATGGTTTCGCGCGTCCTGCACCAGTTGCCCCGGTGAATAAAAACCCAGCGGGTAGGAGTTGATCATGGCCGCCAGGAAACACGCCGGCTCGTGGCACTTGAGCCAGCAACTCACATACACCAGCTTGGCAAAACTGGCGGCATGGCTTTCCGGGAAGCCATACTCACCAAAGCCGCGAATCTGGCTGAAAATTCGTTCCGCGTAATCTCGTTCATAGCCGCGCGCCACCATCGCATCTGTTAGCCGGTCATGAAAGTGTTCAACGCCGCCCTTTCGTTTCCAGGCTGCCATGGAACGCCTCAATTTATCGGCTTCATCCGCTGAAAATTCTGCTGCAATCATGGCAATCTGCATCACCTGTTCCTGGAAGATGGGAACCCCCAAAGTTCGGCCGAGGGCCTCTTTGAGTTCCGGATAAGGCCAGGCGATTTCGCCACCCTTTCGAATAATTTCACGGTTGGTCAGGTAGGGGTGAACCATCTTTCCCTGTATAGGCCCTGGCCGCACGATGGCCACCTCAACCACCAGGTCGTAATACTCACGCGGTTGCAGGCGCGGCAGCATGGACATTTGCGCGCGACTTTCAATCTGAAAAACGCCTACTGTGTCGGCCTCGCAAATCATGTCGTAGGTTTGTTTGTCCTCGCATGGAATAGTGTGCATTTCCAGCTTCGGGTTTTCGCTGCGCGTCTGGTTCACCATGTCCAGACAGCGCTGTATGGCAGACAACATGCCCAGCGCCAGTACATCGACCTTTAGCAGGCCGATGTCGTCCAGGTCGTCCTTGTCCCACTGGATGATGCGCCGGTCGACCATGGCGGCCGGCTGGATGGGCACAAGCCGTGTCAGCTTTCCCTGGGTCAGAACAAATCCGCCCACGTGCTGACTCAAATGGCGTGGAAAGGCGGGCCGGGTTTTTTCGTGCTTGCGGCTTTTCTCATCAGCATCCGCCAGCTCGTCTTCCTTGCTCGGGTATCTGGCCATCAGCAACAGCGCCAGCTCCAGCCATTCAAAGAGCTGACCTGTGTCTTTCTGCAGACCGGCGGCTGCGAGTTGCTCTTTCAGGACCACACTGCCATCAAACCAGAAGTGCTCGCCTGACAGCCGCTCTATAAGTTCTGGCCTTATGCCCAGCGCCTTGCCCACATCACGCACCGCACTGCGGGTACGGTAGCTGATGACTGTGGCAGCAATGGCAGCCCGGTCATGGCCATATTTTTCATAGATGTGCTGTATGACTTCTTCGCGCCGCTGGTGTTCAAAATCAACATCAATGTCTGGCGGCTCACGTCGTTCGCGACTGATGAAACGCTCGAACAATGTGTTCATTTCATTCGGGTTGACAGCCGTCACGCCCAGGCAAAAGCAGACCGTGGAATTGGCGGCAGAGCCACGCCCCTGGCACAGGATATTTCTGCTACGGGCAAAACGGACGATGTCATGAACCGTGATGAAAAACATGTCGTATTCAAGTTCTTCGATCAGCGCGAGTTCTTTTTCGATGTTGGCCCGCACACTGTCAGGTACGCCTTGCGGGAATCTCTCCGTCGCACCCGCGTATGTCAATCGCCGCAAACACCGGGCAGGTGTTTCCGCAGGCTGAACCACATCTTCCTCAGGGTAAAGATACAGCTTGCGAATCTCATCAAGGCTGAACGTGCAACGAGAGGCGACCTCAAGCGTTGCACGCAGCATGTCTGCAGGGTAAATATCCGCCAGCCGCATGCGGGGACGCAAATGTGCCTCCCCATTGGCCTGCAGCTCAAAACCGCATTCATGCACCGTCTTGCCAAGCCTGATGGCGGTCAGCACATCGTGCAGCGGCTTGCGTGAGCGAACATGCATCAGCACGCCGCCTGCAGCCACCATGCGGATGCCGGTGCGCGCGGAAACCTGCTGCAACTGCTGCAGGCGCAAGGCGTCATCAAGCCCTTGCAGAAGTTCAACGGCAAGCCATGCGCTGCCTTCAAAAAGGTCTTTAGCCCAGGCGCAATACTTCTCAAGCGCCCCGGCACTTGCTGCATCAGGCAAAGGACACAGAATAATTTCACAGTTATTGAGTAATGAGAAATCAGTCTCACCCAGCACCACCCGGTAACTGCCTTTTTCAATCACATCCCCTGCCTGGCGCGCAAAAGTGATGAACTCGCAAAGATTTCCCCAGCCGGACGCGTTATGCGGCAGCACAACCAGCCTGAAGGGCTCTTCGGCCTGCACCAGAAATTCGGCGCCCGGTATGAATTTGAATCCCAGTTCCCTGGCAACCATATGCGCACGCACAACACCGGCCACCGAGCACTCGTCGGTGATGGCGATCGCCCGGTAACCCAGTTCGGCGGCCCGCTCTACCAACTCCTGCGCGTGCGATGCACCGCGCTGGAAGCTGAAGTTGCTCAGCGCATGCAGCTCTGCATATTCGGGAAGGGGACCGGTCAGCATGAGGCGTCAGGCAAAAAAGCCCTGCAGGTACCAGTTGCGATACGGCTGGCCTTCCTGCCTGCTGCGCCCAAGCCGCTCGCTGTAGATCCACAGCAGGCTGCCGTGCAAGCTTCGATACACGTAGTAGTCACGCAAGGTGGGCGGGTCGGCCCGGTCATGGTGAGCCTCGTCTTTGCCCTCCCCTGACATTAACCAGCCCGTGATCTCCAGGCGCTGCGGACCCGTCAGGCGCACGAGCTTGCCTTCATGAACCGGGCTGTTGCCGTGGGTGGCCAGCCTGACCGGTTGCGGCAGCAACCAGGCAGGGTAAAGCGCGTCGGTCCTGCATTCAGGCGCGTCGTTATCAGGTTTTTTACGCCGGGGGGTTTTTCGGCCGGTGTTTGACAGGTGTGCACCGGCAATGGATGGCAGTGCCTCACGTGCATTGACCCAGCGCTGCATTTCTTCAGGCCTGTGGTCTGCACAAGGTTGCCACGCCTGCACCTTGTCATTGCCCAGGCGCGCACTCAGGCGCTCTATCAGTTCAACAGCGCTGTCGCCCTGCTTTCGCGCCTCCATCAGCAGGCTACTTGTGGCCGCTGCCGCATCGGCGAGCGGTTCGGTGACCAGCGACTGCAAGGTGATGGAATGCACGGGCGCCGGCAGTGTTTGCTGCGCCAGGTGCTCGGACACCAGGCGTGCCATGTGGCGCAGGTCCTGCGCCGGGTTGGCGGTGCGGATGTCAAGCTCGCCTGTGGGCGCGACATCGCGCCGTCTATCCAGGTGCCAGGTGAGCTTGAGCGCACATAACCCGCTTTGCCGGCCCAGCAGCCAGGCCTGCAAGTTCACCAGCAGGCTTTCGACACCGGCCATCAGCGCGGGGGCGTGTTCGACCAGCGCATCGAGCTCGAGCTTTTCTTCAAAATGCTCTGGCAGCACCAGCCACTCGTAATCATCGGCTGTCTTTCCGCCTGCCCTGTCCAGCGCTGCCAGCAAGCCGGCGCCAAAGCGTCGCGCCACACCGTCACGGGGCAGGCGCAGCATGTCGTCCCAGTTGCGGCAACCGATGCGTTCAAGCACGCCCAGGTGCTCGCGCGCAGCTGTCAGCGTGTGCATGGGCAGTTCGGCCACGCGTTTTTTGGCAGCGTCAGGCCTTTCGCCCTGTTCTTGCCGCATGCGCAGGCGGCCCAGGGCGATCAGCGATGTGGCCCCTTGCGCGCGCAGGGTCAGCGCCTGAAGACTGTTCGCTTCAAAAAAAGAAAGCAGTTGCTGTTCAAGCAATTGCGCCAGCCGCGCCAGCCCGCCAAAAAGACGCAGGCTGCCGGTCACGTCGAGCAGCACGGCTTCGTCGACAAGGGCCACGCGCGGCGTAAAGCGCAGGGCCATGCTGGCCACGGCTTTTTGCAGGGCGGCTTCTTCCATCACTGGCTGTGCAGCCTCAGTGGTGATCGAGCTGTGCAACGCGATCCAGCAGCGCATGGACGGTGTTTCCTGCAAAAGACGGGAGCAAAGGCGCGGACTCCTCGCGCTTGCGGCGGGCACGCTCACGGCTGGCAGCCAGCAAGGCGGTGAGGCGTTCAGGGCGTGTGTCCAGCAGAAGCGGGCCAGCCAGCGGCGGCCCCCGGCGCTTGAGCACATGAACCAGCAGGTTGCCGGCGTCATGGACGACGCCCTCCAGCAGAAGGCGCAAGGGTGCAGGTGATGATTCGGCTTGCGCACGCACGGGCCTGAAGACAAACAGCAGCTTGTTGTGCGCGTGTGCGGCAATCTGCAGCCGGCGCAGGTGCGCGCTGCGTGCATCGGGCAGCCATGCCAGCACGGCGGCCACATCGGCGCACTGCAAGGCCTCGCGCGCGGCCCACAGCAGTGAAGGCGCCTGCCCTTTCGACGCATGGACCGACAGCAGGCGTTTCATGTTCACCTGCCGGGCACCCAAAGCCGGGCCAAAAGGCAGGTGTGGTGCGCCCACAAGAACCGTCAACTGGGCCGGTGCATCATGCTGGATGGCGGCCAGCGCGGGTGCCACAAAACCCCATTCATGACGCCCGGCCTGCACCTGCAGGATTTCAACCAGCGCACCCACGGGCCAGCCCTGGCCTGAAAGCACATGGTTAAGTAGCGGATAGCCGGTATCGCGTGTTTGCGCGCTGCTGCTGCCAAGTTCACCCGCCCGCCAGACCGCTGCATTGGCGGGGTCGGACAGCACATGGTCCAGGGCTTGGTGTGAAAACATGGGTGAAGTTCAAGGCAAATAAATACTGTATTTATGTACAGTATATTGCCTGCCCGGACTTTGGCAACTCCTTTAAAAACCCTTGCTGATTTGCCCCGAAAAACTTCCTTTAATGGCGCCTTGAGACCTGGCGAGCCATCAGCACCAGCATCACAAGCGCGATGCCGACAAAACAGACAAACGACCAGTTGGCAATTGAGCCGCCCAGGAAGGTCCAGTCAATCTTGGTGCAGTCGCCGCTGCCTTTGAAGATCATGGGGATGGCGCGCTTGAGCGGAAAGGTCTCGATCATTCCGTAAAAGTCACGGCCGCAAGATGCAATTTCAGGCGGATACCACTGAAGAAAACTCTGGCGCGCAGCCACAAAAGCGCCGAAACCCGCAATGATGAGCGTCAGCGCTGAACCCGTGATCAATACGCCTTTGCTTTTGCCAATCGCCGTGAGCGCAGCAAAAACCGCTACAAGCACCAGTGCATAACGCTGCACGATGCACATGGGGCAAGGCTCAAGGCCCACCACATGCTGCAGGTAAAGGCCAAAAGCCAGCATGGCCACGCACACCGTGGCCGTCAGGGCCAGCACGCGGCGCGGCATGGCATCGAAATACTTCAAGAACATCAGGAACCCTCTTTGGCTAGCATTTTATGGATTGTCTGATGGTTCGTGAGCAGCACGGGAGATTAGTTCCCGTACAAGGCCCGCGTCATTTCCGGAAAAAAACTCTACAACTCCAGCCGGTTACTGCGGCAGGATGTGCGGAAAGCGCCTCATAAATGAATACGCCCTCCTGAGGAGGGCGTTTATAAATGGTACCGCTTACTTGGCGGGTGTGACAGTTACCTTGGGTACTTCAATGGTTTTTTCTTCCGACTTGATCGTCGGGACCGTCACCGTTTTTTCGGTGGTGGTCACTTTGACATCAGGGGTGGTCACGTCATATTTCGGAAGCGTGACATTGCCTTCCTGCGTTTTGTTGACTTCGACCTTGGGCAAGGTGACGTCGCCCTCCTGGGTTTTTTTGACGTCGCAACCTGAAAGCCCAAGAACGCCGAGTGAAACAAATGCGATAGCGATGGTGGTCTGTTTGTACATGGGAAGGCCCTCATAAAGTGAATGTTGTATAGAGTCGCCCGGCAGGCTGCTGTTGGCAGCGCCTCCCGGGCCTCTGTAAACATTGCACTACGAAGCCCTGCCCCGTCTTGTAGGGGATGGACGACCTCTTTTGTGCGGGAAATCCGAAGTGGGGGAATGGAGGACGCTGGGGGTTTCAGATCCCCGCGCCCTCTTCCACAAACACGCGTACATTTTTGGGGGACAGCACCAGCATGTCGCCTTCGCGCATACCCATGTCCTTGTATTGCTGCGACGATATCTGCACCTCGATCAGGCCTTCGTCAGAGCCTTTTGAAGTCTGCTTCTGCTCTTCGGGAATCAGTTCCAGCCTGGCCGTCGGGCCGATGACAATGGCGCGCACAAGTTGCGCCGCAATGCCTTCTGCGCCCGGCGAGTAGCGTTGCACATCAAAGTCATGCGGACGCACATAGGCAAAGGCTTTGGCATCTTTGGCACCGGCATGTTCGGGCGAGTTTATGCGTATGCCTTCGAGCTGCACTTCGCCCTCATTGGCGCGGCCATGAAACAGGTTCACGTCACCGAGAAAGCCGTACACAAACGGGCTGGCCGGGTGGTCCCACACCTGCTGCGGTGAGCCGATCTGCTCGACCTTGCCCTGGTTCATCAGCACCACACGGTCGGCCACTTCAAGCGCCTCTTCCTGGTCGTGCGTGACAAAAATGCTGGTGACATTGAGGTCTTCATGAAGGCGGCGCAACCAGCGGCGCAGTTCCTTGCGGACCTTGGCGTCAAGTGCACCAAACGGCTCGTCGAGCAGCAACACCTTGGGTTCCACCGCCAGTGCGCGGGCCAGCGCAATCCGCTGGCGCTGGCCACCTGACAGCTGCGACGGAAAGCGGTCTGCCAGCCAGTCAAGCTGTACCAGGTTGAGCAGTGAATGCACTTTCTCCTTGATCTGCGCCTCGCTGGGCCGCTGGTTGCGCGGTTTCATGCGCAAGCCGAAGGCGACGTTCTCAAACACCGTCATGTGGCGGAAGAGCGCGTAATGCTGGAAGACGAAACCCACCTGGCGCTCGCGCACATGCACGTCGGTGGTGTCTTCGCCGCTGAAAAGAATGCTGCCACGGTCGGCCGTTTCAAGCCCGGCAATGATGCGCAGCAAGGTGGTCTTGCCGCAGCCCGAGGGGCCAAGCAGCGCGACCAGTTCGCCGGAATGGATGTCCAGGCTCACGTCGCCCAGCGCCTGGAAGTTGCCGAAGTTTTTGCTGACGTTGCGTATTTCTATGCTCATGGTGTTTTCCTGATTCTTCTTTAGCGGGCTGCGGCAGCAGTTGCGATGGCACGTGGCTGCTCGGGCGGCAGATCTGCAGCCGCCTTCATGTCCTGCTCATGCCGCCATTCAGCGACCGATTTGATGACCAGCGTGACCAGCGCAAGAATCGCCAGCAGCGAGGCCACGGCAAAGGCCGCAACGGACTGGTATTCGTTGTACAGAATTTCGACATGCAGCGGCAAGGTGTTGGTTTGCCCGCGGATGTGGCCGGACACAACCGACACGGCGCCAAACTCACCCATGGCCCGTGCATTGCAAAGAATCACGCCGTAAATCAACCCCCACTTGATGTTGGGCAGGGTGACGTGCCAGAAGGTTTGCCAGCCTGTCGCGCCCAGCACGATGGCGGCCTGCTCTTCGTCATTGCCCTGCGCCTGCATCAGGGGGATCAGTTCGCGCGCAATAAAGGGAAAGGTCACAAACACTGTCGCGAGCACGATGCCGGGCACGGCAAAGATGATCTTGATGTCATGCGCCAGCAGCCAGGGGCCAAACCAGCCCTGCGCCCCGAAGACCAGGACATACATCAGGCCGGCGACCACAGGCGATACCGAAAACGGCAGGTCGACCAATGTCGTCAGCACAGACTTGCCGCGAAACTCGTACTTGGCAATCGCCCAGGCTGCGGCCACGCCAAACACCAGGTTCAGCGGAACTGAAATGGCTGCCGCAATAAGCGTGAGCTTGATGGCTGACCAGGCATCGGGTTCTTTCAGGGCCTCAAGATAGGCACCGAAGCCTTTTCGCAGGGCTTCGGTGAAAACGGCGGCTAGCGGAAGGATGAGGAAGAGGACGACAAATACAAGCGCGATGCCGGTCAGGGTATAGCGCACCCATGGCGATTCCGTTGTGCTGATGGTTTCACGTCTGTTGGAGCTCAAGCCACTCATGTTGCTGCTCCCGTGTTGCGACGCTGCCAGGCTTGAAGGCCGTTGATGACCAGCAGCAGCAGGAAGGACACCACCAGCATCACAACAGCCACCGCCGTGGCACCGGCATAGTCATATTGCTCCAGCTTGCCGATGATGATGAGCGGCGTGATTTCAGAAATCATGGGCATGTTGCCCGCGATAAAGATGACAGAGCCATATTCACCAATCGCACGCGCAAAGGCCATGGCAAAACCCGTGAGCAGTGCGGGCATGATGTGCGGCAGGATGACCTTGGTAAAAATCTGAAGCCTGTTTGCACCCAGCGAGGTGGCCGCTTCTTCAAGCTCTTTTTCAGCGTCTTCAAGCACCGGCTGCACCGTACGTACTACAAATGGCAGGCCGATAAAAATCAGCGCAATGACCACACCGGCAGGCGTGAAGGCCAGCTTGATACCCATGGGTTCCAGGTACTGGCCTATCCAGCCATTGCTGGCCAGAATCGCCGTCAATGAAATACCGGCAACGGCAGTAGGCAATGCAAAAGGCAAATCAACCAGCGCATCGACGATTTTTTTGCCCGGAAATTTGTAGCGCACCAGCACCCAGGCCAGCAGCAAACCAAACACCAGGTTGACCAGCGCAGCAAAGAACGAAGCACCGAACGTCAGGCGGTATGAAGCCATGACGCGTGGTGACGTCACCGCCGCCCAGAACTGGTCAAGCGTGAGCGTGAAGGTCTTGAAGAACAGCGCAGAAATCGGGATCAGCACAATCAGGCTGAGGTAAAAAACCGTATAGCCCAGCGTGAGCCTGAACCCAGGCAGGACCCGTTTGGCCGCGCGCTTTTTACCCGCAGGCTCACCCGGCACCACCGCATGCGGCGGTGCAACAGCAGACAAGGAAATCATGATTTACTTGACTGTGTAAATCTTGTCGAACTGCCCACCGTCATTGAAGTGGACTTTTTGCGCCTCACCCAGCGAGCCGAACAGCTCCTGCACCGTGAAGAGCTGCAGCGGCTTGAAGGTCGTGGCGTATTTCTTCAGCACTGCAGGTGAACGCGGGCGCAGCGCGTGGCGAGCAGCGATTTCCTGGCCTTCCTCTGAATACAGGTAGTCAAGGTAGGCCTTGGCCAGTTCGGCTGTGCCTTTCTTGTTGACGGTGCGCTCGACGACCGCGACGGGGTTCTCGGCCACGATGCTGATGGACGGGTAAATCGCATCGACCTTGCCTTCGCCAAACTCCTTGTTGACAGACAGCACTTCCGACTCAAACGTGATCAGCACGTCACCGATATTGCGCTGCAGGAAGACCGTGGTCGCATCGCGGCCGCCCTTGCCCAGAACCGGCACATTCTTGTAGAGCTTGCTGACAAACTCTGCCGCCTGCACGTCTGTGGCGCCCTTCTTCTTGGCGTAACCCCAGGCTGCGAGATAGGCATAACGGCCGTTACCGCCGGTCTTGGGGTTCACGACGACGACCTGGATGCCAGGCTTGATCAGGTCATCCCAATCCTTGATGCCCTTGGGGTTGCCGTTGCGCACCAGGAAGAGCATGGTCGATGTGGTGGGCGAGGCATTGCCCGGGAATTTTTTGGCCCAGTCTTTTGCCACCAAGCCCGCACCGGCCAGAAACTCCACGTCGGTGGAGGTGTTCATGGTGACGACATCCGCGTCCAGGCCATCGGCAACCGAGCGCGCAATGGCGCTGGAGCCGCCGTGCGACTGGTCAACCTTGATGTCCTTGCCGGTGGTCTTTTTGTAGTGGGCAATGAAGGCGGCGTTGTAGTCCTTGTAGAACTCGCGCGCCACGTCATACGAGCCGTTGAGCAGGGTTTGCGCGGAGGCGATGCCGCTGGCAGCGAAAGCCAAAGTAGCGAGGGCGATTTTTAGTTTTTGAGAAGTCATGCTGTTTCCAGATTTCCAAAGGACGATGAAGATGAAAAATTAACCGTGCTGGCCGAGAAAGAGACATCACCTGCCAGCGACTGGAGAAGCGCCACGCCCAGCGGCCATTCGCCATGCCCGGACTCGATATTGATGTGCCCTGCGTTCTGCATGCGCACAAACTCGCTGCCCCAGGCCCGCGCGTAGGCACCCGCCAGGCGCACCGGACAAAACGGGTCGTTGCTGCTGGCCACCAGAACGCTGCGGTAAGGCAACTGCTGGTAAGGCACAGGCGCAAAGTCGCTGAGCACAGCACGCCGCTCGGGGTCAGCCGGCGCTACCAGCAGCGCGCCGCTGATACGGTCTGTCGCTTCTTTGGGCAGGTGTGTGGTCGCAATGCAGCCCAGGCTGTGTGCAATCACGACCACGGGCTCGTCCTGCTGCAATATGGTTTTGGCAATCGAAGCCACCCAGGCCTGGCGTGCAGGCGCGACCCAGTCGTCCTGCTGGACGCGCACTGCACCCTCCAGCCGCTCGGCCCACAGGCTTTGCCAGTGGCCGGGACCGGAATCGCGCCAGCCGGGGACGATGATGAAGCGCACGGTGGTATGGCTTATTTATTCGGCTGAGGCGTGATGCGCAGGTAAGGCCTGACAGCCTTGAAACCTTTGGGAAAGCGCTGGGCCAGTTCCGCCGGGTCCTGGATGCTCGGCACGATGACCACGTCATCACCGTCTTTCCAGTTGGCAGGCGTGGCGACCTTGTGACTGTCGGTCAGTTGCAGCGAATCGATGACACGCAGGATCTCGTCAAAGTTGCGACCCGTGCTGGCCGGGTAAGTGAAGGTGGTGCGAATGACCTTTTTCGGGTCAATGATGAAAACGCTGCGCACCGTCGCCGTGGTCGAGGCGTTGGGGTGAATCATGTCGTACAGGTTGGCGACGGTCTTGTCCGCATCGGCGAGGATGGGGAAATTCACCGTGGTGTTCTGCGTCTCGTTGATGTCCTTCACCCAGCCGCCATGCTTGTCCAGCGGGTCAACGCTGACGGCGATGGGTTTGACGTTGCGTTTTGCAAATTCGCCGCTCAGGGCGGCGGTTTTGCCGAGTTCAGTGGTGCAAACAGGGGTGAAGTCAGCCGGGTGGGAAAACAGCACCACCCATGAATCGCCAGCCCACTGATGGAAGGAAATCTTGCCTTCGGTGGAATCCTGCGTGAAGTCGGGGGCGGTGTCGCCAAGCCTGAGTGTTGCCATGTTTTGCTCCTGATAGATGCGCTGGAAAGGGGCACTGAAAGCGCCAGAGCAATCATTGTGGGGAGCGAACGTTAAAACTCAAAAGAATATATAGCTCTTAATTTATCCACATAAGCACATAACGATTTGGCGCATCAAGGCTTAAACATCTGAGGGATCTTCAGCCGCCAGCGTGGCGGGCACGAGGCCGCCATCGTCCATCCTGCAGCCGGCAATCTGCGCGGAAGCAGATGCATGAGACACACGGAGATTGCTATTATTTCAGTAGCTGCTCACGCTCGTATCTATTGGCTTACAGCCTATTTAATGCCTGAAAACAGGCCATTTTTGACTGTTTTGGCTTGCATTTGAGCCTCGAAACAACTGCAAACAACAAAAAGTTAATATGCAAGTTAACATTTCATCATTTTTTGACGTATACATTAAGTTATTAACATATACAGCAAAATTTACCTGTTATTGGTGCGAGCAAGACAGTTTGAGAGTTCCGGTTAATGCGGACTACGACGCTATCGCAATTGGTCGCCCACCATGTGCTCACCCATGAAGTCCAGAAAACTGCGCACCGCCGGCACCTGCCCCCGGCGTGACGGAAAAACCGCGTGCACCATGCCCGACCTGAGCGTCCAGCCCGGCAAAACCGGCACCAGCAACTGCGCCTGTACTTCTGCCCTGCTCAGCGTTTCAGGCAGAAAGCTGATGCCCGTGCCCGCCAGCACTGCCAGCTTCAGCGTTTGCAGGTCGTCTGCGATATAGCGGGGCTGGTGCTGCAGGTCATGGGTCTGGCCGTCGGGGCCGGCAAGTTCCCAGGTGCTGCGCCCGTCAATGGCGGACATGGCGATGGTGTCCAGCTTTGCCAGGTCTTCGGGTCGGGTCGGCGTGCCCTGCCTGTGCAGCAGCGAAGGGCTGGCCAGCAGCAAGGTGCTTGATGCGCCCAGTTGCTTGACCACCAGGCTGCCGCTGTCGTCCAGCGTGGGGCGCACGCGCAGCGCAATGTCAACGCCCTCTTCTATCAGGTCGACCACGCGGTTGGTCACCCGCATGTCCAGCTTGACGTGCGGGTGAAGGGCCAGATAGCTCGGCACCAGGTAGCCCAGGGTGCTCTGCGCCAGCGTGACCGGGCAGGTCACGCGCAGCGTGCCGCGCGGCTCTACCTGCATTTGGGCCACCGCCTCGGCGGCGGCAAGCGCTTCGTCACGCATGGTGGCGCAGTGCCGCAGGTAAATCTCGCCGACCGCCGTTACCGACAGCTTGCGGGTGGTGCGCTGCAGCAGGCGTACGCCCAGCCGCCCTTCCAGCTCGGCCACCCGGCGCGACAGGCGCGATTTGGGCAGACCCAGGGAGCGCCCGGCGGCAACAAAACCGCCCCGCTCCGCCACTTCGGCGAAATACAGCATGTCGTTGAGATCTTCCATGTCGGGCTCCTTAGCGGCTTCATTGTCTCACCAGCAGGACAATCTATCGCAAATTTGCCGACTTATCAGGTATTCATGTTGCCATCACAATCTATCCATGGCTCAAACAGCCAATCAGTTTTATCAACAACCAGCTTTCAAACAGGAAATCATCATGAGCAAACTTCTCCACATCGACTCCAGCATCCTCGGCAGCAATTCCGTCTCGCGCCAGCTGACAGCACAAATCGTCGCCTCCTGGGGCGCCGCCCATCCCGGCACCGAAGTCAGCTACCTTGACCTGGCCGTGAACACCCCCAGCCACCTGTCCGCTGAATCCCTGGGCTTTCGCCTGCCGGCCGATTCCGTGCTGAGCGATGCGCAAAAACGCGAAAACGCCGTGTCTGAAGCGCTGGTCACCCAGCTGCTGGCATCCGACGTGATCGTCGTCGGCGCACCGATGTACAACTTCACCATCCCGACCCAGCTGAAAGCCTGGATTGACCGCGTGGCGCAGGTCAACCGCACCTTCAAGTACACCGAAAAAGGCCCTGTCGGCCTGGCCACCGGCAAGACCGTGATCGTGGCGTCCACACGCGGCGGCGCTTACTCGACCAGCGACGCAGGCAATGCCATGGAACACCAGGAAAGCTTCCTGAAGACCGTGTTCGGCTTCCTTGGCATCACCGATGTGCGCATCGTGCGCGCCGAAGGCCTGGCCATGGGCGACGCCGCCAAGGCTGCTGCGATTGCTTCTGCCCAAGCAGACATCAAGGCCCAGCAGGCTGCTGCCAACGAAGCCAAGGCCGCACTCGCTGCCTGAGCCATTGCGCCCCTGAATGAAAAAAGCCCGCTGATGCGGGCTTTTTCTTTGCCTGGTTTAAACCTGAAGCTGCTTCAGATGTGCTTCTTGACCCAGGCCACGTAGGTGTCCATAAAGCCCTGCAGGAACTTCTGGCTGCCTTCGTTGACGCTGCCATCTTCATTAAAGAAGCCTTCCTTTACCGTCAAAAAGACTTCCGGCTGGCCCAGCGTTGGCATGTCGAGGTAAGACAGGATGTTGCGCAGGTGCTGCTGCGCCATCGACGTGCCCATGGGGCTGACGGTGATGCCGGCCACTGCGGCAGGCTTGCCCTTCCACACGCTTTTGCCCCAGGGGCGCGATGCGTGGTCGATGGCGTTTTTCAGGACACCGGGAATCGAGCGGTTGTATTCAGGCGTCAAAAAGATCACGCCCTGGGCAGCGCTGATCTCATTGCGCAGGCGGGTGATTTCTGCCGTCGGGGCGCCGTCATCATCCTGGTTGTATTGCGGCAGGTCGTCGATGCGAACCTGCTCCAGCAGCACATCTGCCGGTGCCAGCTTGGCCAGCGCCACAGCCAGCTTTTTGTTGAATGAATCCTTGCGAATGCTGCCGACGACAACGGCGATCTTGATCTGTGCCAATGAATGCTCCTGGAAGTTAAAGGGGAAGACAGGCCGTGAAAGCCCGACGGGGCATTTTGCAGCAGCACGGGTAATCGTGCTCAACGTCCTCAAAAGCAACGGTGTCTTCGCAAGCCGGGGCCGCGGAACTGGCTTTGCCAGGCCGCAGGCGCAGCGCCCCCTGGGGGGGCAGCGAACCACACGCAGTGGGGAGCGTGGGGGCTCTAGTTGCCGCGTCCGCTGGCTTCCCTTGAAATGGCCTGTGTCACGTTGCCGCCGGCCGGCACATCGTGCGTCAGCCAGACATTGCCGCCTATGGTGGCGCCTTTGCCAAGCGTCACGCGGCCCAATACGGTTGCGCCAGCGTAAATGACCACATCGTCCTCGACCACAGGATGACGCGGCAAACCCTTTTGCAGGTTGCCCTCGGCATCAGTCGGAAATCGTTTGGCGCCCAAGGTCACGGCCTGGTACAGCCGCACATGTTTGCCGATGACGGCCGTCTCGCCGATCACCACGCCCGTGCCGTGGTCCATGAAAAAGCCTTCGCCTATTTGCGCGCCGGGGTGTATGTCTATGCCGGTCTGGCTGTGTGCCAGCTCGGCCACGATGCGCGCCAGCAGCGGCAGGCCCAACCCGTAGAGCTGGTGCGCCAGCCGGTGGTGGATGAGCGCCAGCACGCCCGGGTAGCAGAGCAGCACTTCATCCACACTGCGCGCTGCCGGGTCACCGTGATACGCCGCCAGCACATCCCTGTCGAGCAAGCTGCGTATGCCCGGCAGGGCCGATGCAAAACTGCGGGCGGCGTGCACGGCATCGGCTTCAATCTCCGCCTCGCTGCGCGACTGCTGGCGTGCGCTGTAGGCCAGCTCCAGCCGCATCTGCACCAGCAGCGCATGCAGCGCCGAATCCAGCGTGTAGCCCACATAAAAATCTTCGCTCTCATGGCGCAGGTCGGTGGGGCCCAGCCGCATCGGGAAGAGCGCGCCCTTCAGCTGCTCGACGATGGCAGCCAGTGCATCACGCGACGGAAACTCGCGCCCGCCCGGCTCCTGCGAACGCTTTTGCGATTCGCGCCAGTCGGCCCGCAGGCCATGCAGGGCAGAAACAATCTCGCGGGTATCAAAAACAGCCATCACCAGTCCTTGTTATTCGTCAGTAGCGTGCATTAAGCGGCACGGCCTGCGATTACAACCCAAAAGAAAAGCCTGCATTGAAGCGGACTTATCAGTGCTGGACCACGCCTCAAAATATTTTTACCCGGATTTAATTGACACATTAATTTAACCCGGGTAATATCTCGGTTTCTGCTTTTTGAATTAAACGAGACCCGCGTGCAAGCATCACCCACATCCCCCGTCTTCCTGACCGCCTTTGCCGGCTTCCGGCGCATCACCGCAGGTACGCGCGCAACCGTGCTCCAGCAGCTGCGCGCCATGACGCCAGAGCCAGACACGCTTGTCCGTGTGTTCGATGACGCCACCGGCGCCCGGATTGACTTCGACCTGCGCCCCGAAGCCGTGGACGACGTTGACGAATCAGGCCCCGAAGCTCTGCCTGCAGAACCGCAAGCAGCCCCCGCCGCCCGCTCCGTAGGCCGGCCCAAACTGGGCGTCGTGGCACGTGAAGTCACCCTGCTGCCGCGCCACTGGGAATGGCTGGCAACGCAACCGGGCGGCGCATCGGTCGCACTGCGCAAGCTGGTTGAAGATGCCCGCCGCAGCAACGAGGGCCGGGATGCGGCGCGTGCCTCGCGTGAGGCGGCCTACCGCTTCATGACCGAGATGGCAGGCGATTTGCCCGGTTTTGAAGAGGCCACACGTGCGCTGTTTGCCGACGACGAGGCGCGCTTTGGCTCACTTGTGGCCGCCTGGCCTGAAGACGTAAAACATTACCTTGGCAAATTAGCCGCCAGCAGCTGGAAACAAACAACATGAAGAACCAAACACTGGGCGCCGACATCAGCGCACTCGACCACAAACTGGAAACCGATGTCTGCGAAGAAGATGTGCGCGTGGCGGGCGAGATTGCCGCACCGCCAGTTACCGTCGCCGACCCGGTCCCACCGCTGGCCACACCACCGGCATCAGCGCACAAACGCCCGCCCATGTCCGACGGCATACCGCTGTGGAAGACCTTCATCGCCTTCCTGGCGCCCATGCTGCTGAGCAACATCCTGCAGTCGCTGTCGGGCACGCTCAACAACGTTTATGTGGGCCAGATGATTGGCGTGGGCGCACTGGCCGCGGTGTCCAGCTTCTTCCCCATATTGTTCTTTTTCATCGCCTTCACCATAGGCCTGGGCGCAGGCGCATCCGTGCTCATAGGCCAGGCCTGGGGCGCGCGCGATATCGGCAAGGTCAAGTCCATTGCCGGCACCACGCTGACCGTGGGTGTGTCTTTCGGCGTGCTGGTCGCCATCTTTGGCGGCACCTTCACCGGCCCCATGCTCAGGGCACTCGGCACCCCTGCCGACATCATGGCTGACGCCACGCTCTACGCCCGCATCATGATGCTGGCCGGGCCGGGGCTCTTCATGTTTTTGCTGTCGACCGCCATGCTGCGCGGTGTGGGTGATACCGTGACGCCGCTGTACACGCTGCTGATTTCTACCGTCGTCGGCCTTCTGGTTACACCGGCGCTGATACGCGGCTGGGGCGGCCTGCCGCAACTCGGCGTCGCCAGCGGCGCAGTGGCATCGGTGCTGTCCATGCTGGTGGCGATGATCTGGCTGGCGTTCAGGCTACGCAAGATCAAAAGCCCACTGGCGCCAGATGCCGAGTTTGTGCAGAAGCTGCGCATCAACCTGCCGATTCTGAAAACCGTGCTGAAAGTCGGCGTGCCGACAGGCGTGCAGATGATCGTGATCTCACTGGCCGAAGTCGCCCTGCTTTCCATGGTCAACAGCTACGGCTCCAACGCCACGGCAGCCTACGGCGCGGTCAACCAGGTGGTGGCTTACGTGCAGTTCCCGGCGATCTCGATTGCGATTACCGCCTCTATCCTGGGCGCGCAGGCGATTGGCGCAGGCCGTACCGACAAGCTCGGCGCCATCGCCCGCACAGGCCTGCTGATGAACCTGGTGCTGACCGGGGTGCTGGTGGTGCTGGGCTATTTGTTCTCTCGCCACCTGATGGGCTTTTTCATCACCAGCGGCCCGGTGATTGACCTGGCCCAGACACTGCTGCACATCATGCTCTGGAGCAGCATCATCTTCGGCATGGCCTCGGTGCTGTCAGGCATCATGCGCGCCAGCGGCTCGGTGCTGGTGCCGACGGCGATTTCCATTCTGTGCATTGCGCTGGTCGAGGTGCCGGTGGCCTGGTTCATGAGCCAGCGCATGGGCATCAACGGCATCTGGATTGCGTATCCGGCTGCGTTTATTGCGATGCTGGGTTTGCAGACGGCTTATTACCGGATGGTTTGGAAGAAGAAGGCTATTCGGCGGCTGGTTTAAGTTCGCCACGAATATTTTGGGTTATTCGCTAGCTCAGTGCAGCCAAAAATGAAAACACTGGATACCAAACACTTGTGATGCTTGCCAGCAAATTCTGCTGCAACTGACGATTGGCTGCCCTCAAATACTGTGTATTTTTACAGCCAAATCCGAGCTAACCTACTTAAACTGTAAAGCCGTTGCGATTTGTGACAAACAGGTAAAGTAGCCCAATGCATCTTGAATTCCCAAGTTCTTTGACAATATTAACTCATAGGTTAATATAAGTGCGTCTAAAGCAACTTTATAAAAGTACCTTTGAAATCGTTGCGGTGATGGATGACGACGATTGTGAGGCGTATGAGTTTATTGTTGCGGTAAGTGGGCTTAAGTACATGTTGAGCAATGTCGCGGAAAAAGGTTTGGCTGGCGTGCCATCTGCTTGGCACCATGCGGCGAACCCAAAAAAGACAGTGTTTGCTTTTAGAAAAGGCGATTTTCGATTGTTTTTCTTTAAAGGGGAAGGTGCCCACATCGCCGTTTGCACCGCTGGCGGTCGTAAACAAGGGCAAGCCGCTGACAAAGCAATGGCAGCAAAAGCAGAAGCTCTTAGACAGTTGTATTTCGCAGCGGTAGCCGCAAAAACCATCGAGGTAATTGAAGAATGAAAATGGATAAAGGCCTGCTGGCCTCTCTAGACGAGGATAAAAAAACAGACGGCTATTGGGTTGAAAAGGCCAAGCTCGACTTTTCAATGAGCCTTGAACGTCAACTTCGGCAGGCAAAGATGAATTACGCAGCTCTTGCTAAAAAGATTGGCACCAGCGCGGTTTACATCACAAAAATCTTTCGTGGCGATTCAAACGTGACCATTGAAAGCATGGTCAAGCTCGCGCGTGCCACAGGAGGTGAACTTGACATCCAAATCGTGGATCGCACAGCAGCAACATATCAGTGGGATTGGACCAAATATGGGGGCAACGTTGTCTCCATTACCAAAGGCTCTGTTATTCGGGAGGCGCAGGCTCAAAGTGGTGAGCCGGGCTGGCTTGATGCGCCACACAGAGAAGCAGCATGAGTGAGGTCAAGGCTGACCCGCATCCGATTCAACTACAGAAGCTATTTTTCACGCGCTCAATAGTAACTGCGGTGCCCAATCATGAACCTGCCGGTCAACTGCTGGAGGGTACGGATAATTCGCTCACCTGCAATCCTATTAAAGATAGACCGGGCTACTTCAATGCGAGTATGCAGGCAGTGATGAATCCATCTGGTAATAAAGCACAGCCTTATGTGATTGACATGCAGTGCATTGGAGAATTCTTTGCCGACAGCACACTTGACGAAGAAACAGCTCTGCGTGGCGTATACATAACTGCGCACAGCGTTTTGTATGGTGCTATCCGCGAAGCTGTGAGTTGGATAACTGCTAGGCAACCCTACGGTCCCGTTTTGCTCGGGTTATCGGTTCTGAAGAGTTCAACTCCTCCGAAAGGCCAAAAGGCCATGCCAGATGCTATGCCAGTGGCTGTACCTACGATGCGATAGCCCCCACAGCGATACCATGCCCTGTGCCCACAGACCGCATCCCCGAGCTAGCAGAAGACAAATTCAAAGCCGACCGCGAAGCGTGGATCGCTGCCTATGTGCATGTTTGGTCAGACATGACCAAGGGCTGTTCGACAAGGCAGTTATTGAAAAGGCAGCGGACGAGCACTGGCAGCTTAGCCCCAACTCAAACCCCGCAATGGTGGCGACGATGGAATTCACCAAGCTGCATAAAGATTGAGTACTTAGGCGACTTGCAGCCTGTGCTCGTAGCACCACATCCAGCTTTCACCCGGCTCAAGTGAGCGGATCACCGCGTGGCCGGTGGCCGCGTGGTGTTTTGTGGCGTGTTTGTTTTTCGAGTCGTCGCAGCAGCCGACGTGGCCGCAATGCACGCAGAGCCGCAGGTGCACCCATCTGTCGCCCATCGCCAGGCATTCCTCGCAGCCTCTTGATGTGGGCGGCACAACGACATCGGGCACATGTGAACAGGGTTTGATGGGCATGGTGGCTTCCTCCCGTTAAATGCTGCTTTAAGAATCAGGCGGCGCTTGCCGTGGCTGCCAGGTGCTGGTGAATCATCGCAACGGCTGCTGCGCCCTCGCCTATCGCGCCGCCGACGCGTTTGACGGAGCCGCTGCGCACGTCGCCGACTGCAAAGAGGCCGGGAATGCTGGTCTCGAGCGGCGCCGGTGTGTGGCCGGGGTGCACCGGCGTGACGGCGGCGCCCGTCTGTACAAAACCCTGTTTGTCGATGGCAACGCCGCAGCTGGTGAGCCAGGTCGTTTCAGGGTCGGCGCCGACGAACAAAAACACATTGCGTATGTCGGCGGTGTGCTCCGCGCCCTTGTGGCGGTCACGCCAGCTCACTGCTGCAAGGCCTGCGTCGGGGTCGCCGTGCAGCGCTGCAAGTTCGGTGTTCGGCAGCAGGTGGATGTTGGGCGCAGCATCAATGCGGTCTATCAGGTAGCGCGACATGCTGGCCGCCAGGCTGGGGCCGCGCACCAGCATGTTGACTTTGGCTGCGTGCTGCGACAAGAACACCGCAGCCTGCCCGGCCGAGTTGCCGCCGCCGACCAGCACGACTTCGGTCTGCGTGCACATTTTGGCTTCGAGTGCCGAAGCCCAGTACCAGACGCCGCGGCCTTCAAACTCGGCCAGGCGCGGCACCTCGGGCCGACGGTAGCGGGCGCCGCTGGCGACCACCACGGTTTTGGCGCGCAGGTGCCGGCCGTCGGTCAGGGTCACGCGCAGCTCGCCGCTTTCCATCTTGCCGCTGCAGTCGAGCGAGCTGACCTGGGCGGGTATCAGCATTTCAGCGCCGAACTTTTGCGCCTGCACATATGCCCTGCCCGCCAGCGCCTGACCGGTGATGCCGGTCGGAAAGCCGAGGTAGTTTTCAATCCGCGCACTTGCGCCGGCCTGGCCGCCGTAGGCCCGGCAATCGACCACCAGCACCTGCAGGCCTTCAGAAGCGGCATACACGGCCGTCGCCAAGCCGGCCGGGCCTGCGCCGACGACGATGACGTCGAAGAGTTCGTCATGGTCGTCGCTGTCGACCATGCCTGTGCAGCGCGCAAGTTCGCCTTCGGTCGGGTTGCGCAGCACCGAGCCGTTGGGGCACACCGCCAGCACCTCGGCCGGCCCGGCGCCGTACTGCGCCAGCAGCGCGGCCGCGTCGGGGTCTGTGCTGGCGTCCATCACATGGTGCGGCTGGCCGTTGCGGTTTAAAAAGCTTTGCAGGCGAATGACGCCTGCCGACTGCGGCTGGCCAATAAGTACCGGGCCGCTGGCACCGGCTTCAATCAGCGCCACGCGGCGCAGGATGAGCGCACGCACCAGCCGCTCGCCGAGGTCGGCTTCGGCAATGATGAGCGCGCGCAGCTGGTCGGGCGGTATCAGCAGTGCTTCAACATCGCCGTCAGCATGGCCGTCGACCAGCGCGGGCTTGCCCGAGAGCTGGCCGACCTCGGCTGAAAACTCACCCGACCCGTGGCGGACCACAGGCGCGACATGGCCCAGGCCGTCACGCTGGGTGACGACAACATGGCCCTTGAGCACGACAAACATGCCGGCGCTGATTTCGCCAGCGGTGTACAGACGCTCGCCGTGGCGGAAGTGGACCACCGTGCCGAAACGGCGCATGCGCTCGACCTCGGCCTGCGCCAGCACGGGAAAGGCCTGGTGGCGCCTGCTGTTGCTGTCTGCGGGCGGTGCAGGCTGGGTCAGGGGTGGTGGCAGCGCATCGTCCATCGGTAAAGGCTCCGGTCGCGGTGGTCAAAGCCATGATTAAACGATGAAACCCGTGACGGGCCAAGGTCAGCGCGATCTGTGCTCGGTCGCAAGTCCGGCGAGCGCTTGCCTTGCCAGGGTTTGGTTTGCGAGCCTGGTTAAACCTCAGACTATTCCACTGGAAGTAACAATAGTCTACTAAGGTCTTCCAGTTTGATTTATTAATACAAAAAAAGTATCAATTGGGCGTTTTCAGCAGCTTATTCGCACAATGGCACACCAAAAAGACCTGAAACAGGCCATTTTGCAGGCATTAAATCGGCTGCAGACCAATAGAGACGAGCGTGAGCAGCTATGTAATTAATAGCAGTTTTGTGGTGGCCGGAGTTCAGCGCGTTGCCCGAGACCGCTGCATGACCCTGTCAATCGCCAGTGCTGCCACTTCCGCGGCGGTTTCCATCTCTATGCTTTGAAGCTTGAGGTCGTAGGCCACGCCGAGCATGGTGGCCTTGGTGGTGTCGGGCAGCACATCCCAGTTTCGCGCCAGCTCATCGACCATCAAATCGGCCATGGTGCCCTGATCATGGTTCCACCGGCTCGCCTTGCCCTCACGGGTAAAGATGTTGAGCATGATCTGGTTAACGCCTTCACGGGTCATCGCGCACTCCTGTTTGTGGGGTAAGCCCATGGTGGCAAGGCGGCTGCGGCCAGGGTGTAGGTGGAGTGGCCTACGGGAAGTACGCGGTGGCGCTTTGGGGTTGCCAGCCAGTCACCGCTCCGGGTTGGGGTCTTTCGATAGCAGGGAGAGTTTCAATGCCCACCTCTGCTGTCTGTCATTGTGGGATTGAGCCAAGATATGTCATGCAAGTCGTCAATGTCTTCAGAATGTCGCGGCCCGCTCCTTCAATTGCTACAGCATGCAAGCGCTATAAAGCCGGATGCCCCTGCCGCCACCCTTGCCCCCCCACCCGAAAACCAGATTCAGCTGGGGCCGCTGGTTTGCTGCTGCGCTCTGGGGCGCGGTCTTCGCAGCCGGTTATGCCATCTACAGCGGCGCCGTCAACATCCCCGAACACATCAACCCCTGGGCACCACTGAATGTGGCGGCAGAACCCAACCTGCTGACGCCGTACAAACTTTCGCGCGCACGTGGTGATCCGGCCATGTGCCTGACCGCCCTTGAACAAACCGGCATGCAGTACGACCTGCTGCCAGACCGCCAGACCGGCGATGGCTGCGGCTTTGACAATGCGGTACGCCTGCGTTCTGCGGCGATTCGTTTTGGCGCACCGCTGCCGCTCAGTTGCCCCATGGCGCTGTCGTTTGCGATGTGGGAGCGACATGCACTGCAGCCTGTCACGCAGGCACATTTCGGCCAGCGGGTCTCAGCTATAGACAACCTGGGTAGCTACTCATGCCGCAACGTCAACAGGGGCGAAGGTGCTGCGCCCAAAGCGCCTGCCACCGGCGCAGGTTCGCGCAGCCGCCATGCGACGGCCAATGCACTTGATGTATCAGCCTTCACGCTGGCCAACGGCAAGCGCATCAGCGTGCAGGGCCAGTGGCAAGGGGAAAGCATCACGACGCCGCGCACACCTGAAGCTTTATGGCTGGACGACGTGCATGCGGGTGCCTGCAAATACTTCAAGGGCGTGCTGGGCCCCGACTACAACGCGGTGCACAGGGACCACTTTCACCTGGAAACCGGCGGCTACGGCATGTGCCGCTGACACCTCAAACGCAGCGCGTCAGTGCGCCGCAGCCTCGGTATCAATGCCCAGGTAGGCGCGGCGCAAAACCGGCTGCGCCATGAGCTCCTGCGGGTTGCCTGAGGCCACAATGCGGCCCTCTTCAAGCACGGCAGCACGCTGGGCCACATCCATCGCCATCGAGACGTTCTGCTCGACCAGCAGGACCGATATGCCCCGGGAATGGATTTCACGAATCGCGCTGAACATGTCAATCACGATGCTGGGCGCCAGGCCCAGCGAGGGCTCGTCAAGCAACAGCAGTTTGGGCTTTGCCATGAGCGCACGCGCGATGGCCACCATTTGCTGTTGCCCGCCGGAGAGCGTTCCCGCAGGCTGGTTCATCTTTTCGGTGAGGATGGGGAAAAGCGACACCACATATTCAAGCGAGCTGGCACGCTGGGCCTTCGCGGCTTTGAGGTAGCTGCCGATCTCCAGGTTTTCGCGCACTGTCATGTCCGTAAAAAGGCGCCGGCCTTCGGGAACAAGCGCAATGCCGCGCTCGCAGAATTTATGCGCGCCCAGCCGCGAAATGTCTTCACCCTGAAACTTCAGGCTGCCTGAATCAATGCGAAGCAGACCGGCAATGGTGTTGATGAGCGTGCTCTTGCCAGCGCTGTTGGGGCCGACGACGCAGAGCAACTCCCCCTCGCCGACAGACAGCGATACATCCCAAAGCGCCGTTGCCTGGCCATAACAGGTGCGGATGTTGTCAAGTTCAAGCAGCATGGGCCACCTCCCCTGCTGGTACGGCGTGACCGGGTTTGGTCTTTGCCGCAGCTTTTGCATCGCCGAGATATGCCGCAACGACTTCCGGCCGCTGCATCACATCATGCGGCGCGCCTTCTGCAAGCACCGAACCGCTTTCAAACACCACAATGCGGTCGCACAGCGCCATCACCGCGCGCATCACATGCTCGACAAACACAATCGTCGCGCCCTGGTCGCGTATGCGGCGTATCAGGGCGACGGCTTCGTCGATTTCAGACGGCGTCAGGCCGGAGAGCACCTCGTCAAGCATCAGAATCTTCGGACGCGCCGCCAGCGCCCGCGCCAGCTCCAGGAACTTTCGCTGGTGCAGGTTGAGCGCAGCCGGCAGCGCGTGGGCCCGGCTGGTCAGGCCGGTGAACTCCAGCCATTGCCAGGCCTCGTCTTCGGCGGTCTGACGATCCAGCGTGGCGGCGCCGAACATGGCCGGTAACGCGACGTTCTGCAGCACCGTGAGATGCGCAAACGGGCGCGGTATCTGGTAGGTGCGCGCAATGCCGCTGCGTGCAATGCTGTGCGCAGCAACTTTTGAAATCGTGCGCCCGTCAAACTCTATGGTGCCTTCGGTGACTTCAAAGTGGCCACTGGCCACATTGATGAAGGTGGATTTTCCGGAGCCGTTCGGCCCAAGCAGACCGAGGATTTCACCGCGCCGCACTTCCACGTCAACACCGCGCAAGGCTCGCACACCCCTGAACTGCTTGACCACACCGCTGGCTTTCAACAACACGCCACCCATGGGAACCGGCGATGCAGCGGAAGGCATGCTGACCGCCGCCTTTTCCGTCGAACGGGCTTCGGGCGCAGTCGTGACCGCCCCCTTGCCCGCGCGCCGTGCGCCTGTCCATTTAAGGACCTGGCCCAGAATGCCTTGCGGCATGAACAGAATGACGGCGATCAGCACCACGCCCGTGAGGCCCTTGCCGATGATGGCGCTGTCGCCGCTGGTGAACGAAAACAGCAGCAAGGTGATGGCTGTCGCGCCTATGGCTGGCCCGGCCCAGTGCCGCGTGCCGCCCAGCACCGCCATGAGGATGACGGTTAGCGGCAGGGCTACCGTGAATGTATCGCCCGTTGTGACATAGGAGATGAAAAGCGCATGCACACCGCCAACCAGTCCGGCAAAACCACTGGACAGCGCCAGTGCCACCAGCTTGTAGCGGTAAGTCGGAACGCCCATGACCTCGGCCACATCTTCGTCGTCATGAATCGCGAACAGGCCTGTGCCGAGCCGCGAATAAAACACCATGACCGCCACGATGAGGGTAACGGCCGCAACCAGCAGCGCCAGCAAATAGAAGGTGCCGGAAGGGCCGGGACCGATTTCGGGCACCACAACCGAGCTCATGTAAACGCCCGGCCCACCGTCGATAGGGGTGTTGAGGATGATGGTCGCCACCACAAAGGTCATGGCGAGTGTCAGCAGGCTGAACAGCTCGGCGCGCACGCTGCGCACACGGAAGGCGACAGCGCCGAGGAAGGCGCCCGCAATCGCCGGAATGATGGCGGCAAACGGCAGTGTCCAGAGGAACGGTACGTCCATCTTGGTTGCCAGCGTTGCCGTGGTGTACAT
>CBDDGX010000016.1:0-83957 GCA_965228025.1 Polaromonas sp. | reverse complement strand
GGATTCCGCCCGCAAGGACCCGAAATACGCCAGCTACGGCGTCCCCGCGCCCGGCAGCCTGCCGCAGTTCATTGGCTACCAGCTGGGCCTCGCATCAAAAACAAGCCTGGTGTCCAGTGCCTTACCGCGGCACCGCACCGCTTTCACAGGATCTCGTCGGTGGGCAGCTTGCCGCCGGTGTGCTGCCCATCGCCGACATGATCCAGTACAACGGAACCCGGGTGAAGATACTGGCTGTCAACGGCAAGCGGCGCTCGGACCAGTTGCCCAATGTGCCCACGCTCAGGGAACTGGGTTTTACGCAGTTCGACGAACTTGAGTGGACCGGATTTTTCGTACCCGCCAACACGTCATCCGCCATCGTGCAGCAACTGCAGACGGCCACTGCCAAGGTCATAGGTATTCGCGAAGTGCGCGACGCGCTGTTGAAGATGGGCACGGAAGCCGACTACGCACCCGCCGACGTTCTCGAAAAACGCATTGCAGATGACATCGCCATGTGGGGCCCTGTGGTCAAGGCCTCGGGTTTCAGCGCCGACTGACGTGCGGATGGCGGGGGCGGTAATCCATCCGCTCAGCCCTTGTCGAACACCCCGACCACCGGGCCGTCCCAGCGGTCCATGCGCAGGTGATGGGCAAAGTCCTTGCGCTGCTCTGCAAATTTGGCGGCAAGCTGCTCGTTGGCCTTGTACTGTTTGAAATGCTGTTCAGATTCGAGCGCGTAAATCATCAGGTAGGCCTCGCAGCCGTCCGCGTCCTTCTCACGCAGATCGACCTGCCGACACCACAGGAAGCCCGGCTGGCTGACGACCTCGGCCACATGGCCGGTATCCAGCCAGTTCATCAGCGCCGCCTTGCCCGCCGGGGCAATCCAGAATTTTGAAACGTAGAAATAAGCGGCTTCCTGCATGGTGATCCTTGATGGCCGGTGACGAATGGGATGTGCAGGTTAATGTAGCCAACGCACACCCCCCGGGGCAATGGGGGAATGTACGAGCCGCCCATGGCAGAGAGCGCACAATCGCAAGACCTTCACATGAACGAACTACCCAACATCCAGTCCATGGGATTCACCTTCCCCAGCCCCGCCTGGCTTTTTGGCAGCCTGCTGTTCAGCGCCATCGGCTATGCAGCTTTCAGGCGCGGCCGCAAGAGCGAACAACAGGTCCTGACATGGACAGGCGTGGCGATGATGATTTATCCGTATGCGATTCCCCAGACATGGCTGCTCTGGTGCATTGGCGCTGCGTTTTGCGGCTGGCTTTACATCAAGTGGGATTGAGGCAGAAACAAAAAAGCCACCCGAGGGTGGCTTTTTGTATTGGCGGAAACGGAGGGATTCGGACAAAATCCACTGTAGCAACGCGCTTGCTATTTCCCCATCCCAGTAAACGCCTTGTTCAGAGCCGTGCTTGCTGCAGCAGCTTTATCCTTGCGTCGCTTTATTTGGAGTTTTTCATCCAATATCAACTCGATACCGATTCGCAGGGTGTCGTAATGTTGGAGGCATTCAGCCTCAGTCAACTCATGGATGCCTTTGCTCATCAATCCATACATCTTTGGATTCTGAATCAAAAACTCAGGCAGGTGATGCGCCAACAATGCGATTTTTTCGCCCATTCGCGCCGGCAAATAGGCCGGCTCATTCCAGCCAGCCTCTTTCATCGCCTCTACGTGCGCCTCCTCCACAAGTTGCTCAAACACACGTCGGAGATACACATACGCCCCTACTCCTACGTCGTGCGATGCCAAACCAATTGACTTTGCCAGTTCGGTGCGCTGTGTATTTGTGAGAACTGAGGAATATTCCTTGATTTCCGCCAGATGTAGGTCACCATAAGAGGGATGTTGTCCAATCTTCTGTACACCCTGATCTCTTTTCCAAGCCTCGTTGACCCTGGTTAACTTGTCTGATACTAAAAAAATGAACGTTTGAGTATGGTGATTCCGACGAGTACATACTGCACTCACAACATGTACACCGGTCGCGACCTTGGGACGAGTCGGATCCATGCCTAACGCTCGCTGTTTCCGTTCGCGTTCAAAATTGCGCAGTAACTCATCTGGTCGCACAGGGGCATTCACCTTAAACGTCGAATCCATACTGCATTGCGTACAGTAGCTATCGTAGGTGCCATTGAAATAAATCAGATCCGCAAGCGACCAACTCTGCTCATGATCTATGGCTACATGCTCAGCGTACAACGGTATACGCAGTAAAAAATCCACCGGATTTGGCCATTCCTTGAGTCCAGCTTCTGCGTCGTCATTGGCCATCGGATGCCTCTTAGATTTGTTATCAGATGTAATCGCGTCTTTTTGAATTCTAGGGCTTTGCAATACATTGCCCCTCTTGACTGCGTATGCGCTATATCCATACAGTTTCGCTGGCGAAATGTAGGTATACAACTCCCCTCCCTTAGCGGTCCTAAGAAGCTGCATCTCCGTCGAAACATACTCCGGAATTATGGGCCCCTTCCCACGACCGCACCACGTTCGACGGCAGCACCATAAGTCAAAACCGAGGCCGGAAAGTGGTAGGCAAAAAAAACCAGCTCTCTCCAAAATCTGGAGAGAGCTGGTGTTCCTTGGCGGAAACGGAGGGATTCGAACCCTCGATGAGGCTCTACACCCCATACTCCCTTAGCAGGGGAGCACCTTCGGCCACTCGGTCACGTTTCCAATAAAACGATTATCTCACGACTCGCCGGCCTTTTGGCTGTCGTGCGCCTGCCGTTTTCAGGCGGCGGGCTGATCCAGGTCGAAAGCCTTGTGCAGGGCGCGGACCGCCAGCTCCATGTATTTCTCGTCGATGACCACCGAGGTCTTGATTTCACTGGTGGAAATCATCTGGATGTTGATGCCCTCTTCGCTGAGCACGCGGAACATCTTGCTGGCGATGCCGACGTGGCTGCGCATGCCGATGCCGACGATGCTGACCTTGCAGATCTTGGCGTCGCCGGTGATCTCGTGCGCGCCGAGTTTTGGCAGCACCTGGGCCTTGAGCAGGTCCATCGCCTTGGCGTAGTCGTTGCGGTGAACGGTGAAGCTGAAGTCGGTCTTGCCGTCCTTGCTGATGTTCTGGATGATCACATCGACTTCGATGTTGGCGTCGGCCACGGCGCCCAGGATCTGGTAGGCAATGCCCGGGGTGTCAGGCACGCCCAGCACGGAGATTTTGGCTTCATCGCGGTTGAATGCGATGCCCGATACGATGGCTTGTTCCATGTTTTCGTCTTCCTCAAAGCTGATCAAAGTGCCAGATTTGGCCTCGATGTTGATGTCGATATCCCAGTCGGTAAAGCTGCTGAGCACGCGCAGCGGCACCTTGTACTTGCCGGCAAATTCCACCGAGCGGATCTGCAGCACCTTGGAACCGAGCGATGCCATCTCCAGCATTTCTTCAAAACTCACGGTCTGCAGGCGGCGCGCTTCAGGCACGACGCGCGGGTCGGTGGTGTAGACGCCGTCGACGTCGGTGTAGATCAGGCACTCGTGCGCCTTCATGGCGGCAGCAATCGCCACTGCCGATGTATCGGAGCCGCCACGGCCCAGCGTGGTGACGTTATCGCCTTCGTCCACACCCTGGAAGCCGGTGATGATGACGACCTTGCCGGCATCGAGGTCGGCCTTGACCTTCTTGTCGTCGATGGATTCGATGCGGGCCTTGGTATAGGCGCTGTTGGTCTTGATGGCGACCTGCCAGCCGGCGTAGCTGACCGACTGCATGCCCTCGGCCTGCAGCGCAATGGCCAGCAAGGCGCTGGAGGCCTGTTCGCCGGTGGCGGCAAGAGCATCAAGCTCGCGGCCGTAAGCGTCGCCGGGTTTGGCGGGCGACAGCTCTTTCGCCAGGCCGAGCAGGCGGTTGGTTTCGCCACTCATGGCGCTGGGGACGACGACCATCTGGTGGCCGGCACGCGCCCATTTGGCAACGCGTTTGGCCACATTGCGAATGCGCTCTGTCGAGCCCATCGATGTGCCGCCGTATTTGTGAACGATCAAAGCCATTGCAGGATGTCAATCAAGGGTTGGTTTTTGGCATTTCTGCGGGCAAAAAAGCGTCTTTTAAGGAAAAGGCCGATGCCAGCAAAGCCTTCAATTATAGCCAGTCAGCCCCTTTGGGAGCCAAGTGCCTCAGGACCAGGCCAGCACTGCCCCTGTGCGGGTGACATGGCCGGTCGCCACCTTGATGTCGATCTGGTGGCCGCGTGTGGTGCAGGCGGCAATCTGGGAGAGCAGCTGTTCGAGCTGGGCGGCGCTGGGCGTTGCACCATGCGCCTCAAGCAGCCAGTACCTGAGCACATTCGCCTGGCGGTTTTTTGAAAGCGCCTGAAGGTTTTTGATGACAGGCGGCGAGCCTACCTTCACAAGGTCTTCAGAAGCAATTTCAACGAGCAGCTCGTGTGCCTGCGCTGCATGCCGTGCACTGCGCGCAAAGGTTTCGCGAAACTGCGGGAATGCGCCGTCGAGTGCGGGCAACAGCCGCGCACGAATCATGTTGCGTGTATAGCGCTCGTCAGTATTGGTCGGGTCATCGACGAAGGGTATTTTTTGCTGCACCAGCCAGGCCCGCAAGTCAGCAGCTGGGGTTTCCAGCAAAGGCCGGTAAAAACGTCATGCCCTCACGTTCAAACTGCAGTCCCATGCCAGACAAGCCCGGCAACCCTGCCCCACGGCTCAATGCCAGCAACAGGGTTTCAACCTGGTCATCGGCATGCTGGCCCAGCAGCACAGCGGTTACTTTCAGTCGCAAGGCCTCGGCCGCCAGTGCCTTGTAGCGCGCCCTGCGGGCTGCATCTTCAGGGCTTTCACCGGTAGTCGAAGAAGCATCGACATGAACCACGTGCAAGGGCACCGCCATGCCCGTACAGACGGATTCACAAATCCGCACAAAATCATCGGCAGCAGCCTGCAAGCCGTGATGGATGTGGATGGCATGAACCTGGCCCGGCCAGCGGGCGGCTGCGGCGAGCAGCAAGGCTGTTGAATCAGCGCCGCCGCTGTAGGCGACCGCCAAACCGGCAGAGTTGGGCGGAAACGGAGGGAGTCGAACCTTCGATGAGAGCGCGACGACGGCTGGGTTACCAGCCAGCGGCGCAGGCAGACTATTTCGCGTCGGCTTTGGTGTCGGTGAAGCGGCCATAACTTTGCAGGCGTTCGTAGCGGCGGTCCAGCAATTCCTTGACCTTCAAATCGCTGACCTGCCGGAACGCGTCGTTCAGGGCACGCTTGAGGAATGCCGCCATCTGCTTGTGGTCGCGGTGCGCACCACCCACAGGCTCGTTGACGATCTTGTCGATCACGCCAAGAGCCTTGAGACGGTGGGCAGTGATGCCCAGCGCTTCTGCTGCAACTTCTGCCTTGTCGGATGTCTTCCACAGGATAGAGGCACAGCCTTCAGGGCTGATGACCGAATAAATCGAATACTGCAGCATGACAACCTGGTCGCCGACCGAAATCGCCAGCGCGCCGCCTGAGCCGCCTTCACCAATGATGGTGGTGATAATGGGAACCTCAAGCTGCGCCATCTCGAAGATGTTGCGGCCAATGGCTTCGGACTGGCCGCGCTCCTCAGCATCAATGCCGGGATAGGCACCGGGTGTATCGACGAAGGTGAACACCGGCAGCTTGAATTTTTCTGCGGTTTTCATCAGGCGCAGGGCCTTGCGGTAGCCCTCGGGCTTGCTCATGCCGAAATTGCGCAGGCCGCGCTCTTTGGTGTCGCGGCCTTTCTGGTGGCCCAGCACCATACAGGCCGTGCCGTTAAAGCGGGCCAGGCCGCCGACGATGGACAGGTCGTCTGAAAAATGCCGGTCGCCATGCAATTCGACAAAGTCAGTAAAGATTTCGCGGATGTAGTCCAGCGTGTAGGGCCGCTCGGCATGGCGGGCGATCTTGGTGATCTGCCATGGCGTCAGGTCGCTGTAGATGTCCTTGGTAAGCTGCTGGCTCTTTTTGGCCAGCTGGTCTATCTCTTCAGAGATATCGACGGCTGACTCGGTCTGCACATAACGCAGTTCTTCGATTTTTCCTTCAAGCTCCGCAATCGGCTGCTCGAAATCCAGAAAGGTCTTTTTCGCCACGTCGTACTCCTCAGGTCTTCAAGGCTTCAAAATCAGGTCGGCTCGGCGCCCAGCACGGGCAAGGGGTCGAGCGAGCGCCAAATATACCAAGTTGCGACACTGCAATAAGGTGCCCAGGCAGCCGCCACCTCGCGCGCATCGCTGCGGCTGACGGCTTCGCCTGAAAAATAGCTTTTGCTGATGCCGGCGATCAGGCCCACATCGTCCAGCGGCAGCACATTGGGCCGACGCAGGTAAAAAATCAGAAACATCTCGGCCGTCCAGCGGCCAATACCGCGAATGGCCACCAGTTCTTCAATGATGGCTTCATCGTCCATCGCCGCCCAGTCCTTGACATGCACGGTACCGGCGTCAAAGTGAATGGACAGGTCAACCAGGTATTCGACCTTGCGTGCGCTCAGGCCTGCTGCGCGCATGTCGTCCACCTTCAGCTTGAGCACATTGGCCGGTGTCATCTTGCGCGGCAAAGCCACAAACTTGTGCCAGACCGATTGCGCCGCCTTGACCGAAATCTGCTGGCCGACAATGCTGCGCGCCAGCGTGCTGAAAGCGTCCCCGCGGGTCTGCAGGCAGGCATCGCCGAACTGCGGGATCAACCGCTTCATCACACGGTCTTTTTTGGTCAGGTGCCTGCAGGCCTCTGCCCAGTACTCCGGCGTGGAATTCACCGGTCCCAGGTCGTCTGAATCTGCATTCACCGTTTTTTTCACGACGCGGCTTCCCAGGTCGTCCCGGCAGGCGAGTCCTTGAGCACAATGCCCTGCGCCAGCAAATCGGTGCGTATCTTGTCGGCCAGCGAAAAATCTTTTGCAGCCTTGGCCTGGGCGCGCTGGGCAATCAGTGCCTGTATGCTGGCCTCGTCCAGGCCTGCACCGGCCTGCAGGTATGCGCCAGGCTCGGTCTGCAGCAGACCGAGGCAGCCACCGAGGCCCTTGAGCAGTGCAGCCGTTTCAGCAGATGCCGTTCTGTTCACCTCACCGGCCAGCTCAAACAAAACAGCCATGGCTTCGGGTGTGCCAAAGTCTTCATCCATCGCGGCCTTGAAGCGCGCAGCAAACGGATTGCCCCAATCGACCGGGGCTTCAGCCGGTGCAACCAGCGCCAGTGCGGTGTACAGCCGTTTCAGGGAATTGCGGGCATCGTCGAGGTGCGCATCGCTGTAATTCAGCGGGCTGCGGTAGTGGGCGCGCAGTATGAAAAAGCGCACCGTCTCGGCATCGTATTTCTGCAGGATCTCGCGGATGGTGAAGAAGTTGCCCAGCGACTTGGACATCTTCTCGTTATCAACCCGCACAAAACCATTGTGCATCCAGGTGCCGGCCAGCGGCTTGCCAAACGCACCTTCTGACTGCGCAATCTCGTTTTCATGGTGCGGGAACTGCAGGTCTGCACCGCCACCATGGATGTCAAAGGATTCGCCCAACAATTCGCAAGCCATGGCCGAACATTCGATATGCCAGCCCGGGCGGCCCGGGCCATAGGCGCTGGGCCATTTAGCGTCTTCGGGCTCGGCCGGTTTGGCGCTTTTCCAGAGCACAAAATCCAGCGGGTCGTCCTTGCCGTCCAGCACATCCACGCGCTCGCCAGCACGCAGCTCGTCGAGTGACTTGCCTGACAGCTTGCCGTAACCTGCGAATTTGCGAACCGCGTAATTGACGTCCCCCGCGCCCGTGCCTTCTTTGGCCTGGTAGGCCAGACCCTTCTTCTCGAGCTGGCCAATCAGGCTGAGCATCTGCGGCACGTATTCGGTGGCGCGCGGCTCGTGTGTCGGACGTTCTATGCCCAGCGCATCCGCATCCTGGTGCAGGGCCTCCACCATGCGGTCGGTCAGCGAGCGTATGGTTTCGCCGTTCTCGACAGCGCGCCGGATGATCTTGTCGTCAATGTCGGTGACGTTGCGGACATAGGTCACCTTCAGGCCGCTGGTTTTGAGCCACCGCTGCACGATGTCAAAGGCGACCATGGCGCGCGCGTGCCCCAGGTGGCAGAGGTCGTACACGGTCATGCCGCAGACATACATGCGCACATGGCCAGGGATAAGTGGTGAAAACGTTTCCACGTCACGCTTGAGCGTGTTGTAAATCCGGAGACTCATGAATGGGCTGGGTGCAAGGCAAGCCTCGGGGCAGTCAAAAGGGTTCGTAAAAACCCCTGTCTCACTGGCCGTGGCGGGTGGAAAGCAGGTATAAAAAGCGGGTTGTAGAACTACGGGCAAAGCGCCCGGGCACCTGAAAAACGGATACTTCGAACGCTAATGAACTATACCCCTCAGCTACAATCCATCAGTATATCCAGCCCGCTTCACCCGTCAAAAGCATCAAAATTGCAGAGGCCTTATGTTTAATCCAGCATCCCGTCCGCAACAATCCGCGTCCGCCGGTTTTTCCACCGTCCTGCGTGTGCTTTTGCTGGCAGCCGGTCTCTCGGCCACAGCCGCCTGGGCCGACGACTACACGGACGTGAACGCGCTGATACGGGCGGGCAAGCTTGCTGAAGCCCAGGCTAAAGCCGATCAGTACCTGTCGGGCAAACCCCGCGACCCGCAGATGCGCTTCATCAAGGGCGTGATCCAGACCGAAGCCGGCAAACCGGGCGATGCGATCACCACCTTCACCCAGATCACCCAGGATTACCCCGAGCTGCCCGAGCCCTACAACAACCTTGCGGTGCTGTACGCCGGCCAGAGCCAGTTCGACAAGGCCCGC
This sequence comes from Polaromonas sp., assembly GCA_965228025.1. Taxonomy (GTDB): domain Bacteria; phylum Pseudomonadota; class Gammaproteobacteria; order Burkholderiales; family Burkholderiaceae_C; genus Polaromonas. The sequence goes on along the minus strand of CBDDGX010000016.1, from coordinate 75,169 downwards.
GCCGCGCTCGAGATGGCGATTCGCACCAACCCCAGCTATGCCACCGCCCATGAAAACCTCGGCGATGTCTATGCCAAGCTGGCCAGCCAGGCCTACAGCAAGGCATTGCAGCTCGACGGCGGCAACACCGGCGTCCAGCCCAAGCTGGCACTGATACGCACCCTGTTTGCACCGGATGCCAAAGGCCAGAAACCAGCCACCAGCGCACAGGCGGCAGCAGCCGCAGCTGCCAGGGCACCTGTTGTGGTGGCCGCCGCGCCACCCGCTGCAACGCCGGCACCCGCCGCAGCCAAACCTGCGACTCCGGCTCCTGCGCCGGCAGCACCTGCCGCAGCCGCAGCCGCATCCAGCGGTGCAGAAAAAGATGTAGAAACCGCTGTTCGCAACTGGGCCGCAGCCTGGGCAGCCAAGGACATGACCGGTTACCTCGCCAGCTATGGCAAGGACTTCACGCCGCCCAAAGGCGAGAGCCGCAAATCCTGGGAAGAAGACCGCCGCGCCCGCATCGTCGGCAAGTCGCGCATCACGGTCAAGCTCGACAACCTCGCCGTGGCCGTCGATGGCAGCAAGGCCACCGCCAAATTCAGGCAGGCTTACAGCGCCGACTCCCTGAATGTGTCCAGCCGCAAGACGCTGGACCTGGTCAAGGCCGGCGAGCGTTGGGTCATCGTGCGGGAATCGACCGGAAACTAATCCGGTTGCGGCGGGTCACATGACTTCATGGCCACACCAGGCTGCGTGTTTACCTTGAGCATCTTTTCCGATTGAACCCTTTTTCCACACAGCTAAAAAAGGCATCGCGCGTCTTTTTCTGGGCCTCGCTTGTGCTGGCGCTGGCATCGCCGCTTGCCCATGCCAAAAAGGAAAAGCGTACAAAAGCCGAGCGTGCAGCCGCATCTGAAAGCCGCAAGGCCGCACGCGCAGAGCGCAAGGCGAAGCAGGCACAGGCCGCACGCACACCGGTCGTGCCCAAGGCTGTGGTGCGGGATGGCGAAGCCGAAGCCCGACTCATCGACATCTACAAACTGATTGGCCAGGCCAAAACCCGCGAAGCTCTGGGCAAGGCCGAGATGCTGGTGCGCGATGCCCCGACCTTCCAGCTCGCGCAACTGGTTTATGGCGACCTGCTGGCCGCGCAATTGCGCCCGGTGCGGGCCATTGGCGATGTGCCCGACACCACGGCAAAGGCGGCCGGCCCGGCGCTTGCCGAGCTGCGTGATGAGTCACTGCTGCGCCTGCGCGCCCTGCGCGAGCGCCCTGCGCCCGGGCTCGTTCCGTCGCAGTTCATGGCGCTCTCAAGTGTCAACAAACATGCGATTGCGGTCGACGCATCCAAATCGCGGCTTTACCTGTTTGAAAACACCGCCAACGGCATGAAGCTGCTGGCCGACTACTACATCTCTGTCGGCAAGTCCGGCATAGAGAAAAAGGTGGAAGGCGACCTGCGCACACCGCTGGGCGTTTATTTCATCACCAGCAACCTCAACCCGAAATCCCTGAAGGATTTTTATGGTTCGGGTGCCTTGCCGGTCAACTACCCCAACCAGCTTGACGTCAAGCGGGGCAAGACCGGCGGCGGCATCTGGCTGCACGGCACGCCGCCCACGCAATACTCCCGCGCACCACTGGCCACCGACGGGTGCGTGGTGCTGGCCAACCCCGACCTTGAACGCATCATCAGCACGGTAGAAATCCGCACCACACCGGTCGTGATCGCCCAAAGCCTGAAATGGGTTCCCCCGCAAACCGCAAAGGCCGACAGCAAACCTTTTGAAGATGCACTCAAGGGCTGGCACACAGCCAAGTCCAGCGGTGACTTCGCCAGGGTCGCCAGCTGGTATGCGCCGGACTTTTTTACCGGCAATGGCAAGACCATGACCGACTGGACGCCCACCCTGCGCAGCGAAGTTGAAAAACTGGGCGGCAAGGAGATCCAGCTCAAGGATGTGTCCTACCTGCGCTGGACGGACACCACCGACACCATGGTGGTAACCTTTGCAGAACTCGTCCAGGGCGCCAAAACAGGCCGTACCAAACGCCAGTACTGGAGCCGCAACGGCAGCCAGTGGAAAATTTTCTACGAAGGAAACGTCTGATGAACACAGCGCCATCTCTTGCCTCCGCCAGCCGCCGTGCCAGCCTTGCCATCGCCGGTTTTGCTTTCGCCGCACTCAGCCTGGCCTCTTCAGGTGCTTTTGCGCAGGCAGCACAGAAGGTTAAATTTGTGACCAGTGAAGGCGACTTCGTCATGGAGGTCTACCCCGATAAGGCACCCAAAACGGTTGCCAACTTCCTGCAGTACGTCAAGGACAAGCACTATGACGGCACCATCTTCCACCGCGTGATCAGCAACTTCATGGTGCAGGGCGGCGGCTACGACACCAGCTATGCCGAAAAGAAAACCCGCCCACCCGTACCGCATGAGGGGCGCGAGGCTCTGGCCAAAGGCGGCGCAAAAAACGTGGTTGGCACGGTGGCCATGGCACGCACCAATGACCCCAACTCCGCCTCGGCGCAGTTCTTTATCAATGTGAAGGACAACGACTTCCTCAATCCCGTTGTGATCCCGCCGGGCGATCCTGTACCCAAATTCGAATACCAGGGCCAGACTTACACCAACGTACCCCGTGCCCAGCTCCTGAACGCGGTACCGCTCTTTGGCTACACAGTGTTCGGCAAAATCGTGAGCGGCATGGACGTTGTCGAAAAAATCAAGGGCACGCCCACCGGCCCCGGCGGGCCTTTCCCGTCTGATGTGCCGAAAACGCCGGTCATCATCAAGTCGGCCGCGCTGGTCGGCTGACACAGCGCATTACTGATCACTTCGTTAACTTAACCACTCTCATTCAGGACCATCATGAGCAATCCACAAGTAGAACTCCACATCAAGGACTACGGCGTCATCACGCTTGAACTCGATGCCGCCAAGGCACCCAAGACCGTTGCCAACTTTTTGAGCTACGTCAACAAGGGCCACTACAGCAATGTCGTGTTCCACCGCGTGATTCCCGGCTTCATGATCCAGGGCGGCGGCTTTGAGCCGGGCATGAAACAAAAACCCACGGATGGCGAGATCGAGAACGAGGCCACCAACGGCCTGAAAAACGACAAGTACACGGTTGCCATGGCACGTACCAACGCGCCACACTCGGCCAGCGCCCAGTTCTTCATCAACGCGTCGAACAACAACTTCCTGAACCACACCGCGCCCAACGGCTCCGGCTGGGGTTATGCCGTGTTCGGCAAGGTGGTGTCCGGCACCGACGTCGTTGACAAGATCGAAGGCGTGAAGACCGGCAACAAGGGCGGCCACGGTGATGTGCCGCAGACCGACGTGATCATTGAAAAGGCTGTGGCCCTTTAAGTTCTTCGTTTTTCCGTCCGCCGTCATGGCTCAGGCCGTGCCCCAGATTGCAGAGCTCCCCGCTCCACAAGACTGGCGCACGGTCGATTTCATTTCAGACCTGCACCTGGACGCCAGCGAGCCGGCCACCTTTGCCGCGTGGCAGCACTACATGCAGAGTACGCCGGCAGATGCGGTGTTCATCCTCGGCGACCTGTTCGAGGTGTGGGTCGGCGACGATGCTGTGAACGACCATGTGTCGGTCACGGCTGCCAGTTTTGAGGACCGCTGCGCCCACGTGCTCGGTGAGACCGCAGGCAGGTTGCCGGTGTATTTCATGCACGGCAACCGCGACTTCCTGGTCGGCCAGGGCCTGATGGATTTATGCAATACCACCCTGCTGGCCGACCCCACGGTGCTGGTTTTCAACAGGCACCGCTGGCTGCTGTCGCATGGCGATGCGCTGTGTGTGGACGATGCCGACTACATGGCATTTCGTGAGCAGGTGCGCAGCGTGAAGTGGCAGCAGGCCTTTCTTGCCAAACCGCTGGCTGAACGGCAGGAGATCGCCCGCGGCCTGCGGTCACAAAGCGAAGCCCGCAAGGCTTCCGGGGCCACCTACGCAGACCTCGACACCGCAGCCACGCGCGCATGGTTGCAGGCTGCGCATGCGCCCACACTGATTCACGGCCACACGCACAAGCCGGCAATTCACGACATGGGCGGCGGCCTGAACCGCGTGGTACTGTCCGACTGGGACCTGGCGGCAACACCACCGCGTGCAGAAGTGCTGCGCCTCTCGGCCCACGGCCTGCAGCGCATCGCGCTGGCCTGAGTCTTTGACTCTTTAATCGGCCTTGAAGCCGGTCGCCGCGACCGCTTTGCCCCACTTGGCCGTGTCTGCGCTGATGATGCGTACAAACTCCTCGCGGCTGGTACCTGTCACCCGGAAACCCGCGTCCTCGAGTTTGGTCTTTCCATCAGCAGAGCGCACGGCCTTCACGATGTCTGCATTGAGTTTTGCAATGATCTCTGGCGGTGTTTTGGCCGGGGCAACAATGCCGAACCAGGAACTGAATTCAAGTTCAGGGTAGCCCTGCTCCTTGAAGGTCGGCACGTCGGGCAATGCCGCCGAGCGCACGGGGCCGGTAGTCGCCAATGCCAGCAGCTTGCCGGACTTGACGTTGGGTGCAGCCAGGCCAATGCTGGCAAACACGCCCTGCACATCACCGCCAAAGATGCCTGCCAGTGCGTCGCCGGTTGATTTGTAATGCACGGGCTCAGGCTTGATTTTGATGGCATCACCAAACATGTAGGCGCCAAAATGCCCCGGCGTACCGGCGCCGAAGGTTGCCATGAACAGGCCTTTTTGCTGCTTTGACCAGTCGGCAAAATCCTTCACGTTTTTACTCGGCACCTTGAGCGGGTTAACCAGCAGGGCAAAGTCGGCGCTGACCACCTGGCTGACCGGCACAAAATCTTTTTGCGCGTCGTAGGGCAGCTTGCTATAGCTGCTGGGCGCAATCGCCAGCTGGCCTGTTTCGCCCAGCATCAGGGTGTAGCCATCGGGTGCGGCGCGGGCGGCTTCGGTGGCTGCGATCAACCCGCCAGCACCGGGCTTGTTGTCGACAATCACGCCTGTGCCCCAAGCCTCGGACAGCTTTTGCCCGAGCAGGCGGGCCACGATATCGGGCCCGGTGCCTGCTGGAAAGCCGACGATCAACCGCACGGGCTTGTTGGGGTATGCCGATTGCGCCAGGGCGGCAGGTGCGCTGGCCATCAAGGCGGCAGCTGCAACAAGACCTGAGGCAACACTTGCCAGGCGCTGAAGGGGTTTGCGGGAAAAGGTCATCTCTGTCTCCGGTTGTCGTTATAAAAAATCAGTCCAGTGAGAAAAACCGCATCACCACCTTGTCAGGGTGACGCGCGCCCGTGCCCACAAACATGCGCTCGCCGATCCAGCGCAGGGCCGGCGAGGCGGTCTCAAAACTCGGTGCGCAGCGAAAGTAAATCTGGCCGGGTTCTACGGCTTCGCCGCGCAAAAGGCGGGCCATCTGTTCGGGCGGGCCGCTGCGAATGGCGCGGTTCTTGACGTAAATCAGGTCACCGCCATCGGTCTGCAGGCAATAGCGGGCATCCAGCGTCGCCATGCGGTCATTGACGATCAACTGGAAGTCAGCGCCGCCCGGCAGCACCTGGGCCGTCCAGCCCTCGCCCGTAGCGCTGCCACCCACAATGGGTATCAGCCTTCGCAGCCCATATGCAACCTCCCCGACTTCCTGGGGCTGGCCGACGATGACGGACAGGTCGGCAAAAAAGCGCAATGCGGGTGCATCAAGCGGCTGGCGGGCATCGGCCATGGCAATTCTTTATAGTGTTTGTCTCAATGGGCAGTCTACGCAGGACGCCCGAAAATCCTGTCATCCCAGAAGACGACAAGCAACAAGACACGCATGCATACCAGAAAGCAAACACCATGAGGCAATGGGCCATGCCCCCGGCAACGCTTGCGGCAAGCTCGCAGGCTGATGCGCTCGTCGGTGTGCTGACAGGCGCGATTGCCGACCTCGGCAACACGCGCTTCCAGCAAACCCTGCTGGACAGCGTGTATGCCGTTTTGCCGGCTGCGTCGTGTTCGGTTTACCGCACCGGCCCGTCGTGTGAACCGGTGATCTACATGTCGGCCAGCCATGGCGTGCCCGACACCACACGCGACTGCTGGCGCGCCTATCTCTCAGGCCCTTACCGCAGCGACCGCACGCTGCTTCGGCAGTTGCCCCACGCACCGCTGGCAAAACAGATCAGCCACATCACCGCACAGGAGGTGCCCGCCGAGCACCGCGCCCGCGTCTACGAGGCCCACGGCGTGGCCGAGCGCGTGTCGATTGTTGAGCCGCAAGGCGAAGGCAGCCTGTTTGCCATCAACTTTTACCGCCACCAGCACCAGCAGCCTTTTGCGGATGCGCAGATTGACGCACTCGGCCAGCTCGCACCGGCGCTGCTGGCGTTGGCCCACAAACACCTGGACATACGCTTGCCCGGCCTGGGCGAAGAAAGCCGGGCTGACCAGCTCAAGCGCCTGACTGACCGGCTGCAGCAGCTCAACGCCGCATTGACCCGGCGCGAAGCCGAGGTGTGCGCCGGCATTTTGCAGGGCATGTCGTTTGACGGCATTGCCTGCCAGATGGCTTTGTCTGTCAGCACCGTCAAGACCTACCGCAACCGCGCGTTCGACAGGCTGGGCATTCACTTTCGCAATGAGCTGTTTGCATTGATGCTTGAGTCGTCGCAGCGCCCGCCTGCATGCTGAACTGGCTGCGGCGCTTCTGGCCGCCTGGGCATACAAAGTACACAGCGATTCCGGATGCGCTCTGGGAAAGCACGCTGCAGGCCTACCCTTTTCTTTCCACACTGCCAGCCCAGGACCAGGCGCGGCTGCACCAGCTCAGCAGCCAGTTCCTCGCCCACAAGGAGTTCACAGGGGCGCACGGCCTTGAAGTGACCGACGCCATGGCGGTCGCCATCGCCGCACAGGCTTGCCTGCCGGTGCTGCACATCGGGCTGAAGTTTTACGATGACTTCAGGGGCATCGTGGTGCACCCCGGTGCCATGCTCGCCAGGCGGCAGGCGGTCGATGCTGCAGGTGTGGTGCACCACTACAGCGAGGTGCTGGCCGGCGAAGCGATGGAACTGGGCCCCGTCACCCTGAGCTGGGAAGACGTCGCCGTATCGGGGGAGCTGGCAGAGCGCGGCCAGAACGTCGTCATTCACGAGTTCGTACACAAGCTGGACATGCGTGACGGCCATGCCAACGGTTGCCCGCCCCTGCCCTCACGCGCGGCCAAAGCCGCGTGGCGCCAGTCCATGCAGGAGAGCTTTGCATCCTTTCGCGAAAGCCTGGCCATGCACGAGCGGTTTGGGGCTGACTCGCCCTGGCTGGATGCCTATGGCGCGCAGTCGCCGGTCGAGTTTTTTGCAGTCGCGTCAGAAGCCTACTTTGTGAACCGCCAGCGCTTCGCACAGGAGTTCCCGGCGCTGACCCCTTTGTTTGACAGCTTTTTTCGTCCCGGGAATCTTTAAACCACCGCCAGAAAAATACTTCAGCGGTTTTAACCCCATCGTCAGCCCCCGTTCGTTTCAGTCAGCTCCAACCACTTTTATGGAGCGATCATGAAACTACGTTTGCTGACCCTGCCTTTGTCTTTTGCCTTGGGCGGTGCCTGCCTGCAGGCCCATGCGATTGGCAACCTGGCCGATGTCACCGTTATTGACCGCGACTCTGGCGCAACCCTGGCGGTGCATTACGCACGCGGCGAATACTGGGTGGCCGGCAGGCCGGGCGCGCGTTATGCCGTGGCTGTGCGCAGCAAGGCTGGCGAGCGTTTGCTTGCCGTGACAGCCGTTGACGGCGTGAACGTGCTCAGCGGCGACACCGCTGCCTGGGGCCAGACCGGTTATGTGTTCTCACCCTATGAGCGTTACCAGATCACCGGCTGGCGCAAGAGCAGCAGCGAAGTCGCGGCCTTCCAGTTTTCTGATGCACGCGACTCTTATGCCGGCGTCACAGGCCGGCCCGGCAATGTCGGTGTGATTGGCGTCGCGCTGTTTCGTGAACGCCTGCCTGAACCGGTGGTGCAGCCCTACCCCTCAGTTCAGCCGCAAACCCAGCCCCGCCGATACGAGCCCGGCCTGGACCAGGAAAGCCGCCTGCGCAGCGCCCCTGCGCCCTCCGCTGCTGCCGCCCCACCGTCCGCGCCGGCTCCCGCCCCTTCAGCGCTGGCCGACCGCAGGGAAAGCGCCGCCACAGAACAGTCCGCCGGCAGCAGCAACCTTGCCAAAGCAGCACCCTCATTCGCCCCGCCCATGCCTTCCCCCAAGCTGGGCACAGCGCATGGCCAGCGCGAGACATCGGTCATCTCGCACACCCGCTTCGACCGCCTGCAATCGCAGCCCAACGAGGTCATACGCATACGCTACGACAGCCGCGAGAACCTGATTGCCAGCGGCGTGATCCGTGAGCCGGTGGCGCGCCAGCCGGTGCCCAACCCGTTTCCGGAATCGGGCAACGCCTCTTATGTGCCCGACCCGCCTGTGCGCCAGTACTGATGCCATCGCCGTCCGCATAATGGATGGATGCAGGCCGACGCCCCACTGCCGAATGACACCGACGAGTCGCTGATGCTGCGTTATGCAGCCGGCGACCTGCCGGCGTTTGATGCGCTGTACACAAGGCATGAAATGGCGGTCTGGCGCTTTGTGTTTCGCAGCGTACGCAACCAGGCCGTGGCCGATGACCTGATGCAGGATGTGTGGTTTGCCGTTGCGCGGCAGGCGGGCAATTACGTAGTGACTGCAAGGTTCAAGACATGGCTGTTCACCATCGCCCACAACCGCATGGTCGACCATTTCAGGACTGCGAAGAACCATTCGAGTCTCGACGCCAGCGATGAAGATTCTGCCCTGCTTGAAAGCATCGCGGCCGACTCAGGCTTCGGCCCGCTGCGGCAGCTGCAGTCACGCGAGCAGGCCGCCGCGCTGATCGCAGCGGTTGAAGCGCTGCCTGCGCCGCAGCGAGAGGCGTTTTTGCTGCAGGTCGAGGCCGGCATGGGTGTTGAAGAAATAGCCGCCACCACCGGCACGAGTTTTGAAACCGCCAAGAGCCGCCTGCGTTATGCGCGCAGCAGCCTCAAGCAATCTTTACGGGAGTTCGCATGATCGCGCACAAAGATCGCGGCTCTGGCCGCCGCCCGGACGACGAACTGACACGCCGCTACCACGAAGCGAATGCGCAGGACATGTCGCGCCCGGACGCGCGGGTCAGGTTGCGCGTGCAGGAACACGCCCGCGCTGTTCTTGAAGCGCAAAAGCAGGCCACTACCCCGACACCGCCAGTGGCAAACCGTGAAGCCGCCAACCAGCCGCGCTGGAAAATCTCCATGCTTGCCAGCATTGCGCTGGCCGGGCTGACGGGCCTGCTGGTGCTGCAGTTCGACCGCGGCACCCAGGAAGAAAAAGATATCGCCTTTGGGCAGCCAGGCGCGAGTACACACGCACCCGCGCCTGCGTCCGCACCGGCACAGCTCCCCATGCCAGCGCCAGCGCCAGCGCCTGCGCCCAAGGCCGCGTTGGAGCGATCAGCCGTTCCAGTCCCCAAGCCGTTGCCGGCAGCGCCCGAGCCCGCCCGCGAGCAGCAGGAAAGCCGCAAGGCAGTCAGCATTGATGCAGAACCTGCGGCCGCGCCTGGAGTGGGCAGCGCCAACCGAAACCGTGATGCCAGCGCCGCCCGTGAATCGGGTGCCGCAGCTCCCTCGGCATTCCCGGCTTCACCGCCAGCGACCATGAACGCAGCACCGGCCGCGGCCCCGCGCGTCATGATGGCCCCCGCGCCACATGCCGCGGCCCCGGCGCCCCAATCACAGAAAAGAGCCGAAAGCCTGGCTGCACCGCGCGCGCTGTCGCCTGCCCAGAACTTCGTCGACAGTCTTCCATCGCTACAACAGGCCGCCCGCAACGGCAACAGCCTGGACATCGCGCGGATTGTTCTGCAGGGTACGCCCATAGACGACGCAGACGAAGCAGGCCGCACCCCGCTGATGCTGGCCGTCATCAATGGCCACGAAGCAGCTGCTCGCCAGTTGCTCAGCCTGGGCGCCAACCGGGCGCTGACAGACAGGGAGGGCCTTACCGCGCTCGATCACGCGCGCAGGCTGGGCTTCACAGGCATTGCAGCGCTGCTCGAGCCCGTGCGGTGAGCCTCTATTTGCTATATATTTAATAGCTTCTCACGCACGTATCTATTGGCCTGCAGCCGATTTGACGCCTTAAAAAGGCCCTTTTTTGGTGTTTTTGGCGTGTTTCAGCGGTTCAAAACTGGCCGAAACGAGTAAAAGTTAATATGGAAGTTAACTTTTCATTATTTTTTAACGTACACGTTAAATTTTTAATGTATACGTTAATTTAATGACTTGCCACCAGCTGATCACTGCCGGCGTCGCGGCAGCTTCAGGCCGCGTAATAAAACACGGCAATGCAGTGGCAGGCCGTGCCGGTGGCTACAAAGATGTGCCAGACGAAGTGGCCGTAGCGCACTTTGGAGTCGGTCGCAAAAAAAGCAACGCCTGCGGTGTACGACAGGCCACCCGCCACCAGCCAGAACAGGCCCCAGCCGGAAATCAGCTCCCACATGGGCTTGATGGCGATGACGGCAATCCAGCCCATGGCCAGGTAAAGAATTGTTGAAAGCCGGGGCCAGCGTATGCCGGCAAAAGCCTTGACCGCCACACCCGCCAGCGCCATGGCCCAGACCAGGCCGAACAGCGTCCAGCCCCAGGGCCCGCGCAGAACGCCCAAAGTAAAAGGTGTGTAGGTGCCGGCGATCAGCAGGTAGATGGCGCTGTGGTCCAGCACCTGGAACACGCCCTTGGCACGGCTGGCCCGCATGGGCAGTGCGTGGTAGAGCATGGATGCGGCATAAAGAACCACCATGCTGGCGGCAAACACGGTGGTAGCGGCGATGTCGAGGGTGTCGCCGTGGCGCACGGCAGAGACGATGAGGAAAGGCGCGGCGATCAGGGCGGCCAGCAGCGCCACGCCATGACTGATGCTGTTGGCGATTTCCTCCCCCAGCGTCTGTGGGCGTTCCTCATGCAGAACAACACTTGCAGGTTGTTCTGCAGGTATATCACTCATCGTTTCAGCAGCGCCTTCAACACGTTCTGCACGCGTCGGGCCTTGGCGGCGTCGAAGTCGCCAGCCAATACCTGTGCGGCGTCTTCACCCCATGTTTCGGTCGGTGCAGGTGCATTGCGTTTGGTCAGCAGCTGCAGTTGCAGCATGCGGCGCGCGCTGATGTGCTCGGCAGGCGTTGGCAATTCAGCAGCGATTTCCATGCGTAGCAGCGCTTCGGATGCGTCCTTGCCCGATGGCGTGCTGACGGCTTTGACCCAGCTGTTACGCACTGCGGGCGTGACAACCTTGCCGAGGTCCTGCGCGCTTGGCAATTGCTCGGGGTCACGCTTTTCCCATGCGGTCAGCAGGTTGGTCAGCACCTCCCCGTGGGCCTGCATGGCGAGCTTTTTGAGCGCCATGTTGGCAGCTTCAAACGCCTCACGCTGGGCGCGGAAGGCGGCATCACCCAGGCGTGGGCCGCGTTCTTCAAAGGCTGGGCGCGCATTGCGGTCGGCACCACGCGGGCCACGCTCTTCACGGTCGGCACGGTAGGGCTCAAACTTGTTGTCTGTGCTCTGGCGCGGGCCGCCGGGTTTGCCGCCCGGACCGCGTGAATCCTTGCGGTCACCGAACTTGCCGCCGCGTGCTGCGGGTGCCGCTTCAGGCCTGCGTGCGCCTGGCCTGTCGTCGCCGCGCATCGCCACGATGGGCTTGGGCGGGGCCTTGGGCGCGGGTGCAGGTTCAGCAGTGACCGGGTCGGGATTGGCAGGCTGGCCGGCTTCTGCAAAATCTTCAGCGGCGGCTTCGGCTGCGGCTTCGAGTACGGGCTGTGCGGCTTCTTCAGCGGGCGCGTCAGCAGGTGCATCACCAGCAGCAAGAACAGCCTCCACCGATGGCAACGCATCGCCCTGCACCGGTACAGGCGCAGCAACAGGTGCGGCTGCAGGCGCTGGCACGGGCACCTTGCCGGCAACAATGGCTTCAAGTGCTTTTGCTGCAGCATGAATCTGCTGCGCATCACCACTTGCAGTTGCTGCAGCGACGGCTTTGGACGCTTCAAGCACCATGCGGTCATATTCACCGAGTGCAGAGGCGGCTTTTTCACGCTCTGCGGTCTTGCGCTGGAAAGCGTCGTCGATTGGTTTGCGGAAAGCGTCCCAGAGCTTTTGCTCCTGCTTGCGCTCAATCGGCACGCCCTGCGCCTCATGCTGCCAGCGCTGCTGCAGCGACTTGACGGCATCAATGCGCAGCATGGGTTCTGCGCCCAGCACGGTGGCTTCTTCAATCATGGCCTTGCGGCGCGCCAGGCTCTCATTGCGGGCCGCTGTGAGGGCTGCATCTGCGGTTTCCATCGCAGCTTTCCATTGCGGCTGGATTTCTGCAAAGGCTTTTTCACTCAGGTGCCCGGCTTCGCGCCACTTCTCTACAAAACCGTTAAGGCTGCGGATGTGATGCTTCCAGTCGGTGTTGCCCTTGTTGGCTTCGGCCCACGCCAGCACTTCGTCAATCAAGGTCTTGCGCTGTGCCTTGGTGGCCTCGGTCTGTTCCTTGACGGTTTCAAGCCAGGCTTCGACAACCTTGTGCGCCTCGTTGCAGGCGTCGTCAAAACGCTTCCACAGTGCGTGGTTGGGCGTGCCGCCCTGGTCGCTGGTCTTCCATTGCTCGCGCATGTGGCGCAGGGCGTCCTGCTGCTTGCGGCCGCCCATGGGCTTGGCCACCAGTGCTTCTGCTTTCACAACCAGTTCTTCACGAATCTGGTCGGCACGCCAGCGCTGCCAACCTTCGAGTTCACCGGCAGCCGTCAGCGCGGCATGTGCGGCGGCTTCGAGTTTGCTGTCGATGTTGCGGATGTTTTCTTTCAGGGCCTGGCGCAGGTCTGCAGCCACCTTGGGAGTAGCTTTGCCATGGCCTTCACCGACTTCACGCTCAAGGTTGGCAACCGCCTGCTGCACGATGGCTGAGGCTTTTTCGCGCATGTCTTTCAGCACCGCCGGGTCAAGTTTGGTCTTGGGCGCACGGCCGGCCTGTTCAGCGGAAGCCACAGGCGCAACACCGCGCGCAACGCGCAGTTCATCAGCCCACACAGGCACGGCTGGCAAAGGCGCGGCCGTGTCATCGGCTGCCTTGACTGCAACAGCAATGGCACCCTGGAAGGCGTCCCACACGGCGAGCAACTGCGCACGCGAGGCATCGAGCAGCGGCGGAAACCTGGCGTCAACACTGGCCCAATTGGCGTCTTGAGTGATCTCGTCAGCCTGGCTCTGCCAGTGGGTCACATCGCCACGCAAAGATTCAAGCGCGGCTTCGGCATCACGCCAGGGTTTGAGCGACAGCACCTCGGTACGCTGGGCCAGCAGCACGGCGGCTTCGCGCTGCACCTGGGTGCGGTGCTGCAGGTCTTCAATCGTCTTGATGCGTTCTGCCAGCTGCGCCTTGAAGCCGGCCAGCGGTTCTTTCGACAAAGGCGCACCGGCCTTGGCGGCATCGCGCTGCCATGCGAGTGCATCGGCGAGGTTGAGTTTTGAAGTCGCCAGCAAAGCCTGGGCCTTTTCGGCCCACTCGGCGGCCACAGCCTCCTGGCCCTTGCTGCGTTTGAGCTCGTCGAGCTTCTCTTTCAGCGGCTTGGCGGCGCCCTTGTCGCGGTTGGCCAGGTCTTTGTAGACATCAGCCATCTGCTCTGCCGTCGGCTCAGTGGCCAGCCAGGTGCGTATGCGCGCTGCGCGCTCGCCGGAAGTGGGTGCAGAAAAAGCACCACCGGTCAGGCCGTCAAGTGGATGGGCTTCTGCACCTTTGGATTTGGCGGCAGGCGCTGCGGAGGTTTCGTTTTGGGATGGTTTGGACATGGGAAAGCGCAGCATTAAAAAGGGTTCAACAGGTTCGGAAAAAACAGCTGCAAGCAAGGGCCTGGTGGCCATTGCCGTCTGCAGATCTGTGGAGGAGGCGATGGGCGCTGGAAAATCGTTTTTCGCGCCAATGCCCGTATTTTCGCTGATTTAAGGGGCGGCCAGTACCAGTTCGGCCCGGGGCGTCCATTTGGCGTCTGGCGGCACTGCTTTTGAGGCACCCAGAAACAGCCTGTCGGTGGGCAGGTTTTTCGACGCCAGATAGTCCTTGACCACCACGCCGCGCTGTACAGCCAGCTCGCGCATGGCGTCATCAGTCACCTTTATGTCGGCCAGAAGCAGGTTCTCCATCTCGGGCACGGGCAGGTCTTTGGCCATGCCGACAAGGTTGCGGGGCTTGGATATGTCAGCGTTTTTATAAACCTCTTTGAGCAATGTGGGGTATTCAACCGGGCTCACCGTGACACTGACCGTGGCAGCACCGCCGTCCTTGACAACACTGCGGCGCTTTTCGGCGCGCACCAGTTGGTCCAGCCTCGCACGCTTGAAGCCTTCCCGTTCGGCATCGAGGTTGCTGGTACCCAAGACAGTCAGCCTGAGTGCTGGCCGGTCGGCCAAAGCTTTGGCGACCTTGTCTAGCCCTGCTTCTGCATCGGGCTGAAGCCGCGCACTGCCGGGCGCGAAGGCGACATGGCTGAGTTCATCGCCACCACCACCAAACGCACTGGCCAGCAAACTGAATGGCGCAGTGATGGCCTTGACGATCACGTTGACGATCACCTTGATGATGATGGGGCCTATGCTGAACTGCGGGTCGCTGAGCGATCCGCTGATGGGCAGGTCAATATCAATCACACCATTGCGGTCAGCAAGCAGCGCGACGGCCAGCTTGACAGGCAGGCTGGCGGTTGAGCCTTCAACCTTGTCCCCAAAACTGAGCTGGTTGAGGATAACCTTGTTATTGGCCGTGAGTTTGCCGTCGGGCTGCACCTGGTACTTCACATCGACGCTGAGCTTGCCGCGATTGATGCCGTAGCCCGAATACTTGACCGAGTAAGGCGACAACGGCGGCAGTTCGAGATCGCGCACCTTGCCGGTGATGTCGAGTGCAATCGGCTTGGCCAGCGGGTTGAGCTTGCCGAGGATTTCAAGCGAGGCCGTGCCTTCTGCCCTGCCCCGCAGTTCAAGGTCAGCCATGTTGGGCACGCTGGCCGAGCCTGCCGGCACGGAAGAAAACGCGCTGAGCTTGCCGGTAAGGTCGCTCAGGTTGGCCGAGTAATTGGGTTTGACAAAGCGGTCGGAAAACAGCACCTTGCCATTGACCATGCTGATGGGGCCGAAGTTGATCAGCGGCGCGGGGCCGGATGGGACGGCAGCCTGGGCAGCGGTTGGGGCGGGCGCGGTGGCCACGGTCGCCGTGCCTGAAGCGGATGATGAAGACTTCACCAGATCCTGGAGATTGATACGGCCTTCCGGCAACACAATCACACGCGCAAAAAAGTCCTGCAACACCGTTTCTTTTACATCGACTCTTGTGGCCTTGCCCGGCTCAAGCGCCACATTCAGGCCGCGCAGGTTAAGCGCTTTCCAGGCCAGCAGGTCTTCGCTGGGCGCCAGGGTGTTGGCCTTCATCTCCTCAATGGCGAAGTTGCCGGTAACCTGAGCCTGTGGCCCCGCCGTCGTCTGGCGGTAGGCCACACGACCCCTGAAGCTGGCATCGGCACGCAGCAGTTCGATGTTGAGGATGTCTGCAAAGTAAGGCTCGAACGCCTGCGCGGGCAGGCGCTCGGCCAGCACCTGGCCCTGCGCCTGTATTGGCGCCAGACCCAGGTTGCCGTTAAAGCTGAGCTTACCGGGTTCAAAGCGCCCTGTTGCCAGTCGCAGCGAGGCCTTGAGCGGCATGAGCTTTGCGGCGGCTGTTTTGGAAGACGCACGGTCGTCGAGCACCAGCTCGCCGAGTTGCGCGTTGACGCCACTCACTTCAAACGCAACGGGTTTGGCGCCGGCCTTGTCAGAGAAAGACATGCTGCCACCTTCAACGACCACATCGCCCACAGCCACCGCCCATGAGGGCGCAGCGGCTTTTGTTGCCGCCGTCGTCGGGGCCGGCACCGGCGCAGTGGCCGCACGGTTGCCGACCATCCAGCGCTCGTACATCCAGCGCTTTTCGGCATCGCGGTCTACCAGTGCTTTCGGCTGGGTGAGCTGCATCTTCGCGGCCTTGAAGCTCTGTCCGGTGACGTCAATATCGACACCCGAAAGGTCAACCCGCTTCACCGAGACCAGCGAGGTTTTGCCCTCTGCCAGGAGGATGTCGCTGACCGCAATTTGTGGCGCGGTGATCTGCAGGGTCGGCGTTTTTCCCGCGCCAGTTGACTGCGAGTTAAAGCCGAGCTGCGCATCAATCTGGCCGCCCAGGGCGGGCAACAGGAACTGGCCTATGTATTTGGCGGCCATGTTCAACGGCCAGGCGGCCAGTGTTGCGGTGACCTGCGCTGACTGGTCAGTCGCCGTGCCGCTGAAGGCAAATCTGGCCGGCGTCGCAGGCACGGCTGGCATTAAGGCTTTGGCGGGCGGCTGTTTGACGGAGAGAGCCGCCGGCGCTGTGGCGTCAAGCCCGAGCGAACCACTGAACTGCATCGGGGAAGCGGCTGCAAACGGATAGGCAATAGCCGATGCGTCCAGCGTGACACCCGCCAGCCGCACCTGCGCCGGGGAGGCGAGGCTTTCGTCCAGCCAGTTCACCTTGCCATCACGCACTGAAACGCTGGCGACCTGTACTTTCCACGGGATTGCCGGGGCAGGTGCGCTTTTTGGCGCGGCAGGAAGGGCTTTTGTCGCAGTATGGGTCGCGCTGGCGGCCTCCACCGGCAACAGGTTGAGCCGGCCCGCGCGGTCGCGCGACACGCTCAGTACGGGCGCCAGTATTTCCACCTTTGACAGCTTCACGGACTGCGCCAGAGGCTGGACGTCGTCCATGGTGATGCGCAACTGATCGAAGGCCAGAACCTCCTGGCCCGCCGCCGGCGCCATGCCAGGCTTGCCCGGGGCTGCGGGTTTTGCCGTGCCCAGCAAACGCACCTTGTCTGCGGTCAGCAGGCCGGACACCTTCACGACGGCGCCGGGGGTTTGCTCGAACGAAACCTTTGTGTCCGCATTGAGCACAGCACTCTGCAACCTGAAAGGCAGGCCCGCAGGCAGATAGCCGAGATAGGGGGTCAGGTCAAAACCGCTCAGTTTGAAGGTGGCGTCGGTCTTGCGTGTCTGGGCGAAAGGCGTGCCTTCGGCTGCGGTATCAAAACTGCTGCCATTGAGTTTGAAAGCCAGGTGCGGCGCGGTTCTGACATCACGCTGGGAATTAAGGTTGCTGAGAAATGGCACCGACAGGTCCAGCGCCCGCAACTCATGCAGCTTGCGGACGGACTGGTCGTCAAAATCAAGCTGGCCGTCCCTGATGACGATGTTATAGATCGCAAACCGGGGCGGATCGCCAGCCGGCGGTGCGTCTGCCGCGGGTTTGAGGCGCTCAAGGATGTCTTCAATGTCATAACGGCCCTGGCCAAAATGGGTCAGGGATATGGACGGGGCATCGACCTCAATCGCATCAGCCACAGGGGCCAGCCGCAGCAGGGACTGCAGTTCACCATCTATATATATGCGCTTGATGCCGAGCTGGGGCGTTTTCTGGGGAGAACCGGGTTGGCCAGCCTGGGCAGAGGTGCCGTTTTGAACGCCGCTTTTGGCGATGGCCAGGTCGTTGACCGTGAGCTCCAGCGACCACGGTTTGAAGTCTATGGAACCGACGGTAACCTGGCGACCCAGTTTGTCAGAGGCGATTTTTTCGATCTGGCTTTTGGCGATGCCCGGCACGAAGGCATAGGCCAGTCCCCAGAAAAGGAGCAAGCCGCCAACAAACCACACCGCACGGCGCCGCCATCTGGGCGATCTGGCCAGCCCCAACGCCGCGGAAGGCAGCCCTCTGCCCCTCGCCACCCATTTATCCACCGGTTTTGTCTCTGATTCAGGAGTCGTCATCCCCTAGTCTTGAACGCCTCAGCGCAAACGTCAATGTTTTATTGGAAGATTTCCCGGCACTGTTGGGCTTGCGTCAGGCCCTGCGACCATGCCGTTAAATACTGCCGCAAGGGTTTGCGCACCCCTAAAAGCAAAAACCCCGGGCAGCTTGACTGTCCGGGGTTGGCGGCGGGCTATAAAGCTCATGCCGTCAGGGTTTCGCAGCAGGAGAGATGAATCGTCCCCAGTGCGATGGAGGCAAGTGATTACCTCCAGGTTTGCCGGGGTTGGTTACCCGGTAGAGTCCGATTGACTCGGACAAATGCAGGTTAAACCTGCAGCGCTGCGAGCACAAGGAAAACATTTAAATCACAGAAGCCGCTGTGATTGCCGTGGGCTTGATACTGTGTAAAAAAACAGACTTGTGATGCCCGCAATCGCTTCAACCATCTTGGTAACTTGTAGGCCAATGCCGCAATTTAACTTAGAGCAGTCCATCAAAAAGACGTCGTAAGACCTTGATTTTACCGGATCAAGCCGAAATACACAGCTCTTCAACCATTTATTGATATAAAGAACCAGTTACTTATTATTGACAGGTTATTAAACCAGCCCATAAAATTCCGCCAGTCCCGAAAACCAAGGGACAACCCGAACCCGCTGCCCCGCTCATCCAGAAGCAGGCAACGTCAAACCAAGGGTCAACACAGCAAGGGCCAACGACGGCACAACCTGGTTTGATGGCGACCCAATCCAGGCTCAGCAGGCTCCGACCTACAACGGAACCCGCTGGGCAGTAGAGAAGGAGTGCTATGACAGCGCAAGCAAATTCCAGCCTGAGGCTCCGCCTTGAGGCGCACCTGAAAAACGTCCAAAGCAGTGCGGCCAGCATTGCCGACGACATCGCCCAGGGCTTTTTTGAGATCACGCACAACGGCTTTGCCCTTCTGGGGCTGGCCGTCGTTTTCGCCGTGATCACGCTGACCGCCCGCCCGGACCTGCGCCAGGCTGGGGAAGCCCGGCTGATCACCTGGCTGCAGGCCCGCCAGGAGGCTGTCATCGGCTTCACCGAACCCGATGCAATAGACCGTGCTACAGCATCCAACCCCAAGGACCTGCCAAAACAGCAGGCCGCCGTGGCCTACTGGCTCAGCCGCAAGTACGGCGTGGCGCCTGAACCACTGAGTGTTCTGGTCTCCGAAGCATTCGAGATCGGTCAGAAAGCAAAACTTGACCCCACGCTGATCCTGGCAATCATGGCCATTGAATCCGGCTTCAATCCTTTCGCCCAGAGCCCTGTTGGTGCCCAGGGCCTGATGCAGGTGATGACCAAGGTGCATCACGACAAATACGAAAACTTCGGCGGCAAGCTGGCTGCATTTGACCCGGTGACCAACCTGCGGGTGGGTGTGAAGGTGCTGCAGGAATGCATCAGCCGCGCAGGCTCCGTTGAAGGCGGCCTCAAGTTCTATGTCGGTGCCGGCAATATGGAGGACGACGGCGGCTACGCTGGCAAGGTCATGGCAGAACATGCACGCCTTCAGGCAGTTGTCGGCGGGAAGGGCCTCTCGCCTTTCCATACCGCACCTGCACGTGGCATCCCCGTCAAGGCTGATACGGCCGAACCCGCAGACCACAAATCGGGCGAAAAAGTGGCCGCACTGGCCCAGTCCTGAGTCTGCATTCGGGCACTTCTGCGTCCCTTGTCGGGTACACTTCAGGGGTGCGCAACTGGCGATAGGCACAGCGCCTCCAGAACTTCTGGCAGGACCTGATGCTGACGTGGGACACCACTGGGAAGCGCACCGCTGAGGCCTTTGGCCAAAGCGTTCAGCCGTTCGCCTGGGCAGCCCTTGTTTCATTGCTTCAATGACTGACAGGGACCACGTCTTTAAGGACTGCCATGTACGATCGCAACATTCTCGTTGAACAAGCCGACCCCGAAATTTTTGCTGCCATCCAGGCCGAGCACGCACGCCAGGAACAGCACATCGAGCTGATCGCCAGCGAAAACTACGCCTCACCGGCCGTCATGGCGGCGCAGGGTTCACAGCTCACCAACAAATACGCAGAAGGCTATCCGGGCAAGCGCTACTACGGTGGCTGCGAGTTCGTCGACGTTGCCGAGCAACTGGCGATTGACCGCATCAAGAAAATTTTCGGTGCTGACGCCGCCAACGTGCAGCCACATTGCGGCGCATCCGCCAATGAGGCCGTCTTTCTGGCCTTCCTCAAGCCCGGCGACACCATCATGGGCATGAGCCTGGCCGAAGGCGGTCACCTGACCCACGGCATGGCGCTGAACATGAGCGGCAAGTGGTTCAACGTCGTGAGCTACGGCCTCAATGACAAGGAAGAAATCGACTACGACGCCATGGAACGCAAGGCGCATGAGTCCAAACCAAAGCTGATCATTGCCGGTGCCTCTGCGTATAGCCTGCGCATTGATTTCGAGCGATTCGCCAAGGTGGCCAAGGCTGTCGGTGCGATCTTCATGGTTGATATTGCCCACTACGCCGGCCTGGTGGCCGCAGGCGTGTACCCCAACCCGGTGCCGCATGCAGATATCGTCACCTCCACCACACACAAGAGCCTGCGCGGCCCGCGCGGCGGCATCATTTTGATGAAGGCCGAGCACGAAAAAGCCATCAACAGCGCCATCTTCCCCGGCCTGCAGGGCGGCCCGCTGATGCACGTGATTGCGGCCAAGGCCGTCGCCTTCAAGGAGGCCATGGCACCCGAGTTCAAGGCTTACCAGCAGCAAGTGGTCAAAAATGCGCAAATCGTTGCCGAGACGCTGATCCAGCGCGGGCTGCGTATCGTCAGCGGCCGTACCGAATCGCACGTCATGCTGGTTGATCTGCGTGCCAAGGGCATTACAGGCAAGGAAGCCGAAGCCGTACTGGGCAGTGCCCACATGACCATCAACAAGAACGCCATCCCCAACGACCCTGAAAAGCCGATGGTCACCAGCGGCGTGCGCATCGGCACCCCGGCCATGACCACCCGCGGTTTCAAGGATGAAGAAGCCCGCGCCACAGCCAACCTGATTGCTGACGTGCTGGACAACCCGCGCGATGCAGCAAACCTGGAAGCGGTACGCGCCAAGGTCAAGGTTCTGACCGACCGCTTCCCGGTTTACCGTTGAATGTCATCGGTCATTGCGGGCTTGACCCGCAATCCATGAACCCGGCTCCTGCGGAATCCGTACATAAGTCGTGGATCCCGGGTCAAGCCCGGGATGACAAGTCAGTATTTACTGCCTTAGTTGCAGGCAAGAGCGGAGCAAAGCTGTGAAATGCCCTTTTTGCGGCAACCTCGAAACCCAGGTTGTGGAGACACGGGTATCTGAAGACGCCGATTTCATACGCCGCCGTCGCCAGTGCGGCGCGTGTGAAAAGCGTTTCACCACCTATGAGCGTCCAGATGTCACTTTCCCGGCCATCGTCAAAAAAGACGGCCGCCGCATTGAGTACAAACGCAGCAAAATACTTGGCTCCATGAACCTGGCGCTGCGCAAGCGCCCGGTCAGTACAGAACAAATCGACTCGGCCATAGAACGCATAGAAGAAAAACTCCTGAGCCTGGGCGTGCGCGAGGTGGTGTCAAACCGCATTGGCGAACTCGTCATGCGCGAGCTGAAAAAGCTCGACAAGGTCGCCTACATCCGCTTTGCCAGCGTTTACCGCAGTTTTGAGGACATCGACGAGTTCAAAACCCTGGTAGACGAAGTCCGGCGATAGGCGGAACTATTTCACGTTTGTAACGCCACTGGTCGTCTGTGGCGTTCCGCCTGTCTGCAACGCCGGTCGCCCATGGCGGACGAGGGCAAAATCAGGGTTATGCACAAACCCACGGGATTCACGCTGCTTGAAGTGGTGGTTGTGATGGCAATTATTGCCATCATGACTGCGCTGGCAGCACCTGGCATTATTGGGATGGTCCAGTCAAATTCGGTGTCCAGCAATGTGAACACCTTCATGGCCGATATGCGTTTCGCGCGCAGTGAGGCCGTCAGACGTGGCGGTGCGGTGGTGATGTGCCGCAGCGATGACCCGGAAAATGCAACACCCACCTGCGGATCAGGTGCCGGACCTGGAAACAATGGCTGGGTCAGCGGATGGATCATTTTCGAAGACCGTGATGGCTCCCAAAACTACACCAGCGCAGGAGATCAGGCCCAGTTGCTCAAGGTGCAGGGTCCCATCGTCAACCTCGACTCAATCGTGGAAGCCAGCAGCACCAAATTCCAGTTCGCGGCAACCGGCCGCATGAAAAATCTCTCGTCGGCCACCTCACTTCAATTTGGCAGCAACATGCCCAACACACGTCAGCGGGTTGTCTGCGTCAATGGCTCGGGACGCGTTCGGATAGCCGGCGATGGAACGGCGTCCTGCAGCGCTGCAACTGATCAATGACACACTCAAGCAAACAATCAGGCCAGCGTGGTGCAACCCTTATTGAAGTACTGGTGACCATGCTGATATTGTCGATGGGCCTCCTTGCGATGGGTGCCATGATGGCTTACTCCAGCCTTTTGCCGAAGTTTTCCGGTAATCGTTCCGTCGCGGTCAGTATTGCCAGCAACATGATTGACCGCATGCGGGCCAATCCGACCACGCAGACGCCAAGCTTCTCGCTCACCGCGTACAACACAGCCACTTTTTCGACAAGTTTCACGCCGTCCGGGACATTGCCTGCGGGCAGCACATGCAGCTATCCCAGCTGCACGCAAACGGCCATGGCCAATATGGACATCGCCATCATCCAGCAGCAATTGAGTCAGCAGCTTTCTCCTGCGGGAATCACCATTGCGGTCACGGATGCCGTGAACAACGAGGGCAACCTGTGGGTTGTCTGGCAGGAGCCGTCAAGCATTGCGACCTTGAGCACGGGCAGTGACAACTGTCCTGCCGCCGTACTGGCCCTGTCCCTGTCCCCGGCCCCACGCTGCGTATACATGCCATTCAAATTATGAAGAGCGATCACATGCCCCGGAGAACCCGCCAAAGGGGTCTGACACTGATCGAGCTGATGATCTCGCTCACGCTGGGCATGATTATCATGATTGCAGTGATCAGCGCCTACCTTGCGGCATCGGGAGCCGGCCGCACTGCAGAGGCTATTGGCCGGTTAAACGAAGACGGGCAGACGGCCCTGACCATACTCTCACAGCAGTTGCGCATGGCTGGCGTGAATCCGTCCCAGTCAGACAGAAGCACCCAGACGGTGGTGGGCAGTCCCAACTTGCGGGGTAATTCCGTGCCCCTGCACAACACGGTCACCAATGCTTTTGCGATCCGCGCATGCGACGTCACCTTTTCCAACGTCACCTCGTCGGCAGTCTCCACCTCAGGCCTGAACTGCGCCCATGCCGCCGGCAGTACCGGCCCGGATTCGATTTCAATAGCCTATGAGGCAGACCGTTACAACACCATTCCCACGAGTGCAGGCATACCGACTGACTGCATGGGAAGTGGTCTGACGGCTCTGTCCCCGGCGCCAAATTACCTGAAATCGGACGGTGTCACCACAGTCACCCCTAATATCTATGAAGCTGAAAACCGCTTCTATATCGGTACATCAACTTATGTGACCAACCCGACGCTGTATTGCAAAGGCAAGGCAACAGCCAATGCCCAGCCACTGGTGGAGAACATAGAAAACCTGCAATTCACTTTCGGCATGATCAGTCCTACGACCACGACCTTCGTGTATTTGTCTGCAACTCCGACCTATACCGCGACAATGGTTCTCGGCTATTTGTCCGCGTACAACGTCGAAAATTACGGCGACCCCAGCCCACTCGGTCCTGCCGGAGCGACCCCCATGCGATGGAATGCGGCAAAAACCGTACGTATCTGCGTCGTGGCACGCAGTGAGGGACAGGTCGCTGATTCCATTGCATCGGCTCAATATCTCAACTGCGACGGAACACTGGTCACCCCTGCGGACAGACGATTGAGGCGGGCCTTCACCACCAGCGTCATCATGCGTAACCAGTAGCCGGATGTCAGTGATCACACCATGCACAAACGCAAACTGAAACACCCGCCAGGTGGGCAGCCTCAAGGCAAGACCCAGCGGGGCATCGTACTCATCATGGCCCTGATCATGCTGGTTGTGATTTCCCTGCTGACAGCCATGAGCGTGCGCAACGCAACGTCAAGCGAGGGTGTCAACGCGAATGTGCGGCAGACCCAGCTCGCTACCCAGTCGGCCGAAACCGCATTACGCTACTGCGAAGCGGGTCTGATCTCGAGGCTGACCTACACCACGGGTACCCAGACGCCGACCTACATACTTTCACCGCCAGGCTCGTCTACCGTCACCATGACGGATGTCCACTGGCAGGAGCCTGTGGCAGGCACACCGACATCAGTAATACCTGCCAACTGGGATACAAATTCATCCGGTAACCCTGACCGCATACTGGTTGTGCCCTTGTCAAGCGTCAATCGTGCCGGGGTAACAACCACTTTTGCCCGGCCACCTGAATGCATGATTGAACGGCTCAATCCCGCCGCATCAGACAGGCACACCAAAAACTTTGTCATCACGTCCAGGGGGTTTGGCCCTGACGTTGCGGCGGCCGACTCAAACCGAAGCAGACCCGTAGGAAGTGAAGTCTGGATGCAGATCACCCTGGAATTCAACTAGCAGGCCCATGCAGGAAATCACATGATCAAATTTCTCGTAACAGCCCTGGTAAATATCAAGCTCAGGTCACCGCACATCCTGTCTCTGAGCGTGGTCTTGTGCTGCATGCTTGCCCTGCCGGCAAAGGCCCAGATTTCACAGGTGCCGCTGCTGACGCAATCCGGTTCTGTGGAGCCCAACCTTGTGCTGATGTTCGATGATTCGCTGTCGATGGTCGCGCAGTTCATCTATCAATACGGCGGTCAGGACAACGGCTACGGCCGCACCGGCCCGGGCACTGTTGCGGCTGCCGCAGCATGCCCCGTTACGAGCCCCGCAAGTACAGGCGTTAGTTGTGCTGGCAGTTCTGGCGCAAATTACCCGAGCAACCCAAGCATCACCGTCACCGGAACCTACAATGCGCCGCCCTCATTCTGGTACTGGGAACTGTCGCCTGATGTGAACGGACTGTATTACGACCCCAGGGTCACCTACAACCCGCGCGTTAACGCCCTGGGTGCATACAGCACACCAGGCACCACATCGACAACAGCTTTCAATGTTTATTTTTATCGCAACAGCTCTGGCAACAACGTGACGTGGCCCGGAAGCGGCCCCAGTCCCACGACAACCGCCGCCTTTTTTGATCCGTATACGCCAGCCACTTCATTACTGGCACCAGATGCACAACCTTCGCTCAGTTATCCAAGAGGGGTTTCCTCAACCACTGGTCCTTTTCCCAAGTTTCTGAACCGGACGGACTGCACTGGTACAAGTGGCTCGGGCGCCAACTGTACGTTGTCTGATGAACGGCAGAACTATGCGAACTGGAAAAAATACCACAGCAATCGCATGGATTCCGCAAAAACCGGTCTCGGTTACGCGTTCCAGAACATGACGCAGTCCATACGTCTGGGCTGGTCAACCATCAACAACCTGAAAAGTCTTAGCAAGGTGGATTCTGGTGTTGGCCTTTATACGCAGGCCCAGAAGAACGCCTTTTATGACTGGCTTTACGCACTCGACACCAGCAGCGGCGGCACGCCCAGCCACTTTGCACTCGACAACGTCGGAAAGTATTTTTCGCGAAGTGACAACCTTGGTCCCTGGGCCACTACCCCTGTCACCACATCAACCGGCATCACCACCCTGGCTACCAGCACAACTGACACTGTTGCGATTCGCGCCTCACATTACTCCTGCCGACGATCATTTGCCATGCTGACCACAGATGGGTATTACAACGATGGCAGCGCCGGCGGCAGCCCGTTCTCGGGGCTGGGAAACATTGACGGTACATCTGCAGGCCCGATTACCGGAACAACCGCAACAGGCAGTACCCTGACTTACAGTTACAGCGGTTCGTCAAAACCGTATTCCGACAACCAGTCAAATACATTGGCGGACATCGCAATGAAATACTGGGTCACCGATTTACGAACAGACCTGCCAAACCGGGTCAAACAAATCCAGGCTACAGTCATCAGCGGCAACACCACCACGGTAGCCAACGAATCCTTCTGGCAGAACATGAGTTTTTATGCGGTGGGCTTTGGTGTCTCGGGGACACTGCCACAAACAGCCACAACGCTTGCAAGCCTGAACTCCGGCGGAACCTCCTGGCCCACAGTGGGCGATGAAGACACCACCGCGGTGGATGATCTCTGGCATGCCACCATCAATACCCGAAGCAAGATTCTGAGTGCAAAAAATGCAGGCACCCTCAACGATGCTGTTGAAGGCATGCTGGCGGACATCAACCGAAACACCTCATCGCAATCCGGCGTGGCAGCCTCGACGCTCAGCCTGACCAACGGCACCAGGAAGTACACGCCGAAGTTCACGACAGGGGACTGGACAGGCAATGTCATTGCGACAGCCCTGGACCCCTCGTCCAGTGCAGAGATATCCATTACCTGGCAGGTGGTGGACACCAACCCCTCCACCAGTGCCACCTACAACGGCATACCCGGTTACGCCTCACGCAACATCTATGCATGGAATGGCCTGGCGATAGGCAACTTCAATACCCTGAACACCTACGTGATGTCAAACGTGGTGGGTGCAAATACAAACCTTATCAACTACCTGAGGGGCGACCAGACCAACGAAGATCCCAACGGCACGGCGCTTTACCGCGCAAGGAAATTCCTGCTGGGCGACATCGTCAATTCGTCCCCGGTGTTTATCAAGGGCGCGCTGAACTCCAACTATGACCAGTTGCCGTCCGGCACCTATGGCCAAGGCTACTACTCAGCCTTTGTAGCCAGCAAGGCCGCACGGGCGGAAGGCGTGTTGTTTGCCGGGGCCAACGATGGCATGCTGCACGGGTTTCGCGACACGACAGGTGTTGAGGTGTTTGCGTTTGTGCCCCGCATGGTCATGCCCAAACTGCATTTGCTGGCCAGCAGGAGCTATGACCATCAATATTATGTAGATGGCCCCAATGTTGAGGCCGATGCCTGCCTGAGCGGCGGTTCTGGCTGCACCACATGGACAAATCTTCTGGTTGGCACAACGGGCGCGGGGGCCAAAACGGTTTATGCGCTCGACGTGACTGACCCCATCAACATGTCAGCATCGAGCGTGAAATGGGAAATCACGCCTTCAACCACCGGTTATGCAAGCCTGGGTTTCGTCCTGACTGACGTACAGACAGGATTGACCAAGAGCGGTGAATGGGTGGCCATATTCGGAAACGGCTACTACGGCTCCAGCACCATGGCCAGCCTGTACATTGCCA
This sequence comes from Polaromonas sp., assembly GCA_965228025.1. Lineage (GTDB taxonomy): Bacteria > Pseudomonadota > Gammaproteobacteria > Burkholderiales > Burkholderiaceae_C > Polaromonas. Next base: position 47,919 of record CBDDGX010000016.1, on the reverse strand, counting down.
ATCTTGACACTGGTGCATTGATCAAGCAAATCAGCACCGGCGTTGGTGGCAATAACGGCCTGGGTGGCGTACGTCTGGTTCGCGACAGCAACCAGCGCATCATTGGGGCCTATGCCGGTGATGCCAGGGGCAACATGTGGAAGTTTGATCTTTCAAGTGCAAGCAGTGCAGGTTGGGGGCTGGGCCTGTCCAATTCGCCTCTTTACAGCGGCACCACGACAAAATCCATCTCGGCCCAACCGACAGTTGTGGCGCATCCAAACGGCGGCAATGTGATTGTCTTCGGTACCGGCAAGCTCTACGACACGACAGACGTGACAAACACGGTAACCCAGACCATGTATGGCATATGGGACAGCGTGTCATTTGGAAGCAGTACAACGCCTATTGGTGTGACACAGACCGGTGTGTCCAGTCTTGTGCAGCAAACCATATCGACAGTGGCCACAACAGGTACCAAAATAGTTACAGCGTCCAATCTGAGTACATCGACCGTCACAGTCAATTACTACAGCGTCTCGACAAATGCTGTGGACTTCGCCACGAAACGGGGCTGGTATATGAACCTCCCCAACACAGGCCAGAGATCCATCTACCCATCTGAAGCACTGGTAAGTGGGTATGTACTCCTGGACACGGTGTCACCGTCGAATGTGTCACTGGACCCCTGCATTCAGACCGGGTCTGGGAGGGCATGGAACTACATCATCGATGGAGTCACGGGCAGCGGCCCGACATCAGCGATTTTTGATACCAATGGCGATGGCATCATCAACACCTCCGACGTGATTGTGGCGGGGTATGAAAATACGGCCGACGGGCGAACGCGCGTGATCAAAAATGAAATGAAATCAGATTCGACAGGGACTTATTACAATCCGCTCAGCACCGAACAACAGCCAGGGTTCCGGATCAGGATTCCTCCGCAAACTTTCAATCCATTGACAAATATCAGCAATATTGGTGGCGGCAAGCGCTCATGGCGGCAACTGTTCCCGCGCTGAGGGTTTTTCAGGATCCTGGCTGCTAAGCGGTATGCCACCATTTTCCCCAACGCAATGGGAGTTTTTCAAATGAAACAGCAATCGTCACACGTAAGACGCTCCCTGGGCTTTACCCTTATCGAGCTGATGATCACAGTCGTCATCATCGGCATACTGGCCAGCATCGCCCTGCCTTCCTACAACAGTTATATAGCGAAGGCCAGGCGCGCCGACGCCAAAGCGCAGCTGCTGCAAGCCGCCCAGTTCATGCAGCGTTTTTATGCCGCAAATGACCGCTATGACCAGGACAGGGGCAGTAACGCGGTACTTGGAAGCGGGGTTGGCATGCCCGACGGGCTGCGGGTGTCGCCAGCCGATGGAACCGCGCTTTACCAGTTAAACACTGCCATCGCGGCACCCGGCAACTATGCCGCAAGCGTCAGCGTCACCACATTTACCCTGTCGATGTCCCCTATTCAGGGGCGCTCCCAGGAAGCAGACGCCTGCGGCATTTTCACCATCACGTCTACCGGTATCAAGGGCGTGACGGGCAATACCAAGACCCGGGACGAGTGCTGGAAGTAATCGCTGTTTTGCATTGCATGCCTGCCGCGTACATGATGAGCGGACTGCTTGCGCCTGAATCGGGCAGCACATGAATCCGCCAGTACGTGAAGGTTTTATAGGAGCAGGCGCTCGCCCTGGCGCAATCGGCCTTGTACATCACCTCACCCAACCCGCGTGTCGGTTGCGTGCTGGTCTCGCCTGACGGCAAGGTCATAGGCCAAGGGACATACGCAGAAGGCAGGCGGTCCGCACGCTGAAGATGGTGGGCACTGAAAGACGCTGCAGCCCTGGGCCATGACGTAGCGGGTGCAAGCGCTTATGTCACGCTGGAGCCCTGCTCCCATCATGGCCGCACGGGGCCCTGTTGCGATGCGTTGATTGCCGCCGGCATAACAAAAGTCGTCGCCTCCCTGCCTGACCCCAATCCGCTGGTGGCAGGTCAGGGTTTTGCACGTTTGCGCGCAGCGGGCATCGACGTTGAAATCGGCCCGGGTGCAGCCGAATCTCGCGAGCTGAACATTGGTTTTTTCAGCCGCATGATCCGCAAGACGCCCTGGGTGCGCATGAAAATCGCCGCCTCAATGGACGGCAAGACTGCCCTCATGAATGGCAAGAGCCAGTGGATCACCGGTGAAGCCGCGCGTACCGACGGCCATGCCTGGCGCGCGCGCAGCTGCGCGGTGCTGACCGGTATAGGCACCGTGCTTGAAGACAATCCGCGCCTTGATGTGCGGCTGGTCGGCACGCCACGCCAGCCGCATCTGGTGGTGGTCGATAGCCGGCTGGAAACACCACTTGATGCAAACCTGTTTATCGCTGGCCGCGACCTGTACATCTACGCAGCAATACCTGATGAGGCGAAGAAACAGGCGCTCGAAGCGCGGGGCGCCAAGGTCATTTACCTGCCCGGCCCGACGGGCAAGGTCGACCTGGCAGCCATGCTGCGCGACCTTGCCGAGCGTGAAATCAACGAACTGCATGTCGAGGCTGGCCACAAACTCAATGGCTCCTTCCTGCGTGAAGGCCTGGTTGATGAGTTGTTGCTCTACAGCGCACCCGAACTGCTGGGCACGGCCCAAGGCATGGCTTCGTTCGGCCCGCTTGAAAGCCTGCAGGATGCGGTCAGGCTGCGGTTTTTGTCGACACAACTGGTTGGTGATGACCTGCGGATAGTCGCGCGGGTTACAGGGCGGGACCAGTTCCAGGCGTTTTACCGCAGCGATTGACCCCCGTTTGTCATTGCGGACTTGATCCGCAATCCATGAGCCCCGCTCCGGAAAGCCTCAAAAGCCATGGATCCCGGATCCCGTACGGGATGACAAAGCCGCAAACAACATATCCACACCCTCATTTCTCCCCTTTTGGGGTTGAATCAGCCCCAAGCAGGCAGGCCGACCCGAATCCCTGCGAAAATAGCGCATGTTTACCGGAATCATCACCGGCTTGGGGCGCATCGTCGACATCCAAAGCCTGGGCAGCTCTTCAAACCATGGCAAGCGTCTCACCATTGAAACGCCAGCTGGTTACCTCGGCGATGTCGGTCTCGGGGACAGCATTGCCCTCAATGGCGCCTGCATGACCGCCGTGTCAATCGACCTCCCCGGCAACCGTTTCACCATAGACATCTCCGCCGAATCGCTGGACAAGACCAGCGGGCTGTCGGAGCCCGGCATCATCAACCTTGAAAAAGCCCTGCGCGCCCATGACAGGCTTGGCGGGCACATCGTCTCTGGCCACGTTGACGGTATTGGCAAGGTCACCCACTTCGCCGAGGTCGGCGAAAGCTGGGAACTGCGCATACACGCCCCTATTGAGCTGGCCAAATACATGGCCTACAAGGGCTCCATCACCGTTAATGGCGTGAGCCTGACTGTCAACCGGGTTCAGGACCTGGCCGATGGCAAGGGCTGCGAGATCAGCATCAACCTGATCCCGCACACCGTCGAAAACACCGCGCTGGGCCAGCTCAGGCAGGGCTCCAGCGTCAACCTTGAAATCGACCTGATCGCGCGTTATGTTGAGCGCATGCTGCAGGACACCGGAAAGACCCATAACAAATGACAGTCGCCTCCATCGCTTCAATTGCCCCCATCACCCCAGTCTCCATATCCCCGGTACAAGAGATCGTTGCCGAAATGAAGGCTGGCCGCATGGTCATCCTCATCGACGAAGAAGACCGTGAAAACGAAGGTGACCTGGTGCTGGCGGCAGACCACGTCACGCCGGAGGCTATCAACTTCATGGCGCGTTATGGCCGTGGCCTGATCTGCCTGACGCTGACGCGCGAGCGCTGCGAGCGCCTGCAGCTGCAACCTATGGCCACCCGCAATGGCACCAAACACTCGACTGCGTTCACGGTATCGATTGAAGCCGCAGAAGGCGTGACCACGGGCATTTCTGCGGCCGACCGCGCACGCACGGTGCAGGCCGCAGTGGCCAAGGATGCAAAAGTCAGCGACCTTGTGCAACCCGGCCATATCTTCCCGCTACAGGCCGTTGATGGTGGCGTGCTGATGCGCGCGGGCCATACCGAAGCCGGCTGCGACCTTGCCGCGATGGCCGGCTGCTCACCGACAGCCGTGATCTGCGAGATCATGAAAGACGACGGCGAGATGGCCCGCCTGCCTGACCTGCTGGTTTTTGCAGCAGAGCACAAGCTCAAGATTGGCACGATTGCCGACCTGATCGAACACCGCAGCCGCAACGAGTCGCTGATTGAAAAAGTCGGCAGCCGCACACTCACCACCGCTTTTGGCGAGTTCACGGCGCATGCCTTCAAGGACAACACCAGCCAGGGCCTGCACCTGGCGCTGGTCAAGGGCCAGTGGTCTGCTGACGAAGCCGTTGCAGCGCGTGTGCATGAGCCGCTGTCGGTGCTGGATGCGCTGGAGGTTGGGCGTGCCATGCATTCCTGGAGCCTGGACGAAAGCCTTCGCTACATCGCCGACGCAGGCAAGGGCGTGGTCGTCCTTCTCAACTGCGGTGAAAGTGCAGAGCAGTTGCTGGCCCAGTTCGAAGGCACAGCCCGCGCCAGCCAGGCGCCGGAACGCGGGCGCATGGACCTGCGCACCTACGGTGTGGGCGCACAAATTTTGCTGGAATGCGGTGTGCACAAAATGAACGTGCTGGGCAACCCCAGGCGCATGCCCAGCATGGCGGCGGGCTACGGCCTGGAAATCGTCGGCTACATCAATAAATAACAAACTGAATTCAAGGGGAAGCCATCGTGTTTGGTGCAGACAAGGGAACAGCCGACAGGCTGGACGGTAAAAAACTCGTGATCGGCATCGTGCAGGCACGTTTCAACGAACCGGTGACCAACGCACTGGCCGATGCCTGCCTGCTGGAGCTGGCAGCGCTGGGCGTAGAGGCCAAACACATCAAGCACGTCAAGGTGCCCGGTGCGCTTGAAGTCGCCAGCGCCCTGCAGGTTATGGCCGAGAGCGACAAATACGACGCGCTCATCGCCCTGGGCTGCATCATCCGCGGCGAAACCTACCACTTTGAGCTGGTCGCCAATGAAAGCGGCGCTGCCGTCACGCGTGTGGCGCTTGACTACCAGTTGCCGATTGCCAATGCCATCCTGACCACCGAGAACCTCATCCAGGCCGAAGTGCGCCAGACCGACAAGGGCCGTGACGCTGCCCGTGTTGCCGTTGAAATGGCCAACCTGCTCAACGACCTGGCCTGAACGAAAAAATCTATGTCCGACCCGACCGCCAAAACCGTATCAACGGCCAAGACCAAACGCCCGCCGCAAACGCGTACCGGTTTAACTGACACCGGCGTAAAGAAGGCAGCGGACAAATCTGCCCGCACCCGTGCGCGCGAATTTGCCATGCAGGCGCTCTACCAGCACCTGGTGGGTCGCAACGAGGCCGACGCCATAGACATCTTCACGCGTGACCTTGTGGGCTTTCACAAGGCCGACTCCGCCCATTACGACGCATTGCTGCACGGCTGCATAGACGACGCGCAAGCGCTCGACGCCGCCATCACGCCCCTGCTGGACCGGCCGATGGCCGAGATCTCGCCCATCGAACATTCGGTGCTGTGGATAGGCGCTTACGAATTCAAAAACTGTCTTGATGTGCCCTACCGCGTTGTGATCAACGAATGCATAGAACTGGCCAAGGCTTTTGGCGGCACCGACGGCCACAAGTACGTCAACGGCGTGCTTCACAAAATGGCGCCTTCGTTGCGTTCGGCTGAAGTTGCTGCTGACAACGCGAAATAAGGTCTGCATCATGAAAGGCCAGCTGTGAGAATTGCCCAGCGGGCTGAACGGATAGAGCCCTTCTACGTCATGGAGGTTGCCAAGGCAGCCTCCCTGCTCGCCGCAAAGGTCGCGCACACCGCCGACCCCATGATCTTCCTGAACATTGGCGAGCCCGACTTCACCGCACCGCCACTGGTGCAGGAAGCGGCAACCAGAGCCATACACGACGGCGCAACCCAGTACACGCAGGCCACGGGACTATGGCCATTGCGTGAAAAAATCAGCGGCTGGTATGCCTCACGCTTCAAGGTCGATGTCGCCCCCAGCCGCATCATCGTCACCGCAGGCGCTTCAGCCGCGCTGCAGCTGGCCTGCCTGGCGCTGATAGAAGCCGGCGACGAGATATTGATGCCGGACCCGAGCTACCCCTGCAACCGGCATTTCGTGAGTGCTGCAGAGGGCCAGTCGGTGTTGATCCCGACCACGGCTGAAGAACGCTTTCAGCTGACACGCGAGAAGGTCGAGGCTGCATGGAACGACAAGACGCGCGGCGTGCTGCTGGCATCACCCTCGAACCCCACAGGCACCTCAATTGCGCCTGAAGAGTTGCAGCGCATCCATGAATTTGTGGAGAGCCGTGGCGGCATCACGCTGATTGATGAGATTTACCTTGGCCTCAGCTACGAAGAACATTTCGGCCATACGGCGCTGGCCATGCCAAACGGCCTTGGCCAGAGCGTGATCAGCATAAACTCCTTCAGCAAGTACTTCAACATGACAGGCTGGCGCCTCGGCTGGCTCGTCGTGCCCGAAGCGCTGGTGCCTGTGATTGAACGCATTGCACAAAACCTTTTTATCTGCGCCAGCACCGTGGCCCAGCATGCCGCGCTGGCCTGTTTTGAGCCAGAAAGCCTGGCCGAATACGAACGCCGCCGCAGCGAGTTCAAGGCCAGGCGCGACTACTTCATCCCCGAACTGAACCGCCTGGGGCTGACGGTACCCGTGATGCCTGACGGCGCGTTTTACGCCTATGCCGACTGCTCGGCGCTGGTCAAACAATGGGGCCTGGCAGAGCACAGGGCTGACGGCACGGGCGGAAGCTGGGACTTTGCTTTTGAACTCATGAAGCGCGCGCATCTGGCGGTCACGCCAGGTCGTGATTTTGGAACCGCCGCGCCCGAAAAATACATACGGTTTTCAACGGCAAGCTCGATGGCACACCTGAAGCAAGCCATTGCACGGCTGGAGAAGGTCATTGGATAAGCCGCAGCAAAAAGCTACATTCCAGTGGCCCATCCGCGTCTACTGGGAAGACACAGACGCCGGCGGAATTGTTTTTTACGCCAACTACCTGAAGTTTTTTGAACGTTCACGCACCGAATGGCTCAGATCACTGGGCATAGAGCAGCAGCGGCTCAGGGAGAGTGAAGGCGGCATGTTCATCGTCAGCGACACCAGCGTGCGTTACCTGCGCCCTGCCCGGCTGGACGATGAACTTCTTGTTACCTCCACACTTCAGGAATTGGGCCGTGCATCCATAACAATCGGGCAGCAGGCGCTTTTAAAATCCGGGCAGGACAACGCCTTACTCTGCACAGGAACGATACGCATTGGCTGGGTCAATTCAAACACCCTGCAACCGGCGCGCATCCCCGCCAGCATCATCGACAGCCTTAAAAACTGAACTGAAAAACACCAGCATGAACCAAGACCTTTCCATCGTCAGCCTCATCCTTCATGCCAGCTGGGTCGTCCAGGGCGTTGTTGCGCTGCTTGTGGGCGTGTCCATTGCCAGCTGGGCTGCGATCTTCAGGAAGATCATTTCCATCAAGCGCGTGCAGGCACTCAATGAAGAGTTCGACCGCGAATTCTGGTCCGGCACCAGCCTGAACGACCTGTTTGCCAGCGCGACGCAGAACGCCAAGCACTCGGGTTCCATGGAACGCATTTTTGCCAGCGGCATGCGTGAATACCAGAAGCTGCGCGAGCGCCGCATCACAGACGCAGGCACCCTGCTCGACGGCGCACGCCGCGCCATGCGCGCCGGTTACCAGCGCGAGCTGGACGCGATTGAGTCCAACCTTTCTTTCCTGGCCACCGTCGGTTCGGTCTCGCCGTATGTCGGCCTGTTCGGCACGGTCTGGGGCATCATGCACGCCTTCACAGGCCTGGCCGCGCTGGAACAGGTCACGCTGGCCACCGTTGCACCCGGTATTGCCGAGGCGCTGGTCGCCACAGCCATTGGCCTGTTCGCCGCCATCCCGGCCGTCGTCGCCTACAACCGCTTTGCACACGATATTGACCGCATCGCCAACAAGCTGGAGACCTTCATCGAAGAGTTCTCCAACATCCTGCAGCGCAATCTTGGGGCGCAATCGCCTTCCGGACATTAAGCAGGCAGGACATCAACATGCCAGCAGTCTCATCCCGCGGCCGGGGCCGCCGCACCATCAGTGAAATCAACATGGTGCCTTTCATCGACGTGATGCTGGTGCTGCTCATCATCTTCATGGTGACGGCACCGCTCATCACACCCAGCATGATTGCGCTGCCCAAGGTGGGGAAGGCGCCTTCGCAGCCGCAAAACCCGATACAGATTTTGATCAGCAAGGACGAGACCGTGCAGATCAAGGTCAAGACCGATTCGGTCCCCAGCAACGTCAACAACGTAGCCGCCGACATCGTCAAGATGGATGCCAAGGTCAAGGCCGGTGCTGATGCTGTGCCGGTGGTCATCAGCGCCGACAAGTCCATCAAGTACGAAACCGTCGTCAAGGTGATGGACAACCTGCAGAAGGCTGGCGTCTCGCGCGTCGGGCTTTCAGTGCAGACCGGCAAATAACGCGGCACATCATGCCCAGCGCAGCAGACCGCATTGAATTTGGCCCGCCACGCGATGCCGGTTCGGTGCGCGCCTTCGGCTTTGCGCTGCTGGCCCACGCGCTGCTGATTGCTGCGCTGACCTGGGGCGTGAGCTGGAAGCGCACTGACCAGTCGGTGGCCTTTGAAGCGGAGATCTGGTCCGCCGTGCCGCAGGCGGCCGCGCCCAAACTGGTCGAGCCGCCTCCTCCGCCGCCGCCCGAGCCAGCGCCGAAACAGCCTGAAGTCAAGGCTGCTCCGCCGACTCCCAACGTCGATATCGCTCTTGAGCAGGAGAAAAAGCGCAAGCTGCTGCAGCAGCAGAAAGAGCGCGAAGAACTCCAGGCGAAGAAGGACAAGGAGCAAAAGGCAAAAGACGACCAGGCCAAAAAGCTCGCCGCCCAGCAGGAAGCCAAAAAACTGGAAGACCAGAAGCTGGCCAAGCAGCGTGAGCAGGACAAGCAGGCGCAGGCATCTACTGCCAAACAACGCGATGAAGCCATGAAGCGCATCATGGGGCTGGCAGGTGCCACCGGCTCGCCTGAGTCAACCGGTTCTGCACAACAATCCAGCGCCCCTTCGTCAAGTTATGGTGCCAAAGTCAGGGCCGCGGTCAAGCCGAACATCGTGTTCACGGATGACGTGTCAGGAAACCCGATCGCCGAGGTCGAAGTGCGCACCAATCCGAATGGCACCATCATCAGCCAGCGGCTGGTCAAATCCAGCGGCAACGCAGCTTGGGACGAGGCCGTGATCAAGGCCATCATCCGCACCGGCACCATGCCGCGCGATGTGGATGGCCGCGTGCCTTCAGCCATGGTGCTGAGCATGCGGGTGAAGGACTGAGTCAGGCCTTCAGTTGGCACATTTGCTATTGAATCAATAGCTGCTCACGCACGTATTTAAAGGGCTGCAGCCGTTTTTATGCCTAAAAATGGCCTTTTTTTGGCTGTTTGAAGCGTTTTGGGCAGGATTTTTCATATTGCGACGACCCCAGAACACATAATTTTGCCGTATACGTTAAATTTTTGCCGTATACATTAAAATAACTTCCACCACTTTAAACATCAGCGTCATCCCCGGACTCGATCCGGGATCCATCCCCGCTTTTATCAAGCGTCAGCGCTCAACCAGCATGGATTGCGGATCGTGGTCCGCAATGACAGGCGGGGAAGCGATCCCGGCCGCCGCCACCCCATCACTCGTAGACGATATGCGCCTGGCCCCTGTCCGCCTGCGCCATCCAGCTCGCCAGCGCCGCATCGGTAGGGAAGAATTTGGCGCGTTCGTCGAGAACGATGTCGGCGTTGACGGAACCAAAATCCGCTTCGCGCCGCACGCTGAGGCGCACCGGCAAGCCACGTACGAGTTCGCCCTGCTCCGACATTTCGCGCTTGGGCGGGAAGTCGCGCACCATGCGCGAGATGTCCGGTGCTGTGCCGTTGACCGCCACCCGCAGGTATTTGCCGAACTTGCAGCGCGCGGTCTCCAGGTCCCAGACCTGCGCGACCTTTAGACGGTAGCCGCCAGAGAACCGATCCGGCTGCAACACACCCTGCACGATGACGAGTTCATCGTCCTTCAGCAGATTGCGGTTGGCATTGAGTGTGGCTTCGTCAGCCGTGGCCTCAATCATGGCCGTCTTGTCGTCTAGCTTGAAGAGAGCCAGCTTGCCGCGCTGGCCATTGATGACGCGCAGGTCGGTCACGATGGCGGCCAGCAGTTGCTGGTCGCGGGAGTCGATGAGGTCTTCAATCTTGCGCTTGGCAAACTTGCGCACCTCCAACTCGACCTCGTCAAACAGGTGGCCCGACAAATAGAAGCCTATGGCGGTTTTTTCCTGCACCAGGCGCGCCTTCACGCCGAAAGGCATGGCCGGCACCAGCGGCGGCTCCTGCGTACTGGCGGCGTGCGAGTCCATGTCGAACAGGCCGCTCTGGTTGGCATTGGCTTCTGTCGCAGCGGCAAATTCAAAGGCGCGGTCGACCGATGCGAGCAACTCGGCGCGGTTCAAATGCAGGTTGTCAAACGCGCCCGCCTTGATCAATGCCTCGACCGTGCGCTTGTTGAGCTTGGCCTTGTCGACCCGCACGCAAAAGTCAAACAGCGAGGTGAAGGGCCCGCCCGCTTCACGCGCAGCCACGATGGCGGCAATCGCCTGCTGGCCCGTGCCCTTGACGGCACCCAGGCCGTAGCGAATGCTTTTGTCGGTGATGGGCTCAAAGCGGTAGTTGCCGCGGTTGACATCGGGCGACTCAAAACTGATGCCCATCTTCTGCGCATCGCCGAAGAGGATCTTCAGCTTGTCGGTGTCGTCCATTTCCACCGTCATGTTGGCGCAGAAAAACTCGGCCGTGTAATGCACCTTGAGCCAAGCCGTGTGGTAGGCCAGCAGCGCGTAGGCGGCGGAGTGCGACTTGTTGAAGCCGTAGCCCGCAAACTTTTCCATCAGGTCAAAAACCTCATCGGCTTTTTCCTGGCTCAAGCCGTTTTCGCCGGCGCCCTTGCGGAAAATCTCGCGCTGCGACGCCATCTCCTTTTCGTCTTTTTTACCCATCGCGCGGCGCAGCATGTCGGCGCCGCCCAGCGAGTAACCGCCCAGGATCTGAGCGGTCTGCATCACCTGCTCCTGGTAGACCATGATGCCGTAGGTCTCTTCCAGCATGGGCTTGACGCGCGGGTCCGGGTACTCGGGCTCCTCCCGGCCCTGCTTGCGCGCGATGTAGGTCGGGATCAGGTCCATAGGCCCCGGCCGGTACAGCGCATTCATCGCGATCAGGTCTTCAAGCCGGTTCGGTTTGGCGTCTTTCAGCATGCGCTGCATGCCGGTACTTTCAAACTGGAACACGGCTTCGGTCTGGCCGCGCGCAAAAAGCTCGTAGGTCTTTGCGTCGGTGAGCGGCAGGTTTTCGAAGGCGAAGTCTTTTTGCGTCGGGTGGCGGGCGATGATGAACTCGCGCGCGATTTCAAGAATCGTCAGCGTCGCCAGGCCCAAAAAGTCGAACTTGACGAGGCCAATTGCCTCAACGTCGTTCTTGTCGAACTGGCTGACGGCCGATGTACTGCCGGGCTGCAGGTAGAGCGGGCAGAAATCGGTCAGCTTGCCGGGCGCAATCAGAACGCCCCCGGCATGCATGCCGACGTTACGGGTCAGGCCTTCAAGCTTGCGGGCGAGTTCAAGCAGCGTGTGGACGTCTTCTTCTTTTGCCTCGCGCTCGGCCAGTATCGGTTCGGCTTCAAGCGCATAAACCTGCTTGTCGCTCTTCTTGCGCTCAGCCGGCAGAAGCTGCAGCGTGACGGACTGACCCGGCTTGTTCGGGATGAGCTTGGAGATGCCGTCGCAAAAACCGTAAGGAAAGTCCAGCACCCGGCCCACGTCGCGAATCGCGGCGCGTGCCGCCATGGTTCCGAAGGTGACGATCTGGCTGACAGCCGCATGGCCGTATTTGTCCTTGACGTAATCAATGACGCGGTCGCGGTTGCTCTGGCAAAAGTCGATATCAAAGTCGGGCATGGACACCCGCTCCGGATTCAAAAATCGCTCGAACAGCAGGTTGTACTGCAGTGGGTCCAGGTCGGTGATCTTGAGCGCATAGGCGACGAGCGAACCTGCGCCAGAACCCCGGCCCGGGCCGACCGGGCAGCCGTTGTTCTTGGCCCAGTTGATGAAGTCACCCACGATGAGGAAGTAGCCCGGAAAGCCCATCTTCAAAATCGTCTTGATTTCAAACTCAAGCCGCTCGACATAAACCGGGCGCTTTTCCTCGCGCACGGCCTCGTTCGGGTACAGGTGCTTCAGCCTTACTTCCAGGCCCTCGAAAGACACCTGGCGGAAATAATCATCCGCCGGCATGCGCACGCCGTTTACTTCAGGCGTCGGGTAATCAGGCAGCATGGGCTTGCCGAGTTCGAGCTTGAGGTTGCAGCGCTTGGCAATCTCGACCGTGTTGGCGATTGCAGAGGGAATGTCGGCAAACAGCTCTTCCATCTGCGCGGCAGATTTGAAGTACTGCTCGCGCGTGAACTTGCGCACACGGCGCGCATTACCCAGAATCTCGCCTTCGGAAATACATACGCGCGCTTCATGCGCCTCGTAATCGTCGTAAGTCAAAAACTGCACGGGGTGCGTGGCAACAACCGGCAGCTTGAGGCGTGCTGCAAGCTGCACGGCGGCTGTCACGTGACGTGGGTCATCTGCCTGCTCAGCGCGCTGCAGTTCAATATAAAAGCGGTGCGGGAATATGCCGGCCAGATACAGCGCACTTTCAACAGCACGCGCATCGTCACCCTGCACCAGCGCCTGGCCGATGGCGCCGCGCTGCGCGCCCGACAATGCAATCAGGCCTTCGTTCAATTCCTTGAGCCATTCGAGGCTGATGATGGCCTGGTCACGCACCACGCCGCGCGTCCAGGCGCGGGTGATGAGTTCTGACAAATTGAGATAGCCCCGGTGGTTTTGCACCATCAGCAACATGCGGGCCGGCGGCGCGGCGGCATCCTTGCCCGGTACCTGTACCCACACGTCGGCAGCAATCAGCGGCTTGACGCCCTTGCCGCGGCATTCCTTGTAAAACTTGACCGTGCCGAACAGGTTGCTCAGGTCACTGATGGCCAGTGCGGGCTGCCGGTCGGCGGCCGCGGCCGCCACGATTTCATCTATGCGGTTGGTCCCGTCGACGACTGAAAACTCGGTGTGGATGCGTAAATGGACAAACATGGTTCATTTTAGGGGTCTGACCAGCGCGGGAACCGCTGGTCAGACCCAAGCGCCACTCCAGCCTGCCTACAATTCTCGGGATCATGAAAGTTCTGAATATTGCGGCATACAAGTTTGTGTCGCTGACCCAATTGCCTGAAATGCAGGCAGCCATCCTGGATGCCCTGAAAACACGCGCTCTCAAAGGAACAGTCCTGCTGGCTGAAGAGGGCATCAACCTTTTTCTGGCGGGCCCATCAGCGGCGATTCATGATTTTTTGGCATGGTTGCGGCTGGACATACGTTTTGCTGATCTGGAGGTCAAGGAAAGTTATTCAAACGTCCAGCCCTTCCGCAAGCTGCTGGTGAAGGTCAAGCCCGAAATCATCCGCATGAACCACCCGGCCATACAGCCTGCATCAGGCCGCGCGCCGGCGGTTGATGCAGCCACACTGAAACGCTGGCTGGATGCCGGCCAGGACGACAAGGGCCAGCCGGTAGTGACGCTGGACACCCGCAACGATTTTGAGGTGGATGTCGGCACCTTCAACAATGCGATTGACTGGCGCATCAGCAAATTCACCGAATTTCCACAGGCACTGCTGAATCACCGCGAAGAGCTGCAGGGCAAAACCGTGGTGAGCTTTTGCACCGGCGGCATACGCTGCGAAAAAGCGGCCATCTTCATGCGTGAAGCCGGTGTGCAGGATGTCTACCAGCTTGACGGCGGCATCCTCAAGTACTTTGAGGTCAACGGCCACGCCCACTATGACGGCGAGTGTTTTGTATTTGACGAGCGCCGGGCGCTGGACCCGGCCTTGAGCCCAAAAGTAGATCCTGAACTGGCGTCCTGAAACACGCGCTGGCTGCAAGCCGGCAGGTTTCGGCATCTTGTCTGACAATGCACCGATTCAGAGTCTGCGAGGCTGATGTTTTGATCATGACGGTGTAAGAACGCCTTGATCCCATCGACCCATAGCCCACCGCCAAATCAATCCGAGGCCAGTCATGACAAGTCCCCAGAACGCACTTTCCCTGTACGCGCCTCAAACTTCAAATCTGGCAGCACGCTTTCTCTCCGTTCGCCAGCAAACCGAAAACCTTATCAAACCCCTGAGCCCTGAAGACTGTCAGTTGCAGTCGATGCCAGATGCCAGCCCCGCCAAGTGGCACCTGGCGCACCTCACCTGGTTCTTTGAAACCTTTCTGCTTGAGACGTTTGAGCGCGACTTCAAGCCCTTTGATGCACAGTTTCGTGTGCTGTTCAACAGCTACTACAACGGCGTGGGTGACAAATACCCCAGGCCCAAACGCGGCCTGATCAGCCGCCCCACGCTTGCCGAAGTGCTTGATTACCGGGCCCAGGTCAACCAGCGCATGCTGGACACCATGGCACATATCGAAGCTCACGGTTCAGCGCAGCAGAAGATGGAAATCGAAGAACTTGTCACGCTGGGCCTGCACCATGAGCAGCAACACCAGGAACTGCTGCTGACCGACATCAAACACGCGTTGTCGTTCAACCCGGGCCGGCCTGCCTACGCCAAACGCTGGCCGCTGGCCGGCATACATCCGCAGCCTGTGAGCTGGCTGGCATATGAAGGCGGTCTGGTAGGGCACGGCTTCGATACCACGCGTGATGGCACCTTTGCTTTTGACAACGAAACGCCGAGGCACAGGTACTACGTTGAGCCGTTTGAGCTGGCCAGTCGCCCTGTCACCAATGGTGAGATGCTGGCCTTTATGTCTGATGGCGGTTATCAGCGGCCTGAGCTCTGGCTGGCTATGGGGTGGGACTGGGTGCAGTCCGGCGGGCATGAGATGCCGCTCTATTGGCAAGCAGCAGAAGATGGTAGTTACCAGAACTTCACCTTGCAGGGTCTGGTCGATGTGGACCCGAATACGCCCGTATGCCACCTCAGTTATTTTGAAGCCGACGCCTTCGCGCGCTGGGCTGGCGCACGCCTGCCGACGGAGTTTGAATGGGAACTGGCAGCGCGCGGCTTACCGCAAGCGATATCTCCCCAAGGCAACTTCGTCGAGAACGCCGCCTATCACCCCTTACCGCAACAGGACAGCAATGAAGGCCAGCCCATGCAGATGCTGGGTGATGTGTGGGAATGGACGCAGTCGAACTACAACCCCTACCCCGGGTACAAACCGTGGGAAGGCCTGGTCGGCGAATACAACGGCAAGTTCATGTGCAACCAGTTTGTATTGCGCGGCGGCTCATGTGCGACGCCGCAAAGTCATATACGTGCGAGTTACCGTAACTTTTTTCCGCCCGACGCGCAGTGGCAATTCAGCGGGCTGCGGCTTGCCCGCGACATCGCACAGCAGCGTTAACCAGGAATAAAGCGCCGCTCGGGCAGCGGGATGAATTCTGTCTCGCCCTCAACCTGGCCCATGGTTTGCGCAGCCCAGTCATCAGAGGCCTGAACAATGCGCTCCTTGCGGCTGGAGACAAAATTCCACCACATCAGGCGGTGCCCATCAAGCGGCTCACCACCCAGCACCATGAAGCGTGTGGCCTGCGATGCACTGATCCTTGCAGCAACGCCCGGCTCAAGCAGAACCAGCGTGTGTGCAGCAACTGCCTCGCCATCAACCTCAAAATCACTGTCCACCGAATAGATCGCCAGTTCTGGTGCCAGCGGCGGCATATCGAAGGTGCCGCCCGCCTTGAGCTTTACATCAAGATAAAGCGCGGGTGCAAAAGTGGCGACAGGTGATGTCTTGCCGAATGCCTCGCCGATCAGCACGCGCACCTCCGCGCCGCCCACCACCAGCTCGGGAATGTCTGCGGCAGGCGTGTGTACAAATGCAGGCGCGACCTCTTCATGCGCCACCGGCAGTGCAGCCCAGAGCTGAATGCCGTGGTTCACGTAGGTTTTGGTGCGCAGGTCTTCGGGCCCTCGCTCTGAATGAACAATGCCGCGCCCTGCCGTCATCCAGTTGATGGCACCGGGTTCAATGCGCTGCTCGTAACCCAGACTGTCGCGGTGCATGATCGCGCCTTCAAACAGGTAGGTGACTGTGGCTAGGCCAATGTGCGGGTGTGGCCTGACGTCATGGTTCTCGCCGGGGTTCACCGTGATGGGACCGAAATGGTCAAAAAACAGGAAGGGCCCGACAGCCTGCTTCTGCGCTGCGGGCAACAGCCGGCGCACCATAAAACCGCCGCCCAGGTCCTTGTTGTGACCCGTCAATTTGATCTGAACACTCATGCCGCACGCTCCACGCTGGTTGTGATTTCGGTTGTCACCGTGGTCATGAGTTTATGCACCGGGCATTTTTGTGCAACTGCTGAGAGCTCACGCAGTTGCGCATCAGTCAGGTCACCGCTGATTTGCAGCCGTGCCGCAAGTTTGTAGACACCCGCCCGCTCCTGTGAATCATCGCGCTCAATGACGGTGTGAATGTCATCGACCTTGATGCCTTTCTTGTTGGCGTACCACATCACTGTAAGGGCCTTGCACGCGGCCAGCGCTGCATCGTACAGGTCATGCGGGCTTGGGCCGGTATCTGCACCGCCCTCTTCAGCGCTGACATCGGCAATCAGCGAATGCGTGCGAATCTGCAGCGACTGGGCCATGGGCTCGCCATAGGCGCGTTTGAGTTCAACAGTCATGACGCAGTCTCCTGTGATTAGCGATTGAATTTAGCTGCAACCTCGACCACACGGCGACCAAGATTGCGTGCGTTTTCAAGGTCACCGGCCGACATTTCTGCCGCACCGGCGTCAGACGGTGACTGCGCCATGGCGCCGCTGTAAGAGCCCAGAAAGTTCGCGTCATTGCGCTGCGCCGCCTTGCTGTTGCTCGGCAGCACGCCCTGGCTGACCCAGATGCCGCCGTGCTGCATGGCCAGCGTGAACATATAGGTCAGTGTGGAGGACTTGTCGCCGTTCAGGCTGGCGCTGTTGGTAAACCCCGCAAACAGTTTGTCCTTCCATGCCTGGGTGTACCAGGGCTTGGAGGAGGCATCGACGAACTTCTTGAACTGCCAGCTGACGCTGCCCATGTAAGTGGGCGAGCCCAGAATGATGGCGTCTGCGGCGGCGAGTGTTTCCCAGCCGGTTTCGGGCAGGTTGCCATCCGCATCAATGGCGAGCAGGTCAGCGCCTGCGCCCTCAGCCACAGCTTGCGCCATGCGCTGGGTATGGCCGTAGCCGGAGTGGTAAACGACAGCAATCTTTGGCATAAACGCTTTCGGTAAAAAGAGTTGGGGGAAATCAGCAAGCCAGGAAGCCAGGATTACCTGCCGAGTTTGGCGTCAACGCTCCATGCGCCGGCACCAAAAGCTGCGATGCTGAACAGACCGCCGGCAATCGCCAGGTTCTTGAAGAAATTCATCTGCTGCATCATCACCTGTTCTGCCGGTACAGACCAGAAGGCGTGGAAGATAAACGTGATCACCACGGTGAACAGTGCAATGCCGAGCGCCGCCCAGCGGGTCTTGAAGCCGACCAGCAACAACAGGCCCAGGCCAAGCTCAACGAGGATTGCAATGGCTGCTGCTACCTGCGGAAGCGGTACGCCCTGTGAGGCGATATAACCGACGGTTCCGGCAAAGCCACCTATTTTGGCAAAGCCTGCAGGTACAAACAGCAGAGCGAGCAGTACGCGGGCCAGCAGGGAGAGTGGGTTCTGGAGGGTATTCAACATGGGGAGTCCTTGGGAAAGTTAAAAGAAGAAAAGAAAAGGGCGCGAGGGGAAATACTTGCATGAAGCCCGTCCCCCCGCAATCAGACAAGTGCTTCAGGCACTCAGGTCAA
Source organism: Polaromonas sp. (assembly GCA_965228025.1). Taxonomy (GTDB): domain Bacteria; phylum Pseudomonadota; class Gammaproteobacteria; order Burkholderiales; family Burkholderiaceae_C; genus Polaromonas. Next base: position 29,818 of record CBDDGX010000016.1, on the reverse strand, counting down.
ACACCAGTACCTCGGCATCCTTGCCGTGGGCAAGTTCGAGCTGGCCGTCCTGGTTTTCGATCAGCGCAGCGTCGCCCGCCTGCAGCTTCTGGCCATTGACATCCAGCTCGCCGCGCACCAGGTGCACATAGGCCTTGCGCTTTGCATCAAGCACAAAAGAAGCTTTCTCATCGGCATCCAGCAGGCCAGCGTAAATTTTTGCGTCAGCATGAATGGTCACAGATCCTTCGACACCGCCATTTGACGCAACCAGTTTCAGCTGACCGCGCTTTTCGGGTGCAGCAAAAGTCTTTTGCTCGTAGCTGGGTGGAATGCCCGTCACATTGGGTTCAATCCAGATCTGCAGAAAGTGCGTGGTCTGGCCTTCTGCATGGTTGAACTCGCTGTGCTGCACGCCGGTGCCTGCGCTCATGCGCTGCACGTCGCCGGGCGGAATGCCCTTGACGTTGCCCATGTTGTCCTTGTGTGCCAGTTCACCGCTCAGCACGTAGCTGATGATTTCCATATCGCGGTGGCCGTGCGTGCCGAAGCCGCGGCCCGCCGCAATGCGGTCTTCATTGATGACGCGCAGGTTGCCGAAACCCATGTGCTCGGGGTCGTAATAACCAGCGAACGAGAACGAGTGAAATGATTTGAGCCAGCCGTGGTCTGCATAGCCGCGGTCTGCTGATTTGCGCAAGGTGATCATAAAAACTGCCTTTCGGAATTGGCATCTGCTGCGGTGCGGTTAAAACTTTGCATCGCTGCGTCCAACAACTCCAATGTAGGGCTGCATGCGCCGCTGGCCGTTGTTGTGATTTGATGGCATCATTCAAATTATTTCAATGATCAAGGCCTTTATGGCAAAAAATACCATACGCGATGTACTCACGCCAGAAGCGCTCAACCTGATTGATGCCGTACACCGCACCGGCAGCATGGCGGCCGCCGCGCGCGAACTCGGCGTGGTGCCCAGCGCCCTCACCTACCGCGTGAGGCTGGTGGAAGATGCGCTCGACGTGTTGCTGTTTGACCGTTCCTCGCGGCAGGCGAAGCTGACCGAAGCCGGCAAGGAGTTGCTGCGCGAAGGCAACCGCCTGCTCGGCGAGCTTGATGCAATTGCCAACCGCGTCAAGCGCGTGGCCACCGGGTGGGAGCCGCAGCTGACGCTCTCGGTGGACAGCATCATCTCGCGCACTACCGTGATGGAACTCTGCGAAGCCTTTTTTGCGCTCGAACCGCCCACGCGTTTGAAGATCCGCGAAGAAGCGCTGTCCGGCACCCTGCAGGCACTGACCTCGGGCCAGGCCGACCTGGCGCTGGGCGTGGCGATTGACGTGGCTGCAGGTTCGGACATGGAAGCAGCCAGCCTCAGCACGGTGCAAAGCAAGCCACTGGGCAACGTGGCCTTTGTGTTTGCGGTGGCTCCACACCACCCGCTGGCCACCACAGAAGGCCCCCTCACCGACGCGATGATGCTGCAGCACCGTGTGGTGGCGGTGGCCGATTCGATACAGCGCGGCAGCGGCATGTCGGTGGGTCTGCTGGGTGGCCAGGATGTATTCACCGTGCCCGGCATGCTGGCCAAACTTGATGCGCAACTGCGCGGCCTGGGCAGCGGCTTTTTGCCGGAGTACCTCGCCAGGCCGCATATCGATACCGGACGCCTCGTGGAAAAAGCCGTGGACAGGCCGCCGCGCGTGGTCAGGCCCAGCTACGCATGGCGCACCAGCGCGGGCGCCCAACCGGGCCGTGCCCTGCAATGGTGGCTCAAACAACTGGAAAAACCCAAGACCAGAAATGCGTTGCTGGAACGTTGAATCCACGCCATACGGACACCCACCAAGACGTGGACCCGCCGACTGCGTGTAGAGTGTGTTTATCGGCAAGGCAATTGGCCCACTACAAAATCCGGAGAAGCAAAAATCATGAGCACAAAAATCCGTAAAAAACCTCCGGCAAAAAAATCATCCAGTCCCTCCTCCAGTGCCCATGGCGCAAGTGGGGCTCGGCATATTGCCGTCATTGGCGCGGGCGTTGCGGGCATGGCCTGTGCACGCACGCTGATGCAGGCCGGTCACCAGGTCACGGTATTCGAAAAGAGCAGCGGCGCCGGTGGCCGCATGTCGACACGCATCAACGAGTTCGGCAGTTTCGATCACGGCACCCAGTACTTCACGGCACGTGATGCACGTTTCGGAAAAGTGCTGGCCATGACACCGGGCACGGTGCGACCCTGGAGCGCGAACACCGTGCGCATACTCGACGAACTGGGCCGCGTCGTCGCATCGGCACTGCCGCCCAAAGAAGCGCACTGGGTCGCGAGCCCGGGCATGAATGCCCTGGTCCGCCAGTGGGCAGAGCCGCTGGCCGCTGCTGGTCGTCTGCTGACTGATACACAGGTCACGCGCCTTGAAGCAGACAAGCTTGACCCCGCGCGCTGGCAGCTGCAAACCGAAGGACAGACCGAAGGCGCGGGCAGCCGTGTGTACTCGGGGTTTGATGCCGTGGTGCTGGCTGTACCGGTGGCGCAAGCCAAAGCCCTGCTGCTGAGTTCACAAACCGGCAAAACACTGGTTGAAGCCATCTCTGACGTGACGGTCGCTCCCTGCTGGACCCTGATGCTGGCCTTTCCGCAGGCCATACAACCCAACCTGCCGCACCTCGGGCCCCACTGGAACGCGGCGCGCAGCACGCACCACCGTGTGGCCTGGGTAGCACGCGAATCATCCAAGCCGGGCCGCGGCCCCATCGAACGCTGGACGGTGCAGGCCAGCCCGGACTGGTCAGAGCGCCATCTTGAAGACGACCATGAGCGCGTAAAGGCCAAGCTGCTCAAGGCCTTTACCGAAGTGACCGGCATTCGCGCACAACCTGCTTACGCTGAGGCGCACCGCTGGCGTTACGCACAAACCATGCAGCCGCTGGGCAAAAGCCACCTGTGGGACGCAAAGGCTGGCATAGGGGTCTGCGGCGACTGGTGCATAGGCCACCGGGTTGAAGACGGGTTCATTTCCGGTCTTGAAATGGCGCTCGCTGTGGCATAGCCCCCACGATGGTTATTGGGGTCAGACACCAATTTCGCTGCGGTGCTTTCCACCGCCCCGCAGGGCGAGCCGCTTGCTCGGCGAATTTGGGCTCTGACCCCAAAAACCATCTGCCCCCCGAGGGGGCTAATTTTCCTAAGGGCGGCCCGTCGGAAAATTGATCATTCTTTTGATGACCTCTGAACTGAAATACAGGGGCCGCTTCGCCCCCTCGCCTACAGGCCCCCTTCACGCGGGCTCTCTGGTCGCAGCACTGGCCAGCTGGCTGGATGCACGCGCGCATGGCGGCCAATGGCTGGTGCGCATTGAAGATGTAGACACACCGCGTTGCGTGCAGGGCGCGGACCAGATCATTCTGCAGCAGCTCGCCGCTTGCGGCCTTTATTCCGACGAGCCTGTGGCTTACCAGTCGACGCACGGGCATTTTTACCAATCCGCACTGGACACCCTGATTGCAAAAAACCTGGCCTACCCATGCGCCTGCACGCGGCAGGACATTGCACTGGCGCTGGCGGCCAGCGGGCAAACAAGGCAGCGGCATGGCGAACTGGTTTATCCCGGCACCTGCAGGCACGGGCTGAAGGGCCGGCCGGCAAGAGCATGGCGTTTTTTGACTGATTCAGGCGCCGAGGTGCAGTGGACCGACAGGCGCCTGGGTGAGCAGGTTCAAAACGTCGGCCAGGAGGTTGGCGACTTCATCCTCAAGCGCGCCGACGGCCTGTGGGCCTACCAGCTCGCCGTGGTGGTCGATGACGCCGCGCAGGGCATCACGCATGTGGTGAGGGGCGAAGACCTGGCCGACAACACGGCGCGCCAGATTCTGCTGCAGCGCGCGCTTGGCTACGCACAGCCGCAGTACACGCACACGCCACTTGTGCTCTCAGCCGATGGTGAAAAACTCTCCAAACAAAACGGTGCCAGGCCTCTTGATGTCAGCAATCCAGTTGAACTGCTTGAACTTGCCGGGAAAACCCTTGGTCTACCAGGCAAGCAGAATGCGACCACGGTCAGTGACTGGCTGACATGCACATCACAACAGTGGCCAGGACTAAACGCAAAAACCGGCGTAGAAAAATAAAAGCCGCGCCAAGGCGACAAATGGCACACTCGGACGTCCAGACGGTTTGAATGAAGGCCCCGGGTATTTACACTACGGGGACTCGCGTAACTCTTATAACAAAGCGATTGATGACTTTCTTCTCCAGGCCTTTTGGGTTTGCAGCACAACGCTTGCGCTCATGGCTTGTGCTGCTGGCGCTGATTGCGTGCGCCTCAAACGCCGCTGCACAAACGTGCGCCGCCCCAGGCCTGAGCGGGCCCGTGACGATCCCGGCGGGTACTTCCATTACCAACGCCTACTACGCCGGGGCCAGCAGCCCGGCTGCAGGTGCAACCGGCATCACAGTGGCATCGGGAACCGGCCAGCGCACCAGCAACCGCGCCCTGATCGCCGGCGACCTGATCCTCATCATGCAGATGCAGGACTCCAGTGGCGGCACCGCAGGCCAGTACGAATACGCACAGATTGCCTCCATCACAGGCGCGTCCATCACGCTCACCAAGGGCCTGACCTACTCCTACAACCAGTCCATGACCACGGGCAGCGTGCGCAACTGGCAGGTGATCTGGGTGCCGCAATATTCAGCACTCACCGTCACCGGCTCAGTCAGGCCTGATACCTGGACCATCGCCACAGGCACGGGCCAGGCCACAGGCGGCGTGGTTGCACTGGATGTTGCCGGCAGTCTTGCGCTCAACGGCACGGTCACGAGCTCGGGCATGGGCTTTCGCGGCGCATACGGTCTGAGCGGTACGGCCACAATCACCGCTACTGTCACCACCGCCAATATCACCTTTGACCCAACCAGTGGAGCCACCATCAATGGCGGCCAGAAAGGTGAGGGCACCCTGGGCACGCCGCCACGCGTGTTTGCCGGCGTTCTTGGGGCGCTCAACTACACCACCCTGCTGGGCCAGGGTTATACGCTGGGTGCGGGCGGTCAGGCATCCATAGGCAATGCCGGTGGCGGTGCCAACGACGGTTGGCCGACAGGAGGCAACGGGACCAGTACCAACTCCCTCAACTCAGGCGGCGGCGGCGGCGGCAATGGCGGGGCGGGTGGTCAGGGCGGCAACAGCTGGAACAGCAATGGCCTGAACGCCATCCAGAACAGCAACCAGACCGTGACGCAAACCGGCAACATCGCCGGTGGAAAAGGCGGCAATTCGCAGGCACTTGGTGCCACAAAACTCACGATGGGTGGCGGCGGGGGTGCCGGCGCAGCGAACAACGCTTCGGCTGATGTGGTAACCACCTTCCCGCCTACCAATACCAGCACAGTCGCCAATGGTGCGTCAGGCGCAATTACCTCAAGCGGTGGGCTGGGTGGGGGGGTTGTGCTCATACGCGCAGGGAGCGTGACTGGCGCCGGTGTGATTGACGTCAGTGGCTACCGCTCGTATAACAAGTCACTTTCAACTGACACCGACTCCGCCGGTGGCGGTGGCGCGGGCGGAGCCATATTTTTCACCGCTGGCTCAGGCACAGGTGCGGGCATCACCCTGCGGGCCAACGGCGGTGCGGGCGGTTCATCAAGCTACTTCAACCACGGTCCCGGCGGTGGGGGCGGCGGCGGCTATATCCTGACCAACCTGACCGCAGCAGCACTGAGCGCCACAGGGGGGGCCAACGGTACAGACGGCTGCTGCGGCGGCATGGCGGGCAACGGCAGCCCCAAGGCCTGGAACTCTGCGCCCGGCAGCGCAGGGGTCACCTCAACCGCTGGTGGCACGGCATCCGGCCTGGGTGGTGGCGGTGGCTCCTGCCTGCCCGTCATAGCAGTTACCAAAACCACCAGCACGCCCAGCATCACGACGGCTACCGGCGCAACGGCAACCTACAGCATCAACCTGAGCAATACCGGCGGCGGGGCCGCGAGCGTCTACATACTTGACAGGGGCCTGCCGCCCGGTTGGCTGTACACCAGTACGCCGGCGACCACCTACAGCTACAGCCCATCCCCAGGCGCTGGCGGACTGACTGCCGGAGCATCTGGCGCAGAAGTAACGACGACCATTTTGTTGAACCTGCCCGTCGACACCCTCGCCACTGCAAACTCGATCTCAGCTGTAAACCTTCGTGCCGCAGCGACAGCACCAGGCAGCGCCACGACAACAGCGGTCAACACGCCCACCTTCGGCAGTTTTTACCTGGCCAGCGCGGGCAGCGTCACGGTGACGTTTGCCGTGACCATTCCCAATACGGCGACGGTGGGCACTTACCATAATCCGGCAGGTGTCGTCTTTCTGGACCCCACTCGCACCAGTTCTGTTGTACGAATGGTCAGCCCCGCCACAGCGGTCAACGCAAACCGGGCAGGTGCGGCTTACAGCAGCAACACCACCTATGCGAGCGGCGCCACTGCCAATGTGGGCGGCAGCAATTACAGCGGCCTGGCCGCCGGACCGACGACTGATGACGTCACGCTGCTGCCCGACCTGTCGGTCACCAAAAGCATGAACACCCCGACCTTCACGATAGGAACTGGTTCACTGAGCTATGTCATCGTGGGCCGCAACAACGGCCGTCCCATCGCTGACCAGGTGTATGCCAACACCCAGGCAACTGCGCAGTCGGCGACCGCCATCATGTCCACGCCGCTTTCAATAACGGACACGCTGCCAATTGGCATGACACTGACCTCAGTCGCAAATACGCCGACAGTCTGGACCTGTACGGCCAACGCGACCAGCACCACGTTGACATGCTCCGCCAGTGCAGCGGTCTACCCCATGGCAGCAGCTACCAACCTGGTGACAGTCACCGCCACAGTTGCCGTATCGTCGCTGGCATGTCCCGGCCCTCGCATCAACACGGCCACCTTCACGACTTCACCTTTGGGTGATGCCGTGCCCGGCAACAACACCGGCACCGTTACCACGCCGATCAACTGCAGCGCGAACATGACGGTTGCCAAGGACGACGGCAGGACCACGGTCACAGCGGGCGGCACGACCAGCTATACGGTGACCTTCGCCAATCTCGGCCCCGCAACAGGAGATGGCGCCCTGTTGACGGATACGCCCAGCGCAGGCTTGAGCTGCTCGGTGGCAAGTTGCACGCCGACTGGCACAGGTGTTTGTCCGGCATCGGGCTTGTGGCCCAACCTGCTGGGTGGCGGCCTCACGCTGCCCGCGTTCGCATCGGGGTCAACACTCACGTTTGTTGTGAGTTGCAACGTCACGGCTACCGGACAGTAGCGACCCTCGACAAGCCGGGGCATGATGGCCCTGCCCTTCAACAGGTTCAACGAACCGGTGCAATAGTCCGCACATCGCCCGCGTTTTACACAGCACATCAGCGTTCCGGGGTGCATGCTTGTGTTTACACTTCCAGTCAAAATAACAATTGAATAGCCGCCCTCATTGAGGCGACCACTTAAGTATTAACCCGCCAGACTGACTGGCCATCCGGATTGATTCAGACCTTCTACCGCCGCTACCTGATAACGCTTGCGCTGCTTCTTTGCAGCGCCACCACGCTTGCACAGACCTGCGCCCTGCCGGGGTGGAACGGGCCTGCAACAATTACCGGTGGCGTCAATTTCGTCAACGCCTACTACGGCGGCAGCGGCAGTCCTGCAGCCGGTGCGAGTACGATCAACATTGTCTCTGCCACGGCGGCGCGAAGCAACAATCACGCGCTTGTGGCGGGCGACATGATCCTCATCATGCAGATGCAGGATTCGACCAACGGCGCAAATGCAGGCAAGCATGAGTATGCGCAGGTCGCGTCCATCACCGGTACCGCCATCACACTGACAAGGCCGCTGACCAACGCTTATGCGCAGGTCATGAACGCCACCAATGTGCGCAACTGGCAGGTGATCTGGGTTCCGCAATATTCAGCGCTCACGGTCACGGGTTCGGTCAAGGCCGACACCTGGACCATAGTGCCAGGCACCGGCGTGGCCACAGGCGGCGTCATCGCCATGGATGTCGCGGGCAGCATGACGCTCAACGGCACCGTTACCGCAGCAGGCCAGGGCTTTCGGGGTGCCTATGCCTTCAACGGTTCGGGCAACATCGCGGGAGGCTCGCCCACCACGGACAACCGCATCTACACCACAACCACCGTGGCAGCCAGCATCAATGGCGGACAAAAAGGTGAAGGCATCATCGGCACGCCACCCAGGGTCTTCGCAGGCACTGTGCTGCCTGTCACCTACACGGCATTGTTGAACCAGGGATACGCCCTGGGTGCGGGTGGCCAGGCCTCCATAGGCAATGCCGGCGGTGGCTCCAACGACGGGGAGCCGACGGCCAGCGGCAACTCCTACAACGCCGGCGGCGGCGGGGGAGGCAATGCAGGGGCCGGCGGCCAGGGGGGCAACAGCTGGAATGATGGAACCAACACCAACGCCGCGCTGAACCAGGGCACCAATACCAACGTCGGCAATGTGGCAGGCGGCAAGGGCGGAAACGTGCAGGTCAATGATGCCAGTCGCCTGGTCATGGGCGGCGGCGGCGGGGCAGGCGCGGCGAACAACGCCACCGTGGCCAACAGCATCACCGACTGGCCGCCGACCAACACCACCGCGACCGGCAACGGCGCGCTGGGACCCATGACCTCCAGCGGGGCCTCGGGGGGCGGCGTGGTCCTGATACGCGCAGGCAGCATCGCCGGCACGGGCCGCATTGACGTCAGCGGATACCGCGCCTATAACAAGTTCCCCCTCGGAGAAACTGACTCCGGTGGCGGTGGCGGGGCGGGCGGCTCGGCATATGTCGTGGCCACTTCGGGCAACGGCGCCGGCATCACCATCAACGCGTCCGGCGGCAATGGGGGTTATTCCAACTATTTCCAGCATGGCCCTGGCGGCGGCGGCGGCGGCGGGCAGATCATCACCAGCCTGACGGGCGCCACAACCAATGTGACTGGCGGACCCAACGGCATGGATGCCTGTTGCGGTGTGACTGGCGCTGGCGCTGGCGCAGGTACGGGAAGCCCCAAGGCATGGAATGCACAATCCGGTGCCGGAGGCGTCGTTACAAACACAACTGGTACGCCTTCAGGCCTGGGAGGCGGCGGTGGCGCATGCCTGCCCAACATCACCGTGACAAAAAGCACCACCACACCGACCATCACGGCAGCAACGGGTGCGCAGGCGAGATACAGCATCAACCTGACCAACTCCGGAGGTGGCGCTTCGAACATCTTTGTTTTTGACGCCTCCCTGCCCAAGACCTGGAGCTACACCGCAGCGGTTGCGCCAACTTATCAGTACGATCCCTCACCTACCGGCGGGGCGCCCATCCTCAATGCCGGATTTGCAGGTGCACATACGGCCGTTCCCGCATTGCCTGGTGCATTTCCGGTCAATACTTTTATCGCCGCCAATTCGATCACTACAGTCAGCCTGCGTGCCGCAGCTACCGCACCGGGCGATGTGCCCGCCACAGGCGACAACACACCGACATTCGGCAGCTTCTACCTGCCCAGCGAAGGCAGCCTGACCATCAACTTCACGGTCAATATCAGCAACACATCCACTGTCGGCACCTATCACAACCCGGCCGGGGTGAGTTTTCTCGACCCCACCCGCACCACCACTGCCGTGCGCATGGTCAGCCCTGCAACGAATGTCAATGCCAACCGGGGCGGGGTTTCCTACAGCCAGACCACATACGGCAGCGGGGGTACGACCAACGTCGGCGGCAGCAACTACAGTGGACTGGAGGGCGGGCCGACCACGGAAGACGTCACCCTGCTGCCCGACCTCACCGCCGTCAAGACCCTGAGCACGACCACCTTCACCCTGGGTATTCCGGGCTCGCGCTACATAGTCAGCGTGCGCAATGTGGGGCGAACCATCACGCACCAGATCTACAGCAATACACAGGCCACCAGCCAGTCGGCTACGGTGATTGTCGGGTCGCCTGTGCTCAGCGACACCATGCCGCCAGGCATGTCCGTCACGGCAGTGGTCGCCAGTGACGCGAACTGGACCTGCAGTACCGGGGCAGGCAGCGCCAGCTTCACATGCTCGGTAAGCAATGCCGACTTCCCGTGGAACACCAACAGCAGCCTGGCATCAGTCACGGCCTCCATCACAGTGTCCTTCCCCGCCTGCCCCGGTCCGCAGATCAACACCGCCAATGTCACCACGACAACGCTCGGTGATGTCACGCCGGCGAACAATGCAGCCTCCGTCTCGACGCCTGTGGGTTGCAGTACCAACCTCACGGTGACCAAGACGAATGCCTTCACGACTGTGATGGCAGGGGGCACCACGGCCTACACCATCACGGTTGCCAATCTCGGCCCGGCCACGGGAGACGGCAGCACTATTCTTGACGACCCCAGTGATGGCCTTGCCTGCACCGTTGCCAGTTGCACCGCTGCGGGCGCAGGCGTCTGCCCGGGGGCGGGCGTGTTACCGGACCTCATCGACACCGGCATCACGCTGAGCTCGTTCGCGCCGGGGTCCACCTTAACGTTCGCATTGAGTTGTACGGTGACCGCCACCGGAAGCAATTAGCAGCGATCAGGTCAAGGCACGCTCGGCGACAATACGGGGATGAGTGAGCATCCCGAACTTCCACAAACCCCGCCGCCCGCGCGCACCATACGCAGTTTTGTGCGCCGCACCGGCCGCACAACCGCCGGCCAGGCCAAGGCCTTTGCCGATGTTGGCCCGCAATTCCTGCTGACCTATGCGCAGGGGGCCATGGACTTTCCCGCAGCCTTTGGGCGTGAGGCACCTGTCATTCTTGAGATTGGTTTCGGCATGGGTGAAGCCACGGCGCACATTGCGGCCGTCATCCCCGATAAAAACTTTCTCTGCTGCGAGGTCCACACGCCCGGCGTGGGCGCACTGCTCAAGCGCATTGAAGAGCAGTCGCTGACCAACATCCGCATCCTGCAGCACGACGCCGTCGAGGTCATTGACCACATGCTGCCGCTGCAAAGCATTGACGGCGTGCACATCTTCTTCCCCGACCCGTGGCACAAGAAAAAGCACAACAAGCGCCGCCTCATCCAGGCGCCGCTGGTCGCCAAACTCGCAGCCCGTCTCAAGCCCGGCGGCTACCTGCATTGCGCGACCGACTGGCAGCCTTATGCCGAGCAGATTCTTGAAGTGCTGCGCGCCGAGCAGCTGCTGAAGAACACCGCGCCCGAAGGCGGCGATGGCTACGCCGTCAAACCCGCCTACCGCCCCCTCACCAAGTTCGAGAACCGCGGCATCAAGCTCGGCCATGGTGTGTGGGATGTTGTGTTCACGCGCGTCTAAACCGCCCCAGCCCCGCCGATGACAAGGCCAAAAACAGAAGGGCTGCTGACCCGCAATGGCGTAGGCCCAAGCTGTGTCAGCCTGCCCGGCGGCAACTGGCCCACCATCACCGACTTTCTCGTTGAGCGCTTCCCCGCGATTGCGCTCGATGTCTGGCTGGACCGCATGGCCAACGGCCTGGTACAGGATGAGTTTGGCGAAGCCGTCACACCGCAGCGCCCCTACAAAGGCCACATGCGGGTGTATTACTACCGCGCGCTGGATGACGAGCCCCGCATACCGTTTGACGAGCAGGTGCTTTACCAGGACGAACACCTCGTCGTCGCAGACAAGCCGCACTTCCTGCCGGTCACACCTTCGGGCCACTACCTGCAGGAGACACTGCTGGTGCGCCTGAAGAACCGCCTGAACATTGACACCCTCACGCCGATTCACCGTATAGACCGCGAGACCGCCGGGCTGGTGCTGTTTTCAACGCGTGTTGAAGACCGCAACGCCTACCAGGGCCTGTTCAGGCAGCACACCATCCACAAACATTACGAAGCCATTGCGCCCTGGCGTGCGGATATCGCCCTGCCCCTCACGCGCAAAAGCCGCATCGTGGAAGACGAGCCCTTCTTTCGCCAGCGCGAAGTTGAAGGCGAGCCCAACAGCGAAACCGTCATTGATGTGATCGAGATGATGGGCACGATGGGCAATATGGCGCGTTATGCGCTCAGCCCCATCACCGGCAAGAAGCACCAGCTGCGTGTGCACATGAACGCGCTGGGCCTGCCCATCATGAATGACCGCATGTACCCGCCGGTTGATGTCACGCCTGATGATGATTTTGCGCAGCCGCTGCAACTTCTGGCCAAGTCAATTGCCTTTGTGGACCCGGTGACAGGGGAGGCGCGACGCTTTGAGAGCCGGTTGGCATTGCAGGGCTTGATGCTTTGATCTGCCCTGCTAATGGTCACCGGGCCAATCAGAATCCTAGCCAGATTCCAAGCGTGTCCCCAATAGTTAACCTGTCGATCAACTTCTTGCCGTTGACAGGATCTCAATTGAAGGGATCAGGGCTTGGGGTGAGTTGTGCATTCGTCGGAGAGGATAAAACGAGGATAGGTTGGCTGATTGGATTCAAAGACCTTGACGCACTCGCCGACTTGATTCGCCTCCGAGAACTCTGAAATTGCCACAACTTCTCGGCCTTCAAGCAACAATATTTTGAATTCGAATACCGGTAGCGTGGTAGTTTTGTCAAAGGCACTGCCCAAGATAAGACCAGCAATGCCATAAGTGCCCACCAACGCGGCACCAAGATTAGGTGAGTCAGCCCGCAGCTGCGTTTTTCCGCCTACTTGTGTTTTAGAAACAATTCGCCCCAAAGACTCGCTGGCGTTGATGTCATAACTGGGTTTTGGCGTTGTACACCCAGATAGCAATAGAAATGCAATGAATAGGTATCGCATAGATAAAGCCCCAACACAATGTATGCCGCAAAACCCGGGAGGTTGTGTCTTCGCAAAACACCCGGACGGATAGCTGGAGAGACTACGCCTTCACTTCTTTAGCAGTGATCTGGTATCTGAAATCATCAGGCGAGTAAGGATCAGCCCGGCCAGCAGCAGTCTCGGCCGTCGGGTACATCAAAAAGCCCAGCTTCTCGCCAGTGGATTTCGGCAGCGCCACATCGTGCGCGGTGTTGTAGGCCATCCAGTTGCCTTCCCAGCCGCCGAAGAGTGCCTTGTTCACGGGTGCGACCACGGGGTTCACCGTGGTCTTGATCCAGTCTGCGGTCTCCAAGCGCATGACCTTGGCCACGTCGGCCGGGTCCATCGCTACCCAGCCGTAGCCTTTGAGGTAAACCTCTGAACGGCAATGCTGCGCGCCCTTGAGGCTGGCTGGGTTGCCTGAGAGCTCTTTGTAGCCAAAAGCCGAAGGCACGAGGCGAATGCCGTACACGTCACGTGCCGGGATGCCAGCAGAGCGGCACAGGCCGACGAACAGCGCGTTCAGGTCAGCACACTTGCCGCCCAGGTTGCCAGTTTCGAGCATGGTCTTGATATCGCCTTCGCCGCAGCCGCGCACCTTGGGTTCGCGGTAGGTGTTGGCGACGATCCAGTCGTAAATCTTCTGCGTTTTTTCAACGTCGGTTTTGGCATTGCCAATCGCGCCCAGTGCGGTCTTGCGGACGATGCCGTCGGTGGGCACCCATTTGGTGGCACGGGTGTAGTAACGCAGCGTGTCTGCGCTTTCAGCAGGTGCAGACTTGTTCGACCAGTCGATGGCGCGGCCCTGGGTTTGCACACGGCTGGTCAGTTCGACAAATGGCTTTTTCTCAGTCGCGGGAAATTCAGCGTAGAGCATCTTCGCGCCGTCCTGGCCGTCCTGTGTCATCAGCGTCGTGCCATTGCTCGAGAAGCTGTTGTCGAGCGACTTCTGGTAGTCGCTGTTGACAGATGGCACGGGAATCCACACCTTTGTCACGCCTTCGGGTTTGAGGATGTCGATGCGGGTGGTGACATCAAAGGTGCGCCATGCGCCGCTTTGCGGGGCGAACAGCGTGCGAGTGGGGGCTGTCTGGGCCAGCGCCAGTGTGGGTAAAGCGGCAGTCGCTGCAGCAGCGGCGCTGGTTTTGAGAAAGGTGCGGCGTTGGGTGGTCATATGTGGGTTCCAGGAAGTTGCAGATGGAGTAGTGATGGGTGCGGCCAGCTTTGGCAGGCGAAGCGGTGATTATCGGCTCAGGCCTTAAACAGGCTTGAGGAGCGGCGCGACCATTTTTTCAGCCGCAGCGCTGGTCCAGTCGACCTCGCCCATCACGCGCTGGCGCGGCCGGCCGCGGCTGTCGATCATCAGCGTGGTCGGGAAGACCTTCACGCCCCACTGGCGCGCCGCCTTGCCGTCCAGGTCGAGCAGTACGGGCAGGGTCACGCCCGTGGTTTTGGCAAACTGAAGCGCGCGTGCTGCGGGTTCCTTGAAGTTGACGGCCAGCACCAGCAGTTTCTCGGGGCCGTAGAGGTCAGCCAGTTGCTGCAGGGTCGGCATCTCGGCGCGGCAGGGTTCGCACCAGCTGGCCCAGAAGTTGATCATCACGGCACGGCCCGCAATATCAGCCGGCCGCCAGGTTTTGCCGCTGGTGTCCACCAGGGAAAAAGCACCTACCGGCCCGACCCAGGGCGAAGCCTCATAGGCCGGCCCGGTCAGGCCCTGAGCATTGGCGGCACCCGCCAGCCAGGCGGCGGTACCGGCTAGCGCGGCGCGGCGTGAAATGATGTGGAAGGACATGGGTTAAGGTAAGAAAAAGGCTTGGCGTGAGACTAAACAGCAGTTGATGGCAACCCGGCGCGGCGCCCACAATGTCCGCTTGCGCTCAAAGCGATTCAGTCCTACAAACAGGTCTGGGGCGACTGCTTTTAAATTGGTTTATTACAAAAACATCTGACAGACGAAACCTTAAAGAAGCGCATCTTGAACCTCCCACTTAACTTCTCTGCCCTGGCGATTCCACTGCCACCCGGCCTCGCCCCAGTTCATCAACCTGTATGACGACAGCTCGCCAGGCCAGTTCCCCAGCGTCGCGCAAGAGCTGAGCGACGGCATACTCGCCCCGGCCGCCAGCCTGAGCCCCAAGTTTCTCTACAACGAGCTGGGCTCCAAACTGTTTGAAGCCATTTACCCAGCTCGATGAGTATTACCCCACCCGCACCGAAGCCGCCATTTTTGAGGCATCGTCACCGCAGATGGCCGAAACACTGACCAGCGTGGGGCATACGCAACGCCTGCCTGATTGACCTGGGCGCGGGCAACTGCGCCAAGGCATCAAAGCTGATCCCGCACCTGCAGCCGCGCCAGTACGTGCCCATTGATATTTCGGTCGATTTTTTGCGCAGCGCTGCAGACCAGATGCAAAACACTTTCCCGGCGCTTGGACATCGTCGGCCTGGGCATGGATTTCTCAAGCGGGCTGGTGCTGCCAAACGAAGTGCAAAGCCAGGATCGTGTGTTCTTCTACCCCGGGCTCCAGCCTGGGCAACTTTCACCCGCACGAAGCGCTTGAATTCCTCAAACACATCGCAGACCCGGCGCAGGGCAAGGCGCGCGGCCTGCTGCTGGGCATAGATCTGGTAAAGGACACCGCCACCCTCGAAGCCGCCCTACGACGACGCGCTGGGCGTGACAGCCTCGTTCAACAAAAACATGCTGCTCAACGTCAATGAGCTGATCGGCTCGGACTTTGATGTACGGCAGTGGCAGCACATCGGGCCTTTTCAATGTGGAGAAATCCCGCATCGAGATGCACCTTGAAGCCACGCAAGACCTGACTGTCACCTGGCCAGGTCAGGCGCGTACCTTCAATGCCGGTGAGCGCATACACACCGAGTGCTCATACAAATACACGGTTGAGGGCATGACCGCCCTGCTCCAGCAGGCGGGCTTTCGCCATATTGAGCACTGGACGGATCCAAAGGGCTGGTTTGCGGTGTTCTGGGCAGCGGTCTAGGCTTGGCGTAAGATGTGATTTGCTATTAATTCAGTAGCTGGTCACGCTCGTATTTAAAGGGCTACAGCCGTTTTATGCCTCAAAAATGGCCTTTTTTAGGCTCTTTTTGGGCCAAAGATCAGGTTCAGGAGTCGGCGAATCGCGAAATGTTAATACATATATTAACTTTTGGCCTATTTTTAACGTGTACGTTAAATTTTTGCCGTAGGATTTAAAAACTGCACCTCGTCCGTTCGTTTTGGGCCGTGCCCTTCACTGCCAGGCCGGGGGTAGCCCGGCAGCTAGTCACTTTTCTTTGCTTCGCCAAAGAAAAGTAACCAAAAGAAAGGCGACCCTGTTCGTCGTCCCCTACGCTGCGCTTCGGGGCACCCCTGCGATTGCTCGGTCTAGTCGGGGTCTGAAACAACTCGCCTGCGGCTCAGACAAGTTTCAGCCCTGATCCGCCTGGCCCTGCGCTTCTCGGCTCCTCTCCAAGGGTTTGGGGGAGGAAGAAAAATACGAAATCCAAAGACTCGCCTCAAGCGCTTTGCGCTTGAGGCTCCCCGAATCCGCACCCGCATTCATCTCCCAACCCGTTGAGGCTGGGCCGAGCAGCGCAGACGGAGGCGGAGGGTCAGGCCAAACTTGTTTGAGCCGCAGGCGAGTTGTTTGGACTGCCGCCGGAGTCGAGCAGCGCAGGTTGCCCGAAGGGACCCAGACGTCGGGTCGCCTTTTCTTTGGTTACTTTTCTTTTGGCGAAGCAAAAGAAAGTGACTTGCCGCCGGGCAACCCCCGGCCTGGTCGTGAAGGGCAAACAGCCCAAACGCAAACCGGAGATGGATCCCGGATCAGGTCCGGGATGACAGGAGGTAAATCGGAACCATTGGCACGCAGGAGCCGCGCGGCCAATGCTCAGGCGCGTTCAGCCACCCAGGCCTGAACAGACTTCAACGCCTCACCCCAACTTCGAAGCATCCGTCCCGCCAGCCATGGCCATGTCAGCCTTGCCGCCACCCTTGCCGCCCCACCTGCTGGGCCACAAAGTTGACCAGTTCGCCGGCCTTGACCTTGCCCGTGCTGTCGGCTGTCACGCCCGCAGCGATCTGCACCTTGTCGCCATCGACGCGGCAGCCAGCACGATCACGGCGGTCTTGAGTTTGTCTTTCAGCTTGTCCATGGTGTCGCGGAGCGTCTTGGCGTCTGCACCTTCCAGCCTGGCAGCCAGAACCTTGAGGCCTTTGACATCCACAGCCTGGGTCAGAAGTTCATCGCCCTGTGAAGACGCCAGCTTGCCCTTGAGCGAGGCGATTTCTTTCTCCAGCGATTTGACCTGGTCCAGCACCTGGCCGATGCGGCCCTGCAGCTCGCTCGGGCTGGCCTTGAGCGAACCTGCTGCGGCTTCCACAGTGGCTTCCAGGCCTTGCAGGTAAGCCAGCGCGTTCTCGCCGGTGACTGCTTCAATCCGGCGCACGCCTGCGGCCACGCCGCTTTCACTGACGATCTTGAACAGACCGATATCACCGGTGCGGCCCACGTGCACGCCACCGCAGAGTTCCTTGCTGGAACCAATCGTCAGCACGCGCACGGTCTCGCCGTACTTCTCGCCGAAAAGCATCATCGCGCCTGATTTCTGCGCGTCTTCCATCGCCATCACGCTGGCATCGTGTCGCCACGTTGGACAAAATCTCGGCATTCACACGCGCCTCGATCTCGCGTATCTGCGCGTCCGTCACCGGTGCGTTGTGCGTAAAGTCGAAACGGGTGCGCTCGGCATTGACCAGCGAGCCTTTTTGCTGCACATGCTCGCCCAGCACCTCGCGCAGGGCCTTGTGCATCAAATGAGTGGCGCTGTGGTTGCGCACCGTGGCTGCGCGCACAGAGGTGTTGACCTGCGCCTGAACGCTGTCGCCAACCTTGAGGGTACCTTCTGATTGCGTGCCATGGTGGCCGAACACATCGGCCTTGATCTTCAGCGTGTCATCGACCGTGAAGGTCGAACCCGTTGAAGTCAAACGGCCCTGGTCACCGACCTGACCGCCGCTCTCGGCGTAAAACGGCGTGGTGCTCAAAACGACAACACCGCTCTGCCCGGCATTGAGTGACTGGACCGCTGCGCCATCGGCATACAGCGCAACGACTTTGGCAGGTTCTTCCAGCAGTTCGTAGCCGGTGAAAGCATGGCCCTCACCGGAATATTCGAGCGCGCGGTCCATCTTGAACTTGCCTGCGGCGCGGGCCTGGTTTCTTCTGCTTGTCCATCGCGGCCTTGAAGCCGGCTTCATCGACCTCGACACCGCGCTCGCGGCAGACGTCGGCCGACAAATCCAGCGGAAAGCCGTAGGTGTCGTGCAGCTTGAAGGCCACCTCGCCGGGCAGCACTTTCGCGCCGCCGGCCAGTGCCGTGTCGAGAATCGTCATGCCGATCTCAAGCGTCTCGAAGAAGCGCTCTTCTTCAGCCTTCAGCACGGCAGTGATGCGCGCCTCGTCAGTCCTGAGCTTGGGATACGCGTCGCCCATCAGGCGCGCCAGGTCTGCCACCAGCTTGTGGAAGAAAGGCGTCTTCTTGCCCAGCTTGTAGCCATGGCGGATGGCGCGGCGGATGATGCGGCGCTGCACATAACCGCGGCCTTCATTCGACGGGTTCACGCCATCGGCGACGAGGAAAGACGTCGCGCGGATATGGTCGGCAATCACGAACAGGCTCTTGTTGCCCAGGTCTTTCTCACCCGTCTCGCGCGATGCAGCCTTGATCAGCTCGGCAAAAATGTCGATCTCGTAGTTGCTGTGCACGTGCTGCAGGATGGCGGCCAGGCGCTCCAGGCCCATGCCGGTGTCCACGCATTGGCGCGGGCAGTTTGGTGACACTGCCGTCGGCGGCCATGTCGAACTGCATGAACACGTTGTTCCAGATCTCGATGAAGCGGTCGCCGTCTTCATCCGGGCTGCCGGGCGGGCCGCCTGGGATGTGCGCGCCGTGGTCGTAGAAGATCTCGCTGCAGGGGCCGCAGGGGCCGGTATCGGCCATCATCCAGAAGTTGTCTGACTTGTAGCGGCCGCCCTTGTTGTCGCCGATGCGGATCACGCGCTCGGGCGGCAGGCCGATTTCCTTGGTCCAGATGTCGTAGGCCTCATCGTCTTCTTCATAGACCGTGGCCAGCAGGCGCTCGGGCGGCAGCTTGTAGACCTCGGTCAGCAGTTCCCACGCCCACTTGAGCGATTCGCGCTTGAAATAGTCGCCAAAGCTCCAGTTGCCCAGCATCTCGAAAAAGGTGTGGTGGCGCGCGGTGTAGCCGACGTTTTCAAGGTCGTTGTGCTTGCCGCCGGCACGCAGGCAGGCCTGCACAGACGCTGCGCGCACGTAAGGGCGCTTGTCGGTACCGAGAAACACGTCCTTGAACTGCACCATGCCGGAGTTGGTGAACATCAGCGTCGGGTCGTTACCCGGTACCAGCGAGCTGGAAGGCACCACCGTGTGGCCCTTGGACGCGAAGAAGTCCAGAAAGGTCTTGCGGATGTCTGCAACCGACATGACGGGCGCTTGCGGGGCTGTGGACGTGGGGATTGTTGTGCTCATGTTCTGCCAGTTGGGGCTGCCCGCAGCCAATACAAGCATGGCTCCGGGCGCGGCTAATAGGGGTGAAATAGCCTGATTGATCTAAACATTTGATTATAGTTTTGGCATGAGGGATGCCCCGAACGGCGGAAATGTACTCGGGCGGTGAGCTGACCCAGCCCCAAAAGCAGGAAAAAGGCCGAAAATCGCGCAAGAGACCGCAAAGAGACCACGCAAGAGCTGTTTCAACAATAACTCTCACAGGAACAAACCATGAACCGCAGACTTTTCATACAGGCGAGCGCCCTTGCCGCGCTGGCCGCAGCCGCCCCCATGTTGATGGCGCAACCGGCAGCCGCCAAACGCAACCGCATCGTCATCCAGGTCAGCGACAACGACCCGGCCAAATGGAACCTGGCATTGAACAACGCCAAAAACCTTCAGGAAGACGTGGGTGCTGCGAATGTCGACATCGAGATCGTCGCCTATGGCCCCGGCATCGGCATGCTCAAACTGGAATCGCCCACCGGCTCACGGATTGCCGACGCGATGAAGGCCAGCGTGAAGGTGATTGCCTGCGAGAACACCATGCGCGGCCAGAAATTGACCAGGGATGACATGCTTCCGGCCATCAGCTATGTGCCCGCCGGTGTGACGGAGATCATGAAAAAACAGACCGAAGGCTGGGCTTATCTGAGGCCCTGAGCCTTGCCAGCGAAAGAACGCATGAAGCAGTTGGCGGTGATCCTCAGCATCCTGGTGTCAGGCGCCTGCATGGCCCAGGCCGGAGACTGGCTGACCATCATGGGTGACAGGAAAGACCCGGCCCTCGACACCATAGAGGTGAACCCGATTCCCGTCAGCATGACGGAAGACCATCCGGTGATGAGAATCCGCGTCAGTCGCTCAATGCAGAGAACCAACTGGGATGGCATTCCCTTCCGCTCTTATGTGGCCACAGTCGAATTTGACTGCGTCAACAAGGTCGGCAATTTCCTGCAAATCACCTACTACGCGCAACCGGTATGGACGGGTGAGCCCCACATCAGCACCAGCTACACCAAGGCCGATCCCCGCGTAATGCGGTTTCGCGGCGTCACACCCAACCCGGTGGAGCGCATCATTCGCGCGGCCTGCAGGCCGCTGGCGCGGTAGGCGCCAGCCAGACCCGGCGCCGTTTTACAATGGCAGCACGCGGGTGTAGTTCAATGGCAGAACTTTTGCTTCCCAAGCAAATAGCGTGGGTTCGATTCCCATCACCCGCTCCAAACTCCTTGTAAGTCCTTGATTTAGCAGGACTTAATCAGAAATCCCGCATTCGTCACGTAACGCTCCTACAGAAAGGGCGTTCCCCGTGGGACGAATTAACTACCTCTACAGACGCCCAAGCGGCATCTACGTCGTTCGGATACCCCAACTCCCACCAAGGCTGGGACCCCAGCAAATGCCGAGCAGGCGCTGAATTGCGCAAATCTCTCGCTTCTCTACCAGAGATGACTTCCACGACCAACTTTGAAGTGGGGTCAGTCTTCATCAAGCCAATGAAAGACCAGTATGAAAAACAGGTGGTATATGAAGCTCGTGTGCGTCAAGCATTTCAAGATCAGCAAAAAGCGTTACCAATCAGACGTGAAACCTTGCAGGGCTACAAATTGGTCTACAGGAGTTCGGAGTTATACGATGCGGAGAAAGAGCAATTCAACATTACCAATCCGATGTACGACGCATTGTCAAATACAGGCCTCGGCGATCAGAAGTTCTCTCTTTCACCGTCGCAAACGGGGGTGGATGGCGTCGTAGATGCGTCTAAATGCGTCCAAGGATCTTGTAAAGCTTTCAAATAGCGGAGAGACATTCATGGCAGATTCAATTGAAAGGTTTGAAGCCTTTTGGAGAGAAATGGACCTCGGGGAAAGCCAGAGATACGTCCATCCTGCCGACGCTCAGTTTGTCGATCCTGGACCTGCCGGAGACACTCAACTTCAGTTGCATGTCTTGCCCATACCGGCAAACGGGAATCTCCGGACCGCCGAGGTCGTCATCTTTGCCCTCAACCCGAACTTCGATGAGTCCTCACATGCAGCTTGGGAAAAGCAGAACAAACCTGAGGCAGAGCTTATGGACTTGGCCCAACGTTCAAACATCCGCCAATTCCACCGACCGGGTGACTGTGCCTTCTACGACATAGACCCCGGCCTTTCCAGCCATCCGGGAGCGAAATACTGGCGGGGAGACGGTAAGTTTGGCGGTATAGCGAAGGCTTTGGCATTGAAAAGGTCGGTAAGCCTTGATCATGCCTATCGACTTATCGGGCAACGCGTGGCGGTAGTCCAAATGGTGCCTTACAGGTCAAAAAAATTCGGCCACCACAAACTCATAGGCAGGGCGCCCAGCAGCATTGAGGCGGTGAAATTAGCGCAGCATCTGGCCAAAGATTCAGACAAGCTACTTATTGTCCAACGTCAGGTGGCCCAATGGGGGTTCACCTTTCCAAGCAAACTCAAACATGTCATTACCTACGATCCACAACGGGAAGCTTTGAAAGCTTCTTTGTCATTGAGTAGCAGAGGCGGGCCGGCGTTGCTACAAAGACTCGTCAGTAGCCAATAAGCTTTGGAAGAGGAAATTCGGAAAGCTTGACTAAGCTCCCCTCAGGGATTGCGCTGAGGTTATACATGAAGCCCTGCCAGCCGGCCCTCTTCGCCTCCGAGGATAACGGCTTCCTGGGGACAAAAAGGTCCTCATTTTGAAAGTCTGTAGGAAGGTAGTAAATAGCAAATCCAATGGGAGATTTGAGGACAAGAAAAAGGGGGAAATAGATGACTGCATCCATTCGCTCCTTTTGCGCCCCCCAAGCAGCACCCAAAATCTGCTTAGGTACCTTGGAGTGAGAGGCTACGGTAGCAGCCTTCACCTGGGCTAAATATCCACAGAAGTCGCAAATCAAATCCGCACATTTGAAGTTCGACGGAAGACGCTTCAATGTTTTCGATCTTTTGCACTGAGGGCAAACACATCGGCTAACGATAAGTTGTTCGCCCCAAGCTCCTAATTCTTGTTTTGCTGTAGCCATGTATCAGATGGTAGTGGGAAAGCATCTTGACAAGCCAAAGACTCAGTGAAGGAGTAATTGAGGAACCAAAAGCGGCTGAGCACTGCAAGAGCATCCCGTTAGATGCGGTACAACAGTTGGGGGATAAGATCGAAGTCAAGAGCACACGGAGGAGACTGACGATGGACTTTAAAGACTTGGGCGTCGCAATAAGCGCTTTGGTTGCGGCGGTTAGCTACTGGGTCAAGAATCGACATGAGCGTAGGCGTGCAACTCGGACGGCGCTCTATCACTTGCTCGAACTGCACCATTTGGTCCACCGGCTGTTACCAGTCGCCAAAGCCGGTCCACAACCCTTAATCGCGCAAATCCGGAGCGTTAGTGAGGCTCAAGGTAACTCCCTTGTCGGTATTGACAGCCAGGAAACCTTTAAGGCAATGCGGATAGTGATTCAAATGATGATTCGGTCACACCTGAACGAATTGGGTGCGGAAACTCGGGAACCGTTTGCGAAAGCCCTCGCCGAACTGTCAAAGGAAGATCCCATCCTTGCTTTCAAGCTTCGGGGGCAAGATCGATTGCTGACTCTGTCTCAAAACCTTCAGACGATGGCTGATAAATTGTCCCCAGCAGGTAGCACCCAGACTCACTCTCCGGGTTTAGGCATTGACCTTTTCATACTGAAAGAGGCGGCTTCGAATCTGAACTATTCCTTGAAGATCACCGCCTGGAGGTGCGATTTCTTTACCTTTGGTCTGGTGATGCTCCGAATACGACGGGTAGCGAGAGAAAAGCCCGACGACCTTGAAGAGTTTTACAAGGAATGGGTTGAGCAAGTTATGTCAGAGATGGAATCTGCACCTGTCGCCAAAGTCGCGCCCCCAGCTTGAGGCCATGAGACTCTTGCGGAAACACTGATTTTGGGACGATAGAGGGTGCCGCTAGCACTCTACGTATAAGGTTTAAATGTATATTCTGTGTATACATTTGTATATTCATTTTGGCGGTTTTAAAGTTGCAGAAGGACCTTAAAAGCGCCGAGGTTGGGACTCTCTCAAAGCCTGTACAGCCGGACACCCCGAATGAAGGCCGACGTATTGTGTCAATCAATTGCGGATTTCTCGACAAATTCTTATACGTGCACAGCGACAAACCCGAGACGCCTTTTTAGAAAGCTTTCCTTGTGCCCGATCATCAACTCCATGACCTTCCCTTACTAGCCATTACTTCTGAAAAATGGTAAGGCGGCAAGAAACGCGGGAAATCTACGAAACGGCTATTCCCCTCTGTATTGGGCCTCCAACTGATTTTTTAGATCATTGAGCCTAAATAGCTCACTGGACGCTCGTGCCGGGGGATCAGTGAAACAGTATGCGAGAACCACGCCGATCACTAGACCATAGTCAAGACAGGCAAAAAGACTTCTTACCAATTCAGGAGAACCGCTACCGTGCAATCCGGTCAACGAGAACTCCCAGAAGTCCCCTACGTCTTCTGGCGGCTGGAGGTGCTCAAAGATTGACTTCGGATTAGGATGAGCGCCGAAGTCAATTGCACCCTGATAACAGTTGTTTATCCACTCTTCATGTCCAGACCCTGGCTGTCTTGCCTCAATGCCTTTCGCCGCGTCTTTTACGGCAGCTGAAAACATTCTTCGGCATTCTTGACCCGTTTTAGAATTCAAGTGTCGATCCGCCCAC
The DNA here is from genome assembly GCA_965228025.1 of Polaromonas sp. Lineage (GTDB taxonomy): Bacteria > Pseudomonadota > Gammaproteobacteria > Burkholderiales > Burkholderiaceae_C > Polaromonas. The sequence goes on along the minus strand of CBDDGX010000016.1, from coordinate 5,728 downwards.
ACGGCCTCCAGCTTCGGATTTAGGCCCATCACGAATACGTAGCAAGCTGCTTCGAGCGCTGTGCGAAACAGGGGGTAAGTTGCAGCAGCATGCCCACTCAAACTCAATCTAATGGCCGCTGTGTAAATCATTACAGCATGCATAGCCAGCAGCGCTCGCGTCCCGGAGATTTCAGAATCTCCCTCGAAGAGGGTCTTGCTGAAGAATTCATGATATTCCCCTATCGCTCTGACCAAAGGGATCTGGCTGTCAATAACCTCGCTAGTGATTTCATTTCCCAAATAGATGTAGTCGCTCAGTGTTTGTCGGATTTGGAATTTCATTTTTGTCTCTAGCGCTCAATCACCGTAGATAAACTGGGTCAGGGTTAAATGCAACTACAGTCGGTTGTGCGCGAATTGAAGGAACAGTATGAGCGAAGAAACGTTGACCGTCAGGCAAATGGTGTTAGCCGTCTTGAAGCAGGCCGGGGAGCAGATGTCATATCGTGACTTAAGCACTGCGGTTTGGGAAATGTTCCCCGCGCACCATACGCACATCATGAATCATTATGAGCAGGATGAGGCGAAGGCCCGCCGTGAATACCGCATTCGCCTCGGTATGCTTGTTAAGAACAGTCCAGCGATGTTCACTGCCACGATGAGTGACGGCATAGTTCTGGTCGGGCTAGCAGCAACCGAGACGGAAACTGCAGTGGAAGAGGATGAGGAGGAGATTGCAGATTCCATTGGCACGAAGCCAGCTGTGTATTGGTACACCTTTCCCGCCTACAAGCGCGCTGATGGTCCGTTTCCAATCAAGATTGGTCGAGGGAGCAGTCCTGAAGCTCGTATCTCCCAGCAAGTAACTTCTATGCCAGAGAAACCTGAAGTGCTCGGCACATTTCCGCATTCAGACGTGATCAGTCTTGAGAGAGCACTTCACGCTGTCCTTACCCTGCGCGGCAAGCGCAAGCATGACGCTCCAGGCATGGAATGGTTTTTGACTACTCCACAGGAAATCACGCACCTCATCAAGGTTGTGCTTGCGCAGGCATAAGAGCTTGAGAGCCTGAGAGCCTGAGAGCTTGAGAGCATCATGACTACTGCACCTTACTGGACGTACTTTGTTGGTCCTTTCGTTGGCTCGTTCTTCGGACATGTTTTATCTGAAAGAGCCAAGTTGGTTGCAGAGCTAGCTGCCAAGTACAAACACGGCTAGTTTGAAAGGGGCTCGGTTTGCCGTTCTTCTCTCGCAGGCGCATTCGGGCCATGGCCAACGATATTGGTTGCCTGCTTGATGCGAGTAAACGCAACGAACTTGCAAAAAGACTATCGTCGGCAAAAGTGGACCAAATTCTGCCCGCCGAAATGGAGCTTGCAGTTCTTTGGGGGCTACATAAACTGGGCGGTTTGGAGATTGAGCCAACGCTTGCAGGGTCTGGCAGAAAGCCGGATGCCCTTTCCAGCTGTTTGTTCCCGGGCAAGCTCACCTACGTGGAAATTGCCGCACTATCCAATGCTCGGCTTTCTGGCGATACCGAGATGAGTCGCGTATCAAGTCAAATATCTCAGTTTGCCAACCAAGTCAGTAAGCGTGCAGGTGAGCACCTGTTTTTTACTTTCAACTACGCGAACGATTTTGAAGAGGGAAAAATCTATCGAAAGAGATTAGCCAACCCTATATTTATGCTTGATGATGAAGCGAAAGACAGCATTCGAAATTGGCTGGAAACACCGCCGGATGCAAGAAAGCGACTGCGGTTAGTCTCCACTGGTACGGACGTATTTATTGAATGGAAGGATCGTCGGCAATCGTTTAGAAACTACTTTTCGCCCATGCCCTCTGAAGCTCAAAAGATCGATGACAACCCGCTGTGGGAACGGCTAAAAGATAAAGCATCTCAACTTAGTGGGGTTCCATTTGGCAGCTTGAAGTGTCTTGTATTAGCCGATGCGGGCAGCTCTCTGCTCTATCGACTTACTCACCGCGATCATCAAGGCCGCACATTCAATGGCAGTCAAATCATTACTGACTTTCTTCGTCGCTATCCAGACAGCTTCCACGTAGTCTGTATTTTTTCGCCACAAAGAGCATCGTCAGGCTGGTATGGGCTCAGAGGACCTTTGCACTGGAAGGTTTCCTATGTTCCCACTCACTTCTTTGATCAGGATGTAAAGGGATTGGAGCAACTTGCGGCTGCACTACCGCCCCCTGAGTACGAGGGTTATCAGGCAAGGACGCTTCAACAACAACAATCGTTTGAACTCCGAGGACGGGGACTGTATTCCGACCCACGCTGGATATTTAAAGGAGACAAGGTGACTATTCACGTTTCTAGTCGGGCGGTGCTTGCGCTGCTCGCAGGAAAAATTACCCACGACCAGTTTTTGAAGATAGCCGGTATGGACGGAGATAAACCCAAGCTATTCGCCAACATATTAAACAGAGGGGATATTTTGAAGTCCGTATCCCTGATTTCAGGCGGACTCGATGAAGACGACGACAAACTTCAACTTGATTTTGAACCCGACCCCGCCTTTAAGCCCATCCTAGACGCTATGAGAGCCACGCAGGGTTCATCTGGGGCAGAATGACCGCTAGGCATTTTCTAGTCCTACGAAAGGGATTACAGACGTAGGACCGAGTATCACCGAATTGTTTAAAATCAATAAGTTACGTGGCGTTTGGGTTTGGGTTTGGGCTCCGTTCCCATCACCCGCTCCAACCCTTCCCAACGGCTGCTGACGCTATCAGCCGCAGACATCAAAGGACACCCATGGCAGCCCTGCGCTGGACGGTCAACTTCCTTTGTGCAGTGGTCATCTGCTTTGTCTTTTTCTACCTGGTCATTTCGCTCTTCATCCTCGGGGCCATTCTTCTGGGCGCCATGGAGCCGGGCATGCCCATGTTTATCGATACACCCACCCCGACCATCGCCAGCCTGCTGAAATTCCAGCTTGCCAGTCTGGTGCCTTTGGCGATTTGCCTCTATGCACGCACCAAATTTGGCCGTAAAAACGACCTGACCTTCCTGAAAAGGCGCTGAAAAAGCCCTGCCAGCTGGTGTGACAGCACGGGCACACCCCTCCGGTGCCGCACGCCACAAGACAGTGTTGGAATCACCCCACCATTGGTAAAACTAGCAGACTTGAATTAGTAACGACTTATTACAATCCGCAACAAGTGCCTCGGACAACGTTGCAAGGATAGGTCGTCAAAAATGGCTGCTCATGTATCGAAATGCCCTGTTTGCCACAGGCTTGAACCATGATGGGCTCGCCGTCACGGGCCGCCATCCCCGGGGTACATGCCGGGCGTGCCAGACAGGTTTACGCGGGAGACCAGACCCTCAGCCTTGACCATGGAGGCGTTCTGGTTGCGACGTGGCCCGATGGGGATTCCATGGCTTCAGGCATTCAGGCGCTGGACCAGCGGCTGGACATCTCCGTCAGGCTGGCCGGCGGTACCCTGATCGCAGACCTGACCCTGCAGGACAACCTCACCCTTGAAGCGGCGCTCTGCGACGGCAGCCTGCCCCGTCACCTGATCCCTGAAATTGACAGCCTTTTTGCGAGCGCGGGTTGCCCGGTGGACTGGCCAGCGTGGGCAAGTTTGTTTCCCGACACGGCACCGGCTGATGCAGTCATGCAGGCAAAAATCGGCAGGGCCTTGATGGCAGACCCTGACGCACTAATCATTGATGCAGCGCAGTGGGGTGACGCGCTGCTGGGAGCGCAGGCCTTCAGCCGGAGTTTTGCGCGGCAATACCCATGGCGAACGCTGGTCTGGGCAACGCATGACGTGACCCGCGCAGACAACCTGCGCGATGCATTGAAGGAGTTTCAGGCATGAGCACCCTGCCCTCATCTGCCATGACGCCTGAGCCCGACATGCAGGAGTTCGCGTTGCGCACCCGCAAGAGCCCCGGCCATGCCTGGCTGGCCCTGGCCATCGTCGCGGCTGTCTTTCTGGTGCTGACATCCGCCTGGCGCCAGGGCTGGTTCACGCCCACCTCACATGTGTACATCGAAGTCGCCGGTGCCAGCGGCATACAGGCGGGCACGCAAGTACGCCTGAAAGGTTTCAAGATCGGCGAGGTTGATGACATCAAGCTCGAAAAGAACCTGAGTGTGCGGGTACGGCTGCGCATCGAGACTGAAAAAATGGAGCTGCTGGGTGCCAACGCCAGCGCAAAATTTGGCCGCGACAGCCCGATTGCAGGCAAATTCATCGAACTGCTGCCCGGCGCACGTGAAGGCCAGCGGCTGGCCGGCGGGCAGACCCTGCCGGTGGATGCAGGCAATGAACTCGACGACGTGATGGCGACCGTCAAGGTGGCGGTCGACAAGCTATCCATAGCACTTGGCAAGATCGACCCCATTCTTGATGACACGCGCAAGCTGACCAATGAGGCTGCATCGATGCGCCCAGACACTGAGCAGTTCGATGACTGCAACGCTGGCCAACATTCAGGCCATGTCGGGGCAGTTCAGGCAGACCAGCGAAAGCGCGCGTGTGCTGGTCGGCAATATCGACAGCGACCGTGCCAAAGTCGTCGGCGAGGTGCAGGGTTTGCTGAAGACCCTGAACAACGATTTGCCGCAGGCGCTGGACAAAACCAAAGACACGCTCGAAAACGCAAAGTCCGCCAGTGCCGATGTCAAGCAGATCTGCGCGAATCGCGCAACGACATACCTGCCATTGTTCGTTCGGGGCGCACGGCAGCGCAGGACGCGGCAGAGATCACAACCGGCCTGAAAGGCAGCTGGCCATTTTCAGGCGCGGCCAGCCCGGCCGAGCCTGCAACGCTTCCGCTGGACAGTTTTGAGGGGCGCAAATGAAGGACCGGATGTTGATGCGCTTCATGCTGGCTTCGCTGTTGATGACGCTGCTGGCAGCCTGCGGCTCCAAACCCCCAGCCAACAACGCTGCTGCAACGTTTGCGCAGGCCAGCATGCAGCGCGGCGCCATGCCTTTGTACACGGTGACCTGAGTGGGGCGCGGCACGAGTACACACGGGCGCTGAACGTTTATGAATCACTTGACGACGTGAAGGGCCGGGCCGGCGCCTGCTGAGCCTGTCGCGCATTGCCTCGCAATCAGGCACAACACCGAGGCTCTGGCCACCGTCAACAAGGTGCTTGGCTGAGCCCACATCACTGGACAGCACCACACTGGTCACGGCGCACGGACGCGCTGCGGCGATTTACCTGGCGCAGGGCAATACCGCGATGGCCGACGGGCAACTGGCCAGTGCATCAGCCCTGTGCAGCGCGGCCTGCGCTGAGGCTGGCGCACTGACCTTGCTGCGTGCACGCTCTGCCTGGCCCAACAACAACCTGCCGCCGCACTGCAACTGCGGGCCAGGCTCTGGCGATGCCGGGGTCTGGCTGCCAGCAGCCCGCCCACACTCAAGCCGCAAGCCAGTGCCGAGCGTGCCAACGCACTGCGCCTGCAGGCACAGGCGCAGCTCGCATTGCAGCAGCCAGTCGCCGCATTGGCACCTGCATCCGAATCTCTCCAGCTGGACCGCGCCCTCGGGCTGGCCGAGCGCGTGCTGCTTGACCTGCGACTGCTGTCACAGGCACACGCCGCAGCAGGCGCGGGCGACAGCGCCAGGCACTACCAGTGCTGGCAGACCGGGCCGAGTCAGCCAGCAAGGCCCTGCGCGACAACGCGCAGGCGAACTGACAGCCCACAGGCACAGCATGGACTGGCTCAAGGCGCGTATCAGGCAGGTCAGGCT
>CBDDGX010000015.1:0-88724 GCA_965228025.1 Polaromonas sp. | reverse complement strand
GCGACGTCGCCTTGACCTGGTGGTGCGTGGCTCGCGCGTGGGCATTGTTGACTGGGAAGGCGCCACACACGAAACCTATTACTCGCCGCGCTTTCGCGAAATACGCGGCTATGCCCCGGACGCAGACACGTCTGACTGGCCCGATTACTTCAAGGTGATGATTCACCCGGACGACCGGGCGCGCATCGTCGGGCGCTGGGTGCCCTTCATCAAGGGCCAGGGGCCGGAAGGACCGATGGGTGAGTTCTACTCCACCGAACAATACCGGCTGCTGCGCGCCGATGGTTCATACGTATGGTGCGAGGTGGGCGGCATGGCGGTGCGGGATGCCAAGGGTTTTGTGCTGCGCTGGATTGCCTTCATCATCGACATCACCGAACGCCGCGCGCAGGAAGAGGCGCTGCGTGCGTCGCACGACCAGATTGCGGCACAGGCCGGCCAACTCGAAGACCGTGTGCGCTTCATCAACGACCTGGTGGACTCTGTGCCGGTGGCATTGGCAATGCGCGACACCGCGGGCCGCTATGTGTTTGCCAACCGCACCTGGGAGCAGTACTACGCGTTGCGGCGCGAGCAGGTCATGGGGCATACCGCACGCGAGCTGCGCGAGCCAGAAGAGGCGGATGAGGTCGAGAAGCTGGACGCCGAGTCGCTGCGCCGGGGCGTCGACAGCCCGCCCCATGACACTGGACGTGGCTTCCAATGGCAGGCGCTACACCCAGACCCGCACGGTGATGGCCAATGCGCGCGGAGAGCCACTGGGGGTGGTGACCGCGAGCGCCGATGTGACCGAGCGCCATGAGATGGAGCAGGCACTGGCCACCGAGCAGCGGCGTATTGCATTGGTGGTGCGCGCGGCCAAGGCCGGCATTGTGGACTGGGACGGCAGGACGCGCACGGCGTTTTATTCGCCGCGCCTGCGCGAGCTGCTGGGCTTCAGCGCCGATACAGATACCTCGGCCTGGCCCGACTATTTCGAGATGATCCACCCCGAGGACGCCCAGCGCGTGCAGGCAGCGTTTGCCGAGCACATCAAGGGCAAGGGGCCGGCTGGCGCAGAAGAGTTTCACAACGCCATCGAATACCGCCTTCGCCGCGCCGACGGTGCTTATGTGTGGGTGCAGGGCATGGGTGTGTCGGTGCGTGACCAGAAGGGCTATGCCACGCGTTTTATTGCGTCGCTGACAGACATTACAGAGCGGCGCGCGCAGGAGCAGGCGCTGCATGCATCGCATGACCAGATTGCCGCGCAGGCCGGGCAGCTGGAGCTGCAGAACGAGGCGCTGATGGAAAACGTCAGGCTGCGAGAGGAGGTCGAACGCATTGCGCGCCACGACATCAAGACACCGCTCAACAGCATCATTGCCGTGCCGCGCCTGCTGCGCGAAGAGCGGCGCCTCACGGCAGAGGCCGACGAGCTGCTGGGCATCGTCGAGCGTGCGGGCTACCGCATTTTGAGCATGGTCAACCTGTCGCTGGACCTCTACAAGATGGAGCAGGGCAGTTATATCTTCAGGCCCGACGCGGTTGACCTGGTCGACTTGGTTGACAAGGTGGCAGTGGATATTCGCAGCCACGCGGCGTCGAAGAACGTGGTGCTCAAGCTGGTATCGGGCAAGGTTCAAGCCTGCGCCTGGGCTGAAGAGTTGCTGTGTTATTCACTGGTGGCCAACCTGCTGAAGAACGCTGTTGAGGCTTCGCCGGAGGGGTCGACGGTGACCGTGACGCTGCAGGACGAAAAAGCACTTGCGGCCAGCGACGGCGCTGACAGCATCGTGCTGAGCATTCACAACGACGGCATGGTGCCGGCCGCCGTGCGCGATAGCTTCTTTACCAAGTACGCGACTGCAGGCAAGGCCAGCGGTACCGGGCTGGGTACCTATTCGGCACGCCTGATGGCTCGTACGCAGGACGGCGATGTGACCATGCAGACATCGGCCAGCGAAGGCACGACCCTGCGCGTCAGCCTGCGTGCTGCACCTGCCGGCAAGGTGCCGCCTACGGCGCGCCATGCGATGGAACACCGCAACCGTCAGCCCATGGTGCTGGCCGATCTGCCGCCATTGAAAGTGTTGCTGGTCGATGACGACGAGTACAACCTGCTCATCGTGCGCCGCTTTCTGCCGTGCCCGCCGCTCACTGTCACCACGGCATTCAATGGCAGGGTCGCGCTTGAGATGGTTGAGCAGGACGTGCCCGACATCATGTTCATGGACCTGGACATGCCCGTCATGGGCGGGCTGGAGGCCATAGCGCTGTTGCGCAGGCAGGAGGCCGATATGGGCCGGCCGCGTGGCTATGTGGTGGTGCTGTCATCGCACGACGATGAGGAAACGCGGGCCCGTTGCCTGGCTGCAGGCTTTGACCACTACCTCACCAAGCCGGTGACGCGCGACCTGATACAGCAGACGCTGCTGGGTTTTGTGTCGTCATCAAAACCTGTGGCCCCGGCGGGCAAGGTCGCGCCTGTGGGTTCGTTGGCGCCGATTGTGGTGGACCCGGATATTTTTGAATTGCTGGAAGGCTTTTTGCCAACCCGGCTCAAGCTGCTCGATGAAATGGGTGCAGATATTGCGTCGGGTGACCGGGAAGGGCTGAGGCGCAGGGCGCACCAGCTGGCCGGCAGTCTGGGCCTGTATGGTTTTCACTGGGCGGCCGACCAGGGCAAACACATTGAAACCGAAGCCGCCGGCATTGACCTGCAGCGGGCCGCCGCGCTGGTCAATGACTTGCGCGTACATTTGCAGACGGCCACAATCGTCAAGGGCGAGGTGGAGCAATGACATTGCCGGGTGCGCCACCTGCTGCAGACAAAGATTGAAAAAACGGAGTAAACAGTGCTCGACGAACGAAAAAAAATCCTGCTGATTGATGACGATGAAGCCATCGTCACCTACCTGGTCACCAAGCTGGCCAAGAACTACCAGCTCGCCAGCACCACGCAGCCGAGCACGGCCGTGGCGCTGGCCAAACGCGAGAAGCCCGATGTCATTCTTTGTGACATCGACATGCCCGACTTCAGCGGTGGCGATGTGGCTGCTGCGCTGGCCGAAGACCCGGTGACTGCGGGTATTCCGTTCATCTACCTGACGGCACTGGTGTCTCCGCAAGAAGCAGAAGACATGGCCGGTTATGTGGGTGGGCGGCCTGGTGTTGCCAAAAAGGCGCCCCTGGCCGAGCTGCTCAAGCGTATTGAAGAAGAAACGAAGCGCTAGTTGCGCAGGCGCGCAGCTGCAGGGCTAGCCTGGCTTGCTGCGCGTCTTTTTGGCAGCAGGTGTTTTCACGGCAAAACGAAACATGTTCTTGCCGCCCCCATAGCCACCCGAGCCCTTGTTGCAGTCCAGTAATGCAGCGGCGTGCAGGTTGCGCACGATGCGGTAAATGCTGGTGACGTTGATGGTCGGCTCATTCGGGATCAGCTGTCTGTACACGTCGGTGGCCGTCAATGATTTCTCGGGCGATGCGGCGAACAGGGCCAGGATCTGTATGTAGCTGTCTTTAGCCGGAAGCTCTGCGCGCTTCAGCAGTTCGGCGATATCGGAATTACTCATTCCTGTTGTAAGGCACTCAGGCCCCCCGTGGCTATCAGCACCTTTTGTGCTGTGTTGGCTAGGAGAAAGACCGGATTATCGCGTAGCTGTGGTGGCGACGGGCGCGTAGCCGGCGAGCTGGCCGAACTTGCGCTGTTGCGCTTCAGTCGTCGATGTCGCCCGGTGCAGCGGCTTGTTTGCGGCCGCTGAACATGGCGCTGACGAGATTCTCACGGTGCCTGAGGCTGGTGACCAGTACACCGCCGAGGTGGCCCGCAATCAGCACCAGAAGCCCCCACGCAAGTGCAGTATGCAACTGGTCAAGCCAGGCCGTGCCCCAGAAGGCGTCGGTGGTATAGAGCCAGCCGGTCAAGCCGAGCGCTGCCACCACTGCAAGCAAGGCCACCACCATCCAGCCGCCCAGCGGGTTGTGGCCGATGTAGCGGGGCTCTTTGCCGGTTTTTAGTTGCAGTGCGTAGTTACGTGCGGCCCCCAGCGTGCGGACGAAGCGGGCAAAGCGCGCGTGGCGGCTGCCGGTAAACCCCCAGACCAGGCGTATGGCTACGACGGCCAGGGCCAGGTAGCCTGCGGGTTCATGTGCCTTGACCCAGCCAAAGCCCAGGGTGCTGATCCATGCCAGAGCCACCGACAGCACCAGCAGCCAGTGCAACAGCCGGACGAGGCCATCCCATACCTTGACGGTGTTTTGCGGGGCGGGCATCAGGCTTTCAGCAGCGATCAGCGGTGCTGTTATCAAGGCGGTCAGAGGGTGGTCCGGAGGCGGTCAGGAAGGCTGCTTGACTTCACCGACTTTTTCAAAAGTCTTGGGGTTGAAGTAGATTTCGATGCGCTTGCCGGTGTTGTCAAAACCGTAAACCTCATAACAGCCGTTGTCGACCTTGACCTGGCGCACACGCCAGCCCTCTGCGACCAGTTTGCGCTGCAGGTCCATCTGGGGTTTCCATTCGGCCTTGGGTTCGGTGCATTTGAAGTCGCCGTGCGCGAGGGCGCTTCCGGCGACAAGGGAGAAAAAAGCAGCAAGTGCGAAGGACGTGCGTTTCATTGGGGTTCCTGCTTGACTGATGTTGGAAGAGGAGCCGGCCGAGCGCCCGGGAGTCCGGGGATCGGGCGTCTGCTTGTGTCTGGCTTCCGGCTTTGCGTCGCGCTGCCGCAATCCTGATGGCTGAGCTCATTATAAATGCGAATGTGTCGCATTTGTAAAAAAGTGCGGCAGGGCGCGGCACCAGAGGCCTGGCCTCAGACGTCAGCCCACATCCGGAGCAGGTTGTGATAGCAGCCCGTCAGGCGCACGACCTCATCACTTTCCACATGCGCCTGGCCGCGGCCGGCGCTGTCCATGTCTTTTTGCCGAAGCGCTGTAATGGCCATGTCCATGTCATAGAGCAGCCTTCGCTGCGCATCAGAACGGACCATGCTCTCGATCCAGAAAAAGCAGGCGAGGCGTTCGCCCTTGACCACAGGAGTTACGCGGTGGACAGAAGTGCCCGGGTACATGACCAGATCGCCGGCAGCGAACTTGATGCGCTGCTCGCCATAGGTGTCCTGTACGACCAGTTCGCCGCCGTCATAGGTATCCGGCTCACTCAGGAACAGCGTGCATGAAATATCGGTGCGGACATGCCTTGCGGTGGCAGCATGGGTGCGGACGGCATTGTCGATATGGTTGCCGAACTCATTGGACTGGCCGCCATACCGGTTAAACAGGGGAGGGTAGACCGACTTCGGCAATGCACCTGTGACGAACATGGGGTTGCGTGCCAGCGCGACAGAAACAATATGCCTGGCCTGCTGCGCCTCAGGCAACTCTTCAGGCAGCTGAAGGTTGTTTTTGACCGCACCACTCTGCACCCCTGCGGTGATGCGACCATCCGACCAGGATGCCGAGAGCACAAGCTGGCGAACCTGTGCCAGCTCTTCGGGGGTCAATACCTGTGCAATGCGAAGCAACATGTTTGATATCCATCAAAAGGATCGGACATCCCTGCCTGCGCGGGGATGTCCGGGTTTAAAGCCCAAGCTTCAGGACGGATGCCTAGAACTTGCTCGTGAGTGTGGCCCTGACGGTTCGCATGGGCGACTGGGTTGGCCAGCCCTGGTAGAGCGATCCGTAGTAAACCTTGTTGGTCAGGTTGTCGATGTTGAGCTTGATGGTGTTGTCCGGGTTGATGCGATATTCAACGAGCGCATCCCACTTGGTATAGGCAGGTGCATGGTTCATCAGGTTAGCTGCTGAGGCCGATGAGGGGGCCTGGGCACCGACATGCGTGAAACCACCGCCTATGCGCCAGTTGGTGCCCAGCCTGTAAGTAGTCCACAGGTTGGACTGCTGGTTCGGAGTCAAACCGGGGTTGAGCCCAACAGTGGCCTGCGCTGCTGCGGAAGAACCTGCCTTGTCAATGACGCCGTGCATGAACACGATGCCGCCGAAAACATCCCACTGCGGGTTGATGCGGCCAGCTACTTCGAACTCCAGGGCGTTGGTGTGGCGCTGGCCCGACAGCAGGAACTCGCCTGTCGCCTGATTGATGTCGGTATTGCGCTCGTTGTATTTGTCGGTGCGGGCCAGGGCTGTGCGTAGCGAAAGGTCGCCTCCATACAGCTCCCACTTGGCTCCGATTTCCAGGTTGCGGCTGCTTTCGGGCGGTGTTTTCGCGCTGGTCGCATCGTACTGGTAGAGATCGCCCGAGGTGTTGAAGGAGGTTCCGTAAGACGCGTAATAACTCACCTCGTCGCTTGGTTGATACATCACGCCAGCACGCTTGCTGAGTTTGGTGTCCCGGCGGGACAGATCTCCTGCCGGTACCGCCAGGCCCGAACGGTCGTATGTGCCGCCGAAGCTGTCGAGGCGAAGTCCGCCCACCAGCTTCCAGGACGGTGTCAGGTTGATGGTGTCCTGGACATAGGCGCCTATGGCAGTCGAAGTGAAAACCGTCGAGCGAATCAGGTTGCGTCTGTCGACGATCGCCAGGTTCGTCGGGTCGCCCACCGTCACGTTGGTTCGTGCTGGCACGTTGACGTAGCGGTAAACGGTGGCGTTTTCGCGGGCGATATCCGTTCCGGCCAGAATCTGGTTTTTGAGGCCGAACCAGTTGGTGGTTGTGATGTAGTCACTTTGAAGAAACGTATGGTGATCGCGGCCGGCACGGGTTTGTGTGCCTCGCGGCACCACGGTGTTGAATCCAAAATTAGCCTGGGTGACGTTGGCTGCCAGGCCATTGAGCTGGGTTGCCCACAGATCGCGATTGAAGTGACCATCCCTGAAGGTTGTTTTCAGGGTACTGCCGTCATCCCAGCGGTGGGTGTGGGTGATGGTTCCGATGTCGGCGGCGTCTTTTTGGTAGTCGGAAGCGGCGTTATACGAAAGCCCTTGTGGAAATGGCGCAGGCGCACCTTGCAGCCAGCGCCCACCCAGGTTGTCTGGTTTGTCCTTGTAGTTCAGGTGATAGAAGCTGAAGCTGAACTCGTCTGATGTACCTATACCGATGCTGTAATCCAAAGCCAGGCCACGGCGCTGGGTTGAAACTTTTCCGCCCTTTGTTTCACCGTCCGTGGTCATGGCCCCGATGCGGAAAGCAGACTCTTCGCCGGTACGGATGTTGAAGTCACCCGTCGTGCGCAAATAACCAGGGCCTGCCGTCACGTTGACTTCATTCTCGGTCACCAGCCGGGCTGTCTTGCTCACCTGATTGACAACGCCACCGGTGGACCCGCGCCCAAAAAGCATGGAGGCCGAGCCGCGCAGCACTTCGATACGGTCATAGTTGAACGTGTCGCGGTTGTACTGTGCGATATCGCGCATGCCATCGAGATAAATGTCACCCGCAACGCTGAAACCGCGCAGGCGGATGTTGTCGCCTATGCGGCCGCCTTCGCCGGCTTCAAAGGTAATGCCAACGACATTTTCCAGGGCGCCCTTAAAGGTGTCACGTCCCTGGTCATGAATGAGTTTCTCGTTGACCACTGTCAGCGATTGAGGCACGTCTTTGGCTGCAACCGGCACCTTGCCAATGGTGGTGACACCGCTTTGGTAGGTTTGTGTAGCCCGGTCCCTTGTGTCCTTGATCGTTACGGGGGCCAGCGTTTTTCCATCGATCTGCGTAGTCGCTGTCGTGGCAGGCGTACTGGGCACCGCCGTAATGGTTTGCGCCCAGCCGCTCACTGAAGCGGCGAGCATGAGCGCACCGAGTGGAATTGCGCTGATCTCCGCAGCTCTTGGTTTGTGAGCCGAAATTGCGGGTGCGGTGTTAACGGTGAGGAACGACGTTTTGTTGCGAGCGCTGCGTTTGACGCTGCTCTTCTGTGATGTATGGCGTGCCAAGGGAAGCTCCAAGCGATGTGATCTTTTGCCGGTCGGGCAAAAATGTGGGATTGAGCAAAGGCTTGGCTGTGCTTGTCCAGGTGACCTGGACTCGTTGGCTGGCTTTGTACGGGAATGATTGTATGCGAAAGAGAACGATTCGCAATAACATTTGCATTTGCGAAGCGCAAATTTCACATTTGTACAACGTTCAAGGCGGCAGACCGGCCCATACCCGGGGGGCCTCCTGGCGAGGCTCGGAACGCCGGTACGGCGCTTCTGACCATTGCGCGCCGTAGCGCGCAGGCTATTCGAGTGGTTCGAACTTCACGATGACCAGTGACAGGTTATCGCCGCCGCCACGGGCCCGGGAGCGGGCTTTCTGTATCAGGAATTCCGTCGCTTCGCGCGGGGAAAGCATGGAGAGGGCGGAACCCATCTCGCTCGGGCTGAAATAGTGCCAGACGCCGTCGCTGCAGGCGATTAACACGTCCTCAGGCTGCATTTGCTGAATAAAGTGATGGCTGATGGGTGGCGGGTCTTCTGTGCCCAAGCAACCTATCAGGATGTTCGACTGGGGGTGCACATTGGCTTCTTCTTCGGTGATCTCCCCCTTGTCGACCAAAGTCTGGACATAAGAGTGATCAGTTGTTCGGTGAATGAGCTTGCTTCCATGGAAATGATAGATTCGCGAATCGCCCGTATGCACCCAGTGGCAGTCGCCGGCAGGGTTGATGAGAAAGGCGGCGAGCGTGCTGTGCGGCTCCTGCTCTGCGGAGATGGCCGTCAGCTTGATGACGATGTGGGCTTCTTCCACGACCTGCTTGAGCATTGAAGGCGCATCGTCACTGTCAGGGGAGTAACGCTCAAACAGCTGTTTGGCAGTCATCATGACCTGGTCGGATGCCTTGCGCCCACCGCTGCGGCCGCCCATGCCGTCGGCCACAATGCCCAGAATGCAGCCGGCTATGCGCTGGTGGCTGATCAGGTTGACCTGGTCCTGCTGGTACTCGCGGTCTCCCTTGTGGATCCCTGTTGAAGCCGTGATTCGATAGCCTTTTGACATCTTGCAATTGGTCGAGCCATTGGGACTCGATTTATCTCCGTAATCAACGTATTATCAGAGCAAGCAGCGAGCGTTGATAAAAATACCTTGGACCTAAATTTACACTCGCCGCAACGTCGGCTGATCGAACTCAAGATCGAACACGCCGACCTGAATGCGCTGGTGGATATTACGGCACATGCCACCCCGATCGACGAACTGATGTTGCGCCGCCTGAAAAAGCGCAGGCTGCACCTCCGGGACCAGATCTGCCAGCTTGAATTGTCGCTGGATCCACCCGAGCCCGCCTGATGTACCTGGAACTTGAAGTTCTGGAGGCTTTTGCCCCCGATGGAGTGCTGTCGCGCACGACTGAACAGTTTGTCGCAAGAGCAGGGCAGACGGAGATGGCCGTCGCGGTTGCACGCGCCATCGAGCGTTCTGAAGTGCTGGTGGTTGAAGCCGGTACCGGTGTGGGCAAGACATTTTCCTATCTGGTACCAGCTCTTCTCAGTGGTGAGCGCGTGCTGGTATCCACTGCTACCAAGGCACTGCAGGACCAGCTTTTTGTGCGCGATCTGCCGCTCCTGGTCGAGACGCTGAATGTTCCTGTGCGCATAGCCTTGCTCAAGGGGCGTGCCAGTTATCTGTGCCTGCACCGCATGGCGCTTGCCCGGCAGGACCCGGCGCTTGCCGACCGGACGGCTGTGCGTTCGCTTGCCAAAATTGAAGAGTGGGCTCAGTTCACCAAGGCTGGCGACCTGGCCGAGCTGCCGGGGCTGGACGAGCGTTCGCCCTTGATACCGCTGGTGACGTCCACGCGTGAAAACTGCCTGGGTGCCCAATGTCCGCAATTTCGTGCCTGCCACGTCAACCTGGCCCGCCGCGAGGCACTGGCGGCTGATGTGGTCGTGATCAACCACCATCTCTTTTTTGCAGACCTGGCTGTGCGCGAATCTGGCGTTGCCGAGTTGCTGCCGTCGGTCAAGGTCGCCATTTTTGACGAAGCCCATCAACTCAATGAAACCGGTGTGCAGTTTCTTGGCAAAAACCTCACCACAGGGCAACTGCTGGATTTTTGCCGTGACCTGCTGGGCGCAGGCCTGCAACTGGCCCGGGGTCTGGTTGACTGGCAAACGGTGGTCGGCGCCTGCGAACAGGCTGCACGTGAATTGAGGCTGTGTGCGGGGCGGCAGTATCCCGGAACAAAGCTTCGCTGGACGGGCATCGCCCCGGAAACGATAGAGGCTGGCGCCTGGACCGTGGCCCTCGACAACCTTGGCGCGGCCTTGTCTGGCGCCAGCGAGGCCCTGGCCACCGTCAGTGAGATCGCTAGCGATTTTCCCAGGCTGCAGGAGCGTGCGGCAGAGTTGGCTGAGCGCGCTGCCGCTTTCGTGCGTACCTGCCCGCCCGCACTGGTGCGGTGGGTGGATGTCGGGACACAACTGCGGCTGGTGGAATCGCCGCTCAATATTGCCGAAGCAGTCAGGACAAAATTGCTTGGCGCTTCGGGCGAGTCGGCAAAGACATGGATTTTCACGTCGGCCACGCTTGGAGATGACGACAGGCTGAGCTGGTTCACTGAACCTTGCGGACTGGGGGAGGCGCGCGTGCTCAAGGTCAGCAGTCCATTCGACTATGCGCTGCAGGCTGCGGTTTATGTCCCCGCCGACTTTCCCAAGCCCGCAGATCCTTCTCATTCGCTGGCCGTGGCTCAGTCGGCGGGGCGTTGGGCAAGCCTGTTGGGAGGGCGCACCATGGTCCTTACCACAACGCTAAAGGCCTTGCGCGTTATCGGTGAAAGTCTGCAGACCACATTTGCAGACTCAGGCGAGATTGAGGTGCTGGTTCAGGGGGCCATGCCCAAGCGGGTGTTGATCGAGCGGTTTCGCCGCGGTAATACGGATGGGCAGCGGGGCTGCATTCTCGTGGCTTCTGCTTCTTTCTGGGAAGGCATTGATGTGCCGGGAAATGCGCTGCAGCTGGTGATCATCGACAAGCTGCCTTTCCCCCCACCGAATGACCCGATGGCAGAGGCGAGATCCAGAAGCCTGGAGGCAGAGGGCAAAAGCGCCTTCAATGATTATTTTTTACCGGAAGCAGCAGTCGCACTCAAGCAGGGTGCTGGCAGGCTGATTCGCCGCGAGACAGACCAGGGCGTGCTGGTAATTTGCGATACCAGAACCCGGCAGATGGGCTATGGCAAACGACTTCTAAGGGCTGTTCCACCCATGCAACGCCTGAATTCCGATGAAGAACTCACGACGCGGCTGGATGAACTTACCAGAACTTGTACCAGGGATTGTCAGCAGCCCTGAATCCCTTGGTCGTGAATTCGCTTTGCGGATAGGTTTTTTCGAGAACGCGTCTTGCATCATCACGCAACTGGGTCATGCCCAAGGCATCGTACGACTTGTAGATGATGTAAGTGGCTTCTTCGAGTGCCGGTACATCACGGTAGTCGCTGATCGCGGTCTGGGCCCGGTTGATGGCCGCAACGTAAGCGCCACGTGAGTAATAGTAGCGTGCTACATGTACTTCGGACTGGGCCAGCGAGTTGACGGTGTATGTCATTCGCAGGCGGGCGTCTGGTGTGTATTTCGAGTCCGGAAAGCGTGTCACCAGTTCCCTGAACGATTCAAATGACTCCTTGGCTGCTTTCTGGTCGCGCTCGGCAAGGTCCTGACGCGAGATCGCGCCGAACAGACCGAGGTTGTCGTTGAAATTGACGATACCTTTCAGGTAGAGCGCGTAATCCAGCGCAGGGCTTGCCGGATGCAGCTTGATGAACCGGTCAAGGGTTGCAATGGCCTGGGCCTGTTCGTTGCCCTTATATTGGGCGTACGCCTTGTCGAGCTGTGCCTGCTGAGCCAGGGGGGTGCCTGCTGCCCGGCCTTCAAGTTTTTCAAACAGTGGAATCGCCTTCTCATAACCGCCGTTATTGAGCTCATCCTTGGCCTCTGCGTATATCTTGTTGGGGCTCCACGTCGATGTAGGGTCTATGGGCTTGCTGGAGCAGCCAGCCATGAGGGCACAGAGCAATGCCAGCCCGGCCGCAAATGGCAATGCCGTGGGTGATGCACTGGGAACAACCGATAATTTGGTGGAAAACATTGCGATCGACCTCTACTAATGACTGATTCTGAACAAAGCAAATCGATTATATCTAGCGTTGTCATGGCGGACGCCGCAGATCATGCTGGTGACGAATCCGAAGTGGACGGTGAGATTGAACTGCGCCAGCTGCGCGTGCCGCTGGAATCCCACGGAAAAAGGGTGGACAGTACCCTGGCCCTCGCGGTGCCGGAGTTTTCCCGTAGCTACCTGCAGCAATTGATCACCGCTGGTTTGGTTCAGCTCAATGGCGTGACGCTTGCGAAGGCATCGCAGGCAGTCAAGGCGTTTGACACACTCCACATCGAATTGAGGCCTACGCCTCAGAGCCAGGCCTTCAAACCCGAGGCCATGACGCTTGACGTGGTGTTTGAAGACGAATTTTTGCTGGTGGTCAACAAACCTGCAGGCCTGGTTGTCCATCCTGCGCCCGGCAACTGGAGCGGTACGCTGCTCAATGGCTTGCTCGCGCGAGACAGCGGGGCGGCTCTGCTGCCAAGGGCAGGTATCGTGCACCGTCTGGACAAGGACACCAGCGGCCTGATGGTGGTTGCCAGGAAGCGGCAGGTGATGGACGAACTGGTCAGGATGATTGCCGCACGCAGTGTCAACCGCCAGTACATCGCCGTTGCACACGGTTCATGGGTCGGGGCCGCGACACGCCACGTCAATCTTCCTGTGGGGCGTGATCCCCGTAACCGCTTGAGGATGGCCGTTGTGGATATGGAAAGAAGTCCAGGCAAAACGGCCTCTACAGACATATCTGTGCTTGAGAGCAACCCTGAGTACTGCATGGTCCGTTGCAAGTTGCACACCGGCCGGACCCATCAGATCAGGGTGCACATGGCTGCGCTGGGGCACCCGCTGGTTGCTGATGAGCTGTATGGCGGCCGGAACGCTGGGGGGCTGGATCGGCAGGCCCTTCATGCTTGCCGGCTGGCTTTTAATCACCCGGTCAGCGGCAAGGCGTTCGAATTCAGGTCACCCTTGCCCAAAGACCTCGCAGCCGCCGTCGCAGCTCTGGGCCTGCGATACAATCGCGAGGAGTAAGTTAAAAGCTTCTGCAGAACCCAGCCGTTGACCGCAATGGCATCTCACAGGTACTGCGCTCCATGTGAGTCGCGCCTTCTGGCGCCCTACCGACCATTTTCGGAAACAAGAAATCATGAATACGACGGATGCGAAGCGCGTCCTCGAAACGGCACTTATTTGCGCCCAGCAGCCTTTGCCGCTCCGAGAGATGGGGGTTTTGTTCAATGGTGCACTGACGCCTGACAGCATCAGGCTGGCTCTCGATGAACTCCAAAATGACTGGGCGGGGCGGGGTGCAGAACTTGTTCACGTGGCGACCGGCTGGCGCTTCCAGAGTCGACCGCAGATGCGCGAATATCTTGACCGGCTGCATCCTGAAAAACCGCCTCGCTACACGCGGGCAACTCTTGAGACGCTCGCCATCATTGCGTATCGTCAACCGGTCACCCGCGGTGATATGGAGGATATTCGGGGTGTGACCATTAACAGCCTTATCCTCAAGCAGCTTGAGGATCGGGGTTGGGTTGAGGTTATCGGGCATCGGGAGACGGTGGGCAGGCCTGCGCTATATGCGACCACAAAGCAGTTCCTGGACGATCTTGGCGTCGATTCGCTGGATCAGTTGCCGGCCATGGATGGTGGCGCGGGGCAGGCAGCAATGCTCGAGCAGATTGAATTTGGAATGGCGGATGCAGAGGTTTTGCCCAAAGATGATGGGCAAGCTCCTGCAGTGGAAGAGTTGCAGGAAGCGGTAGAGCCCCCAGCGGAACCTGTAGAAACCGCAGATGAAGTAAATGAAAGCAAGGACGTTGCCGAGTGGCGTGAGAAACAGCCCGATGAACCCAACGCATGAATTAACAGCATGAACTTACCAGACCATCAGGATCCCCCGGTACCGCTTGAGCCTCTTACGGCGCACTGCGAAGCCGTTGTTGAAAAAGCCGACGCTCCTGATGCGGCTGGCGAGCAGCCATCTAATGTCGCCCAGGACGATGGTGTCCAGAGTGCTGTCAGAGGCCGCCCGGGACCGCGCAAGACTTCGATCGAGGCAGTTCGTTTCGATGAAGTGGTGACCGGACGCTTTGATGAAGATGAGGCTGATCCCGGAGTCGAGTTATCCAAGAGGGTTCTTTTGCCCCAGCCAGAGACGCCCAAGTTGCACAAAGTGCTGGCGCAGGCTGGACTGGGATCTCGTCTGGAGATGGAGCAGTTGATTCTGGAGGGGCGCATCTCGGTCAACGGTGAACCCGCGCATATCGGGCAGCGTGTCCAGTTCGGAGATACGGTCAAGGTCAATGGCAAGCCTATCAGGGTCAGGATTGATCCGCCGCCGCCTCGCGTGATTGCGTACCACAAACCTGCAGGTGAAGTTGTCACGCATGATGATCCCCAGAATCGGCCCACCGTTTTTCGTCGCTTGCCCAAGCTGTTTCAGGGCAAATGGCAGTCTGTCGGCCGCCTTGACCTCAATACCGAAGGGCTGCTCCTGTTGACGAGCTCCGGCGAGCTCGCAAACAAACTCATGCATCCCCGATTTGGTCTTGAGCGTGAATATGCAGTAAGGGTGTTGGGGGCCTTGAGCGCTGATGAAAAGAAGCGTCTTCTGGATGGTGTACTTCTGGATGACGGAAATGCGTCTTTTTCGTCCATCGAGGCGGGTGGCGGCGAAGGTGCCAACTGCTGGTACAAGGTCACCATTTCAGAAGGGCGCAACCGTGAGGTGAGGCGTATGTTTGAGGCTGTAGGGCATGCAGTCAGCCGCCTGATCCGCATTCGTTATGGGGCCATGGTGCTGCCGCGCGGCCTCAAGCGCGGTGCATTCGTTGAGCTTGATGAGCGTGACATCATGGCTTTGACCAGTGCCGCCAATCGCAGCGAAGCCCGTGCGGATGCGCGAAGGGATGTCGCGGCGCAGGAGACGTCCGGGCAGGATGCCGGGGGCGATTCCCGCCGCGCGCGGGGCCTGCGCCGGGGCGGCCGTGTCCGGGGTGGAGAGCGTCCCGCAACACGCGAACAGACATTCAATGCGCCAGCCAGCCAGGCGGACAACAGCAGCCAGCCAGGCCTGCAGGATGAGGATTTGGACCAGGATGATATCCAGCCTGCAAATCTTCGGCATGACGTCGGAGGGATTTCTGGCGCCAATGGAAAAAGGCGCCGTGGGCGTAGTCAGGGAGGCGGTTTTGGACCGGGAGCACCTTCAATGCCGCCGCCTTCGGGATTTGGTCGAAATCAGGGAAATAACTCTGCAAGGCAGGGGCAGACGCGGCGCGATGATCGTGGTACGCGGGATGACAAGGCCGGAGGTGGGGCCCAGCCAGATCCGATGAAGACATCTTTTGGCTACATAGGCGCAGATACCTTTACGCGTCAGCGGCAAGTCCAGGGAGCTCGGCGCGGTGGTGGCTCGAGCCCCACGGGCGGCGGTGGTCAGCGACGAGGCGGTAACGGTGGTGCTGGGGGTGGCAGGAACCGCGGCGGGAACCGGGGCGGTGGTAATCGATAGGAAGCCATCTGCATTACCGGAGTTCCTGTAGGCCAATGTGTTCGTTATTGGTCTTCCGGGATGAACGGCAGGTTAAAATCAGAGGCTGTATTCATTTTTTGAATATCCCGAAAATTAAAGGTTAAGGAAAACAAAATGGCTATCGAACGAACACTCTCAATCATCAAGCCCGACGCAGTGGCAAAAAATGTTATTGGCCAGATTTATGCACGTTTTGAGGCAGCTGGCCTGAAGGTAGTGGCTGCCAAGCTTGCCCATCTTTCCCGTGGCGAGGCAGAGGCGTTTTACGGTGTTCACAAGGAGCGTCCTTTCTTCAAGGATCTCGTCGAATTCATGATTTCCGGCCCGGTGATGATCCAGGCCCTTGAAGGAGAGAACGCCATTCTCAAGAATCGTGAACTGATGGGTGCTACTGACCCCAAGAAGGCGGCTGCCGGTACCATTCGCGCTGATTTCGCAGAAAGCATCGATGCCAATGCTGTACACGGATCCGATGCGGCCGAAACCGCCCAGGTGGAAATCAGTTTCTTTTTCCCTGGCATGAACATTTACTCGCGTTAACCATGTCTGCCTCAAGCTTTGCAATGCCTTCGCAGGTTTTGCCACGTGCTTGGGGCCCGGTCGCGTTGCGCTCGCTGCAATGACGACCAACCTGCTGAACTTCGATCTTGAGGGATTGGCTGCTTTTTGCGAGGCGCTTGGAGAAAAGCGTTTTCGTGCAACGCAGCTTTTCCGCTGGATACACCAGCGGGGTGCTTCTGATTTTTCTGAAATGACGGATCTGGCGAAATCCTTGCGTGAGAAGCTGCCCTCTTCAGCCCATATTGAGGGGTTGCCTGTCGTATCACGGCATGATTCAGCCGATGGAACCATCAAATGGCTGTTTGATGTGGGCGCCGGTGATGTGGTTGAAGCGGTATTCATACCCGAGACTGACCGGGGTACCTTATGCATTTCTTCCCAGGCTGGCTGTGCAGTTGGTTGCCGGTTCTGCTCAACGGGCCATCAGGGCTTCAGCCGAAATCTGACGACGGCAGAAATCCTGGCTCAGCTATGGTTTGCCGAACACGAATTACGCAGGCAATTCGGGAAGGGCGAGCGCGTTATTTCCAATGTTGTGATGATGGGCATGGGCGAGCCACTGCAAAATTACACGCAGCTGCTGCCTGCCTTGAAGGTGATGCTCGACGATCACGCGTATGGAATGTCCAGGCGTCGTGTCACGGTGTCGACTTCAGGGGTCGTTCCGATGATTGACCGGCTGGCACTCGATTGCCCGGTGGCCCTTGCAGTGTCCCTGCATGCACCTTCGGACGAGTTGCGTAGTCAACTGGTGCCGATCAACAAAAAATACCCTATCGCCGAGTTGCTGGAGGCATGCCTGCGTTATCAGGCTCATGCGCCGCGGGACTTCATTACATTTGAGTACTGCATGCTGGACGGCGTCAATGACCAGCCTGCGCACGCCCGGGAGCTTGTCGGTCTGATGCAAAAGCACGCCGGCGATGGGCTGTCATGTAAATTCAATCTGATTCCCTTTAATCCATTTCCTGCATCGGGCCTCAAACGTTCTCCCATGCCGCAAGTTGTTCAGTTTGCAAAAGTCCTGATCGATGCCGGCATTGTGACGACAGTCAGAAAAACACGGGGTGACGATATAGACGCAGCCTGCGGACAGCTGGCTGGCGATGTTCAGGACCGGACGGGTGCGCGAGAGCGAATGGCATCGCAGCGGCAGGGTATGCTGGGTGGCGTCAGGGTCGTGGTCGACAAAAGGGTTGTGTCATGAAAATTCTTTCTAGTGCCCTCATGATGGTTTGCTGGGGCGCCGTTCTGCTTGCAGGTTGTGCAGGCAACACTGGTGGTGTGCGCAGTGCGGCTGACGGGAATACGGACATGGTGACGGAGTCGGATGAGCCAGCCACACGACGCCGCGCTCGTTTGCGGCTTGAGCTGGCGAGTGGTTATTTTGAGCAGGGTCAGACAAATGTCGCGCTGGATGAACTCAAACAGGCACTTGTGATTGATCCGACGTTTGCTGATGCATACAACCTTCGCGGATTGGTCTATATGCGCTTGAACGATGCGCCTCTGGCTGAGGACAGCTTTCGACGGGCGCTTGCTATCAACGCGCGGGATGCCGATGTTGCGCACAACTATGGATGGTTTTTGTGCCAGCAATCCCGGTTTCGTGAATCTTCACAGATGTTTGCACAGGCAATAGCCAACCCGACTTATGCCGGGCAGGCCCGCAGCCTCATGGCTCAGGGCGTCTGTCAGGTTCGTGCTGGCCAGCGTGCCGAGGCCGAGGAAAGTTTTACGCGGTCTTATCAGATTGATGCCGGCAATCCCTTGACGGGCTACAACCTGGCCAGCCTTCTTTATGATCGGGGTGAGTTGGTGCGGGCACAGTTTTATATTCGCAGGTTGAACAACAGTGCCCTCGCCAATGCGGAGACCTTGTGGCTTGGGATAAAAATTGAGCAGCGACTCAATAACCGGGACGTGGTGTCCCAGTTGGGAGATCAGCTCAAGAGACGTTATGCCCAGTCAAGAGAGGCTGCGTGGTACGAGAGAGGGGCTTTCAATGAGTGATCCCGGGGAGGCTGCTGAGACAGTTGAAGTGCCTTTTGTGACACCCCAGGCAGCGCATGCGACGGCCGGTGGGCTGCTTCGCGAGGCGCGAGAAGCTGCTGGTTTGCATATTGCCGCGCTGGCTGTTTCGCTGAAGGTCCCAGTCAAGAAACTGGAGGCCCTGGAGGCGGATCGCTTCGATCTGCTGCCGGATGCAGTTTTTGTGCGGGCTTTGGCCTCCAGCGTATGCAGAACCCTGAAGGTTGACGCCGGTCCTGTATTGCAATTGCTGCCGCAGACCAGCAGCCCCAAGTTGATATATCAGGGTACCGGTATCAATGCCCCGTTTCGCGCCCCCAGTGACGGCCCCGGCCCTTCTGTCTGGACACAGGTTTCAAGACCCGCCGTTCTTGCCGGGCTGGCTTTTCTGCTCGCTGCACTTGTCCTCATCATGATGCCTTCACTCAGGACTGGTATGGGTGAAACCATCGCGGGTGCGGGATCATCGAATCAGAATAGCGCTCCCGTCAAAGCCTTAGAAGGTATCGTCGTCCCGGAGACCCGAGAGCAAGAGACTCCCAAAATGCCCGAGGCCCCTCCGGATTCTGTTGTTGCGGCCGGGCAGGCTGCAGCGACGTCTGCATTGCAGTCATCGCAGGCATCTTCAGCGCCGGCGGTCTCGTCCCTGCCTTCAAAACCCATGGCCCCAAGCTCGTCACAGCTGGCTGCTGGTGTAGCCACTTCGTCTGGCGCCGCGGTGGCTCCCCTGGTAGCGTCATCCGGCATCGTGGTGTTCACTGCGAAGAGCGAGTCCTGGGTGGAAGTCACGGACTCCAGAGGCCAGGTTGTTCTTCGCCGGATACTCGCGGCCGGTGAAGTTGCAGGTGCTTCGGGTGCGCTGCCGCTTGCAGCCGTGGTCGGCAGGGCGGATGCAACCCAGGTGCAGGTGCGGGGCAAGGCATTCGATTTGAGTGCCCTGGCAAAGGATAACGTCGCGCGATTTGAGGTGAAATAGTGCAAGTCCCGATAGATGTAGCGCACCCGAAAGTGCGACGATCCCGGCAGGCGCGTGTTGTGTGGGGTACCCGCATTGTGACCGTGGGTGGTGATGCACCTGTTCGCGTGCAGTCCATGACCAACACCGACACCGTGGATGCCATTGGCACGGCCATTCAGATTAAAGAGCTGGCCCTGGCGGGCTCTGAGATGGTGCGGCTGACCGTCAACACACCCGAAGCTGCGCAGGCTGTGCCCTATGTGCGGGATCAACTTGATCGCATGGGCATTGATGTGCCCCTGATCGGAGACTTCCATTACAACGGCCATCGCTTGCTGACTGACTATCCTGCCTGCGCGCAGGCTTTGTCCAAGTACCGCATTAATCCGGGTAACGTTGGCAAAGGTGACAAGCACGACAAACAGTTCGGCCAGATGATAGAGGCTGCTATCCGCTGGGATAAGGCTGTGCGGATTGGCGTGAACTGGGGAAGTCTTGACCAGGATCTGCTCGCCAGCCTGATGGATGAAAACAATGCACGTCCCATTCCCTGGGATACCAGGCAGGTAATGTATGAGGCGTTGATCACTTCTGCAATAGATTCTGCGCGCCTGGCTGAAGACATGGGTTTGAACCGTGACCAGATCATCCTCTCCTGCAAGGTCAGCGGGGTACAGGATCTTGTTTCGGTTTATCGCGAGCTCGCCAGGCGTAGCGACTACGCGCTGCATCTGGGCTTGACTGAAGCTGGCATGGGAACCAAGGGAACCGTGGCTTCTGCCGCGGCACTTTCCGTACTTTTGCAGGAAGGCATTGGCGACACGATTCGTGTTTCACTGACTCCCCAGCCCGGTGAGGCTCGTACACAGGAGGTAGTCATTGCCTCTGAAATACTTCAGGCTCTGGGATTGCGGAGTTTTGTGCCGAGTGTTACAGCATGCCCTGGTTGCGGACGCACGACGAGTACGACTTTCCAGGAGTTGACTCAGGAGATAGACAACTTCCTGCGGGCCCAGATGCCGGTCTGGCGTGAACGGTATCCAGGCGTAGAGAAAATGAAAGTCGCTGTGATGGGTTGCATCGTGAATGGCCCGGGTGAAAGCAAACATGCCGATATCGGCATAAGCCTTCCTGGCTCAGGCGAAGCGCCTGCTGCACCTGTATATATTGACGGCGAAAAAAGCGTCACGCTACGCGGCGACAACATCGCGCAGGAATTCCGCGTGATCGTCGAAAACTACATAGAAAAGCGCTTCGGTAAGCATAACGTTGCTGAAGCAGCCTGAAAAACACCATGGTTGAAAAACTGACTGCCGTTAAAGGCATGAATGATATTTTGCCGCCCGATTCGGCGCGCTGGGAGTGGCTTGAGGGCAAAGTGCGGTCCCTGATGGCACTTTACGCCTATCGAAATATCCGTACGCCCATCGTTGAGCCCACCGCACTCTTTGTACGTGGCCTTGGCGAAGTGACGGATATTGTCGAGAAGGAGATGTACTCCTTCGAAGACCGTCTCAACGGGGAGGCCTTGACCCTCCGGCCGGAGAATACCGCCGGGGTTGTACGAGCTGTTGTCGAGCACTCCATGTTGTACGAAGGCGGTAAAAGACTGTACTACATGGGGCCGATGTTCCGCCATGAGCGGCCGCAGCGCGGACGTTATCGGCAATTTCACCAGATAGGCGCCGAAGCGCTTGGGTTTGCGGGCGCCGAGGTAGATGCAGAGCTGATACTGCTGGCGGACGCTTTATGGAAAGAACTTGGCCTGAAGGACGTGCGGCTCGAGCTCAACAGTCTTGGTCAGCCAGAAGAGCGCAAGCAGCATCGTGCAGCTCTTATTGCCTATCTTGAGGCCAATAATGAGGTGTTGGACGATGAGGCTAGGCGCAGGCTGCACAGCAATCCCTTGCGCATACTGGACAGCAAGAATCCGCTGATGCAGGCCGTGCTGGAAAATGCGCCAAAGCTGATGGATTTTCTGGGCGGGGCTTCACTTGCGCATTTCAATCGGGTGAAAGATATCCTGGACGCCAATGGTATTGCCTACCGTATTAACCAAAGGTTGGTGCGCGGGATGGACTACTACAACCTCACTGTATTTGAGTTCGTGACCGAAAGCCTTGGGTCTCAGGGCACCATTTGCGGCGGTGGCCGTTATGACTATCTGATAGAGCAGATTGGCGGCAAGGCTGCTCCGGCTGTGGGCTGGGCGCTCGGTGTTGAGCGCGTTCTTGAGCTCATACGGGAGCAGAGTCAGGCAGTCGAGACGCCGGCGCCCGATGCCTACGCTATCATTCCCGACGCACAAACCCTGCCCGCAGCCCTGCGTGTCCTCACTGCGTTGCGGTCTGTCGGTGTCAGTGTGCAGATGCATGCGGGTGCCATTGCTGATGGCATGGGCAGTATGAAGTCGCAGTTCAAAAAAGCCGATGGCAGCGGGGCCCGTTTTGCACTTATTTTCGGGGTAGATGAGTTCGTGCAGGGATGTGTTGCAGTCAAGCCTTTGCGCGGCAGCAAAACCGATTCCGCCGAAGCACAGACCCTGCAGCGCCTGGACGATGCTGCGGGCTGGGCGCATATCCTGAGAGGCTGAGCTGGGGCCTTGAGCCTTGTCAGCCAACTACAATCAACACAATTCAACTGGCGCCGACGCTGGGCAATACAAACACATTTATGGCAAAACATCTCGACCTAGAGGAGCAGGAGCAGCTCGACGAACTCAAGCATTTCTGGAAGCAGTATGGCGACCTAATCACCTGGGCATTGATTGTTGTTTTTGGTGCTGTTGCCGCCTGGAATGGTTACCAATATTGGCAGAGCCGTCAGGCGTCGCAGGCGACAGTGCTGTATGACGAGGTCGAACGAGCCGCGTTGTCCGGAGATATGGCCCGTCTTGACCGTTCGCTGGCAGACATGAAAGATCGCTTCGGCGGCACAGTGTACGCAGGTCAGGCTGGATTATTGGCAGCCAAAACCTATTACGACAAAGGCAATATTGATGCATCCAGGGCTGCCTTGACCTGGGTCGTCGACAAGGCTTCTGACGATGGCTATCAATCCATAGCAAAGTTACGTCTGGCAGGCATCCTTTTTGAAACGAAAGCCTATGACGAGGCCTTGAAGCTGGCATCCGGTTCGTTCCCAAAGGATTTCGCGGCACTGGCCGCTGACAGACGGGGCGACATTCTGGCTGCCCAAGGAAAAAAGGCCGAAGCCAAGGCGGAATACCAGACCGCTTACAAAGGTTTCGATGAGCGCTCTGAGTACCGGCGTCTCGTTGAGGTCAAGCTTAATGCCCTCGGCGTAGACCCTGCCTCAGTAAATAATGCAGGTGCCGCACCCAATTCCGAGGTGAAAAAATGAATCTCCTTTTGCCCAAGCGCCTTGGCCGTACGCTGCAGACTTCAGTTGTTCTGATAGCGCTGGCGTCCCTGTCTGCCTGTTCGATGTTTTCGATTTTTGACGGTGGCCCCGGGAAACCACAGCCAGCCGCGCTGCAGGCTGTCAGTGGTCTTGTGTCTGCCAGGCAAGCGTGGACCAGCCGTATTGGCCCCGTCACCTTTCCTCTGGACATCAATGTCACCGGCACAACGGTCTACGTAGCGGCAAATGATGGATCTGTCGCCGCCATTGATTCAAGAACCGGCGGCGACGTCTGGCGCACCAACGTGGGGGCCCAGATCGCTGCAGGTGTCGGCAGCGATGGAACTGTAGCTGCTGTTGTCACGCAAGCCAACGAGGTTGTTGCGATACAGGGCGGTCGCGAGATATGGCGCCAAAAGTTGAACGCGCAGGCTTACACGTCTCCGTTTGTGGCCGGAGGGCGGGTATTCGTGCTTGCTGCTGATCGGTCAGTCAACGCTTTTGACGGGCAAACCGGACGAAAGTTATGGGCCCAGCAACGCCCCAATGAACCGCTGGTTTTGCGTCAGTCCGGCGTGATACTCGCGGTTGGCGATACCCTTGTCGTCGGTCTTGCCGGTCGACTTGCGGGTTTGAATCCGTCCAATGGCAGCATTCGCTGGGAGGCCCCTATTGCTTCCCCGCGCGGCATCAATGATGTCGAGCGTCTGGTGGATCTTGTTGGACGGGTTGGACGGGATGGCGACATCGTGTGCGCAAGGGCATTCCAGGCCAGTGTTGGTTGTGTCAATACCCTCAGGGGAAGCCTGATCTGGACAAAACCAGCCAACGGATCTCAGGGCGTACACAGCGATGATCGTTTTATTTTCGGTACCGAGTCCGATGGCACTGTATTGGCCTGGCGCAAGGTTGACGGTGAACGTGCCTGGACCACAGACAATCTGCGCTATCGTCACCTCACTGCGCCATTGGTCATTGGCCGCTCCGTCGCCATCGGCGACTCTTCGGGCTTTGTTCACCTTTTGTCGCGCGAAAATGGTTCTGCACTGAATCGCCTCACTACTGACGGTTCCGCCATTGCGGCTCCCCCCACACTGGCCGGAAATGCACTGATTGCTGTGACCCGCAACGGTGCTGTATACGGTTTTGTTCCCGAATAATGACCGCTCTGGTCGCATGAATTGCATCGATGAAACCCGTAATTGCCCTGGTGGGCCGCCCAAATGTAGGCAAGTCGACGCTTTTTAATCGCTTGACCAAAACCCGCGATGCCATCGTCGCGGACTTTGCAGGTCTCACGCGTGATCGCCACTACGGCAATGGCAAGCTGGGCAATCACGAGTACATCGTCATTGATACCGGTGGCTTTGAGCCCGATGCCCAAAGTGGCATCTACAAGGAAATGGCCAAGCAGACGAGGCAGGCTGTGGCTGAGGCCGACGTGGTCATTTTTGTCGTCGATGCCCGTGCTGGCGTGAACGCCCAGGACCATGACATTGCCAAATATCTGCGCAAGCTGGGCAAGCCCTCGCTGCTGACGGCCAACAAGGCGGAAGGCATGACTGAAGGCGTGCAGTTGTCGGAATTCTTTGAGTTGGGCCTCGGCGAAGTGTTGGCTGTGTCAGCGGCGCACGGCCAGGGCATGCGCACCCTTGTTGACAGTGCACTGGCTCTGCTTGATCTTCCTGACGTTGATGAGGATGCTGAAGCGCAGGATCCGTCCGTTATCCGGCTTGCAGTGGCCGGACGGCCAAACGTCGGCAAGTCCACGCTTATCAATACATGGCTGGGCGAGGAACGCCTTGTCGCTTTCGACTTGCCAGGGACCACGCGTGATGCCATTTCAGTGCCGTTTGAGCGTGATGGGCAGAAGTTTGAACTGATTGATACTGCGGGTCTGCGGCGCAAAGGTAAGGTTTTTGAGGCCATCGAGAAATTCTCGGTGGTTAAAACGCTGCAAGCCATAGAAAACTCGAATGTGGTCCTGCTGCTGCTCGATGCGACGCAGGGTGTGACTGATCAGGACGCCCACATCGCGGGTTATATTCTCGAGAGTGGGCGGGCGGTAGTGCTGGCGGTCAACAAGTGGGATGCTGTCGATTCATACCAGCGGGAAATACTTGCCCGCTCCATTGAGACCCGTTTGGCGTTCCTGAAATTTGCGTCCATCCACCACATCTCGGCGATCAAGCGCCAGGGCCTTGGCCCGGTCTGGAAGTCCATCACGCAGGCACATGCTTCGGCCAATCGCAAGATGTCCACGCCGGTACTTACGCGCCTGTTGCTGGAGGCGGTTCAGTTCCAGCAACCGCAGCGGTCCGGTGTATTTCGCCCGAAACTACGCTATGCGCACCAGGGCGGCATGAATCCACCCATCATCATCGTGCACGGAAACTCGCTCGAGCATGTCAGTGAATCGTACAAGCGTTACCTTGAAGGGCGCTTCCGCAAGGAGTTTGACCTGACGGGTACGCCCATGCGCATCCAGATGAAAACGTCGCACAACCCCTTCAAGGACAAGGAATCAGACTAGGACTACAGGCTTTAAACAATCGCTGTGGTATTGTCAAGCTCCATTAACTCTTGAACACGGAAAATATCGTGAGCAATAACAAAGGTCAGTTACTCCAGGACCCGTTTCTCAATACCTTGCGTAGAGAGCACGTTCCTGTTTCAATTTATCTCGTCAACGGGATTAAATTGCAGGGCCAGATCGAGTCTTTCGATCAATATGTAGTCCTGCTACGCAACACGGTGACACAGATGGTTTACAAGCACGCCATTTCGACCATCGTACCGGGCCGTGCCGTGAATTTTGCGGCAGCCGATTCTGAAGAAAGCCCTGCCAGCTGAGTTCCGGAGAACTCGTCGGTCGTGGAGAACTACAGGTGAAGCCGCTGGCCATTCTGGTCGGTGTTGATCTGGGGGTTCCCAATTTTGATCGCGGCCTTGAAGAACTGGGCCTGCTGGCTGAAACGGCAGGCCTTCAACCTGTAGATCGCGTTACCTGCAAACGCAGGGCACCTGATGCAGCCCTTTTTATCGGCAGTGGCAAGGCTGACGAGATCAAGATGCTTGCACAGCAACTCGGTGCAAGCGAAATACTGTTCGATCAGGCTCTGAGCCCGGCGCAGCAGCGTAACCTTGAGCGTCATATTGAACTGCCTGTCAATGACAGGACGCTGCTGATTCTTGAAATTTTTGCCCAGCGTGCTCGTAGCCACGAAGGCAAACTTCAGGTTGAACTTGCGCGTCTTCAATACCTGTCTACACGCCTTGTCCGCCGCTGGTCACACCTTGAGCGCCAAACCGGAGGCGCAGGTGTTCGTGGTGGCCCTGGCGAAAAGCAGATCGAGCTTGATAAACGAATGATCGGCGAAGCCATCAAGCGAACCAAGGATCGACTGACCAAAGTGAAAAAACAGCGGCAGACCCAGCGCAGGCAG
Source organism: Polaromonas sp. (assembly GCA_965228025.1). GTDB lineage: Bacteria > Pseudomonadota > Gammaproteobacteria > Burkholderiales > Burkholderiaceae_C > Polaromonas. The sequence goes on along the minus strand of CBDDGX010000015.1, from coordinate 62,799 downwards.
CGTGAACGCCGCAACTCCTTCACCATCTCCCTGGTCGGTTACACCAATGCGGGGAAATCGACGCTGTTCAATGCTCTTGTGAAAGCGCGCGCCTATGCTGCCGATCAGCTGTTTGCCACACTGGACACCACTACCCGCCAGCTTTATCTCGGCGATGCAGCGCGCTCGGTGTCCCTTTCCGATACGGTAGGTTTTATCCGAGATCTTCCGCATGGCTTGGTCGATGCTTTTGCTGCGACCCTTCAGGAGGCAGCGGACGCGGATCTGTTATTGCATGTTATCGACGGCGCCAATCCCGACCATCTGGAGCAAATCGAGCAGGTTCAGCGGGTGCTCGAAGAGATAGGCGCATCTGAGGTTCCGCAAATTCTTGTGTTTAACAAGCTCGACGCTATTGAAAAGTCGCGCTGGCCGCTGCAACTAAGCGACATGTTTGAGCTCAAGGATGCCTTTTCTGACTCCGTGCGACGGGTGGAAAGGGTTTTCGTAAGCGCCCAGACTGGCGATGGATTGCCTTTACTGCGCCAACTGCTGGTCAAACATGCGACAGAGGGGTCGCCGGACGATACCCCCGAGACATCTGAGGTCGTTGTCTGAGTACAGGCCGAATTAGGCACAATGGCGAAGTAATGAAAAAAACGAGTTCGAACCAATGAATCTGAACCCTGCGCTGCAGACCCTGGTGACTTTCCCCGGCCGTTTGAAACAACGCGTGCTGGGCATGTTCAATCTGAATGATCCTCGCTGGGGTCGCAACGACGACAAACCTGCGGGTGATGAGTCTGAGCCCAAGGCAAGCCCAGAGAGCAGTGCTCCGCCGCCCCCGCAACCCGAGAAGCGTCCGCAGGCTCAGGGACCCAGCCAGGGGCCGCCTGATCTGGACGAACTCTGGCGCGATTTCAATCGGAAGCTGGGCGGCCTGTTTGGGGGTAATAAAAATGCAGGTCGTGCGCGACCGGGCGGCAATGGTGGTGGAAGCGGTGGCGGTTTCCAGCCGGACATGAAAAGTGCGGGCATAGGTGTAGGTTTGATTGCCGGCGTCGCGGTCCTGATCTGGCTGGGCACCGGCTTTTTCATTGTTCAGGAAGGTCAACAAGCCGTCATTACCCAGTTTGGCAAATACAACTCGACGGTGGGCGCGGGCTTTAACTGGCGTCTTCCTTATCCAATCCAGCGCCACGAGATGGTGGTGGTGACCCAGATTCGCTCGGTTGATGTCGGGCGTGACACCATCATCAAGGCGACGGGTTTGCGTGAATCGGCCATGCTGACCGAAGACGAGAACATAGTCGAAATCAAGTTTGCCGTTCAGTACCGTCTTAGCGACGCTCGTGCTTATCTTTTCGAAAGCAAAGACCCCGCGAACGCGGTTGTCCAGGCGGCCGAGACCGCAGTGCGTGAGGTTGTGGGCAAGATGAAGATGGATTCAGCCCTGGCTGAAGAGCGTGACCAGATCGCCCCGCGCGTGCGCGCGCTGATGCAGACCATTCTTGATCGTTACAAGGTCGGAGTTGAGGTGGTTGGCATCAATCTGCAACAAAGCGGTGTGCGACCGCCCGAACAGGTGCAGGCTGCTTTCGATGATGTACTGAAGGCCGGACAGGAACGTGAACGTGCCAAGAATGAAGCCCAGGCTTACGCCAACGATGTGATTCCGCGCGCGGTGGGCTCTGCTTCGCGCCTGAAAGAAGAGTCTGATGCCTACAAGGCGCGCATCGTCGCGCAGGCGCAGGGTGATTCACAGCGTTTCCGCTCGGTACTAGCTGAATACCAGAAGGCCCCGCAGGTTACGCGTGACCGCATGTACATAGACACCATGCAGCAGGTGTACACCAACGTGACGAAGGTCATGATTGAATCCCGCCAGGGCTCCAACCTGCTGTATCTGCCGCTGGACAAGATCATGCAAATGACAGGGCAGGGGGCTGGCAGCACCGCCGAACCAACTCTTGGCGCCGGCAGTGCTACCTTGCCAACTGCGCCTGCTGTAGCTGCGCCCGCATCAACCGTTGACGCACGTTCCCGTGATGCTTCCCGCACACGCGACCGCGATACCCGCTAAGGAAGACAAAAGTGAACAGAGTTGGATTTATCGCGTCGTCGTTGCTGGTGATCCTGGCGCTTGCCAGTTCCATGCTGTTTGTTGTTGACCAGCGCCAGTTTGGTGTGGTTTACGCGCTGGGCCAGATCAAGGATGTGGTCACGGAGCCAGGGCTGCACTTCAAGCTGCCGCCACCTTTCCAGAATGTGTCGTATATCGACAAGCGCCTGCTCACGCTGGACAGCGTGGATGCCGAAGCCATGCTCACGCTTGAAAAGCAGCGCGTGGTAATCGACTGGTATGTTCGCTGGCGCGTGACACAGCCAACCGAATACATCCGTAACGTTGGCCTGGATGAAAAAGCCGGTGCCAGCCAGTTGAACCGCGTCGTACGCAATGCTTTCCAGGAAGAGATTAACAAACGCACCGTGAAGGATCTGCTCTCGGCCAAGCGCGAAGCGCTGATGGCCGATGTCAAGCGCGAGGTCTTGCAGGCGGTGCAGGGCGCCAAGCCGTGGGGCGTGGATATCGTTGACGTACGAATCACCCGTGTTGACTATGTCGAGGCCATCACTGACTCGGTTTACAAGCGTATGGTTGCAGAGCGTCAGCGCGTGGCTAACGAGCTCAGGTCCACGGGCGCTGCTGAAGGTGAAAAAATCCGTGCTGACGCAGATCGCCAGCGCGAAGTCACCATCGCCAACGCCTACCGCGACGCACAGAAAATCAAGGGTGAGGGCGATGCCGAGGCTGCGCGCACCTATGCCGAGTCTTTTGGCAAGGATGCGCAGTTCGCTCAGTTCTACCGCAGTCTGGATGCCTACAAGGCCAGTTTCAGCAAGAAGAGTGACGTGATGGTGCTTGACCCATCGTCTGATTTCTTCAAGGCCATGCGTAGTTCCGGTTCAGGCGCAGCGGCTGCCGCCGGCAAGAAGTAATAATTCACCGTGGATGGCAACAGCCTTTGGCTGGCGCTGGCTCTCATGCTGGTGCTTGAAGGCATGTTGCCTTTCCTGTCGCCGGGCGGATGGCGCAGGATGTTTGAGCAGATCCTCAAAATGAGCGATGGGCAGATCCGGTTTTTCGGGCTTTGCAGCATGCTTCTGGGGCTGGCCGCCGTTGCGCTGGTTCTTCTTTTTAACTGAGCATCCCAGTCCAGCTTCAGCCTTCACCGGGCGCGATTTCCACGGCCTGTCGCATTCAATCTGACTCTGCAGCAAAAACCGCTGCCAAGCCCGGTAAAATCCTGTTTTTAACAGCGCCCCATAAATACATGCCCGCCTGGTCGTCATCATGGCAATTGCCGGATCAAATTGCCGATGTCCTGCCTTCCGAGGCGCGTCACATTGAAGAGCTTCGCCGCCTGTTGCTGGATACCGCCCGCAGCTATGGCTACGAGCTGGTCATGCCCCCGCTGCTGGAGCATCTCGAATCCCTTCTTACTGGTACCGGCGAAGCCCTGGGCTTGCAGACCTTCAAGCTGGTAGACCAGCTGTCTGGTCGCACGCTCGGTTTGCGGGCTGACACCACACCCCAGGTCGCCCGTATCGACGCTCATCTGTTGAACCGAAATGGTGTTGCCCGCCTTTGCTATTGTGGGCCGGTGCTGCACACCCGCGCCGACAGGCCGCACGCCACGCGCGAGCCCCTGCAGTTTGGCGCTGAAATATACGGCCATGCAGGTCTGGAGGCCGACCTTGAGGCTCAACTGCTCGCGCTTGAGGGCCTGAAAGTTGCCGGTGTGGCCGACCTCAGCGTCGACATGGCCGATGTGCGTGTTGTCAACAGCCTGCTGGCTGGCGCCACCATCCCGGCGAAGACGCTTGCATTGATCCACGCCGCCCTGGCTGCAAAGGATGGCAGCGAACTGGACAGTCTGACCGCCAGTCTCAAGGGCGATATTTCAGCCGCAGCGCGTGAAGGCCTGAAGGCGCTGCTTCAGCTGTACGGCGATGAAAAGGTGCTGGCCGAAGCCGCCAGGGCCCTCAAGCCTTTGCCAGGCGTTGCCGAGGCACTCAAGGACCTCCAGTGGCTTGCCTCTCATGTGGGGGGCGATGCCAAAGTCAGCTTCGACCTGGCTGACCTGCGCGGATACGCCTATTACAGCGGTACACGTTTTGCCATCTACGGGCAGGGCGCAGAACTCGCGCGCGGCGGCCGTTATGACGAGGTTGGTGCGGTGTTTGGCCGCAACCGTCCAGCGGCGGGTTTCAGTCTCGACCTGAAAGAGCTCGTCAGCGTCCTGCCACCAAGGCCGCTGAAGGCTGCTGTCCGGGCGCCCTGGGCTGAAGATGCTTCGTTGCGTGACGCCATCGCGAGTCTGCGTGCAGCTGGAGACACCGTCGCCTGTGTTTTGCCAGGCCATGAGCATGAGGTCAATGAATTCGATTGCGACCGCCAGCTGGTGAAGGTCGCAGGCAAGTGGGTCGTCCAGCCTCTGGGCAAGACGGTCTGAGCGGGTCTGTGTAGAACCGGCCAATCCCAAGAATCCCTTAACGAGAATTGAAGATGACAAACAAAATAGCCGCGACAGCGGGACGCAACGTCGTGGTCGTGGGCACCCAATGGGGCGATGAAGGCAAAGGCAAGCTGGTCGACTGGCTGACCGAGCTGTCGCAGGGCGTGGTGCGCTTTCAGGGCGGCCACAATGCGGGCCACACGCTGGTCATAAACGGTGTCAAGACCGCGCTTCACCTGATCCCCAGCGGCATCATGCGCCCCGGCGTCAAGTGCTACATCGGCAACGGCGTGGTGCTCTCAGCTGGCAAGCTGTTTGAAGAAATTGAAGGTCTTGAAAAGGCCGGTGTTGAAGTACGTTCGCGCCTGCGCATCAGCGAGGCATGTCCGCTGATCCTGCCCTTTCATGCCGCCCTCGATGTGGCGCGCGAGGCTTTCCGCGAGAAGGGCGGCACGACCAAAATCGGCACCACCGGCCGGGGCATTGGCCCTGCCTATGAAGACAAGATTGCCCGTCGCGCACTTCGCGTGCAGGACCTGAAGTATCCGGAGCGCTTTGCATCCAAGCTGCGCGATCTGCTGGACCTGCACAACTTTGTACTGACCAACTTCCTGCACGCGCCTGCCATCGACTTTGATACCGTTTACGACGAAGCCATGCGCCACGCAGAGTTGCTCAAACCCATGATGGCCGACGTCTCGCGTGAACTGAACGATGCACACAAGGCCGGTGCCAACCTGCTGTTTGAAGGCGCGCAGGGCACGCTGCTGGATGTGGACCACGGCACCTACCCCTACGTCACCTCAAGCAACTGCGTGGCGGGAAATGCAGCCGCAGGTGCTGGCGTGGGACCGGGCATGCTGCACTACATTTTGGGCATTACCAAGGCTTACTGCACCCGCGTGGGCGGCGGCCCGTTCCCGACAGAGCTGGACTGGGAAACACCCGGTACGCCCGGCTACCACATGAGTACGGTGGGCGCTGAAAAAGGCGTGACCACCGGACGCAGTCGCCGCTGCGGCTGGTTTGATGCCGCATTGCTGAAACGTTCGGCGCAGGTCAATGGCCTGACCGGGCTGTGCATCACCAAGCTTGATGTGCTGGATGGCATAGACAAACTGCTGCTGTGCACGGGTTATGAGCTTGACGGCCAGATCACCGATATCCTCCCCATGGGCGCCGATGACATCGAGCGTTGCAAGCCGGTTTATGAAACGCTGGAGGGCTGGAGCGACAGCACCGTCGGCGTGACCGACTATGACAAGCTGCCCGTCAATGCACGCCTGTATCTGCAGCGCATCGAGCAGGTCACTGGTGTGCCGATTGCGATGGTCTCGACCAGCCCGGACCGCGACCACACCATCATGCTGCAGCACCCGTATCTGGCCTAATCAGGAGCACACTCATGTTGACAGAAGACGGCAAACATCTCTACGTCAGCTATGACGAATACCACAACCTGATTGAAAAGCTGGCGATCAAGATTCACCAGTCGGAGTGGAAGTTCGACACCATCCTTTGCCTGGCGCGCGGCGGTATGCGGCCCGGCGACATTCTTTCGCGCATCTTCGACAAGCCGCTGGCCATCATGTCGACCAGCTCCTATCGCGCCGATGCCGGCACGGTACAGGGCAATCTCGACATCGCCCGCTTCATCACCACGCCCAAAGGCGAGATCGCGGGCAAGGTCTTGCTGGTCGATGACCTGGCCGACTCTGGCCATACGCTGAACGCCGTCATCAACCAGCTGCGCAACAACTACAAACCCATCACCGAGCTGCGCAGCGCGGTGATCTGGACCAAGGGTGTGTCAACTTTCCAGCCGGATTATTCGGTGGAAACGCTTCCGACAAACCCGTGGATACATCAGCCGTTTGAAGGCTATGACTCGCTGTCGCCGGCGCAGTTGATGGCGAAGTGGAAGATATAAGCCCCCACGCTGGTTTTTGGGGTCAGAGTCCAAATTCGCCAAGCCTTCGGCTTGCCCCTTGGGTGTGTGGTGCGCAGCACCGCAGCGAAATTGGCGTCTGACCCCAATAACCAGCTGCCCCCCGAGGGGGCTGGCCTTGCTTGGGGCGGCCCGGCGCTGGCGGCCATGACCCCCACGGTCGCTCACTGCGTGTAGCTTCCTGACCTTCGGACGGGGCCGCTCCGCCTGCGGCCCGGCAGAGCCGGTTCCGCGGCTCCTGCTTGCGAGGATATCTACAGGTCGTAAAACGGCTAATTTAGCTATAACAGCTATTTTCACGAGCCCGAAGCTGCGTTGAAACGCCCTGATGGTCAAAAACCGGTCGAAAAATGCCTTTCTTGGGCATGAAAATGGCCTGTAAGCCAATAGACACGAGCTTGAGCAGCTACTGAAATCATAGCAGTTCACCCTTCCGCGTGAGTGTCAATGCACATGGATGCGCTGGCGACCCTGCACTCAAATCCGCCGCGCCGTTAACATTGACCCATGAGCGATACACCTGCGCAACTTTCAACAGAACTGATCCACCACCCGTACCGGCCACCTGCAGGCTTTGAAGCTGTCCCGTCGGCAGTGCACAAGGCCTCGACCATTGTTTTTCCCAGCGTAGCGGCGCTGCGCTCGCGCGACTGGAAGCACAAGACCGGCTACACGTATGGCCTGCACGGTACGCCCACCACCTTCACGCTGGAAGAGCGCATCGCCACGCTGGAAGGCGGCAAATACTGCACGCTGGTGCCCAGCGGACTTGCGGCTGTCGTGCTGGTAGGCATGGCACTGCTCAAGGCTGGTGATGAGCTGCTGATCCCTGACAACGCCTACGGCCCCAACAAGGCCTTCGCGGAGAGTGAACTCGCCGCATGGGGCATCACCCACCGTTTCTACGATGCCATGAACCCAGCCGACCTTGCCGCCAAACTGGGGCCGCGCACACGGCTGGTCTGGCTGGAAGCGCCGGGTTCCATCACGCTTGAGTTTCCTGATTTGCCGCAACTGGTCGCAGCTGTCAAAAACCACCAGAACGCGCATCCGCAGGGCGTCGTCACCGCGCTGGACAACACCTGGGGCGCTGGCATTGCCTTCAATGCGTTTGAAATGGGCATCGACATCTCCGCGCATGCACTCACCAAATACCCCAGCGGGGGCGCAGACGTGCTGATGGGTTCCGTGGTCACCAAAGATGAAGTCTTGCATCACCTGCTTCATTTCTGCCACATGCGCACCGGTTTTGGTGTCTCAGGCAACGATGCAGAGCTGGTGCTCCGCGGCCTTAATTCGGTCGCCCTGCGTTATGCCGCCCAGGACAGCGCCACGCGCACATTGGCAACCTGGCTGCAGGGGCAGCCGCAGGTGGAAGCGGTTCTGCACCCGGCCTTGCCCGGCTCGCCCGGCCACGAAGCCTGGAAGCGGGACTGTACAGGCGCCGCGTGCCTGATGAGCGCGGTGTTCAAGCCCGGGTACAGCCAGCCGCAAATTGACCACTTCTGCAACAGCCTCAAGCTCTTCAAGCTCGGTTACAGCTGGGCCGGGCCCATGAGCCTGTGCGCGCCCTACGACATTCCGGCGATCCGCAGCACTGGCTGGCCGTACAAGGGTGGTCTGGTGCGCTTTTCAGTGGGACTTGAAGCTGTGGCCGACCTGCAGGCTGACCTCTCCCAGGCGCTTGCGGCTATGCAGTACAGTAAGGCTTAATGTCCTGCCCCCGGCAGGCCTCAACATTCACGAAAGCACTTAGTGGCAACTCCCAACTACTCCTACGAAAAACGCCAGAAAGAGCTCGCCAAAAAGCGCAAAAAAGAAGAAAAACTCAAGCGCAAGGCCGAGGGCAAGCCTGACGAGCCCGAGGATGGCAGTGAAGAGGGCACCGAGTCACCCGACGGCCAGCCCACACCGCCCGCAGATTCCGCAGTCTGAAAGTTCTCAAACAAAAAGCCCCTGACGATTCAAATCGTCAGGGGCTTGTTTTATGGGCGCTCCGAAAAATTTATTTAAGCAGCTTTTTGAGTTCTGGCCAGACATTGGCGAGCATCTTCGGCTGTGACTGCTCGTTGGGGTGAATGCGGTCGGCCTGAAAACGGCCGGCCGAATCGTCCACATCAGCAATACCTTTCAGAAAAAATGGCACCAGCGCCACTTTCTCGGTTTTGGCGACTTTGGTGAACAGGCCAGAGAAGGTCGCGGCATAGGCACCGCCGTAATTGGGCGGAACCTGCATGCCGACGATGAGCACTTTGGCACCAGCTTTTTTGGATGCTTGCACCATGGCCGTAATGTTGTTTTCAGTCATGTCCAGCGGCAGGCCACGCAGCGCATCGTTGCCTCCCAGCTCGATCACCACAACATTCGGCTTGTGCTGCGTCAGCAAGGCCGGCAGGCGGGAGCGGCCGCCTGAGGTGGTGTCGCCGCTGATGCTGGCATTGACCACCTTTGCAGCCTTTTTGTCCTGCGCTATCTGTTTTTCAAGCAGGGGCACCCAGCCGGTGCCGCGTTTGAGGCCATATTCGGCGCTCAGTGAGTCGCCAACGATGAGCACCGTATCAGTTTCCAGCGCCCATGCGGGTATTGCCAGGGCCAGAATCGCCGCAGCCAGCAGTCCGGACAAGGGCTTTGCCAGTTTTACCCGCAACGCGCCGGCAAGCTTGGTAAAGTCGCCGTGACTGAGTTTCCAGTTGATTGCTAAGGTGGACATGTCTGAACCTGTGGTTGCTTCAAAAAGTGTGGATGTGGGCGGGGCCAGCCCTTCAATTATTTCCGTTGAGCACGTTTTCAAGTCCGTCACCGACTCAACCGGCACATTGACCATTTTGCGTGATATCGATTTTTCGCTCGCGCCCCGTGAAACGGCTGCCATCGTTGGGGCATCCGGCTCCGGCAAAAGCACCTTGCTGTCCATCATTGCGGGGTTGGATACACCCACACAGGGAACAGTTCACCTTGCCGGGCAAAACCTTTTCGGCATGAACGAGGACGACCGGGCCGCGCTCCGGGCGCAAAAGGTGGGGTTTGTGTTCCAGAGCTTCCAGCTGATGGGCAATCTTTCGGCGCTTGAAAACGTGATGCTGCCGCTTGAACTCTCGGGCGCAGCCAATGCGCGCGCGCAGGCCACCGAGATGCTCAAGCGCGTTGGCCTCGGCGAGCGGCTCGGGCACTATCCCAAGGTTCTTTCGGGCGGTGAACAGCAGCGCGTGGCGCTGGCGAGGGCTTTTGTCGTGCAGCCGGCTGTGCTGCTGGCCGACGAGCCCACCGGCAGCCTCGACTTTGCGACGGGCGAGAAGATCATGGCCCTGATGTTTGACCTGAACCAGGAACTAGGCACCACGCTGGTTCTGGTGACGCATGACAGGGCTATCGCCTCGCGCTGTGAGCGGCGCATTACGATCGAAGCTGGGCAGGTCGTCGCCAATCAGGATTAAGCAGGACTGATTCCGGCCGGAGTTACTGGCGCGAAGCGAGCATCTTCTGCATAAACGCGAGGTACTTGCTGCGGTCAGCAGGTTTGTCGATATGCATCGAGAGCGCCGGCAGCAAGTCCTGAAGTGTCAGGTGGCGTGACGCCTCCTTCTTGATGATCATTCGGGCCATGGGGCCTATGTACTGGCTGAGTACTTTCTCCAGCGTGGCCAGTTGCTCAAGGCTCAGGTTCTGCAGCGGAATCGACGCCGGCTGTGAATCCCCAAAGCGTGAAACAGGCCTGCTCATCGGCTGGCTCGCATCACTGTGTGAACGGCTGGCCGGGCCGCTTTGCGGCATGCTGTTGGGCCGGCTCAGTGAGTTCGCATTGGACTGGTTGTGGCTATGGCTGGACACATTCGCACTGGTGCTGCTCCTGACCTTTACAAAAGCCTCGCGCACCGCCGCATCGGGAATGGATATCGACAGCAAGTCGCGCAGGCTTTGGGCACTGTTGGCACGGTGCATGGCTTTTTTGACCAGCACTTTGGCCAGCGGGCCGATGAGGCGTGCCAGTTCGTTTTCAATATCGCCGGCCATCTCCGGCGTCAGCGAATTGAAGCGCGTGGACAATGAGGCCGTATTGTCAAAACTTCTGTCGACCTGGCTGCTGGCCGCCGCCTGCACCGACTGCGGGTCAAGCACGGCATAGATATCGTGCGAACGCATGTGTTTGTCCAGGTGCGGACCCATGGGGCTGAACAGGCTGGCCGCCGTATCGGTGATGCGTGACACCACGTCGTAATAGGCGCGTGACACCACGATCTGGTTGGATTGGGCAAAGTCCATGATGCGCTGCGCGACGTTGATGCCATCGCCCACCACGTTGACCCGGTTGTTGATGTCGAACACCATGCGCATGGGCCCGAGGTGCAGGCCTATGCGCACCGACAGCGCCTTTCCGTATTTCTGCATCAGCAGGCCGCGTAGCAGGAGCGCAGATTGCAGCGCTTCTTCGGGGTCGCCAAGAAAACACACTGCCGCGCCATCGCCGGTGTCGATCACGATGCGTGAGGGCTCAGCCACCCCCTTGAGCGCCTTGCCTATGAGTTCATTGAAGCGGGCTTTGGATTCGACCTGCTGGTCTGTCGAGTATTTTGAGTACGAGACCAAATCCATGAACATGATGGTCCCCAGCACGTTCTTGCGCAGGCTGTCGGACTGGCCTTGCGGTATCGACTGTGAACTGGCGGCGAAAGCCAGTACGTCGCTGTTGGCTGAGCCCCTGGGGGTCTGGGTCTGGTCCCTGAAACGCTGCGTGTTGGGTTGCGTGAGCGTTTTCGTTTTGCTGTCTTCCAGGTCCGCCAGCGCTGCACGAAACTCGGCCACGCTTTGCGGCCTTTTGCTTTCGTCGGGCATGACGGCCCAGTCGATGGCCTTGAGCAATGGGGCACTGAAAAAAGCGTGGCCTGCATCAACCGCGCTGGGCATTTTGTCCTGCTTGATGCGCGATGCCGACTCCAGCGGCTTGTGCCCGGTGACCATCCAGTACATCACTGCGCCCAGCGAGTAAATGTCGGTCCACGGCCCCTGGTTCCCCTGGCTGTGGTACTGCTCGAATGGCGCAAAACCGGGGCTGATGATGTTGGTCATGTCGCGGTTTGCGGTGACCCGCCGCGCTGCCCCAAAGTCCAGCAGCACGGGTGAACCGTCGGCGCGGATGTAGATGTTGTCAGGTTTGATGTCGCGGTGAAGAAACTTCAGCTTGTGCACGGCTTCCAGGCCGTCCATCAGGGGATAGACGATATTCAGCAGGCCTTGCTGGTCCAGGCTGGATTGCCGGGCCAGCCAGCGCTTGAGCGGGTCGCCGGTTTCGTACTCCATCACGATGTAGGCGGTGCCGTTTTCCTTGAAGTAGCGCAGCACGCGCACAATGTTCGGGTGACGGAAAGAGGCGAGGGCACGCGCCTCGTCAAGAAAGCGCTCCAGGCCCCAGGTGAACTGTGACGCGCCTTCTGCAGCCCGTACGTGGACCGAGGAGTCTGCAGACCGCGTGGCCAGGTCGCCCGGGTAATACTCTTTCAGCGCAACCGGCAGTTCAAGGTTGATGTCGTGGGCGAGATAGGTCAGGCCAAAGCCGCCGCCACCCAGCATCCTGTCGATACGATATTCAAAAACACGATGACCCGGTGGCAAGGCTGCGGCATCGACACGCGGCTTCGGCGGCGGCGGCGCCGAAGGGCTACCCATGTTGGGGTCATCGAGGTCTAACACTGGGAAGACTTTGCTGGAGATTACTCACCAATCATCTGCATGGCCTTCTGAAGGCTGCGACGCATGCGGTTGAATGAACTGCCGAGAACCGACATTTCATCCTTGCCGCCGTCAGCGAATTCAGGCACATCGAAGTCGCCGGTGCTGATCCTGTCGGCGGACTGGCTCATCTTGCGGATGGGGCGGACGATGAGCCAGCTCAGCATCAGGTTGAGCACCACAAAGACAACGGCAAACACGGCCGCCAGCGAGATCATGAAGGTCTTGAAGGCGCGGTCAGCATTGCGAATGGGGATTTCCATGGGCACTGTGACGACCTGTGCGCCGACGATTTCGTTGTGCTTCCAGCCGAAACCGTTGGCCTCGCCGTAAATCTTGATCATGCTGGCCGGGGCGTTGGAAGGCACGCTGTGGCAGACCAGGCAGGCCGCATTCGTGATCTGGATGGGTTTGGCGATGTAGAGAATGCGGCCGGTGCCGCCATTGCGCTCCGATACCAGTTCTTTGGACTCGGAGTTCTGGCGGAACTGCTGCACCAGGTCGGCTTCCCAGTCAGTGGCTCGGTCGCGCGGATTGGTGGGGTTGAGCGTCGCTTCCTTGTAGCCGTAGTCGCGGTATTTTTTCTGGATGTTGTTCAGCGTTTCCGTGGCCGCGAAAGCCGGCACTGTCTGTGGAAGGAAAACCTCCTCAAGCTGTTTGTCCAGATGCGGCTTGATCTGCTCGACGGTATAGGCTCGAACGGAAAGCGCCGTGTCCATCAGCAGACGTGCGTTGCGCAGAACCTCCTCACGTGCGTTGTCCTGTAGCAGTTGCCGGGTGATAAAGCCCGCGGCGGCAAAACCTGCAAGAAAGACGACGATCAAGACCAGATTGAATTTAAGCCTCAAGCCCATGTGAAACCCCTCATCGATCAAATTGTTATTGGTCGTTAGCGCGACTAACTTTTGCTTATTATTTTAGGCTCAGACGCGCTTCCGGCGGCCGGTTTGTTTAAGCCTGCTGTCGGTTCGCGCTGCAGTGATAATCCCTTCATGTCTTCTTACCCTAAAGTGCTTTTTGGCTTCCATGCCGTCGGCGTGCGGCTAAAAACCGCGCCCCAGTCTGTTTTTGAGGTGTTTTACGACGTCGCCCGCCGCGATGCCCGCATGCGGCAATTCACGGATCGTGCCAGGGAAGCCGGGGTTCGCCTCATTGAGTCCGACGGCTTGCGCCTTGCCAAAATGTGCGGCAGCCATGGCCACCAGGGGGTGGTGGCACGGGTTGATCCGCTTGCACAGGTGAAGTCACTTGACGAACTGCTGGAGCAGCTTGAGGAAGCCGGGGATGCCCAGCCGCTGCTTCTGGTCCTGGATGGCGTTACCGACCCGCACAACCTTGGTGCCTGCCTGCGTGTGGCAGACGGCGCCGGCGCCCAAGCCGTGATTGCCCCCAAGGACCACGCTGCCGGCATCAATGCCACGGTAGCCAAGGTTGCCAGCGGTGCAGCCGAGACAGTGCCCTATTTCATGGTGACCAATCTGGCGCGAACGCTGGGGGAACTCAAGGAGCGCAATATCTGGTGCATAGGCACCAGCGACGACGCCGAAAAGACAATCTATGACGTGGACCTCAAAGGCCCGGTGGCGCTGGTTCTGGGTGCCGAAGGCGAGGGCATGCGCCAGCTCACACGCAGGACCTGTGATGAGCTGGTGCGTATCCCGATGCGCGGCGCGGTCGAGAGCCTCAATGTCTCCGTCGCCAGCGGTGTTTGCCTGTATGAGGCACTTCGCCAGCGTAGCGGGGCAGGCTGAGCTACCCGCTAAAAGAGATAGCCGCCTACTTTTTGCAGCAGCACCTCGGCTTCTGCGTAGCGCCCAACGCTCTGTAACACCCTTGCCGTCGCCAGGTCGCTCCTGACGATCAGGTCGGTATTGACGAGCGCGGCCTCTGCCGCGCTGATACCTGCCGTGTTTTGCGCCATCTGCCTGAACTGGGAGGCCTTGGCGGGCAGGCCGGCTGTAGCGTAGAGCAGTGATATGTGGGTCAGCGCCTGGGCTTTCTCCAGGCCGGATTTGGGCTCAAGCTGGGCCTGCAAGCTTGCTGTTGCAGCCTGGAATGTCTCTTCAACCGCACCATCTGACAGGCGTGCGACGGTGCGCAGTCGTATCGCCTGCTCCAGCGGAGTACCGCTTTTCAGCAGGGGCGCGAGCGCTGCAGCCAGGCTCTGGCCGGCCTTGTCATTCTGTCCAAGCTGGAGTTGTATCTGATGGTCGACAGCCTGAAGACGCGACTGCGCCCATGGGTCCGGGGCCTGCTTGATGAGGTCCTGCACCTGCGCTGCGCTGGCCTGCGCCTTGTTCCAGGCACCAGATTTGGCGCGCGCCGCTGTTTCACTTGAAAAAACCTGGGCCATGGACACGGCAAGGTCCCCCAGCGAGGTGCTGTTTTGCGGTGCCGCGACCGCCTTGAGTGACTCCGCCCCCAGCGACAGGAAGGCGCGTGGAATGTCAGCAGGAACTTGCGGCAGGCGGCTCAGGATGACCGCCATGTTGCCCAGCAGTTGTGTGCGTTCCACGGGGCTGACCACTGCCATCGTTTTGGCCTTGAGGTCTTCCGCTGCAGCTTTGGCCTGGCTGCCGTCCAGCTTCTGTATGCCCCAGGCCTGCGACCGGAGGGAGGCACTGCGAAACGCCCTGGTTTCCTCCGAGTCTGCAGCCTGGTCTATGGATGCTGACAGTGCCTTGAGGACTTCACGCGAACGTGAGGTTTGCCCGAGCTCTGCCAGCAGTGCTGCGAAATCAGCCGTCAACACCTGTTTGGCCTGTTTGGGAATGGCCGCTGCAGCTTCACTTCCGCTCGCGCCCGCAACGGCGCCAGCACCGGCACCACCTGCGGCGGCCCCGGCCGCGCCAGCTCCCGCTCCGCCCGCACCACCTGCGCCTTTGGGGGACGCGCCACCACCCGCCAGGGCCCTTTCGGCAGTCGTATTGCCGACGGCTTTGCCCAGTGTGGATGCGGCGGCAACAGCCTCCTCCAGTGACAGGCCCTTGGCACCGATCCGCTTGCCGCCGGCAGCCTGAATGAGTGGGTCGTCGATATCCGCGTCGCCGGTTGGCACGGCTGCGCCATTGGCTTCGGCCGCAGCACTCGTAGCGCCACCCGCGCCACCCGGGCCGGCAGGACCTGATTTTTTCTGCAGGCTGTCTGCCGACATGCCGCCCGCCCCGGGTGCAGCTGCTGACTTGCTCCATGGCAGCTTGAAACCTTCAGGCGTAAAACTCTGACCGCCTACAAAAGCGACGGCGACAAGCCCGACCACAAACGCACCTTTAAGAGCCCCCTTGACCTTGCGGTTGCCTCCCACGCCGTACTCTTTTTCAAGCTCTGCGCGAATCTTTGCGCGCATGGCAGCTTCAACCGAGTCGCGTGCGCTTTTTTCGGCATTCTTGGCTGATCTGGCCTGCTGGAACTCGAGCGCGCCGCGCTCCTGGTCCATGATTTTTTTCTTCAGCAGGTATTCGTCGGTGATCTTGTCGACGTACACATTGCACTCGGGGCACTGGCGTGTCGGGGTGATGGTGACGCGCTTGCCGCAGGCAGGACAGGATTCCAGCCCGTCGTAACTGCCCTTGGTCACCGCAGCGACAGACAGCAGCGGCGTCACCTCGACGAGCAGGCCTGCCCTGGTAAAGTTTGCCTTTTCCTGCTGGGCCCGTTCGTTGGTGACAGCCGCGCCAACCTTGGCGTTGGGCGAATTGCGCAGGGCCCTGATCAGGCGCTCAACGCGTTCCGGGGGGAGTTCCGGAACTGCGGCGGCAAGCTTCTGGATATCTTCCAGTCGTGCCCCGGGTGGGATCTTCACGACAACATCAAACAGCGGCACGGCTGATTCGATTAGTCCTTCTTCCTGCGCCATAGAGCACTCCTGTCGGTAAGTCTTTACAAGAATTGTATCGAGTTGATTCCGTCAATTTTGCCGTTGTGATGCAAATACAGGGCCAGACTATCGCGAATGGTTGGCCGTGGTCAGATCCATCCGTACCATCCCAGCACGGCACCCGCACCCAGCAGCCACAACAGGTGCAGCTTGCTGCGCCAGACAACCAGCGCGGTCACCGCTGTGACAAGCCACGCTGGCCAGTTTTGCAGCCAGCCGCCATCACCGTGGCTGTTGGCCGTTGCCAGCACCCAGCTGGTGGCAATCAGCAGTGCTACCACGATGGGCGCCATGCCCTGCTTGAAGGCGCGTACCGCCCGCAACTGGCGGTTGCGATGGCCCCACTGGGCAGTGACGTAGGTCAGTGTGGTGCTGGGAATCATGATTCCCATCATGGTGATGAAGACACCCACCAGGCCGGTGGCCATGCCACCGACATTCAGGCCAACATTCCAGCCCAGCAGTGCAATGAAGAGCACATTGGGGCCAGGTGCGGCCTGCGCAATCGCGATGGATGCGTTGAACTGCGCGTCGGTCAGCCAGTGGTGCTGCTCCACCAGAAAGCGGTGCATGTCTGGCGCTGTCGTAATGGCCCCGCCAACCGACAGCAGCGACAACGAAAGGTAGTGGAAAAACAGTGTCAGCCAGTCCTGTACGGCAAATACGAGGTGAATGGTCTCGTTCATGGCAGCTCTGGTGGTTTCATCTTCTGCCAGGTCAGCGCGCAGGCCAGTCCACCCAGCCCCAGCAGCACATACACCAGCGGCCAGCGCAGCAGGGCCACAGCAATAAAACATGCGACGCCAAAGACGATGCACAGGCGCAGCCCCATCGCATTGGTCTTGAGGGCCGCAAACAACTTGAGCCCGGTGGCGCCAATGAGGCCTGCAGCCACCGCCCCCATACCGCGCAGAGCGCCAGCCGCGCCTGGGTGATTGGCAAACTGCGCGTAAAACACACCAAGCAGCAGTACCAGAATGAGCGGCACGACCAGCATGCCCGCCAGCGCCGCCAGTGCGCCTTTCAGTCCAAAGTAGCGGCTGCCAATCATCACCGAGAGGTTGATGACGTTGGGCCCGGGCATGATTTGCGCCACGGCCCAGTCTTCAATGAACTCTTCACGCGTCATCCAGCGTTTTTTCTCGACCAGTTCTCGTTGCACCACGGCCAGTACGCCGCCAAAACCCTGAAGGGCCAGCAAGGTGAACGATACAAACAGGTCGGTGAGGGATTCGGGCTGCGGATGTGACGGCGGCTGGTCTGGCGCGGAAGGCGGATGCATGGCGCAATTATCGCGGCTGGCCCTGGGCTTTGCTGTCGTCGCCGGTTCAAAAGAGTTTGTCGTTACCTTGCAGTGTTTGCAGTTTGAGTTCCCAGGTCTCGCCGACAAGGTCTTTGCCAAAGCCCCGGTAAGGCTCGCTCTTGGTTAATACAAAACCCCGGCGGGTGTAGATGGCCCGCGCCGCATCAAGACAGCTGTTGGTCCAGAGCTGCATTTTTTTGTAGCCTTTGCTGCGTGCGAAGGCGATGCACTCGTCGGTCAGCCGGCCGCCGAGCCCGAGGCCGCGCGCCTCCGGCGCAAGGATCAGCATGCGCAGCTTGCACAGTGTGGGCGACTGCCGCACGACAAACACCGCGCCCACTTTCAGGCCGTCGAGTTCGGCTATCCAGCATTTCTCGGCCGCGGGCTTGAAGTTCCTGATGAACTTCTCGACGATGCCGGCCACCAGCGCTTCAAAGTCCCTGTTCCAGCCGTATTCGCGCGCGTACACCTCGCCGTGCTGCTGTACCACCCAGCCCATGTCACCGGGCTGGGGCTCCCTGAGCACTACGGTACGCACTGGCGCCGCGTTTGCGGCTGGTGCCATAAGTCGTTGGGCAGTGGCCATGGCTGTGACCAGGCTTTGCTGGTCTGCAGGCGTCAGTTTTGCCAGCAGCCCGGCGGCGGATGCGTTGGATTGTTCTTCAAGTGGCGCAAATACCGCCTGGCCCTCAGCGCTGAGCTTGATGAGGCTGACGCGCGCGTCGGCAGGCGAGGGTGTCCTGTCCAGCCAGTTGCGGCTTTCAAAACGCCTGAGGATTCGGCTGAGGTAACCCGGGTCAAGCGCCAGGTCGCGGCCCAGCTCTGCTGCAGTTGGCTGGTCGCGATAAGCAAGCTCATACAGAACACGCGCCTCTGTCAGGGATAGATCGGCGCCAAACGACGCGCTCAGCACGCCTATGCGCTGCGTGTAGAAGCGGTTAAAGCTGCGAATCGCCTGCACATGGCGGGCATCTGGCGCGTGTTGATGGTCGGGAACAGGGGATGAATTTGACGACGGCATGACAGCCATCGTCAATCAATTAGTTGACTGTGTCAACTAATTTTGACTGCCCACCCAAATCTGGGGGGCGCCAGGCTCAGGACGGGTCTTTGCTTCGGGTGCGGCTGACGGCGCTAAATATGCCGATGCCCAGAAAGATCAGTGCGCCTATGCCGATGTACAGGTGTGGAACGCCGGCCACGACGGCACCCCAGATCACGCCGCCGAGGAAGATCACAAAACCAATCATGTAGAGCGCAAAAGACATTTTTTCTCCTTGAAGTTATGGGTGTAACTATGCGCAGGGCATAGCCACACGCCTATCAGGGAGAAACACCAGCGCCTGTCAGCGGTGGCCTACCAAAGCTGGTTGGTCGCGTCAGGCTGTGAGCTTCAGGCCCGTGGTGTCGGCCGTCAGGTAGCCCACGGCTGAACCGAAGCGGTCTTTGTAATTGGCGCGCACCAGCGGCTCGACCGTCGCCTGCACCTTGCCGTGCAGCGCGGGAATCCAGTCGCCCACGTGCTGGAAGTTGCTGGTGATGTAGGTCCAGCCATTGATGTCGTCAGCCACATGCAGCCCGGTGGCTTCTGCGCCCACAGGCATGGACATGATGCGCGACAACTCTTTGGTGTCGACGTTGTAGGCCCAGAGAAAGTTGTTGACGTGGGTGCCGCTGTCTTCGCCGATGAACAGCGTACGCATTTTTTCAGAGAACTTCAGGTTGTCGGGGTTGGGCACCTTGTTGGGGTTGGCCAGGTTGCCCAGTGCGTCGGAAGCAATGTCTTCGCCGACCAGCAGCGCCTTCATCTGCACCGGCATCCACTCGCTGTTGATGGCGTTGCCCGCCGTGTCTTTCTGGCCGCCGGCCAGTGTGTGCGCCATGATGCCGCCGGCAATCAGCGCCTTGTCCAGGCCAATGCCGCTTGCCGCATTCCAGCCCTTGCCGGTTTTGACCATGGAGTCCTGCATGTTCTGCAGCGCCGAATAGGCGATCTTGTCTTTCGCGTTGACGGTCGTGCCTTCCATCTTCGAAAAGCCCATGCTGCCGCCCATCAGGTAGGCATAGCGGTGGGTTTCGAGGAAAGCCGCGGCTTTCTCCATGCCTGGCTTGAGCTTGATCCAGTTCGGGTTGCCGTTGTAGAAAATCCGCGTGAAGCTCGCGTCATTGGGGTCGGCCTTGCGCACGTCCATGATGTCGGACGGCTTGAGTTTGTCGGCCATTTTCTCGATCTCGTCGCTTTTGGCGTGGCCGAGTTTGATCCAGGTGATGCCAGCGCCAGGCGCAGCAGGGTCTATCGAGAAACCTGTGCCCAGCTTGCCCACATACAGCGTGCCGCTGGAGAGGTCTTTCTCCTTGTCGGCGACAAACACAAACAGGCCGCTGTTGGTCGCGTCATCACCCATCAGCACCGTGCGGTTGTCCGGCATGACCTGGACCAGTTCATGCGAGATGCGGCCCATGTTGAAGTGCTTCCTGATGCTGCCCGTGCCGTCAGGGTTGACGGTCACCTCAGGCAGGTGGCCGTAGTGGTAGGGGTTGGCGACGCCGACGGAGCCAAACAGGTTTTTGCTGTAGGCCTGAAAGCGTTTGTCGTCTGCCGCAAACGGCGCATCGGGCTCGTACTCTTCGCTCGACAGGTGTGTGTTCCACGGCGACAGGCTGGAGCCGCAGGTGATCCACAGGCCATTGACGGCGGAGGTGTCGACGTTGTGGTACTGCACCAGGCTGAGCTTGCCGGTGGCCTGCTCCTGGTCGAGCGTCAGCACGGCGATGGGGGAGGGCAGCAGGCCGTAGGTATCAGCACCGGCCTGGTCGCGGGTGGTGTATTCAAACTGAACCACGGCAAACACGGCCTTGCCCTTGATGCCCTTGACCGTGGCATTCGGCAGCGCCAGCAGCGAGGTGCCGTCGGGGCTGTCCGAGAAGAAATGCCGCGCTTTGGCCGGCACCGAGTTGTCCATGATGGGCTGGTTCAGGATGTTGTAGTAACCGCCCGCCAGCACATTGCCGCCCTTGCCATTGGGCACCATGTCGCCGGTGATGAAGAAAGGGTGGTAAGCCAGCTTGTAGTCTTGCGTGGCGCCGCCGTTGAAGGCCACCCTGAGGCTGGATGCGACCGAGGTGGTGGCCATGGCAGCCGGGTTGGCCAGCGTGGGTGCGGCCATCGAGGTGAAGCTTGTCGATACGTAAGCCCCGGCTGGGCCCGATGTCGTAGCGCAGCCAGACAGCAGGGCGCTGGAGGCAAACGCGCCCAGTGGCAGCATGGGCGCGGCGGTGATGAAACGTAGGGCATCACGGCGTGAGAAGGTCGCGGGCAGGGACTTGTTGGTCATTTTTATTCCAGGGGTTCGTGTATTCGTGAGGAAGCCCGGAGAGCTTATGAAGCTTGTGTGACAGTTTCTTGAAACCGGTCCGCCAAACATCTGATTCACCAAAAAGACCTTGCAAAGCAGGGGTTGCGGCATCAGGTGAAAATTCTGCAAACCCGCCTTCAAGCGCCCCAAGGAGAACCTCATGACCAAACAACTCAAAATCGATTTCGTATCCGACGTGTCCTGCCCCTGGTGCGCGGTCGGCCTGGCCTCACTTGACCAGGCACTGGCAAAGGTTGAAGGCGACATTGCCGTCAACATGCACTTCCAGCCCTTCGAGCTGAACCCGAAAATGGTGCCCGAAGGCCAGGACATTACCGAACACATCACTGAAAAGTACGGCATCAGCGCAGAGCAGGCCAATGCCAACCGCGAGAACATCCGCCAGCGCGGCGCGCAGGTCGGGTTCAAGTTCAGCGGCCCGGATGAGCCCGGCGGTGGCCGCAGCCGTATTTACAACACCTTTGACGCGCACCGCCTGCTGCACTGGGCCGAAACCGTCAGCGCCGACAAGCAGAAGGCCCTGAAGCAGGCGCTGTTCAAGGCCTATTTCACTGACGGCCAGAGCCCCGGTTCACACGAGGTGCTGGCGCGTGTGGCGGGCGAGGTGGGCCTGGATGTTGCCCGGGCGAAGGAAATCCTGGCCTCTGACGAATACGCCGCCGACGTTCGCAAACGTGAGCAGTTCTACCAGCAACTCGGCATCAACTCGGTGCCTGCGGTGATCATCAACGACAGGCACCTCATCTCTGGCGGCCAGCCCGCTGAGGTGTTTGAGCAGGCCTTGCGTCAGATCGCTGCAGAAGCCTGAACCGCTAGTTTGCTGTGTCACCAAAATGTGTGGAACACCCGCGGCGATATAGCGAAATTGAATAACACGTTGTGGGTTACTTCGCTTGCACGGCGCGCCCGCAGCGCCGATAGTTCAGGCTGCTTTTTTCATCCTCGCGCTCCCGGGCGCTCACCAGGATCACATCCAATGAAAACTAATCTCCGCCGTACCGTCTTGCACACCATTTTTGGCGCCGTTGCCGCCTTCGGCATCGCCGCAGCCGTGCAGGCCCAGCCGCTGTCGTCCAAGCCTATCCGCATCGTTGTGCCTTTTGGTGCAGGTGGTGTGGCCGACCTGACCGCACGTGTCGTCGCCAAAAAAATGGCCGAGAACATGGGCCAGGCCGTCGTCATTGAAAACAAGCCAGGCGCCGGTGGCGTGGTGGCTGGTGACACCGTCGCCAAGGCTGAGCCTGATGGCCACACGCTGCTGCTGATGTCCAACGGTACCGCCGTCAGCGCAGGCCTCTTTAAAAGCCTGCCTTTCGACACGCTGAAAGACTTTGCGCCTATCTCCACCCTGGGTTACTTCGACATCGCCGTAGTTGTGCCGCAAAACTCCCCCTACAAGACCCTGGCTGACCTGCTGGCTGCAGCCAAAGCCAACCCGGGCAAGCTCAACATCGGCACCATCAACATCGGCAGCACACAAAACCTGGCCGCCGAGCTGTTCAAGAGCAGCGCCGGCATCCAGGCGCAGGTCGTGCCTTTCAACGGCACGCCAGCTGTCATCACCGCACTGCGCGGTGGCCAGCTTGATGCAGCGGTTGAAATCCTGAGCCCCATGCTGCCGCAGATCCAGTCCGGTGCCGTGCATGCACTGGCGGTCATGGGTGCCAAGCGATCTGTGGTGCTGAAAGACGTGCCTACAGCCGCCCAAAGCGGCCTGGCCAACTTCAACGTCGCTTCATGGAACGCGCTGGCGGCACCGTCGAAGACGCCCAAGGCTGTTCTGGATCGCCTGAACAAGGAAATCAATGTTGCAGTCAATTCGGCTGAAGTGAAAAAGAGCCTGCTCGACCTCAACATCGAAGCCAGTCCCAGCACGCCAGCCCAACTGGCCGACCTGCTCGCCAGCGAAACCAAACGCTGGGCCGGTGTGATCGCCACCGCCAAAATCCCGACGCAGTAAACCCTCCGACAGGAATTTGCCGTGAACTTCAAGACCATTGGGCTGATCGGCTACGGCGAAGTCGGCAAGATCTTTTGCTCCGGGCTTCAGGGCAAGGATGGCGTTGAACGCGTTCATGCCTGGGACCGCAAGTTTGTCGGTGACACTGCCGCAGCCGAACTGGCCCATCCCCAAGAGGCGGGCGTCACTGCGCAGATGTCGTCACGGGCGCTGTGCCAGGCCAGCGACCTCGTTATTGCCGCCGTCACTGCCTCGCAAAGCCTGGCCGTGGCCGAAGAGGCCGCCAAAGCCATTCGCCCGGGCAGCGTCTACCTCGACCTCAACTCGGCATCGCCGGGCACCAAGCAGCGCAGCGCCGAATTGATTGAAGCGGCAGGCGCAAGGTATGTTGAAGCTGGCGTCATGACCTCGGTGCCGCCCTACGGCATCAGGGTGCCGCTTTTACTGGGTGGTGAACATGCAGGAGAGCTGGCCATATTGCTCTCTGCCTGGGGTATGGACGCCAAAGCCGTCAGCGAAAAGCTGGGCGTCGCCAGCGCCATCAAGATGTGCCGCAGCGTCATGATCAAGGGCATGGAAGCGCTGGTGATTGAGAGCTACGCCACAGCCCGCGCCTACGGGGTCGAGGACTATGTCATCCCCACGCTGGAAGAAAGCTTCCCCAACATGGACTGGCAAAAAACCGGCGCCTACTTTTTCTCGCGGGTCGTGCAACACGGCCAGCGCCGCGCCGAAGAAATGCGCGAGTCCGCCAACACCGTTCGCGAAGCCGGTTTTGAGCCTTACATGACGGCTTCGATTGCCGACAAGCAGCAGTGGGTGGCCGACCAGGCAAAAGCCGGCGTCTTTGACGGCGTCGGCAAGGACGCCGCCTGGCAGGCATACGCCGACAGGCTGCTGGCTGCGCGCAAAGGCTGAATCGTTCACCAAACCCGGTTAATGAATCACATATGAGGCATTAAGTGCTTAATGCTTTATTTGTGATGCATTAACTTCCGGGGCGGTATTCTGGGCAGGTCCAAACCTCCCAAAAGGGGTTTAGAAACACTGTTTTGGGCCATTTTCAGGTGCTATTTCGGGCTGCAGCCCTTTGTTTACTAGCGTGAGCAGCTATTAAATATGTAGCAACTCAGTTGCGGACCCGGCACAGACATCCCGCACGCACCCGCGCAGCCAGCTGTGCGCCAGATCAGCGTGCAGCCTGGGGTGCCAGAACATCGACACGGTAACTTCCGGCATGTCCACGGGCAGGGCAAAACTGAACATGCCTTCGCGCAGCGTACCTGTGTGCCTTGCAGGCACCGTAGCAATCAGGTCGGATGCCCGCGCCAGGGCCAGCGCGGCGGAGAAACCCGAAACAACGGTCGCAACCTTGCGTTCCAGGCCCAGTTGCTTCAGCGCATCGTCTATCGGTCCGCTGGCCTTGCCGCGGCGCGACACGCAGATGTGCCTGCCGGCTGCATAACTTTCGGGTGTGATCTCACCCTGGCTTAGCGGGTGGCCGGCACGCACCACGCCTGTAAAACGGTCATGGAACAGGGCCTGAACGCGCAGCTCAGGCCCCATGTCATGACCGATGACGCCGGTTTCAAGGTCTACCGCGCCGTCACGCAGGGGTGCGCTGTCCTTGTCCAGCTTTTGTACAAAACGCAGCGTCACGCCCGGCGCTTGCTCGCCAACGCGGGCAATCAGCTCCGGCCCGAAGTTCTCGACAAACCCGTCGCTGGTGCGCAGGGTGAAGGTTCTGGCGAGTTTCTTGAGTTTGAGCCTTTCGGCAGGGCGAAGCACCTCTGCGCTTTGCTCGACCAGCTGGCTCACCTGTTCGCGCAACCCAAGCGCCCGCGGCGTAGGCACCAGGCCCCGACCGGCCCTGACCAGCAGCGGGTCGCCGGTTGTTTCGCGCAATCGCGCCAGCGCGCGGCTCATCGCGGACGGGCTGAGGCGCAGGCGGCGGGCAGCGCCTGCAACGCTGCCTTCCTGCAGTAGCACATCGAGAGTAACCAGCAGGTTCAGATCGGGTAGGGCCATAGGTGGACGATAGCGTAATTTGATATGACATGGCGTCAAACGCAATGATTAACTGCAAATACTGCGTCTTCCGCTTTGTCTGGCGAAGTTTTACGCTTGTGGCAACTCCATTTCGGGAGTCGAAAGACCAAAGGAAGTCATGTCCAACTCAATCATTTCAGGCCCTGATCAGGCTGCTCCCACCCCTCAGGACTCAGTGCACGCCATCCGCTGGGCGCTGGCCAGCCTGTCGCTGTCCGTACTGCTGTCATCGCTGGGCACCAGCATCGCCAATGTGGGCCTGCCTACGCTCGCTCAGGTGTTCAACGCCAGCTTTCAGCAGGTCCAGTGGGTCGTGCTTGCTTACCTGCTCGCCATCACCACGCTGATCGTCAGTGCCGGCAGGCTGGGCGACATCGTCGGCCGCCGGCGCCTGCTGCTGGCCGGCATCGCGCTGTTCACGCTGGCCTCGGTTCTTTGCGGTATGGCGCCCACACTCTGGCCGCTGGTGGCCGCCCGGGCGCTACAGGGCCTGGGCGCCGCCATCATGATGGCGCTCACCATGGCCTTTGTCGGCGAGACAGTGCCCAAAGCAAGGACAGGCAGCGCGATGGGGCTGCTGGGCACCATGTCTGCCGTCGGCACGGCGCTGGGGCCATCGCTGGGGGGGGTGCTGATCGCCTGGCTTGGCTGGCGCGCCATCTTTTTCGTCAACCTGCCGCTGGGCATGATGGCGTTTGTCCTCGCGTACCGCTATCTCCCGTCCGATCGGGGGGAACGCAAGGCAGAAGCTGGGGGCTTCGACAGGCTTGGCACCTTGCTGCTGGCCCTAGCGCTCACTGCGTACGCATTGGCCATGACGCTTCACCCCGGCGGTGGGCGCAGTGGCTTTGGCCTGCCCAACCTGTCTTTGCTGCTGTTGGCCGCAGTGGGTGGCAGCCTGTTTGTGTTCGTCGAGTCAAAGGCCGCGTCACCCCTGATCCGCCTTGCGATGTTCCGCGACCGTGCGCTCAGCGCCAGCCTTGCCACCAGCACGCTCGTCGCTACCGTGATGATGGCGACGCTGGTGGTCGGGCCGTTTTATCTCGCGCGCGCCCTTGGTCTCGAAGCGGCTGTTGTGGGGCTTGTGCTCGCGGCCGGCCCGTGTGTCGTTGCGCTGACGGGCGTGCCCGCAGGCCGTATCGCCGACCGCTTTGGTGCGCAACGCATGACCGTGGCGGGGCTTACCGCGATGGCTGCGGGTTGCTTTGTTCTTTTCATGCTGCCAACGGCGCTGGGCATCCCCGGCTACCTCGTGCCCATCGTCGTCATCACTGTGGGCTATGCGCTGTTCCAGACGGCCAACAACACGGCAGTCATGAAAGACATAGCCTCCGACCAGCGCGGCGTCATCTCGGGCGTGCTCAATTTGTCCCGCAACCTGGGGCTCGTCACGGGCGCATCGGTGATGGGTGCTGTATTCGCATTTGCGGCTGCGACTGGCGATGTCGCCGTCGCCCAGCCTGAGGCGGTTGCAAACGGTATGCGAATCACGTTCGCAGTGGCGGCCATGCTGATACTTCTCGCTCTGGGCATCTCGCTTGGGAGCCGTACCTCAATACGAAAGGTCTAACGCCTACACGCCGATGCCGGGCTTCCAGAAAGAACTGACAGCCGTCGCCGTGTTGTTCAGATGGCTGTGCACCAGCTCAACCGCACGTTGGGTGTCGCGGGCAAGCATGGCCTTCATGAGCAACTCGTGTTCGTCGTTGACGGTGCGTATCAGCTCTGTGGCCGGTACCGAATGGAACAGGCGAATGCGGCGATAGCGCTTCGAGTGGTCGACCATCTGGGCGTGCATGCGCAGCAGCCAGGGTGAGCCGCAGCCCGCCACCAGCGCGTCGTGAAAGGCGCGGTGGCAGCCTTCCCAGTACATGGTGGTTTTTTCGTCGTGGTGGTCGCCGGGCAGGGTGGCGCGCGACAGGCGGTGAAATGCTGCGACCACGCCGGCTTCCCACTCGGCGTCGCCCATGGCTATGGCTTCGGTGACCAGCAGGCTTTCGAGGCGTATGCGTGCGCGGGTCAAATCCTGCAGTTCTTCGAGCGAGACAGAAGCCACCGCAAAACCGCGCTGGCCTTCGGCCACCACCAGGCCTTCGCTGATCAAACGCAGCAGCGCTTCGCGCAGCGGGCTGATGCCCAGGTCATACCGTTTTTGCAGTTCGGCGATGCGCAGGCGCTCGTCCGGCACCAGCCTCACTGCCAGTATGTCGTCGCGCAAAAGCCGCAGGGCGCGGTCCGCGAGAGTCTTGTCTTTCACTGGTGAAACGGATTCAGGCATCTTGGGCGAATTCTACGGAATTTTCAAAATTTATATTGACGTTAAAAATTTATATTCATAACATCCGCTCATATGTTGACTTATGACGAGGCCAACCCCGATGGCCAGATACCCATGCCGTTCAAGGCGGCTGAAGACTACGCCTGCGAGGTAATGGGCTGGGCCCGCGAACCGTTTGAAGCTATGGATGTTCACAAGGACATCGCCTACGGCACGCACCGCCTTCATCGTTACGACGTCTACAGCCCCAAGAATGCAGAAAACGCGCCAGTCGTCGTCTTCTGGCACGGTGGCGGCTGGACCAACGGCTATCGTGACTACAACGCCTTCATGGCAAAACACATCACGGCCATGGGCTGCGTGCTGGTGTCGCCGTCTTACCGGCTGGTGGGCGAGGCGAAACTGCCTGCGGCCTTTGACGACAGCCTGGACATGCTGGGCCATGTCTTTCAATACATACACCGGCAGGGCGGCGATCCGTCGCGGCTGTACCTTGGCGGGCATTCCGCAGGCGCGCATCTCGCATCGCTGGTGGCGCTGCGGCCGGTAGACCGCGCACGTTTTGGCGTGCCGCAATCAGCCGTGAGGGGATGCCTGCCCATCAGCGCCATCATGGATCTGTACCACCCCGCACCCGCGACTGGCAGCCTTGAAGAGCGTGTGTACAGCATGGTGCTGAAAGATGCCTCACTCGATGCGGTGATGAGCCCGATCTGCTGGACTGCGGGCAACAGCGTGCCGTTTTATTTGAGCCACGGCGAGCACGACAGCGAGCGCGTGCAGAAATCGAACCTGCGAATCCAGGCGCTGCTCAAACTTCAAAACGCGCCTGTTGAGTTGCGCATCATGGCGGGGCAGGACCACTTCGCCGCGCACACATCGCTGCGTGATGCGCACCATCCGTGGTACGCCAAACTCGCCGAATTCACTGGTGAAACGCAAACCTCTGCAAAGCTGGAAACCGCCTGATGAAAGAAGTCATAGACATCGGCTTGCCGCCATTGAAACAGCCTTTTTCATGGGCTGTTAAATCTGCCGGCATGCTGTTCACCGCGCATGGCCCGGTACGCAAGGACGGCACGATTGATACCGGCTCGATTGAAGACCAGACACGCCTGACATTGGCCAACCTGAAGATGGCAATCGAGGCCGCAGGCGGCACGCTGGCCGATGTGGCGCAGGTGCTGATCTACATGACCGACGTGGCCGACATGCCGGTAATCGACAGCATTTACCGCGAGTTTTTCACCGCGCCTTACCCCAACCGCTCAAGCGCAGGTGTTGCGCTGGTCGTGCCTGGCATGAAAATTGAGATCGTTGCCTATGCGATGGTTGACGCTGCCAGCAAATAACTTTGTATAAATCTTCCGTTGTTGTCGCTTTCGTTCTTTTTTAACCTGTCAGTTGTTTCCACTTTCCAAGGAGTCTTCATGCAAAAAGCCCGCCGTGCCCTCACCCTTCTGGGTGTGATGGCCGCCATCACCGCCACCTTTGCCCCGGCTCCGGCCATGGCACAGCTGTACCCCAGCAAGCCCATCACCATCGTCGTGTCTTATCCGCCCGGCGGCGACACCGACGCGCTGGCCCGCCTTTATGCTGAAAAGCTCTCGACCAAACTTGGCGTTCCGGTTGTGGTTGACAACAAGCCCGGCGCCAGCGGCACCATCGGCAATGCCTTTGTGGCCAAGGCCCCTGCAGACGGCTACACGCTGCTGTTCACGCCCAACACCATCTCGATTGCCACGCTGGTGCTGAAGTCCGGCTCCGGCGCAGCCTACGACGTGCTCAACGACTTCACGCCCATCATCCAGGCGGGCAGCCAGTCGCTGTTCCTGGTTGTCAACAAGGACACCGGCATCACCAGCGTCAAACAACTCGTCGATGCTGCGAAGGCCGGCAAGGTCAAGGGTTATGCCAGCCCGGGCAGCGGTTCACCCATGCACATCCTGGGCGAGACCTTCAACAAGGCTGCAGCCGTGAAGATTGCACAGGTGCCATACCGTGGCAGCGGCCCTGCAGTGGTCGACCTGGTCGGTGGCCATGTGCCCATGTTCTGGACCACGCTCGGCCCGGTCCTGCCGCACATCACCTCCGGCAAGCTGCTCAACATTGCAGTGGCCGACCCCAAGCGTTCGCCATTGCAGCCCAATGTGCCCACGCTGGCTGAAGCCGGTGTCGCTGACGTGAACGTCGGTGCATGGCAAGGCCTGATGGGCCCCAAGGGCATGCCTGCGGATGTGGTGCGCACGCTCAACGCCAACATGAACGACATTCTCAAGATGTCTGACGTGCAGGCCAAGATGGTCACCCTGGCCCTGGTGCCTGTGGGCGGCGACCCTGCCACGCTGGGCAAGCTCAATGCGTTTGACCACAACCGCTACGCCAAGGTCATCAAGGAGTTCGGCATCCAGGCCGAGTAAGCTTTCCCCGCTCACGCGGAAAAGCCCGCCTGCTTCATTGCGGCGGGCTTTTTTATGGCTGCGGCATCAGCATGTATAAACAGTCCCCATGAGCAGCACCCCACAAAATTTTGAAGAAGCCAAACGTGCTTTTCTCACGGGCATAGCGCATCACGAAGCAGGGCGGTTTGTTGACGCGCGCAACAGTTTTGAAGAAGCGCTGGCGCTTGTTCCGGGCCGTGTCTCGACGCTTGGCAACCTGGCGGCCACGCTGCTCAAGCTGGGTGAGCCCCAGGCGGCATTGGCGCTGCTGGAACAGGCCATAGCTGCTGATTCTGCGTATCTCGATGCGTGGCTGCACCGTGCCGAGGCACTTGTGGCATTGGGCCGCCATGACGATGCGCTCGCCAGCCTCGACAGCGCGCTGGCCCTGAAGCCCGACAGCGTGCCCGCCCTGTACGAGCGCAGCGTGTTGCTCAACCGCATGGGCCGCCATGCCGAATCGCTGGCCGCAAGCGCCCGGCTGGTCGCGCGAGAGCCGCACAACACCGACGGCTGGGCCATTCGTGCCGAAGCCCTGCATCGGCTGGAGCGGCTTGAAGATGCGCTGCGGGCGTTTGACACCCTGCTTGAGATCGACCCCAAAATGCATCGGGCCTGGAGCCAGCGCGCCGCCATCCTCAAGGACCTGGGCTACCGTGACGATGCCGCTGCGTCTTTCCGCAAGGCCATTGCGCTGGGCGGTGACGCGGCCCTCAACGGCTACTTTCTCGCATCACTGACGGGTGAAGGCGCACCGGTCACTGCGCCGCCGCAATATGTCGAGGCGCTCTTCGACGACTATGCGGGGCTGTTCGACACGCACCTGGTCAATGTGCTGGGCTACAAGGCGCACAGCGTGCTGGCCGGGCATGTGCAGGATGTTGGCAAAAAACACTATCGCGCCGCGCTTGACCTGGGTTGCGGCACGGGGCTCTGCGGCCCGCTGGTCAAAGCTTTTGCAGACCGTGTGGATGGCGTGGACCTGTCGTCAAAAATGATTGCGCGGGCAGGCGAGCTGGGTGTGTACAGCAGCCTCCTGCAGGCGGATGTGACGGGTTTCCTGCAGGGCACGGACCAGCGCTATGACCTGGTGTTGTCTGCCGATGTGTTCATCTACATCGGCGCGCTGGAGGCCGTGTTTGCCGGTGTGCAGCGTGTGCTGGAGCCTGGTGGCCTGTTCTGCTTTTCAGTCGAGCGGGCGGATGACGGGGTGGACTACTTCCTCACGCCGGGCCAGCGGTACGCCCACTCGGAAGGCTACCTGCGCAAGCTGGCGGCCGCCAACGGGCTGGACGTGGCGAAGGTGCTGGCGCACCCGTTACGCGAAGAGCAGAAGCAGGCCATTGACGGCCTGTTCGTGTACCTCTCGAAACCTTGACGCGCTGACAGGACCGCTCTTGTTGAGGTGGCGATTTCCTGCCACCGTCCTCGCCGTCATGCCTGGCAGAACAGTCGCCGCTATCGACCTGGGTTAGCCGCCGATTTTAAATTTCGTCCAGCGAAAAGCTGAAAATTTTCAGTTGTTGGCTTTCATCGTTTGTAGGGACACTTCGGTCATAACTACTGGAGACAACGATGAAAATCGCCGCAATTCCCCGCGCGCTGGCCTGTGCCGCAAGCGTTTTACTGGCGTTGCAGGGCGCCGCCCATGCGCAAAGCGACTGGCCCAACAAGCCCGTCCGCATCATTGCCGCCTTTGCGCCCGGCGGCAGCTCCGACCTTGTTGCGCGCCAACTCGCGCAGCACCTGAGCGCCCGCTACGGCCAGCAATTCATCGTCGAGAACCGGCCCGGTGCCGGCGGCAATATCGGCGTGACCTTTGTGGCCAGGGCCGCGCCTGACGGCTACACGCTGGGCCTGGGCACATCCGGGCCGCTGGCCAACAACAAGTCGCTCTACAAACCCATGCCCTTCGATGCCGAGAAGGACCTGACGCCCATCGCCCTCGTCGGCGAAATTCCGCTGCTGATTGCCGTCAATCCGGCGGTCAAG
Source organism: Polaromonas sp. (assembly GCA_965228025.1). Taxonomy (GTDB): domain Bacteria; phylum Pseudomonadota; class Gammaproteobacteria; order Burkholderiales; family Burkholderiaceae_C; genus Polaromonas. The sequence continues at coordinate 31,351 of CBDDGX010000015.1, read as the reverse complement.
GCGACCAGCCTGGGCGAACTGGTGGCCTTGAGCAAGACCGGCACCAACGTGCTCTCGTTTGCACACCCCGGCAACGGCACCATCGGCCACCTTGGCATTGAATACATGCGTATCAATTCCGGTGCGCGGCTGCTGTCCATCCCGTACAAGGGCGATGCGCCGGCCATGACGGATGCGATTGCCGGTTCGACCAGCGGCGTGTCGGCGCCGGTGACCTCGCTCCTCCCCAACGTTCAGGCGGGCAAGCTGAGGGCGCTGGCAGTGACGTCCAAAAACCGCTTTGCCGGTTTGCCCAACGTGCCCACGGCCAATGAGCAGGGCGTGAAACTGGAGGCCACTGTCTGGAGCGCCATGGTGGGTCCGGCCGGGCTACCGAAATCCATCGTCACCTCGCTCAACGACGAAATCAACAAGTACACCAATTCACCTGAAGGCAAGGCCAAACTGGCTTCGCTGGGCATGGCGTCGCTGGCAGGCACACCGGCCCAGCTCAGCGCGCTGATGGCCACCGAGGCCAGGAAGTGGAAGCAGGTCGTCGAGTCGGCCAGGATTTCGGTCGAGTAACCCTGCCCAAACCCAAGAGAAAAGAAGAAGGGAAGCAATGGACAAGTTGAAGTTTTACATCGACGGCGCCTGGGTGGACCCGGCCGTCCCTTCGACGCTGGGCATCACCAACCCGGCGACCGAGCAGACCTTTGCGCAGATCAGCCTGGGTTCGCGCGAAGACGTCGACAAGGCCGCCAAAGCCGCACGCCGTGCTTTCGACAGCTACTGCGAGAGCAGCGTCGAAGAGCGGCTGGGCTACCTGCACAAAATCATCGCCGGCTTCAGGGCGCGCCTGCCCGAACTGGCCCGCATGATGACGCTGGAGATGGGCTCGCCCATCACCTTTGCGACCGAGCGCCAGGCGACGGTGGCGCTGTTTCATTTCGAGGAGGCGGCACGCGTGCTGGCCACTTACCCCTTCGAGGAAAAGATGGGCAACGGCATCGTGCGCCGTGAACCCATAGGCGTCTGCGGCCTCATCACGCCGTGGAACTGGCCGTTGAACCAGGTGGCGTCCAAGGTGGCGCCGGCGCTGGCCACGGGCTGCACCGTGGTGCTCAAACCCAGCGAGATCGCGCCGCTCAGCGCCATGCTGCTGGCAGAGATCATCCACGACGCGGGCGTGCCGGCAGGCGTCTTCAACCTGGTCAACGGTGACGGCCCCACGGTGGGCGAGGCGATTGCCAGCCACCCCGAGATCGATCTGGTGTCTTTCACCGGCTCGACCAGTGCCGGCATCAAGGTCGCCAAGCTGGCGGCAGACACTGTCAAGCGCGTGGCGCAGGAGCTGGGGGGCAAATCCGCCAACATCATCCTGGACGATGCCGACCTGAAAGCCGCCGTCATCGCGGGGGTGCATTCCTGCTACACCAACGCCGGGCAGAACTGCCAGTCGCCAACGCGCATGCTGGTGCCGCGTGCAAAACGCGATGAGGCTTTCGCCGCCGCGCGCGAAGCCGTGGCCGCCATACGCCTCGGCGACCCGCTGGACCCGGCATCCACCATGGGGCCGCTGGTCAGCCAGGCGCAGTTCGACAAGGTGCAGGGCCTGATACAGGCCGGTGTTGACGAAGGCGCGACGCTGGTGGCGGGCGGCACCGGCCGGCCCGAGCATGTCGACGGCGGTTACTACGTGCGGCCCACGGTGTTCGGCGATGTGACGCGCGACATGCGCATTGCGCGCGAGGAAGTTTTCGGCCCGGTGTTGTCCATCATGAGCTACGACACGGAAGACGAGGCGGTGTCGATTGCCAACGACACGCTGTTCGGGCTGGCCGGGTTTGTGCAGTCGAAGGACGTCAAACATGCCCGCAAGGTGGCGAACCGCATCAGGGCAGGGCGCGTGTACATCAACGGCGCGACTTTCGACCGCAGCCTGCCTTTCGGCGGCTACAAGCAGTCGGGCAACGGGCGCGAGTTCGGCGTCTTCGGGTTCGAGGAGTACCTCGAGGTGAAAGCCATCCTGGGGTCACAGGAGTAGCAGTAATACGCTGAAGGTGAAGGGGAGGCGGCATGGGTGCGGCAAGTCTGGCCCTCACATGCGGCCCGGTTGAGGCCTCCCTTCTTTACAGCGCGTCCGCGTCGCCGCTACCGTCGATGATGTCCAGCCCCATGCCCAGCACTGCCAGCACAGCCAACAGCTTGCGGGTGCCGAATTCCTCGACATGGCCGCGTTCGAAGCGCGACAGGGTCTGGCTGGCGATGCCGGCCTTGGCCGCGACCTCGCCCTGACGCAAACCCAGAGACCTGCGGTGAAGTGCAACTGCGGTGCCGATTTCCTGGAGTGACTGCATTTTTTGCCTTTTTGCGGTGTACGTTAAAAATTTGCCGTAGAAGTTAAATTATTAACGCAGATGTCAATTTTTACAAGCGGGCAGGCGGGCGGCGCTCAAAACCCTGAAAAAACAGGCAAAAAGGAGCCATTTTTTGGCACGAAAACGGCTGCAGACCAATAGATACGTGCGTGAGCAGCTACCGAATAGATAGCAAGTTCATCGCCAGGCAGGCATCAGGCAAAGCCGAAGAGGCGGCGCGGTGTGTCCCAGAGGATGTTCTGCCGGTCAGCGGCGTCAGGCACCTGGCGCCCAAACAGCTGCAGCAGCGGGGCGTAGTCGAGCCGGCAGGGCGCTTTCAGAAAGGGCCAGTCCGATGCCCAGATGCAGTGCCCGGGGCCGAATGCGGCCAGCAGCGTCTGCACATAGGGTAGGGTGTCGTCGAAGGGGAAAGGCAGGGCGCTGAACTTCGAAAAGCCCGATAGCTTGACGGTGGCCCGGCCGCTGTCAGCCAGTTGCAGCACCGACGCAAACCCGTCGCCAGCAAGACCAGCCGACACATCGGGCCGGCCGCAATGGTCCAGCAGCAGCTGCGCACCGGATGCCAGCAGCAGCGGCCTGAGCGCCTTCATCTGCGCCAGCTCGAACTGCACCTGCACAAACATGCCGAGTTCTGCAAGCCGCGCCATCAGCGCTGCGTTGCCGGCGTAATGGTCCAGGCCGTGCAGCGCGTAGTTGAAGGCGATGCCGACGATGCCCTGCGCCTTCAGTTCCTGCAGGTAAGAGGCTGGCGTATCGTTGGCAACCACGGCAATGCCCTTGAAGCGCCCGGGGCTGGCTGCAATCGCGGCCAGCAGGCAGCGGTTGTCGGTGTCGTAGCCCGAGTTGGGCCCGACCAGCAACGCATGCTGCACGCCGTAGGCATCGAGCACCTGCTCAAAGTAGGCGGCGCTGCCGGTTTCCTGCCCGGCGGGGCGGTAGGGCACATCGTCAGCGTAGGCAAAACCCTGCGGGTCCAGCACATGGCAGTGCGTGTCTACCTTGAGCTGCGTGTAGAGGGATGCGTCCATGCAAGCCGGGTTAACGAACCATTATTCGTGTGTTTATGTTTGTCGTGGACCTGTTTGGCTCCCGCATTCCACAAACGCCGTACATCATTGATCGCCTCGCTTCAATGATTTCAGGACTGTTGAATTTTGAACTGGCGGTCACTTCATAGTCGCGTTTGGCTTTTTCGCATGCAAACTGATCAATGCGCTCAGCCTGCAAATCGGCTTGAGTACGCTGTGGCGCAACAGAGGTCGCCGCTTTTTCCTGCTCCCTGAGCTGTTCTTTCAGGCGTTCGTTTTCCTGACGCAGTATGAGTTCCCGGTTGCCGGAGGAGTCGAGGGAATTGGCTTGTGTCCTGACTCTCCCCTGTGAAAGGTCAGCGCTGCAGGGGACGTCGGAGAACTCGATTTTCCCGGCGGAGTTCTTGCATTTGTAGTGGGTCTGGGCCTGAGCGCCCTGTAACCAGGCCAGTGCAATAACCGCGAGTACGGCAATCAGTTGTCGGTGCATTGTTGACTCCTAGAAGGTGGCGATCAGCGCCTGCTTGAGCTCGTCGGTGATCTCGGGCATAACGCCAAACCAGGCATGGAAGGCCGGCCGGGCCTGGTTGAGCAGCATTCCCAGGCCATTCACGGTCGGGTTGCCGCGCTGGCGGGCTGCCAGCAGCAGCGGGGTTTCCAGCGGCACGTAAATTACATCGGAGACAAGCGCGTGCTTCGGCAGCGCATCAAGCTTCAGGTCGAGGTCGGGCTGGCCGTGCATGCCCTGACTGGTGGTGTTGACCAGCAGCGCCACATCGGCGAGCGCGGCGTGACGATCTTCCCACGGCAATGCCTTGACCGGCGAACCGAACTCTTTGGCCAGCGCTTCAGCCTTGTCGAGGGTGCGGTTCAGCAGGCGGATCTCCTTCGCGCCACGGTCGGCCAGGCTGAGCACCACGGCGCGCGCTGCGCCGCCCGCGCCCAGCACGGTGATGGGGCCCGCGTCGGCCCGCCAGTCGGGCTGGGCATCGATGAGGCTCTGGATATAACCGAAACCGTCGTTGTTGAACCCCTTCAATGAGCCATCGGCCTGGACCACGATGGTGTTCATCGCGCCCATGCGTTTGGCCATCACGTCGACTTCATCAACCAGTTGCAGCGCCTCAACCTTGTGCGGGATCGTGATGTTGCAGCCTTTGAACCCCAGCGCAGCCAGCCCGGGCACGGCCTGCGCGAGTTTGCCCGGCACCACCGGCAACTGCACATAGGCGCCGTTCAGGCCGTACTTTTTGATCCAGTGGTTGTGGATGATGGGTGAACGCGAATGCGCCACGGGCCAGCCCATGATGCCGGCCAGGCCGAAGGGTTGAGAACTCATTGAAACGGATGTCCTTTTGCTTTGCTGTTGAATTCCGGAAATCGTTATTTCTTGCCGACGGCCGGCAGTATGGCGCTCACCACCTGCTTGCCATTTTCGACCCTGGTCATGTAGCTTTCGCGGTCCAGGTCGCCGTTGGCGTCAAAACTCACGTCCAGCAGTATGCCGGGGTAATCTTTGGTAGTCAGGGACACACCCTTCATGGCGGCTGCAAAGGCCTTGGGGTCGAACTTGCCCATCTTCTCGGTCACGGCCTTGACGATGTACATGCCGCTGTAGCCCTTGAGGCCATTGTGGTCGGACTTGACCTTGTATTCGGCGACAAACGCATCGCTGAATTTCTTGATCAGCGGCTGCGACGCATCCGCCGTCAGGCCGACGTGGGCGACTGCGCCGTTGGCAGCTTCACCGGCAAGCTCGATGACCTTCTGGCTGGTCAGCACCGTCTCGCCGATCAGCGGTTTGGTGTAGCCCTGCTTGCGGAACTCGCGCAGCGCGCGTGCAGATTCTTCTTCATTGCTGTAGACAAACACGGCATCGCTGCCGGATTGTTTGGCCTTCAGCACGGCAGCGCTGAAATCAACCTGGCCGGGTTCGGTCGAGATACTGTTGGGCACCTTGATGCCGCGCGACTCGAGTTCTTTCCTGATCAGGTCCAGGCCGCCCTTGCCGAAATCGTTGTTGACGTAGATCACATCCACGCTTTTGGCCTTGACGGTGTCGCGGATGTAGTTGGCAATCTTGGGCATGGCCGTCGATTGCGTGAACGAGGTGCGAAAGACATAGGGGTTGCCCTGCTGCGTGATCGCCGCAGCCTCACCGCCCGTAAAGTTGGGTATTTCGGCGCGTTTGGTTTCGGCCATGCTGACCATGATGGAGCCCGAGAACACCGGGCCCATGACAACATAAGCGCCCTGGTCAATGGCTTTTTGCGCCATCGCCTTCGCCACGCCGGGGTTCGATTGCGTGTCCATCGAGACATAGTTGACGCGGCGGCCAAGAATGCCGCCGGACGCGTTGATTTCTTTCACGGCCAGCTTCACGCCGTTGTCGAAATTGCTGCCAGAGGTAGCGCCCGTGCCGCTGAGCTCGACCAGCCCGAAGATGGGCACGGTCTGCTGTGCCGATACAAAGCTGGCCGCCGCAATGGCCAGCCCGCCAATCAGTGATTTGATCCTGTAGGAAGTTTGCATGTCTTGTCTCCGTTTGTTATGGTTGAAATAGAAAAGGGCAAGCGACTTTAGTCCCGTTTGCCCGGGTCAGCTCTGCTGGTTTGCCCTGCCAGTGCCTGCGGCGGGTCAGTCCGCCCTGACCCGGCCTGACTGGATGACCGGCTTCCAGCGCGCGATTTCGCGCACGATAAGCTGGCCAAACACTTCAGGCGTGGTCGGTGTGGCGATGGCGCCTTCGCTGGTCATGCGCGTCTTGAGTTCGGCAGTTCCCAGTGACTGGTTGATCTGCGCATTGAGTTTCATGACGATGTCACGCGGCGTGCCTGCGGGCGCGACGATGCCATACCACTGGTCTGCTTCAAAGTCTTTGTAGCCCAGCTCGGCCACGGTGGGCAGGTCGGGCAGGGCATCGAGGCGTTTGGGTGACGACACGGCCAGCGCGCGCAACTGCCTGTTTTTGATCTGCCCCAGCACGGCAGGCGCACCGGTGAACAGCACCTGTATCTGCCCGCCCATCAGGTCGGTGACCGCAGGCGCCGTGCCGCGGTAGGGAATGTGCACGATGGACGCGCCGGTCTGCAGCTTGAAGTATTCCGTTGCGAGGTTGGCCGCGCTGCCGTTGCCGCCCGAACCGTAATTGAGCTTGCCGGGGTTGGCCTTCGCATAGGCGACGAGTTCTTTCACCGACATTGCAGGCACCGAGGGGTGCACCACCAGCACGTTGGGCACGCGTGCGACCCAGGCGACAGGCGCAAAACTCTTGACGGCGTCATAGGGCAGGTTGGGGTAGAGCGAGGGGTTCACGCCCAGCGTACCGATGTGGCCCATCAGCAGCGTGTAGCCGTCGGCTGGGGCTTTGGCCACCTTGTCGGCACCCACGCTGCCGCCGGCACCTGGAATGTTGTCGATGATGACGGCCTGGCCCCAGGCTTTGGTCAACTCCTGTCCAATGGAACGCGCGAGGATGTCGGTGCTGCCGCCGGGTGTGAAGGGCACGACGATGTGTATGGGCCTGGATGGCCAGGCTGCCGTTTGCGCGTTTGCAAGGCCACTGGCGAGCAGGCCGCCCGCCACGAGCAGCGCTCTGGTGGCACGGAGCGCGATTCTCTTGCGCAGTCTCATGTTGTTGTTCCTTCTGTGAGAGGCGAAGTGTGCCCGGCGCTGCGGGTAAAAGGCCAGAACAGTTTTGCTATATCAGCTATGGGTAAATGCGTGGTTGAAATAGCCGCCGGTGCGCGAAAGGACTCAGGAATACGGCTTCATCGCCTCGGCCAGCACGGTCTGCACGACTTCAACCGCCTTCTTCTGTGTCTCGGTGCTCGGGCGGCGGGCAGAGCGCACCAGCATGAGCTGGCTCATGATGCGGGGTGAATGAATGCTGCGCAGCGTGAACAGGTCGGTGTCGTCATAGTTGCTGAGTGTGTAGCTGGGCAGCACGGCATGGCCCATGCCCTCTTTCACCAGGCTGAGGATGGCGTTGAGGCCGTCAACCTCCAGCGAAATCTGCGGCTTGCGGCCTATGACCACCATCTCGCCCTCTATCAGGATGCGGAAGGCATTTGGCCGGCTGGGCAATATCAGGGGTAGGGCAGCGACCTGCGCCAGGCTGATGGGTTCACGTGTGCGGGGTACATTTTTTGCCGGCTTTCTGGCGGGGCTTGCAGCGTCAGGTTCTTCCCTCTTCGAGATCAGCACCAGTTCTTCGGAATGCAGTGTGGTCATCTCGACTTCGGGCGAGTGCTCGGGGTTGTAGAGCACGGCCATGTCGAGGTTGCCGACGCGCAGGCCTTCGTACATCACCACTGAAAAGCCTTCGGTCAGCGTGAGGTGCGCCTGAGGCAGTTGCTGCCTGAAGGCGCGTGTCAGTGGCACGGTGATCAGCCGCGACAGGCTGGGCGGCAGGCCTATGGAGACACGGCCCGCCAGCGCGCCACGCACGGCACCCAGCTCTTCTCGCGCCACATCAACCTGGTGCAATATGCCGCGCCCATGCTTGAGCAGCAGGTTGCCGGCTTCCGTCGGCAGCGCGCCCCGGCCATTGCGGGTCAGCAGGCTCTGGTGCAGTTCGACCTCCAGCAGGCGTATCTGGCGGCTCAGCGCGGGCTGGGCGATGTCGAGCGCGATGGACGCGCGGGTAAAGCTGCCCAGCTCGGCGACGCGTACGAAATACTCGAGTTGCTTGAGATCCATACAGCTAGTTTATCGGCATAACATTTTGAAAGATATACGCATTTGTTCTAACTGGTAGCTGTTGCAGCGGCTTTTCATTAGTTGCCTACGCATTCAAAATCGCGGGGTGACAAACAATCTTTCCGTGTCTTCTGACCGCGCCCTGCTGCTCCTCCCGGGCCTGATGTGTGACCATGCCTTCTGGCAGCCCCTGCTGGATTCACAGCTCCCGGGCGTGCAGTGTCAGGTGGTCGATTACGGCGATGCCGACACCATCACTGCCATGGCCCAGGCTGCGCTGGCTGTGGCGCCCCCTGTTTTTTCCCTTGCCGGCCATTCCATGGGCGGCCGCGTCGCGCTCGAAGTCGTGCGCCTGGCGCCTGAACGCATTCAAAAGCTCATCGTGATGGACACCGGTTATCTGGCGCGTGCTCCGGGCGAGAAGGGCGAAGCTGAAAAAGCCGGCCGCCTGGCGCTGCTGGCGATTGCCGAAAAAGACGGTGTCCGGGCCATGGCCGCCGAGTGGGTCAAGGGCATGGTGCACCCCGCCCGCCTGGGAGACGCCGCGCTGATCGAGGCCATCATCACCATGTTCGAGCGTAAAACCGCCGCGCGTTTTGCCCGGCAGCAAAGTGCCTTGCTGTCGCGGCCCGATGCCAGCCCGGTGCTGGTGGGCCTGAAGGCGCCGTGCATGGTGCTGTGCGGCAGACAGGATGCCTGGGCCGATGTGGCACAGCACCAGGCCATCCAGGCGCTGGCACCGCATGCCAGCCTGGCGGTGATTGAAGACGCCGGCCACATGGTGCTGATGGAAAAGCCCGAACCCACCATCCAGGCCATCAAAGATTTCACGAGCCAATAACCAGAATGCCGGAGACCCTGATGCTGAAACTGATTTCGTCCATGGCCACACGCCAGGTGCTTGCAGAACTTGCGACCGCCTGGCAGACGTCGTCAGGCGTGGAAGTGAACATCGAATCGGTGGGTGGCGTGGACGCCGCCAAACGTGTTCAGGCCGGTGAGGCTTTTGACGGCGTGGTGCTGGCGTCGGACGCCATCGATAAATTGATCGCCAGTGGGCAGGCGCTTGCAGGCAGCCGTGTTGACCTGGTGCGATCGAGTGTTGCCATTGCCGTGAAGGCGGGTGCCGCCAGACCCGACATCAGTACAGAGGCTGCATTGCGCAGTGCCATTGAGGCCGCGCCCACCATTGGCTATTCGACCGGTCCGAGCGGAACCGCGCTCGTCAAGCTGTTTGAAAAGTGGGGCATTCTTGATGCCATCAAGCCGCGCATCGTGCAGGCACCGCCCGGCGTACCTGTAGGCACGCTGGTGGCGCGCGGCGAGGTCGCACTGGGCTTTCAGCAGTTCAGCGAACTCATGCACTTGGAGGGCATTGACCTTCTCGGCACCATGCCTGAACCTGTCGGCATCACCACCATTTTTTCAGCGGCTGTCTGCACCGTGTCCGCACAAGGTGAGCCGGTCAGCCAGCTGTTTGCTTTCATGGCATCGCCCGATGCTGCGCCCATCAAGACCAAACACGGCATGGCTGCGGCCTGAGCTGTCCACACATCATTCAAATAGAGGAGCACCCATGTCACTGATCATCGATTGCCACGGCCACTACACCACCGCGCCCAAGGCGCTGGAGACCTGGCGTAACCAGCAGATTGCCGGCATCAAGGACCCATCCGTCATGCCCAAAGCCAGCGACCTGAAAATCAGTGACGACGAGCTGCGCGAGTCGATTGAGACCAACCAGCTCAAACTGATGAAAGAGCGCGGCAGCGACATCACGCTGTTCAGCCCGCGCGCGAGCTTCATGGCCCACCACATCGGCGACTTCCATGTCTCGTCGACCTGGGCCGCCATCTGCAATGAGCTGTGCTACCGCGTCAGCCAGCTGTTCCCCGAGAACTTTGTGCCCGTCGCCATGCTGCCGCAATCACCCGGCGTGGACCCCAGGACCTGCGTACCCGAGCTGGTGAAGTGCGTCGAGCAGTACGGCAACGTCGGTATCAACCTCAACCCGGATCCATCGGGCGGCCACTGGACTTCACCACCGCTGTCAGACCGCCACTGGTACCCGATTTACGAAAGATGGTCGAGTACGACATCCCGGCGATGATCCACGTCTCGACCAGCTGCAACCACGCCTTCCACACCACAGGCGCGCATTACCTCAATGCCGACACCACGGCCTTCATGCAGTGCCTGACCAGCGACCTGTTCAAGGATTTCCCGACACTGAAGTTTCTGATTCCACATGGCGGCGGTGCCGTGCCTTACCACTGGGGCCGTTTCCGTGGCCTGGCGCAGGAGCTGAAAAAGCCGCTGCTGCAGGACCACCTGCTCAACAACATCTTCTTTGACACCTGCGTCTATCACCAGCCCGGCATTGATTTGCTGAACACGGTGATCCCGGTGAAGAACGTTCTGTTTGCCTCGGAGATGATTGGTGCGGTGCGCGGCATAGACCCTGAGACCGGCAACTATTTCGACGACACCAAGCGCTACATCGAGGCGTCAAAAATCCTCAGTGCCGATGATCGCCACCAGATTTACGAAGGCAATGTGCGCCGTGTCTTCCCGCGCCTCGATGCGCAGTTGAAGGCCGGGGGCCGCTGAGTCCTTCCACATCCCGCAAAAACAGGAAAGAAAAAATGACAGAACTGGGCATCGTCAAACGCAACATCACCCGCGCCGACAAGGCAGCGGTCGAGAAACTGGGCCGCTTTGGGTCGGCCACCGTGCATGAGGCCATGGGCCGCGTCGGCCTGATGAAACCCTATATGCGGCCCATCTACGCTGGTGCGCTGGTTTCGGGTACTGCGGTGACTGTGTTGCTGCACCCCGGCGACAACTGGATGATGCATGTGGCTGCAGAGATGATTCAGCCTGGTGACATCGTGGTCGCCGCCATCACGGCAGACAACTGCGACGGTTTTTTCGGTGATTTGCTGGCCACGTCGTTCATGGCGCGCGGTGCGAAGGCTCTGGTCATTGATGCCGGTGTTCGCGACGTAAAGGAGCTGACCTCCATGGGCTTCCCGGTCTGGAGCAAGGGCATCAGCGCCAAGGGCACCATCAAGGCAACGCTGGGTTCGGTGAATATCCCCGTGGTGTGTGCGGGCGTCAATGTCAACGCTGGCGATGCCATCGTGGCAGATGATGATGGTGTTGTCGTTGTGCCTGCAGAGTGGGCGCAGAAGGTTGCCGACGCCGCCGAGGCCCGCGAAGCCAACGAAGGCGAAAAGCGCAAAAAGCTCGCTGCCGGTGTGCTGGGCCTGGACATGTACAACATGCGTGAACCGCTGGCCAAGGCTGGCTTGAAATACATCGACTAAAAATTGGTTACCCCCCGAAGCGCCTGCGGCGCCTCCCCCCAGGGGGCAACACCTGTGGCCCGGCAAAGCCGGTTCCACGGTGTTACTGGTAAAGAAATTTACAAGTGAAAGTGATTGCTGGAAAAAATGACTGACAAAAACGACAAACCCACAAGCGGCGGCTATACCAAGACGCCCGGCTGGCTGGACTGGTACACCGGCCCCAGCAAACCAAAATTCAAATTGCCAGCAGGCGCTGTCGATGCACATTGCCATGTCTTTGGCCCGGGCGAAGAATTCCCCTACGCGCCTGAGCGCAAGTACACACCCTGCGATGCGTCCAAGCAGCAGTTGTTTGCGCTGCGCGATCACCTTGGCTTCGACAAGAACGTGATCGTGCAGGCGACCTGCAACGGCGCAGACAACCGCGCCATGGTCGATGCACTTAACGCTGCCGGGGGCAGGGCGCGTGGCATTGCTACCGTCAAACGCACGGTGAGCGACCAGGAGCTTCAGGACCTGCATGCTGCCGGTGTGCGCGGTGTGCGTTTCAACTTCGTCAAGCGCCTGGTGGACTTCACGCCCAAGGATGAGTTGCTGGAGATTGCCAACCGCATCAAGCCGCTGGGCTGGCATGTGGTGATTTATTTTGAAGCGGTGGACCTGCCGGAGCTGTGGGACTTCTTCACCGCGCTGCCGACGACGGTGGTGGTGGACCACATGGGCAGGCCCGATGTGACCAAGCCGGTGGACGGACCCGAGTTCGAACTGTTCGTGAAGTTCATGCGCCAGCACCCGAATGTGTGGAGCAAGGTGACCTGCCCGGAACGCCTCACAGTAAGCGGCCCGCCGGCGCTCAATGGCGAGCAGAATGCCTACCGCGATGTGCTTCCCTTTGCGAAAAAGCTGGTTGAGGAATTTCCTGACCGCGTGCTGTGGGGCACCGACTGGCCGCACCCCAACCTGAAAGACCACATGCCCGATGACGGCTTGCTGGTGGACTTTATTCCGCACATCGCGACCACGCCAGAATTGCAAAAAAAGCTGCTGGTGGACAACCCGACCCGTCTGTACTGGAGCTAGACATGCGGCCCCCACGCTCATATTCATTCGCTGCCCCCTGAGGGGGCGTTCGCCTCCCTTGAGGCGGCTATACAGGAGTCTCTATGCCACTTGAAAAACCCTACCTCGATGTGCCCGGCACCACCATGTTCGACATGGACCAGTCCCGTGCCGGCTACTGGCTGAACCAGTTCTGCATGTCGCTGATGAAGCCCGAAAACCGTGAACGCTTCAAGGCCAATGAACGCGCCTATGTCGATGAATGGCCCATGACCGAAGACCAGAAACAGGCCGTGCTCACGCAAGACCTGAACAAGGCGATCTCGCTGGGCGGCAACATCTACTTTCTGGCCAAGCTGGGTTCAACCCACGGCAAGAGCTTTCAGCAGATGGCGGGCAGCATGACCGGCATGACTGAAGAGGAATACCGCGACATGATGATTGGCGGCGGTCGGTCCATCGAAGGCAACCGTGTCATCGGCGAAGACGGCACCGCCCAGGCAAAAAACCAGCCACAGGGCAAAGCAGGACATCAAGCGAAAACTGAAGGGAAAGCCTGACCATGGCCAAAATTACCGCAAGCGTTTTCACCTCACACGTCCCCGCCATCGGCGCGGCCGTCGACCTGGGCAAGACCAAGGAGCCTTACTGGCAGCCGGTCTTCAAGGGGTATGAGTACTCAAAACAATGGCTGAAAGACAACAAGCCCGACGTCATCATCCTGGTCTTCAACGACCACGCTACGGCTTTCAGCCTGGAGATGATCCCTACATTTGCCGTTGGCTGCGCCGCTGAATACGCAGTCGCTGACGAGGGCTGGGGCCCGCGCCCTGTACCCAAGGTTATCGGCCATCCTGAACTGGCGTCGCACATCGTGCAGTCGGTCATCCAGGACGACTTTGACCTGACCATCGTCAACAAGATGGACGTGGACCACGGCCTGACCGTGCCGCTGACGCTCATGTGCGGCCAGCCTGATGAGTGGCCATGCCCGGTGATACCGGTGGCCATCAACGTCGTGCAATACCCGGTACCTTCAGGCAAGCGTTGCCTGAACCTGGGCAAGGCCATTCGCAAGGCGGTGGAATCTTTCGACCAGGACCTCAACGTGCAGATCTGGGGCACGGGCGGCATGAGTCACCAGTTGCAGGGCGCGCGTGCCGGCCTGATCAACAAGGAGTTCGACAGCGACTTCATGGACCTGATGATCAAGGACCCCGAAGCCCAGGCCGCCATGCCGCACATCAAGTATGTGCGCGAAGCCGGCAGCGAGGGTATTGAGCTGGTGATGTGGCTGACAGCGCGCGGTGCCATGTCCGACTTGAATGGCGGCCCCCCTCCAACAGTGAAGCACCGCTTCTATCATGTGCCTGCATCCAACACGGCGGTCGGCAACCTGATCCTCCAAAATAATTGAGGCAAAACCAATGAGCAAAACCATCAAAGTAGCACTGGCAGGTGCCGGCGCCTTCGGCATCAAGCATCTGGACGGCATCAAGAACATCGACGGCGTTGAGGTCATCTCCCTGATCAGCCGCGACCTCGACAAGACAAAGGAAGTGGCCGCCAAATACAACATCGGCCATGTCACGACAGACCTGAACGAAAGCCTGGCACTCAAGGAAGTCGACGCCGTCATCCTGTGCACACCCACGCAGATGCACGCCGACCAGACCATCGCCTGCCTGAAGGCCGGCAAGCATGTGCAGGTTGAAATTCCGCTGGCCGACACGCTCAAGGGCGCTCAGGCTGTGGTGGACTTGGCCAAGACCAGCGGCCTGGTGGCCATGTGCGGCCACACCCGCCGCTTCAACCCCAGCCACCAGTACGTGCACAAGGAAATCACTGCCGGCAAGTTCAACATCCAGCAGCTGGATGTGCAGACCTATTTCTTCCGCCGTACCAACATGAATGCCATGGGCCAGGCCCGTTCGTGGACAGACCACCTGCTGTGGCACCACGCCGCCCACACGGTTGACCTGTTTGCCTACCAGTGCGGCAGCCCCATCGTGAAGGCCAACGCCATCCAGGGCCCGATCCACCCGGTGCTGGGCATTGCGATGGACATGAGCATCCAGCTCAAGGCGGCCAATGGCGCCATCTGCACGCTGTCGCTGAGCTTCAACAACGACGGGCCGCTGGGCACCTTCTTCCGCTACATCGGCGACACCGCGACCTACCTCGCACGTTACGACGACCTGTTCAACGGCAAGGATGAAAAGATCGACGTGAGCAAGGTGGATGTGAGCATGAACGGCATCGAGCTGCAGGACCGCGAGTTCTTTGCGGCCATCAAGGAAGGCCGCGAGCCGAACAGCAGTGTGGCCAAGGTGCTGCCGTGCTACCAGGTGCTGCATGACCTCGAGCAGCAGTTGAACGCCGGCTGAACTGCGGACATGGAAAATCGCTGACAGAAAATTTCTGTAAAGCCAAGCAGGATAGGGCGGTTACCCAAAGCGCAATGCGATGGGGCCGCCCTTTGTTTTTTGCGGTACGCAATACCAGAATTCAGATCATTCAAGGATACAAATGAAAACCAGACAACTCGGCCCCTTCAACGTCAGCGAAATCGGCCTCGGCTGCATGAACCTGAGCCACGCCTACGGCGCGCCGGTGTCAAGCGAGCAGGGCGAGCGTGTGCTGCTTGCCGCGCTCGACGCGGGCGTGACCCTGTTCGACACCGCCACCCTCTATGGTTTTGGGGCCAACGAGACGCTGGTCGGCCGTGTCATGAAGCCGCACCGCAACAGGTTCACCCTCGCCAGCAAGTGCGGCATGTCTGGCGTCGATATTGCCGGCGATGGCAAGCTGGTGCGTGTGATTGACGGGCGCCCCGAGACCCTCATCAAAAGCTGCGAGGCCAGCCTGCGCCGCCTGCAGACCGATGTGATCGACCTGTATTACCTGCACCGCTGGGACAAAAAAGTGCCGATTGAAGACAGTGTGGGTGCGCTGGCTGATCTTGTGAAAAAGGGTCATATCCGCAGCATCGGTTTGTCCGAAGTGTCAGCCACCACCCTGCGCAAGGCCCATGCGGTTCACCCGATTGCAGCGGTACAAACCGAATACTCCCTCTGGACGCGCAACCCCGAGATCGCCGTGCTTGACGCCTGCCGCGAACTGGGCACTGCCTTTGTGGCCTTCAGCCCTGTGGCGCGAGGTTACCTGTGCGGTGACCCGATTGATGTCAGTGCACTGGACGCCAAGGACATCCGCCGCGCCATGCCGCGTTTTTCTGAAGAGAACTATGCCGCGAACCTGCAGTTGCTGCCGGCTTACCATGCGCTGGCAAAAGAAGCGGGTTGCAGCCCCGCGCAGCTTGCGCTGGCCTGGCTGCTGCAGAAGGCCCCGCACATCATTCCCATTCCGGGCACGACCAGTGTTGATCACCTGCTTGATGACTTGGGTGCGGTGAACATCAGGCTCGACGCCGCGCTGATCGCAAAAGCAGAAGCTCTTATCAACCAGCACACAGTCACGGGGCCGCGCTACAACCCGCAGGGTACCTCTGAGGTTGACACCGAAGTGTTTGCCTGAACTCCGAAGGCCATCGGGTGACAAACAGCATGTATCAGTTGCACTACTGGCCGACCATCCAGGGGCGCGGTGAGTTCGTGCGGCTGGCGCTGGAGGCTGCGGGTGCCGACTACGCGGATGTGGCGCGCGGCCGCACCAGCGAGGGCGAGGACCTGAGTGATGAAAAAGGCATGGCGGCCATGATGCACATCATGAACAGTGCCTCGGTCGAACGCCCGCCGTTTGCGCCGCCGTTTCTTGTGCACGGCAAGGTCGTGGTGGGCCAGACCTCCGCCATCCTGCTGTACCTTGGTCCGCGTCTCAATCTGGTCGGCAAGAGTGAGGCACAACGCCTCTGGACACACCAGTTGCAGCTCACGGTTGCCGATGTGGTGGCTGAAGCGCATGACACGCATCACCCGGTAGCGACAAGCCTGTATTACGAAGACCAGAAGGCCGAGGCGCTCAAACGTGCCAAAGATTTCCGCACAAAACGTATTCCTAAATACCTGGGCTGGTTTGAAACCGTACTTGAGCGTAATCCCCGGGGCAACGGCTTTCTTGTGGGTGCCCGCCTCAGTTACGCCGACCTCTCGCTTTTTCAGCTGGTCGACGGCCTGTTGTATGCGTTCCCCAAGGCGGCTCGCCGTGCCATGAAAAAGACGCCGCTTGTCTCGGCACTGCACCAGCGTGTCGGCCTGCACCGGCGCCTGGCTGCCTATCTGGGGAGTGACAGGCGCATTGCGTTTAACGAGCAGGGCATCTTCCGGCGCTACCCTGAACTCGACGCCTGAGTGGCCGCGCCGATTCGTGGCGGCCGTCATGAGTTTTTTGCCGTATGCATTAAAAATTTAACGTATACGTTAAAATTTTATGAAAAGTTAACTTCCATATTAACTTTTTTCTCTTCAAAGCATTTGCGATGCCAAACAAGCGTTTTAAATGCCCGAAAAAGGCCTGTTTTGAGCATCAGATCGGCCTCCAGGCCAATGAACACGAGCGTGAGCAGCTATGAAATATATAGCGTTTTGCCGTCCCGGCACCATGCCCGCCATCTTTTGAGGCCGGCTGGCCTGCGCCTGCTGTCCGGGGCGTGAACTCAGTTCTTCAGCCGGCTGCCGCAATCGACCTGCGCATCCAGCTGCATGCCCTGCCTTGAGTAGTCGCTGTCGGTGACCCTGCAGCCTGATACCTGCTGTATGGCAGAAAGCAGTGCCGCCTTGCCCGGTACGCTGCCACTGATGACCCGGGGGCTGCCTGCTGAGGTGGCGATCCATGTGCCCGCCGTGAGCTGGGCGATGACGTAAGCGTCACCCGCAATGGTGACCGTGCTGGAGGTGGCCTTTTCAAGTGACGTTGAAGAGCAGGCCGCAAGCGCCATACATATCGACGCAAAAGCGAGTGCCCGGAATGTTTTCATGCGGCGTCGCCGTCAGCCTGGACGGCCCTTGCATGTGTGGGCGTGTCGGGCAGCGTGGCAGCTTTGGGTTCAGGAATCTTGGGTGGCGCTTTCGGAATCTTTGTATCCGGACACCCGTAAAGCAGTCCGGATGCAATGACAAACGCGAGGGGCAACAGGGGTTTCATGATGTCTCCTGAAGTGATGGGCACTGGGGCGTAAAGTGTTTTTGATCATAGGGGTTCAAGGCAAGGCCTTGTCTGCAAATTGTGAATTCGGGGCGACCGCCTACAAGACGGTGCGAAAGCGGCAGATATCCTGTTTTTATTCCCGGCATGGTCATCGGGTTTGTCCCAAAGACTTCCTGCTGCCTGCGGGCCAACAATAATTTTTTAACCGGGAGTTCAAATGCCTTACACACGTCGCTTCGCAACCCGCGCCTCTTTTTCTGCCCTTGCAATACTCACGCTTGCAGTCGTCACAGGCTGCGGTTCCATGAGCCCGCCGCCGCCATCCAATATGGTTGCCCTGTCCACCCAGTTGCGCGGCGCCAATGAGGTTCCGCCCAAACCGTCCAACGCCACCGGTACCGTCGACGCGGTGTTCAACAAGGACACCAGGCTTCTGCGCTGGAAGGTGAGCTACACGGGGCTGTCCGGCCCCGCCACGGCTGGCCACTTCCACGGCCCGGCTCCGGTCGGTGCAAATGCGGGTGTGGCATTGGGCTGGCCAGGCGCCATCACCAGCCCCATGGAGGGCAGCGCGACCCTGACGGCTGCTCAGGCTGCCGACCTGCTGGCGGGCGGCTGGTACGCCAACATCCACACCGCCGCCAACCCGGCAGGCGAAATCCGCGGCCAGATGACGGTACGCAACTAGGACAGCATCACAGGCCAGGCCGTCGTGGCCCTGGCATCAATACAAGGCTGGTGACTTTTTCGCGCACCGGCCTTTTTCATGCGCTTTTGATCATGCTTTTTTTAACCTGCGCGGTGGTATCCACCACCAGGTCAGCAGCACCAGTGCACCAAAAACGCTGTAGGCCAGCACAAAGACCCAGGCCGGTGCGTTGAAAAAGATCAGGCGCGACAGCCAGTGTTCGATAAATGACTCGCCGTACGCGGTCTGGCCTGCCTGACGCCGGAGAACCTGTTCCCAGATGGTCAACGGGCAGGTGGCGCCCATCCAGCTTTGAGCGATGACGAACATCAGGAGCAGCAGGTGCGCCAGCCTGATCCAGAGATGGCGCACCCATGCCCAGTGCAGCAGGCCACCCGCCACAAACAGCAACTGTCCCAGCACGACGAACGCGACGATGCCGACGTGAGCGACCAGTACGAGGTCTGCAAGCATGGCGCTGGTGGATGGCGAAAAGGTGATCACCCTGCTTGGAGGACAGGTGCCCGCCAGGAGTTCACGGCGAATGTGAAAGGCGACGCATAAGACACATTAACCACGCCGGGGCCACTTAACAGCGGCTTTGTAGGGCTTTAAGCATTGATTTACAAGGGAAAAATCAGGGCAAACCTTACAATAGCAGCTTCCCCCGCACCACCATGAACGCCCCCATAGACGTCTCTTTTTTCGCGCGTGCCGCCAAGCCGCTGACCAGTTACCGCAAATACTGGGCTTCACGGTTCGGCACGGCCAAATTTCTGCCCACCAGCCGCGCAGAGATGGAGGCGCTTGGCTGGGACAGCTGCGACGTCATCATCGTCACCGGTGACGCCTATGTGGACCACCCCAGCTTTGGCATGGCCGTGATCGGCCGCATGCTGGAAGCGCAGGGCTTTCGCGTCGGCATCATCGCCCAGCCTGACTGGCAAAGCGCCGAGCCCTTCAAGGTGCTGGGCAAGCCCAACCTGTTCTGGGGCGTGACTGCCGGGAACATGGATTCCATGATCAACCGCTACACGGCTGACCACAAGATCCGCAGCGATGACGCCTACACGCCTGGCGACATAGGCGGCAAACGCCCGGACCGCGCCGCCATCGTGTATTCACAGCGTTGCCGCGAAGCTTTCAAGGATGTGCCCATCGTGCTGGGCGGCATTGAGGGTTCCCTGCGCCGCATTGCCCACTACGACTACTGGTCTGACAAGGTGCGCCGCTCCATCGTGGTGGATGCCAAATGCGATTTGCTGCTGTACGGCAATGCCGAGCGCGCCATTGTTGAAATCGCGCACCGCCTCGCAGCCCGCGAAACCGTTGCCACCATGACGGACATTCGCGGGACGGCCTTCATTCGCCGCAGTGGCGATGAAACCTCGCAGGGCTGGTTTGAAATTGATTCCACCAGCGTGGATGCACCGGGCAGGGTGGAGGCGCACGTCAACCCCTACATGATGATTTCGGACGTGGCGAAAGAGCAGGGCGCGACCTGTGCGCGTGAAGATGAGGCCGCTGGTGTGGCTGTCCAGGCCGAGGCTGCCGGCTCACCCGTGCTGGCCGCCGTGAAGCAGGCCAATCCCGCCATCAAGCCGCTGACATTTGTACCGAATCCGTCATTGCCTTCGATGCAGGGCAAGATTCGTGTACCGCCACGCGACCGTTCCGTCATTCGCCTGCCGTCCTATGAGCAGGTGAAAAGCGATGCGGTTCTTTACGCACACGCCAACCGTGTGCTGCATCTTGAGACCAACCCCGGCAATGCGCGTGCACTTGTGCAGGCGCACGGCGAAGGCGCCACCGCACGCGATGTGTGGATCACGCCACCCCCCATCCCGCTGACCACAGCCGAGATGGACTACGTGTTTGACCTGCCATACGCCCGTGCGCCACACCCCAGCTATGCGGATGAGAACGGCAGCCATGACCACGCAACCAAGATCCCTGCGTGGGAGATGATCCGCTTCAGCGTCAACATCATGCGCGGTTGTTTTGGCGGCTGTACCTTCTGCTCCATCACCGAGCATGAGGGCCGCATCATCCAGAGCCGCTCTGAAGATTCCGTGATTCGCGAGATTGAAGCGATACGCGATACCGTCAAGGGTTTTACCGGCGCGATATCCGACCTTGGCGGCCCCACAGCCAACATGTACCGCATAGGCTGCAAGTCGCCCGAGATCGAGGCCGCCTGCCGCAAGCCTTCGTGCGTGTACCCGGGCATCTGCTCCAACCTGAACACCGACCACAACCCGCTCATCAAGATGTACCGCCGCGCCCGGGCACTCAAGGGCGTCAAGAAAATCCTGATCAGCTCCGGCCTGCGTTATGACCTGGCCGTGCAGAGCCCCGAGTACGTGAAAGAGCTGGTCACGCACCATGTGGGCGGTTACCTGAAGATTGCGCCCGAGCACACGGAGCAGGGCCCGCTGACCAAGATGATGAAGCCCGGTATAGGCAGCTACGACAAGTTCAAGCAGATGTTCGAGAAGTACACGCTTGAAGCCGGCAAGAAGCAGTTTTTGATTCCCTACTTCATTGCAGCCCATCCGGGCACCAGTGATGACGACATGATGAACCTGGCGATCTGGCTCAAGAAGAACGGTTTTCGCGCCGACCAGGTTCAGACTTTTTACCCCAGCCCGATGGCAACCGCCACGGCGATGTACCACACCAATAAAAACCCGCTGCGCAAGATCACGCGTGACAGCGAGTCGGTAGACATCGTGCGTGGCGAACGCCGCCGCAGGCTGCACAAGGCCTTCCTGCGTTACCACGACCCGAACAACTGGCCCCTGTTGCGCGAAGCCCTGAAGAACATGGGGCGCGCCGACCTCATCGGCAATGGCAAACACCACCTGATCCCGACCTACCAGCCCGTGACCGATGGCACGTACCAGAGCGCGCGCCGTAAAAACTCCACTACCGTGTCAAAGACATCCCCGGTTGCGTCGCCGGTGAAGGGCCGCATCCTGACCCAGCATACCGGCCTGCCGCCCAGGGACAACGGGTCTGGCAAGCCTGCGGGCAAGTCTGGCATACGCAGGCCGCGCTGAGGTTCTCTTGGGCTGTGTAAATAAAAAAAGGCCTCACGGCCTTTTTTTTATTTCAGGAACAACCTGGTGCGGTTCTTATTTTGCCGGTAGCGTCACACCAAGGCGTTTGGCCACAGTCTGGTCCAGCGCATTGATTTTGGGCTCGACCGTGCCCTTGGTGTCTGCCAGCAGCTTTTCGAGCAGGGCTTTTTGCATGTCGCCACCCAGTTGCTGGTACTTGTTGTACACCGGCGATTCCAGAAAATCAGCCACCTGCTTGAGTTCTGCTTCGCTGAATTTTTCTTCCAGCAGGCTGCCTATGGTGGTTGGGGCCAGCTTGACAGCGCGGTCGCGCACATAGGGCACCGATTCGTCCAGATACTTCTTGATGTCACCCTGGATGGCCTTGCCTGTAGCTTCGCGTTTGTCGGCGGCGACATTTGTGCCAATGATCTGCTCTGCGCGGTCCATCACGGCCAGGGCAGGGCGTTCGGCCAGCGCTGTTGCCATGGCGTCAATGCCGGGCTGCTGCAATTTCAATATACGGGCGACCAGCGGCTTTTTTGCAGGGGAAGGCTGGGCCTGCACCGCAAAGAATGGAAGGCAAAGCGCCAGCGCTATAAGGGGTTTTTTGTTCATGGTGCATTTTACCGCTGGGTGTCAGCGGTCTTGTTACACCTTGTACACGGCTGGCAGCTGTCGGTTACGCTTGCTACAGCGGCAAACCCACGTAGTTTTCGGCCAGTGAAGTCGAAGCTGCCTGCGAATTGACGAGGTAGTCCAGCTCTGCCTCCTGGATTTTCTGGCCGAAGCCGCCTGTATCCGGGAAGCGATGCAAAAGCGACGTCAGCCACCATGAGAAGCGCTCGGCGCGCCAGATACGGCGCAGGCAGCGTTCTGAATAACTGTCTATGCCCGAGTCTGTCTTCTCGTTGTAGTGCTCTATGAAAGCGCTGGAGAGGTATTTCACATCAGAGGCTGCGAGGTTCAGGCCCTTGGCACCTGTGGGCGGAACGATATGGGCAGCATCGCCCGCGAGAAAGAGGCTGCCGAAACGCATGGGTTCGGCGACGAAGCTGCGCAGCGGCGCAATGCTTTTTTCAATCGACGGGCCGGTGATGATGCGCGAGGCGAGGTCGGGGTCTACACGGCGGCGGATTTCGTCCCAGAAGACGTCGTCCGTCCACTTCTCGATCTTGTCGTCCAGCGGGCACTGCACGTAGTAGCGGCTGCGTGTGAGGCTGCGCATGGAGCACAGCGCAAAACCACGCTCGCTGTTGGCGTAGACGATGGCATGCGGTGACACAGGCGGCACGTCGGCCAGTATGCCCAGCCAGCCGAAGGGGTACACACGCTCAAACTCGGTGATGGCGTCCTTGGGCACGCTGGCCCGGCACACGCCATGAAAGCCGTCGCAACCCGCGATGAAGTCACAGGCCAGCTCATGGTGCTGGCCGTCCTTGACGTAGCGCACTTTGGGTTGCTTGCTGTCGAAGTCATGAATGCTGACGTCACCGGCTTCGTAGATGGTGGTGAGACCGGCGGCCTGCCGCGCGTCCATCAGGTCGCGTGTGAGTTCGGTCTGGCCGTAGGCTGTCACGACCTTGCCACCCGTCAGGCCATGCACATCAATGCTGTGGCGCTGGTTCCTGAAGCCGATGTCAATGCTGTGGTGCACCGTGCCTTCAAGCTTGAGGCGGGCATCAGCACCCGCTTCTTTCAGCAGGTCAACGGTGATCTGCTCAAGGATGCCTGCGCGTATGCGCCCCAGCACGTAGTCGCCGCTCTGCCGCTCGATGATGATGTTGTCTATGCCTGCCTTGTGGAGCAGGGCTCCTAGCAGAAGGCCTGAGGGGCCGGCTCCGATGATGGTAACCTGGGTACGCATGTTTGTCTCCGCGATGTGGGTTATGACGAAGCGTATCTTTGGCAGTCGGAAATAGCTATGGCACCGGCTGATGCTTGTGCGATAAAAAGACCATGAGTGCGATAATCGCGCAACTTGCAGGAGCACGATGTGGATATCGCAAAAGCAGACTTCATCGAGGGCATGGCCAAGGGCATGGCGGTGCTTGAGAGTTTTGACACCGAACGCCAGAGGCTCAACGCCACACTGGCCGCGCAACGCGCTGGCATTACCCGCGCTGCTGCCCGCCGGCATTTGCTGACACTGGCGCATCTGGGCTACCTGGAGAGCGAGGACGGTTACTACTGGCTGTCACCCAAGGTGCTGCGGTTCTCGGGCAGCTATCTGGCGTCAGCGCGTTTGCCGCGGGTGCTGCAGCCCACCCTTAATCGCCTTGCTGCGCAGACGCAGCAGTCCTTCTCTGGCGTGGTGCTGGATGCGGATCAGGTGGTGATCGTTGCCCGCAGTGTCGGCTCGGGTTCAAGCTATCCGGACAAGCAGCAGTCGGCAGCGCCCCGCGTGCTCGCATACGGCTTGCACCTGGGGGCAAGACTTCCGGCGCATGCAACTTCAACGGGCCGCATGCTGCTGGCCTGCCTGCCGCGTAACGAGTTCTCAAACTGGATCAAAACCCACGAACTGCCGCGGCTGACGCCACACACCATTACCGATACCAAGACCCTGCGTGCACTCGTCACCGAGGCGAGAGGCCAGGATTGGTGTGTCGCGCGGCAGGAGCATGAACTGGGTGTATTTGCACTTGCCGTACCGCTGCGCAATATGCGGGGGATGACGGTCGCCGCGCTCAACGTCGTTACCACGCCTGAACGGCTGGAACCCCAGGCCCTTCAAACTGACCTTCTGCCCTTGTTGCTGGATGCTGCGCGCGAGTTGAGACCGCTGCTTTAAACGACAGTTGTCATTGCAGACTCGACCCGCAATCCATCCGGTGTTTAGGGCCTGTGCGGCAGTCATGGATCCCGGATCGAGTCCGGGATGACATCGTTGCTCAAACGCCCAGATATTGCTGCAGCAATTCAGGCTTTGCGTGCAGCTCAGGGGATGTGCCTTCAAACACAACCTCCCCCTTGACCAGGATCACGTTGCGGTCCGTGATCTGCGTGACGTGTTTCCAGTTCTTGTCGACGATGACGCTGCTGATACCGGTCTCGCGTATCAGCGCGCAGATGCGCCAGATGTCGCGGGCAATCAGCGGGGCCAGGCCTTCGGTGGCCTCATCAAGAATCAGCACGTCAGGGTTGGTCATCAGCGCACGGCCAATCGTCAGCATTTGCTGCTCGCCGCCGCTCAGTTGCTGGCCGCCATGGCCCAGCCTTTCTTTCAGGCGGGGGAAGGTATCGAGCACCCTGTCGTAAGTCCAGTCACGCTGGCCCTTTGTACCCGCACGTGCCGCCATCTTGAGGTTTTCAACCACGCTCAGGTTGCCGAAGATGCCCCGGCCTTCGGGAACGTAGGCGATGCCCAGCCGTGCGACCTCATAGGGGGCAGCGCCCATCATGGGTTTGCCCGTGATGGTGATGCTGCCCGAACGCGGCTTGACCAGGCCCATGATGCTTTTGAGCAAGGTGCTCTTGCCCATGCCGTTGCGCCCCATCAGGCCAATCGTTTCACCGCGTGCGACAGAAAAATCAATGCCGCGCAGGATGTGGCTGGCGCCGTAATAGGTGTTGACGCCTTTCGCGTCGATCATTAAATCGTTCATGAAATTCCTGTTCGGCCGCCGCGCCGGGCCGCCCCAAGCAAGGCCAGCCCCCTCGGGGGGCAGCGCATTACACGAAGTGAAAAGCGTGGGGGCCACATTCCTAGTGCTCCTCCCCGAGATAGGCGGCCTGCACGCCCGCATCTGCTCTTATCTCGGCGGGTGTACCGCTGGCAATGACCTGGCCGTTGACCATGACCGTGAGTTTGTCTGCGAGAGTGAAGACTGCATCCATGTCGTGCTCGACCAGCAAAATGCCGTGGTCTTTTTTGATGTTCAGCAGCAGGGCGACCATACGTTCAGCTTCGGCCACGCCCATGCCTGCCAGTGGCTCATCAAGCAGCAGCACCTGCGGGTCGGTGGCCAGTGTCATGGCGATCTCAAGCTGTCGCTGCTCGCCGTGGCTGATGGTGCCGGCAATGCTGTTTTTTCGTGATGTCAGGCCGGCCAGTTCAAGCGCCTTTTCTGCGCGCTCGTTGATCGATGCAAACTTGCCGGCCCGCTTGAGCCAGTGGGCTGCAAAGGGTTGGCGTGACTGCGCAGCAAGGCGCACGTTCTCCCAGACGCTGAAGGGTAAAAAAATATTGGTCTTCTGGTAACTGCGGCCCAGGCCCTGGCCTGAAATCTTCTCGGGCTTCCAGCCCGTGATGTTGGTGCCGCCCAGCGTGACAGAGCCCGACGTGGGTGGCAGGTCGCCCGACAGCAAATTGGTGAGCGTGGATTTGCCCGCGCCGTTGGGGCCAATGACCGCGTGGATGTGGTTGCGCATCAAGTCAACCGACACATCATTGACGGCGGCCAGGCCGCCAAAGCGCTTGACCAGATTTTTGGCTGAAAGCAGAATTTCTGCCCCCACGCTTTTCACTTCGTGTAATGCGCTGCCCCCCGAGGGGGCTTGCGCGCCTTGGGACGGCCCGGCGCCGCGCAGGACTTCACTCATGGCCAGCCTCCGCTTTGTCTTTGCGTTTCATGAGTTTTTCTGCAATGCCCAGGATGCCGCGGGGCGCAAAAATCACCAGCAGCACGATGAACAGGCCCATCCAGAGCTGCCAGTGCTTGCCGAGGTTGACGTTGCCGACCTGCGGCAAGTCCTTGAACACATGCAGCAGGTATTCAAAACCGAAGGCACCCACGATGGCACCCGCAAAGTTGCCCATGCCGCCCAATATCACCATCATGATGACGTGCGCGCTCATGTGAAAGCCCATCAGTTCGGGGTTGATGTAGCCCGTCTGCACGCCCCAGAGGTAACCCGCCAGCCCGGCCAGCGCGCCTGCCAGTGTGAAGGCAGTGAGTTTGTAGCCAAAGCTGCCGTAACCCATGGCGCGCATGCGGTGCTCGTTGACGCGTATGCCTGCCAGCGTGCGGCCAAACGGGCACCACAGCAGGCGGCGCAAAAAGGCGTAGACCAGCAGCAGCGCAGCCAGTGTGAAGTAATACAGCGTGAGCTTGTTGTCCAGGTCAAACGGCACCCAGCCAAAGATGGCCGCGCTTGGCTTGAAGTTGATGTAGAGGCCGTCCGAGCCGCCCAGCACCTTGTTGTCGAAGAAGAGGTAGAACACCATCTGCGCAAAGGCCATGGTGACCATGATGAAGTAGATGCTGGTGGTGCGCACCACAAAAAAGCCGATGATGAGTGCGGCGAGACCTGCAGCCAGCACGGCCACAGGCAGCGTCCACCACAGGCTGACAGCCTGGTCTTGCGGGGTGAGAAAGGCCAGGGCATAACCCGCCAGCCCGAAGTAGGCCGCATGGCCCAGCGAGACCAGCCCGGTGACGCCCTGCAGCAGGTCCAGGCTCATGGCAAAGATCGCCATGATCATCATGCGCGTGACCATCTGGGTGTAGAAATCGGTGCCGACGAAAGGGAAGGCGACCAGCGCGATGAGGCCCAGGCCCAGTGCGACCTGCACGCCACGCGGCAGGATTTCGAGGTTTGCTTGTGCCGTGCTCATTGTTTAAACAGGCCTTCAGGTTTCCACAAAAGCACAGCTGCCATCAGCATGTACACCAGCATGCCGGCCACCGAGGGGAGCAGCACCTTGCCGAAGGTATCGACCAGCCGACGAGCAGGGCGGAGATCAGTGCCCCGCGCACCGAGCCGATACCGCCGATCACCACCACCACAAAACACATGATGAGCACCTGCGAGCCCATGTTGGGGTAGACGCTGGCAATCGGCGAGGCGATCATGCCGGCAATCGCTGCGAGGCCGACGCCGAGTGCAAACACCACGGCGTGGATCAGCTTGATGTTGATGCCGAGTGATTCGGCCATGTCGCGGTTGAAGGCTCCGGCGCGTATCTTCATGCCGAGCCGGGTTTTGGAGATCAGCAAATACAGGCCAATTGCCAAAGCGATACACACCGCAGACATAAACAGGCGGTACACGGGGTATGAGAGGTTCTCGGTCAGCGGAATGGATGCGCCGAGCACGTCGGGAATCGTCACGCCATGAACATCGTCACCCCAGAGTATGGAACGCAACTCTTCAAAGATGTAGATCAGCCCAAAGGTCAGCAGCACCTGGTCGAGGTGGTCGCGCTTGTAGAAATGGCGAAACAGTAGCCACTCCAGTGCCAGCCCGAAGATGACCGACAGCACGGCACCACCGATGATGGCAAGCGTGAGGCTTCCGAAATAGCTGCTCAGTGACCAGGCGAGGTAGGCGCCCAGCATGTAGAAGCTGCCATGCGCAAGGTTGACCACGCCCATGATGCCGAAGATCAGCGTCAGGCCGGCAGCCAGCATGAACAGCAGCAGGCCGTACTGCACGCTGTTGAGCAGCTGAATTAGAAAGTTGGCTAAATCCATCGGGGTGCGTGATTGTGTATCTGTCAGGTTCTGAAGCACGGCGCGTACCAGTTCAGGCCGCATCAAAAAAAAGGGAGGTCCGAAAACCTCCCGTATGGGTCAGCAGACCAGCATCAGGTCATTTTGCAACCTGCGCCTGAATCGGCCAGTGCCTTGGCAGCGACGCCGATGACCTTGTTTTCCTTGTTTTCAACCACGCGCAGGTAGATGTCCTGCACCGGGTTGTGCGACTTGCTCATGGTCCACTTGCCACGCGGACTGTCGATGACCGCACTCTCCATGGCCTTGTAAAGCGCTGGCTTGTTGTTCAGGTCACCCTTGACGGCGTTTGCGCCCTGGATGAGCAGCAGGCCGGTGTCGTAACCCTGGACGGCATACACATCCGGCTGTGCCTTGAACGCCTTGGCGTAGGCGAGGCGGAACTGGCCGTTACGCACGGTTGGCAGCGAGTCGCTGTAATGCATGGTGGTGACAATGCCATCGGCGGCCGGTCCAGCCGCATCCAGCACGCCTTCGGTCAGGAAGCCTGAACCGTAGAGCGGGATCTTTCCCTTGAGGCCGGCGGCTGCGTAGTCGCGGATGAACTTGGCCGCACCGCCACCTGCAAAGAAGCAGGCCACTGCGTCGGGTTTGAGCGCAGCGATTTCGGTCAGCAGTGCCTGGAACTCGACGTTGGGGAAGGGCAGGCCCAGTTCCTTGATGATCTTGCCGCCGGCTGCGGTATAGCCTTCCTTGAAGCCCTCAAAAGATTCGTCACCGGCGGCGTATTTCCAGGTGATCCAGACGGCCGTCTTGGCGCCGCGGTCATACATGGCCTTGCCGAGTGCGCGCGTGGGCTGCGAGTTGCTGAAGGAGGTGCGGAACACATTCGGTGCGCAGAGCCCGCGCGTAGCGGCGTGAACACCGGCGTTGGGGATCAGGCTCAGCACACCGCTGTCGCGCGCGACCTTCTGGATGCCCATCTGCACGCCGGAGTGGACGGTGCCGACCAGCACATCAACCTTGTCGCGCTGCACAAGTTTTGTGGCGTTTTCAATGCCCTTGGAAGGCTCGGACTCGTCATCAACCTTGAAGTATTCGATTTCACGGCCGCCGAGTTTGCCGCCCTGTTCGTTGATGGCCATGCGAAAGCCGTTTTCAATCGCCACACCGAGTTGCGCGAAGGTGCCGGTGTAAGGCAGCATGAAGCCAACACGCACCTTGCCGGATTGCGCACGTACGATTTCAGGCAGCAAAAGGCCTGTGGACGCGGCACCGATAACGGCGGCGCTGCGGGACAGAACGAGGCGGCGAGAGGTCATGAAAAACTCCTTGTTGGGACGGGAAACTGGACTGGACGAATGGTAAAGCCCGAAAAGCGGCGGAAACCTAGTGTAAAACCCGAGCTTTAAGATTAAATTGTTGAGGTCTAAAGCAATTGCTGTGCCTGGAAAGCTGTTTGAAGCGGTGTTGGTGGCGTTGATTTCTCAAGCGGACTGCCGGAGTTTAAAGCGCTGGATCTTGCCGGTCGCCGTTTTCGGCAATTCATTCACAAATTCAATCCAGCGCGGGTATTTGTAGGGCGCCAGATGCTGCTTGACGTGGGCCTTGAGGTCATCAGTCGTAGCCTGCTGGCCTGACTTGAAGACCACATAGGCCTTGGGTTTGACCAGCTGGTCTGCGTCCATGGCCCCGATGACCGCAACTTCAAATACTGCGGCGTGTGTCATCAGGCAGGCCTCGACCTCAAACGGTGAAACGTAAATGCCGCCCACCTTGAGCATGTCGTCGCTGCGGCCGCCGTAGGTGTAGTACCCGTCTGCGTCGCGGGTGTATTTGTCGCCGCTGCGCGTCCATTCGCCGGCAAAGGTGTTCTTGGTCTTGCTGCGGTTGTTCCAGTACATCAGCGCGGCGCTGGGCCCGCTGATCTGCAGTTCGCCGATTTCGCCGGTGCCGCACTCGCTGCCGTCATCGGCCACGATACGCAACTGGTAGCCCGGCACAGCCTTGCCAGTGGTGCCGTAGCGGACCTCGCCAGGCCGGTTGCTCAGAAAGATATGCAGCATTTCGGTGGAGCCAATGCCATCGAGAATTTCGCAGCCGTATTGCGCCGTCCACTTTTTGCCGATCTCGGCCGGCAAGGCTTCGCCTGCGCTGGTACAGACGCGCAGGCTGAGTTCGGACTTCGCTGGTTTTGCAGGGTCGGCCAGCAGCGCGGCGTACAGCGTGGGCACGCCGTAAAAAATCGTTGGCTGGTATTTCTTCAGTATGCCGAACACATCTGCCGGGGTGGGGCGAGCGGGCAAGAGCAGGGTGGTGGCGCCCACGCTCATCGGAAAGGTGAGGGCATTGCCCAGGCCGTACGCGAAAAACAGCTTGGCGGCTGAATAGACGACGTCGGATTCCTTGATGCCCAGCACGCCGCGGCCATACAGCTCTGCCGTCTGTATCAGGTGGCTGTGAAGGTGCACGGTGCCCTTGGGTGTGCCGGTGGACCCACTCGAATACAGCCAGAAGCAGGCGTCGTCGGCGCAGGTGTCTGCGATGCTGGGCGTTGCCGGCTGCGCAGCTATCAGTTCGGTCAGCGACAGGCTGGAGCCGGATGGCAAAACAGAGTTGTCTGCGCCAGAGACGATGACGGTCTTGACCGCACCGGGCTTCCCCAGCAGGGGCTCAAATGCCGGGAGCAGGGCACTCGAGACGACCAGGCCCTGCGCGCGTGAATCGCGAAGCATGAATTCGAAGTCAGGCGCGGTCAGCAGCGTATTGGCTGCAACCGGAATAACGCCCGCCAGAATGCAGCCCAGAAACACCACGGGCCAATCCGGCGTGTCCAGCATGGCCATCAGGATGCGGCTTTCAGGCGCAAAGCCCTGGGCGCGCAGGGCGTTGGCAAAGCGGTGCGACTGCTCTTCAAGCTCGCCGTAAGTCAGCTGCTGGCCGCTGGCAACGTCAATAAAGGCGGCTTTGCCTGCACGCCCGGCATTGCGGGCCAGCAGGTCGTGCGCGGCGTTGTAGCTGCGCGGGATGTTGACCTGTGGCGGGCTTGCCGAGTGGTCGGCGGTACTCAGTTGCATGCTTGTCTCCGTCTCTCGTTCTTCTCGTGTCATTCTTCTTGCTACTATTTTTGTAGCTGCTCACGCACGTATCTATTGGCCTGGAGCCCGATTTGATGCCCTAAAAGGCACATTTCGAGACTCTTTTTCTGTTTTTACGGATCCTGTAGTCGCGTCAGCTTGGTCTGAAAATAGCTGTAATAGCTAAATTAGCTGTTTTCAGGCGCTTGCCGCTGGCGCTGTTTGCAGGGCTTCTGACAGCCACTGCCGGCACCACTCGGTGCCTTCAGTCTCTGGCATAGTGCCGCTGCTCGCGTCATGGCACCAGACTTCGCCAATACGCTGGGCGCCCAGGTCTTGCAGGCGCTCGTCAAATTTTTTGCCGCCAAAACAGAAGGTCTGCATATAGGTACGGTCGCCGAGCGCAATCACGCCGTAGCGTACATGGCCGAGGAACTGTGGCTGCGCGCTCATGGACTCGTACAGCGCACGGGCGTTGTCGGGTACATCGCCTGAGCCATAGGTGGAAGTGCAGATGAGATATATCGCATCTTTGGCTTGCTCTTCGGAAAAGATGCCCAT
>CBDDGX010000014.1:0-72765 GCA_965228025.1 Polaromonas sp. | reverse complement strand
ACTGAGGCCGGACATGCGGACGTCCAGCAATACACAGGCCGGGGACGTCACCGCAAAACTGCCGCTGATGTGCGCGTCAAACGCTTCACCGCTGTCAAACGCTTCGCTGTGCAGGCGGCGCGAGCGCAGCAGCCAGGCCAGGGCGTCCCGCACGCCGGCGTCGTCATCGACGATGTACACCGTGGCATTTTTTACAGGCTCCATGGTCGTCTCCCGGGGCTGGTCAGGCCTGAAGGCCCTGCCTTGTGGCAGGCGCGGCTTCGGGCAGTGTGAAGGTAAAAATCGTACCGCGCGGCTGGCCGGGCTCAAAGCCCAGGAAGCCACCGTGCTGCTCGATGACTGTACGGCAAAGCGACAGTCCCAGGCCCATGCCCTCGACCTTGGTCGTGAAAAACGGTGTGAACAGTTGCCCGGCCACGTCGGGCGAGATGCCCTCACCCTGGTCAATGACTGCGAACTCAACCCAGCGGCTACGCTCATTGGATGCCGCCGGCCTGACCCTGAGCGTGAGCACGCGGTCTGCGGCATGCCTGCCGGCAGAGGGTGAATCGGCCATGGCCTGCATGCCGTTGCGTGACAGGTTGAGCAGCACCTGCTCGACCATGGTGCGGTCGCACAGCACAGCCCCACATGAGGGGTCAACATCAATCACCACGTTGACCGAGAGCTTGCGCGCCTGCAGGCTGACCAGCGGCATCACGGCGTCAAGCAGGGCGCGCGGCTGCACGGCCTCACGTGCCTGGTCGCGGCGGCGCACAAAGTCATGCACGCTCTTGATGACCTTGCCGGCACGCTCGGCCTGCTCGGCGATGCGGTTCATGGCGACCTGCAGGTCACTGGAGAGCTCATTTGCGGGCTCGGCAACCTGCGCCGCATCACCCGCTTTGCGGCCATGGCCCTGGGCCGCAAGCTCATGGCTGGACTGGTCTTTCAAGAGGTTCAACGAGCCGGTCGCATAACTGGAGATGGCGGCCAGCGGCTGGTTCAACTCATGGCTGAGCAGCGAGGCCATCTCGCCCATCATGGCCAGCCTGGCAGTGGCCTGCAGGCGCTCCTGGCTGGCGCGCGAAACTTCCTCGACGCGTCGCTGCTCGCTGACATCGAGGATCGCGCTCATCCAGCCGGTGTGCTTGCCGACGGCGTTGATGAGGGGCGCCTCCATGATGAGCACCGGGAAGCGCGTGCCATCAGGCCGTATGAAGACCGACTCATGGCCTTCACGCGGCAGGTTGTTGCCGGCCAGCCTGATGGCCTGCCGCCGCAAATAGGTTTCAGCCAGCTCGGGCGGCCAGTAGGGCGAAGGAAAGCTCTGGTGCAGCAGGTCCTTGGCTTCTATGCCCACCATCTGGCAAAAGGCCGGGTTGACGTAGGTGATGCGGCCCGAGAGGTCACGCGCGCGCAGACCGGTCAGCACCGAGTCTTCCATGGCCTTGCGAAAGGCCAGTGCCTCGCCAAGATCGTGCTCGACCTTCAGGCGGCGGCGCATGTCACGCGCCAGCAGGAACAGCACGACCATCAGCGCCACTGACATCGCCGTCACCAGCGCCGTCAGCACATTGGGAAAGTAATCCGGTGTACCGCGCCGGCTTTCAAGGCGCAGCACCAGCGTGTTGCCCGGCAGGTCCAGCAGCTGCTGGGCGATGAACACACGGCTGCCGCGCGAGGTAATGCCGTGCAAGGCCAGCCGGGTGCCGTCAGCCTCGGTAAACGCCAGGCTCTCGCTGCGGGCAAGCTGTTTGTTGACCAGTTCGGCCAGTACGTCCTGCAGGGAATAGGTGGCCACCGCATAGCCCTCAAGCCTGCCGGCCACCATGATGGGCATGCACATGTCGAGCATTTCAAAACCCAGCCCATCGGATTGCGGCATGAAATAGCTGGCGGAATACGCCGCGCCGCTTAACCTTTTCGAGGTGTTGCAGGCCAGGGTGACATCGGACTGGGTGCTGCCACGCCCCAGGCGCTCAAACACCGGACTGCGGTAGGGTGTGTCGGCAAAGGCCGTCATGCCGAGGTCTTCGTCGCGCCATTCGATGCGCATGATCTCGCGGTTCTCGCGCAGCAGGTCGCCCGCCATCAAACGCCATGTCGCCGTACCGGGCTCGGAGGACTGAAGGGCCTGCATGCTCTGGATGTTGCGCGTCAAACCGGCCCGGATGTCCGTCACCGCCTCTGCAGCATCGCGCTCAAGCCGCTGCTGAATCTGGCTCGCCTCATAACGGCCTGAGAGCCACACCAGCGTGCCCAGCAGGCCCACCACCAGTCCGAGAAGCAGAATCCACAGCACCCAGCGCCGAAAGCCGGCCTGGCGGCTCACCCACTTGAGGGCGATCAGCCGCCTGAAAAACGGCGAAGCAGACTTCACAGCACCCTGTGGCCCATGGCGGGCAGGCGTGTGCGGTCTGCATCCATGTGGGCCCTGATCACATCTGCCATCACGACACCGGCGCCTTCTTCATGCTGCGCAAGAATCTCGCCCCACGGGTTGACCACCATGCTGTGGCCCCAGGTACGGCGGCCGTTCTCATGCTTTCCGCCCTGCGCAGACGCCAGCACGTAGGCAAGGTTCTCAATGGCCCGGGCGCGCAGCAAAACCTCCCAGTGCGCCTGGCCTGTCGTAAAGGTGAAGGCACTGGGCACCAGCAGCAGGTCTGCCTTCAGGGCGCGGTAAAGCTCGGGGAAACGCAGGTCATAACAAATGCTCAGGCCGACCCGGTATGTGTTGCCATCTGCAGATGGCAAATCAAAAACGACAGGGTCGCGGCCGGCATCAAGCACGCGAGACTCATCGTAACTTTCACGCCCGTTGTCAAAGCGGAAGAGATGGATCTTGTCGTACCGCGCCACCATCTCGCCTGACGGCCTGTAGACCAGCGTGGTGTTGGTGACGCGCCCCGGGTTGCCTGTGGCCAGCGGCAATGTGCCGCCAGCAATCCACAGCTTGAGCTCTTTTGCGCAAGCCGCAAGAAAGTCCTGCATCAGGCCGCTACCGGGCTGTTCTGCAAATGGCAGTTTGTCGGTGTCCTTGAAGCCAAGCAGCCAGAAATATTCGGGCAGCACGGCGAGTTCTGCACCCTGGGCCGCAGCTACTTCAAGCAGTTGCCGCGCGGTGGCAAGGTTGGCCTGTACGTTGGCTGAAGACACCATCTGGATGGCAGCAACTTTCATTTGCGCTCCACTTTTGTGATCTTCGGGTCGGCCCAGCTGCCGTCGATATGAAACTCCTGCGTGGTGGCCTGTATCAGCGGACGCCGCAGGAAATATTGCGCCAGGAAACTGCCCAGGCCGATCGCCGGGTTGATGACGGTGGCGATGAGGGAAGCCGTGCCGGCATTGATTTCAGGCACCACCACGACCTTGATGTCCTGCGTTTCCTTTGCAATATCGGCACTCCCCTCCATCAGCACGGCGGCATTGACGCCCTTCATCTGCAGGTTGTTGGTGGCCGCCACGCCCTGGGCAATATTGACATCACCGCGCACAAAGTCAAATGCGAAGCCTTCGGAGAACACATCGCGAAAATCGAGCGTCAGGCGGCGCGGCAATGACTGCAGACTGAGGACACCGAGCAGCTTGGCGATGCCAGGGTCGGCCTTGAGGAATTGCCCGGACTCAATATTGACATTGAACTGGCCGTTCATGCTGGGGTAATCAAGGCTGAGCGGTGAGCCCAGCCATGCGACCTGGCCTTCCATGCGTCCTTTGCCGCGCCTGACCACATCAGCCATGCCGAAGCGCTTGAGCAGCTCGCCCGAATCGGAGATATCCAGCTTGAAATTCATGACCGTGCGACGCCTTTCCGGGGTGGCCCTTGTCCGCTGGGCAACGGGAAAGCCTCCCGCAGCCTGCGCATTGACCGCCACCCAATTGCCCGTCGCCGTGAGCACGGCCTCAGGCAGCACGACATTGAATTTGTTGAGCCGCCACTCACGCACACCCCCATCACGCGCAATCACTGATGCGCCGCGGTTAACGGCCTCTATTTCGATGCGGCCCAGCTTCTTGCCGCGCAGCTCAAGGTCTTCAACCACGATGTCGAGAGCGGGAATGCTGGCAGGCTGCTCCTCCAGCAGGTTCTCGACATCGGCCGCATTGCCCTGCCCGAGGCTGAGCCGTGACAACCTTGCATAAAGGCGGCCCGCCCCCTGGCCACCGGGCTGGCGGAACTCGACGTAGCCATTGAGTTCAGCGGCCGAGACGTTGGTGCGCCAGTTCAGGCCCTCACGAACGCCACCAACCACCACGTCGTTGAGTTTGCGCCCCTCAACCACCAGCTCTTTTGCCCGAATTGCCAGCTGGTTGGGCAGGTAGGCCAATGCAGCGCCCGAATAAAGTCCGCGGCCTGCAGCGGCGGTCACGGCGACCGGTGCAGCGGGGGCGGCTGGTTCAGCGAGCACTTTTTCCCACGCATCAATATCAGCTTTTGCCAGGTTGATATTGGCGGCCACACCGCTTTCGGGCAACTGCACGGCCTCACCGGGCTCCAGCCCGACGCCAACGCTGCCCCTGATCACCCGCGTCTCTGTACCGCTGACGTCGCGCACATACACAATCGACGCGAGCCGCCCTATCGACAGCGAAAGCTGGTCCTGCAGCTTCTGCCCCGGCAACAGGGATTCGCGCAACAGCGCATTCTCAAAACGCATGGGCATGAGCGCCTCTGCAGACTTGGTGAAAGGTGCAGGCAGGTTCAGGGCCAGACCCTGCAGGTTGCTGGTCACCATGACTTCCGGCACACCGCGGCGAAAGCCTATGGTTGCGGTGTAGGCTGCACCGCCCGTAGCATTCTGCGCCATGCGTGATGCCAGACCGAGGTCTTTGGCCTGCCTCAAACCCTCTGCCGTGAGGTTGCCCTGGGCCCTGAGAACCACGCTGGCCTCACTGGCGCCTGCGCCTGCAACCGCACCGCGTCCCGCACCATCGAAACGGACATCACCGCCCAGCAGCCTGGCCTGCGCACCCGGAACGTTAAACCCCTTTTCACTGAAGGCCACAAGGCCCCTGAGCCGCGACAGCATGGGCGAGGCAGGCGTGAACTGCACATCGTTTCCGGGCAGGGAAACCGTACCAAGCACCTTCGTTTTCTGGATTTCATTCAAGGGAATGCTCAGGCGCAGCGCATAAGTGGCCGCGCCACTGCCTGCGGCTTTGGCCAGCACCTGATCTGTCATCAGGCCCAGTGGCGAGGTGTTGACAAATCCCAGTGCATCAGAAAGCGGGCCCTTGAGGCTGGCGTTGAGTTCCACTGTTGCAGAGTGCATCAGGTCAGGGATCCGCGCATCGCCCTTGACCAGTTGCAGCCCGCTGAAAGCCGCCACTTTGGCCGCCGCGTCATTGACCTCTAGCGAGGCGCGGTTGAACACCAGCTCCCCATGGACGTCGGCAAGACCTGGCCAGGGCTGGGCGTCCTTGCCCTGCGCGGACGCAGGGACATAGACAAACGTGCCATTTTTGACCTTGGCAGTGACCTTGAATTCACCGCGCGCAGGGTTGGAAAACGGGATCTCGTCGACCGGACCCTTGACCCTGAACTTCACGTCGCTGACATCACCCTGCACCACGGCATCGCGCACATAGTGCCGCACCCTGTCAGGCAAAACCAGCGGCAGATAGCGGTGTACCCGCGCGCCGTTGCCACGGCTCAGGCTGCCCTGCAGGTCTATCACCCCCAGGGAACCCGCCTCACCCGACTGCCAGCCCAGCTGTGCAAGGCCTTCGGCGTCATCCGCCGAGAACTTGATGTTGCGCAACTGCGTCTCTATTTTTGCGCCCGCCGATTTCCATTGGGCGTCCATGGACAGGCTGTTGAGGGCGATACGCGGGTCTTCAAAAATGCCCGGTACGTCAATGAAGCCGCTCGCTATGCTGACACCCGCCTTGCCACCCTCCTGCGTCAGGTCGAAATCAACCGCCGCGCCGCCGACCCCCGGCCTGCCGGCATGCGGATGCGGCGTTGTGCCGGTGTAGACCAGTGCAGAAGGCAGCGCCGAGAGTTCAAGCCCGGTGACACGCCCTCTTGCCGCATAGGTCATGGGGCCTTCACGCGGTACCTGCCAGCGCGCGTCAACGGTCTCGACCAGTCCTTTGGGCGCATAAGAAGCGACAAGTGCATGGGTGGCGGTGCCCAGCGGCAGGCGCGCCGCAATCTGCGCCACTGTGGCGAGGTCAAGCCGATCGGCCTTCAACTCGCCTTTTTGTCCTGCAGACCCTTCCGTGTCGGTGTAAACCATCGCCAGATTGCCACCCGGCCAGCGCAGGCCGTCCAGGGTACTGAAGCGCAGCCCTTCGGTATTGAAATCAAAGCCGTCGGCAATCTGCCTGCCGCCAAACCGCCCGGTGACCGACTCCAGCGCCAGCGGCTGAAGGGTCTTGCCCAGGCGCACATCCACGTCGGCCAGCGCCATGTCAAACGTCCCGCCCGTGACCTGCCCCTTGTCGACGTCGGCCCAGGCGCGCAGGCTGCCGTTGCCGGTCTTGAGGTCCATGCCCACGGCTTCCAGGCTGAGGTATTCCTTCACCCGCGAGACATCCACCCGGCTGAACTCTGCAAACAGCTGGCCGGACCATTCATTCCAGTCGCCAGGATTGCGGGACAGCAGCGGCTGCCTGAAGATGCCGCGCACACTGAAACGCTCACCCCATTCGGTCGGCGGCGTGGCATCCACACGCATGTTGTGGCCACGGCGGCTGTTGCGCAAAACGCCATCGACCTGCCCGAGCGCCAGAGTGGGCGCGCGGCGCAACTCGTCAGTCCAGCGTATGGTGCCGCCCTTGATGGACAGTTCCAGCTGCGAAAAAATCCAGTCGACGGCCTCGTGGTTGTCGGCCCTGTTCTGCGACACATCCAGCCCACCGACATAGATTTTCCCGTCGGCTGTGCGGCGGATGTCCAGTTCGGGCTGGTCTATGTGCAATTGCTCAAAGCCCTTGCCCCACAGCGAGGTGGGCGACAGCGCTGCGAGCAGGCGCGGCAAGCGCAGCGCCTCTCGCCCCTGGGGGTCGAGCAGCACCACATCACGCAGTTCAAAAGAGGGAATCAACCCTTCAGAGCGTGCGGTGATCTGGCCTATGCGCACAGGCACACCGAGTGCTTTGGTCGCCTCCATTTCCAGCCGTGGGCGGAACTCGCCGATTCGCGGCACAATCCAGCCGTGAAGCAAGCCCCAGCTTGCAGTGAACAGCAACCAGACTGCCAGGATGAACCAGACCAGAACGCGGGCCGACGAAGCCAGCCACCGCATACGCCGCAAGGCGGGGTGCGGCGCTGGGGTTGGCGATGCGGCGTTCGTCTCTGTCATGGGCAATGGAATTATGACCGTCGGCACCCCCCTGGCCCGCAGGGCCCGGTGAAGTTTTGTGAAGTAGTGTGATGCTTTCTGGTCAAGACACCCCCTCCAGCGCTGTGATCCCCGCGCAGCCAGGCACGGATCTGGCGGCCTATTCGCGCTTTGTGCAGCGCATCAGGCGACGCTACGAAAACCGTATGGACGTGTTGCCCCCAGGCGAGCCGGTGCGCGCCTCGATGGAAAAAGCGCTTCAAACCTTGCTGGCCGACGGCCTGGAAACCGGGGCCGCCCTGCGGGTCGTGAGGCAACTGGTCATGGAAAGGCTGGTCGTCATCGACTGTGGCCGCGGCACCGCTGATCGCGCCACGCTGACCATGGTCACCAAGGCCATGACGGAACTTGCAGAACTGGCCCTGGATGCCGCCGCGATTGAGTCACGCAGGGCACTGGACGAACTTCATGGCCAACCCCTGACAGGATCGCGTACAGACAGTGAGGCCGGCGCCGCACCGGACGCAGCCTGCGCCCAGCTCTGGGTCGTCGGCATGGGCAAACTGGGGGCTCGCGAGCTCAATGTCTCAAGTGACATAGACCTCATTTACGTCTACGACCGCGACGGCGAAACCGCAGGCAGGGCCGATGGACGGGGCCGTATTTCCAACCACGAATTTTTCTCGCAGCAGGTCAAGGCGATGTACGCCCTGATAGGCGAAACCACGGAGCACGGTTTTGTGTTCCGGGTCGACCTGGCCCTCAGGCCCAACGGCAACTCCGGGCCGGCAGCAATTTCGTTCAATGCGCTGGAAGAGTATTTCCAGGCGCAAGGCCGCGAATGGGAACGTTTTGCCTGGCTCAAGAGCCGTGTGGTCGCGCCGCTGGCCTGCATCAAAAGCGGGTCGGCACAGGCGTTGCGCGGCCTGATACTGCCTTTCGTTTTCAGACGCTACCTGGACTACAACGTTTTTGATTCGCTGCGGATATTGCATCGCCAGATTCGGGAACACGCAGCCAAACGCTGCGCCGGTCACCCTGAACGCGCCAATGACGTCAAGATTTCACGCGGCGGGATCCGCGAGATCGAGTTCACCGTGCAGCTGCTGCAGGTGGTGCGCGGCGGCCAGTTCCCCGAACTGCGTACCCGCCCCACTGTGGACGCGCTGCAGCGCCTGGCAAGGGCCGGGCTGATGCCGCAGGAAACGGCCGAAGCGCTTGAACGGGCCTATGTGTTTCTGCGCCATGTCGAGCACCGTATCCAGTACCTCGACGACCAGCAGACCCATGTGCTGCCCACCAATGACGATGACCTGGCGTGGATAGCGCAGACGATGGGCTACGCCAGCTGCTGCCCCTTCCTGAGCGAACTGGACGCCCACCGGGAACTGGTCGCCGGAGAATTCGACAAGCTTCTGGGCGGCAAAAAGGAATGCAAGGGCTGCGTCAAGGGGGCCGGCAGGGCGCCGCCGCTCCTCGATGAGCTTCTGGACAACCTGTCCGAACAGTGGCCCACCAAATTCCGCGCGCGGCTGGCGCAGTGGCGGCAACACCCCAAGGTGCTGGCCCTGCGCGACGACTCCCGCGCGCGCCTGACCCAACTGGTGCAGCGCACGGCACAGTGGCTGGCTGCAGGCACGGTCACCGAAGAGGCCGCCCTGCGCATCATGGACTGGATGGAGCCCCTGCTGCGGCGTGAAAGTTACCTGGCTTTGCTGCTTGAGCGGCCCGCAATACATGAGCGGCTGCTGCGCCTTCTGGGCGCCGCAAAATGGCCTGCACGCTACCTGTTGCAGCACCCGGGTGTGATCGATGAGCTGGCCAGTGAGGAACTGCTGCACGAGCGTTTTGACGCAGAAGGTTTCGTTGGTGAACTGCAGGCGCGCCTCGCCTCGCTCAAACGAACGGGCGAAGACGACGAAGAAACCTGCCTCAACCTGCTCAGGCGTGCTCATCATGCGGAAGTCTTTCGCACGCTGGCCAGGGATGTGGAAGGCGTACTCACCGTTGAACAGGTGGCCGATGACCTGAGCGCGCTGGCCGAGGTGGTTCTGGCCATCACCGCTGACTGGTGCTGGCAGCGGCTGAAGAACCGCCACCGGGAGATTCCGCAATTCGCCATCATTGCCTACGGCAAGCTGGGCGGCAAGGAGCTGGGCTACGGCAGCGACCTGGACATTGTTTTTGTCTACGAAGACGAGCATGAACAGGCCCCCGAGATTTACGCGGCCTTCGTACGCAAGTTGATCAACTGGCTCACCATCAAGACGGCCGAAGGCGATCTTTTCGAGATTGACACCGCCCTCAGGCCCAACGGGAACTCCGGCCTGCTGGTCACCAGTTTCGAGGCCTACACCCGCTACCAGCAGCGGCGCGGCAGCAACACGGCCTGGACATGGGAACACCAGGCCATGACAAGGGCCCGTTTTGTACTGGGCTCGGAGGCCCTGCGCGCAAGGTTTGAACTGGTCAGGGAAAGCGTGATCACGGCGCCCCGGGACGCGGCCCTGCTGAGGGATGAGATCGTCACCATGCGCGGCAAGGTGCGTTCTGCCCATCCGGTCAGGGGCGGAAAATTCGATGTCAAGCACAGTGAGGGCGGCATGGTCGATGCCGAGTTCGCCGTCCAGTTCCTGGTGTTGTCGCACGCTGAGGGCCACCCTGAACTCGTGCCAAACGTCGGCAATATCGCCTTGCTTCAGCGTGCGGAGGGGGCAGGCCTGCTGCCTGCTGGTGTAGGCCTGAAAGCGGCCGACGCCTATCGTGAACTCAGGCGCATACAGCACCGCGCGCGCCTCAACGAAGAGCCGACCCAGGTTGAGCCGGGCGTCCTGGATGAGCAGCGTTCGGCCATCCGGCAACTTTGGCAGGCCGTCTTTAAAGACTGACAAACGGCATGGTTAAACCGGATGGCCGCCAGCCATCTGATTTAATCGTGCGCATCACGGCAATAAGCCACTCACGATCGCCCATACCCGCGTCACTCTGCGGCAGGGCTGTGATCGGGCTGCCGGCCAAAACACCAGGTGAGCGGGCAGGAACCAGCGCATGAGAAGATTTCCCCATCAGGGCCCCGGTGACCGGGACTCGTTGCCGGCAGGCCATGCCGCATTTATTGCACTTCTGCTTGTTCTTGGCGGCTGCACCGCCACGGCCCCCCCGACCA
Source organism: Polaromonas sp. (assembly GCA_965228025.1). Lineage (GTDB taxonomy): Bacteria > Pseudomonadota > Gammaproteobacteria > Burkholderiales > Burkholderiaceae_C > Polaromonas. Next base: position 62,325 of record CBDDGX010000014.1, on the reverse strand, counting down.
CAGTCCCCATTGCGGCACCCGCGCAGTGGTACGCCACGCTGCCCTACGGGATAGCTGTCAGCAGCACCTCCAGTCTGCCCCACAGCGGAAGCCTGACCAGTCTTTCACAGTGGTGGCAACAGCAAAACGACCCCTTGCTGGTTGAGCTGATCGAGGCGGCCCAGAACGTCAGCCCGTCGGTCATCACGGCGCGCGCCAATATCGAGCAGGCAGCAGCCACGCGTGCGGCTTCGGAGGCGGCACTGCTGCCCTCCCTAGATGCCACCGGCAACGTCAGCCGCAGCCAGTCCGGCCCCATCAACCGCACGATACTGCCGCCCACCAATGCCGCACAGGTCGGCCTGCAAACCAGCTGGGAGCTCGATTTGTTCGGGCAAAACCGTGCGAGCCTGGCCGCGGACAAGGAACGGTTCCAGGGCGCAGAGGCCCTCTGGCACGACGCCCGCGTGTCGGTCGCTGCCGAAGTCGCCAACCAGTACTACAGCCGCAGGGCCTGTGAAAAACTGCTGACCGTCGCCGCCGCCGACACACAGTCACGCACGGAAACTGCACGGCTGACGGCGATGGTGGCCAAAGCCGGATTCGAGGCACCCGCTACCGCCGCGCTGGCGCGCGCCAGCGCGGCAGAGAGCAACAGCCGGCTGACGCAGCAGCGAGCGCTGTGTGACATCGACGTCAAGGCCCTGGTGGCACTGACGGCGATTGCCGAGCCCCAGTTGCGTCAAAAACTGGCACAACCGGTAGCCGACCTGCCTCAACAGCCGATTGCAGAAATATCCAGTGTTCCTGCTGAAGTACTGGGCCAAAGACCTGACGTGTTCAATGCTGCCCGGGAACTCAGTGCTGCAAGTTTCGAGGTCGGGAGTGCCCGCGCCCAGCGTTATCCCAAGCTCAGTCTGACCGGTTCGATTGCCACCAACAAGGCAAAGTCAAGAACCTTCAGCCAGAGCTACGACACATGGTCAATCGGTCCGCTGGCCCTCACCGTTCCACTGTTTGACGGAGGTGCGAGCGAAGCCAACCTTGAAGCCGCCAAAGCCAGGTACGAAGAAGCGGCGGGCAAGTACCGCGGCACGGTGAGGCAGGCCGTACGCGAAGTTGAGGAGGCGCTTGTCAACCTGCAAAGCACCGCAGACAGGGGCGCTGACACCATCGTGGCTGCCGAGGGCTACCGCGCCTCGTTTGCGGGGACAGAGGCGCGCTACAAGGCCGGACTTGCCAGCCTGGTGGAGCTGGAGGAGTCCCGTCGCACCCTGCTGTCTGCGCAAAGCGCGGTGGTCAACCTGGACAAGGAACGCCGCAGCGCCTGGATAGCACTCTATCGCGCGCTGGGCGGCGGCTGGACGGTTTCTGCGCCGCATGCCAACCCCATGGTGTTTGAAATCCCCGAATCTGCCCTGCCGGCATGGAACTGATCAAGAAACCGAAGCCATGAAAAAAACCGATTTCAATTTTAGAAGCAAGCCCGTCCTTATCGCCATCGTTGTCATGGCTGTACTGGTCGTGGGCGCTGCAGCCATGCTCTCTTCCAGATCCGGCGCTGCGGACAACAAGAAAAGCTCTCCCAAGCCTGCACTGACGGTCACTACCGTGCAACCCGGCCAACTCAGCCTGCCCATCAAACTGGCGGCCAACGGAAGTATCACGGCCTGGCAGGAGGCCATTATCGGCAGCGAGGTCAATGGATTGCGGCTGACCGAAGTGCGGGCGAATGTGGGCGACAAGGTTCGGGCAGGTCAGGTGCTGGCTGTGTTCGCACTGGAGTCGGTACAGGCCGAAGTGGCCCAAAGTCGGGCCAGCCTGGCCGAAGCCGAGGCAAGTGCTGCAGATGCTGCAGGCAATGCCGAGAAAGCCCGCACCCTGCAAGCGAGCGGCGCGCTGAGCGAGCAGCAGATCAACCAGTACATGACCGCAGAGAAGACGGCCAGGGCGCGGCTTGAAGCGGCCAGGGCCGTGCTGACGGTGCAGCAGGTCAAACTCAAACAGACGCAACTCCTGGCACCGGACAACGGCGTCATTTCTGCACGCACCGCAACGGTGGGCGCCGTAGTTGGCGCAGGCACAGAACTGTTTCGCATGATTCGCGGCGGCCGCCTTGAGTGGCGTGCAGAAGTGACCTCCAGCGAACTCGGACGACTGCCTGTGGGTACCGCAGCAACGGTGGTCGCCGCCAACGGCGTGGAACTCAAGGGCAAGGTGCGCATGATTGCACCAACTGTTGATCCGCAAACCCGCGCAGCGCTGGTTTACGTTGACCTGCCGAGCAATACCGGAAAATTGAGCGTTCCCGGAGGCGGGACCGTAACGGTCACCCAGATCACGGCACCCGTGACCGCAGGCATGTTTGCAAGGGGCGAGTTTGACCTGGGCACGTCCAGCGCACTGACGATTCCCCAGCAATCCGTTGTGATTCGTGACGGCTTCAGCTATGTGTTCGTGCTTGGCCCGGACAGCCATGTCAGCCAGGTCAAGGTCCAGACTGGCCGCAGGCTGGGGGACAGGGTTGAAATAACTTCGGGCATCAAGCCTGACGCTGAGCTGGTGGCCAGCGGCGCCGGTTTTCTGAACGACGGTGATCTTGTGAGCAAGGTAGCTGCACAGGCAACGGCCAAATAAAAGAAGCAGTCATGAACTTCTCGTCGCTCTCCATCAAGAACCCGATCCCGGCCATCATGCTGTTTATGCTGATGACCCTGGCGGGCCTGCTCGCCTACAAGTCCAGCGCGGTGCAGGATTTTCCGGACATCGAACTGCCCATCGTTACGGTGAGCGCCACGCTTGAAGGCGCAGCACCTGCGCAGCTCGAAACCGAGGTGGCGCGCAAGCTCGAGGACTCCATCGCCACGCTGCAGGGGATCAAGAACATCTACACAAGCGTGCTTGACGGGCATGTCAGTATCACCGTCGAGTTCATCCTTGAAAAATCACTGTCGGATGCAGTGAACGATGTGCGTGACGCCGTCGCGAGGGTTCGCGCTGACCTGCCCAGCGCCTTGCGCGATCCATCAGTCACGAAAGCATCCACCGCCGGTCGCGTGGTTCTGACCTTCGTGGCAGCGCCGGCACCGGCAAAAGACGGCAGCAAAAGCCTCATCGACGACCAGGACCTGAGCTGGTTCGTCGACAACGCAGTTACCAAGCGCCTGCTCGCCGTGCCCGGCGTAGGTGCCGTCAAACGCATGGGTGGCGTGACGCGCGAAGTGCGCATAGAACTCGATGCTGCAAAGATGGCCGCGCTGAATGTGAGTGCTATTGATATATCGCGGCAACTGCGCCTGGTGCAACAGGAGGCACCGGGCGGGCGGGGTGACGTCAGCGGCGCGGAGCAGTCCGTGCGCACCATTGCCACCGTCAAGACGGCATCAGAACTTGCGACCCTGGAACTTCCGCTGGGTGATGGCCGGCATGTCCGGCTGGATCAGGTTGCTACGGTGCTGGACACCGTTGCCGAACCCCGGTCACTCGCCACCCAGGACGGCCAGAAGGTTGTGGGGTTCGAGATCTTCCGCACCAAAGGCGCAAGCGAGATTGATGTTGCCCGCGGTGCACGCACAGCCGTTGCCGAGCTGCAGGCCGCCAACCCGAACATCACACTAAGGCAGGTCATAGACAACGCACAGCCAGTACAGGAAAACTTCGAGGGCTCCATGGAGCTACTGTATGAGGGCGCGCTGCTGGCCGTGCTGGTGGTCTGGTGGTTCCTGCGTGACTGGCGCGCCACACTGGTCGCAGCGGCTGCGCTCCCCCTGTCCGTGATTCCCACCTTCCTGGGCCTGAAATATTTCGGCTACACACTCAATACCGTGACGCTGCTGTCGCTTGCGCTGGTCGTTGGTGTGCTGGTCGACGATGCGATTGTGGAGATTGAAAACATCTCGCGCCACCTGCGCATGGGCAAATCCCCCATGCAGGCGGCGATGGAAGCTGCAGACGAGATCGGCATGGCCGTGATTGCCACCACCTTTGCGCTGGTAGCGGTGTTTCTGCCGACCGCTTTCATGGGCGGCATACCTGGTCTTTTCTTCAAGCAGTTTGGCTGGACAGCCGTGCTCGCCATTCTTGCGTCGCTTGTGGTCGCCCGGCTTCTGACGCCCATGATGGCGGCCTACATCCTCAAACCCACCACACACCGTGAGGAAGTCGATGGCTGGCTTATGCAGCGTTACATGGTCACGATGAAATGGTGTCTGAACCACCGCATCTTCACCATGGTGGCCGCCACCGTGTTTTTCTTTGCGTCCATTGCGCTGGTCTTCCTGTTGCCTACCGGGTTTGTGCCTCCGGCCGACCGTGCACAGACACAGATCAACATGGAACTGCCGCCCGGCAGCACCCTGGCTGAAACCGCACGCACGGCTGAACAGGCACGCCTGGCCGTGATGCAGGTCAAGGGGATCACAGGTGTTTTCAGCTCCGTTGGCGGTGGTTCAAGTGGTGATGAGTTTGCCCCCGGTGCTGCAGCAGAAGCCCGCCGTGCGGTGCTGACCCTCACCACGGTGCATCGCAACGACAGGTCTGAATCCCTGCCCGACATTGAAAACCAGATACGCCAGAAACTCGATTCCATCGCCGGCGCACGTTTCACCGTCGGCCCACCTGACACCGGTGTAAAGATGCAGCTGGTACTGCGCAGTGCCGACCCTGTCGCGCTTTCGGAGTCAGCCCAGAAAGTCGAACGCGAGTTGCGCACGCTTCAGGGCATAGGCAATGTCAGTTCCAGCGCCGCCCTGGTCAGGCCAGAGATCATCGTGCGGCCCGACTTCGCACGTGCGGCAGACCTGGGCGTCACGGCGTCCAGCATTGGCGAGACCGTGCGAGTGGCCACTGCAGGTGACTACGACACCAGCCTGACGAAACTGAACCTGTCCGAACGGCAGGTCCCGATACGCGTCAAGCTGCCGGATGCCGTGCGTGCCGACCTGTCCGCCATAGAGCGGCTCACGGTGCCCGGCAAAAATGGCCCTGTCATGCTGGGCAATGTAGCCAGCGTGACCATGGAGTCCGGCCCGGCACAGATTGACCGGCTGAACCGCAGCCGCAACGTCACGCTCAGCGTCGAACTGGGCGGCAGGACGCTTGGCGAAGTCAACGCAGAGGCGCGTGCCCTGCCCTCCATGCAAAGCCTGCCGCCCGCAGTGAAGATTGCCGAACTGGGCGACGCGCAGGAAATGCAGGCGCTGTTTGCGAGCTTCGGCATTGCCATGCTGATCGGCGTGCTGTGCATCTATGGCGTGCTGGTGTTGCTGTTCAAGGACTTCATGCAGCCGGTCACGATTCTTGCCGCCTTGCCGCTGTCAATAGGCGGTGCCTTCGTCGCGCTTTTGCTGACGGGCAAGGCACTGTCCATGCCGTCCATGATCGGCCTGATCATGCTGATGGGCATCGTGACAAAAAACTCCATCCTGCTGGTCGATTACGCCATCCTCGCCAGGCAGGAAGGCATGGGCCGCTTCGACGCACTGGTGGATGCCTGCCACAAGCGATCGCGTCCCATCATCATGACCACGATCGCCATGGGCGCCGGCATGATGCCGCTGGCCCTGGGCTGGGGCGCAGACCCGAGCTTCCGCTCGCCGATGGCGATTGCGGTAATTGGCGGGTTGATCACCTCGACGCTGCTCAGCCTGCTGGTGGTGCCGGCCGTCTTCACCATCATTGATGACCTGGAACACTGGCTTGGGCGACATATCTGGCGCAAAGCCCCTCCTGTCAATGACAAAAACCTGCTCGCGAAAGCTCCAGCAGAGGCCTGAGCTCCAAAACTGGCGCTCCTATAATGAAATTCCTATTTTTTAGAGTGATTTCATGCAAAAACGCGTACTGCTTTCAGGCGCAACAGGCCTGATCGGCGGCGAGTTGATGCTCCTGCTTGCCGCGCGAGGTGTGGCAAGCGCTGCGGTTGTCCGCGCCCCAGACAGGGCAGGCGCAAACATACGCCTGCTTGAGCGTTTACAAAAAAGCGTGCTCTGGAAGCCCGAGTTCGCAGCCTTCGTCTCGGCCGAAGCGGGTGACATTGAGGCAACTGACTTCGGCCTCAGCCAGGAAGTCATAGCCTCGGCCGATGTCATCCTTCACTCTGCGGCCAGCACGTCCTTCAAACCCGATGCAGGCGTCTACCCCATCAACATCAAGGCAGCCAGCAACTTTGCCGGCATCCTGAAAAAGCTCAAGCCTTCACAGCGCGGCTTTTTCGTCGGCACGGCTGCGGTGACCACCGAGCCCAGGGGTGTGATCACGGAAGACATGCCTTTTGCGGGTTACGCGAACGACTACATACGATCCAAACGCGATGCAGAAACACTGCTGCGTGCGACCGGGGCGCCATTTGTAATCTTGCGGCCCGGCATCGTGCTGTCACGTGGCATTGACGACGCCAAACTGGCGCGCAACATGTTGTGGTCCATTCCTGTCATGGCAGAGCTCGGCGAGGTGCCACTTGACCCGCTGGCAAAGCTCGATTTTGCCCCCGTCGATTTCATTGCCGGTGCATTTGCAGAGATGCTGCTCAAGGAAAATCTGGCCTACGACTGTTACCACGTGTCAACCGGCGAGTCGTCCATGACGTTTCAGGAGCTGGCTGACGAATTGATAGTGACCATGCCCGGCATCAAGAAACTGGTGATGCGCGGACGTGACTTTGTACCGACACCGAAATTTGCCCGCCAGAGGTGGATGTTTGCATCACTGCAGCCTTATCTGCCCTTTCTGACTGCAGATGCAGTTTTCAGCAATGCCCGTTTACACAAAGAGATCGGAAAGCTGGCTGAAGCACCCGCTCCAATCAGCTATCTGGGCGAATTGCTGGGTACCTTTAGCCTGTCAGACGCTGTCAAGCAGATGTATACCCCCTGAAAAGCTGTTTTCCGGGTACTGGCCAGGTCTTGTGGGCGGGTCAAGGCAAGGGGTTTCCACAGGCGGGTTCCTTGTAAAGAAATGTTAAGCTATGAGGCTATTCTCGTGATGCTATGGTGCTCTTGCACCACTTGGGTTTTGTTTGATGAATTCTGATCTGATTAATCTTTTTGCCGAGACTTTCGGCATTGCCGAAGACCGGTTGCAGCCGGACGCTACGCTTGAGAGCCTGGGTCTGGATTCCCTGGCGGTTATTGAATTCCTTTTTCAGATCGAGGACAAGTTCGGCATCCAGATTCCCGACCAGGCCAACCCGCCACGCACCCTGGACGAAATGGTCCAGATGATCGAACCGCTAATGCCCCAAGGTAACACGGGCAATGCAGGCAACCCTGCCGCCTGAACACCGCCCACGCGGGACCACATGACAGTCACACGCCGCGTTGCCATCACCGGGATGGGGATTGTTTCCCCAACGGGAAGCAACAGCGGCCTTTTTTTTGATGCGCTGCTTCATGCAAGATCCGGCATACGGGCCATGGATGTCGCATTCCCCACCGGCACGGAAAGCGTGCTGGCAGGCCACATTGAATTCACCCCCGACGCACACTTCCCCAAAGCAAAACTTCTGACCATGGACCGCGTCAGCCAGTTCGCGCTGGTCGCTGCCCGGGAGGCCATGCAACAGGCGGGACTGGGCGTTTCAGCGCTCGATGCTTATGCACCCGGCAGATTCGGCGTGTCGCTGGGTACAGGCAGCGGTGGAGCCGGCTCGCTGGATGCGGCCTACACCTCACTGCTGGAACAAAAGGTGGCGCGCCTGCGCCCCATGACGGTGGTGCTGGCAATGAACAACGCGACATCTGCACACCTTGCCATGGAGTTCGGCCTCAAGGGTCCGAACAGCACCGTTTCAAACGCCTGTGCCTCTTCAGCCACGGCTATTGGCGATGCTTTCCGCCAGATCCGCCACGGCTACTCAGACGCCATGCTCGTCGGCGGGGCCGAAGCACTGCTGAACCGCGGCACCATCAAGGCCTGGCAGGCCATGCACACGCTCGCAAAGCCCCACGCTGATGGAGCGGCCGCTTCGTGCAGGCCTTTCTCGGCTGACCGCTCCGGCCTGGTGCTGTCGGAAGGCGCGGCCATGCTGGTTCTGGAAGACTGGGATACCGCCGTCAAACGCGGCGCCAACATACTCGCAGAGCTGGCAGGCTACGCATCGACCACCGATGCGCATCACCTGACACAGCCGGATGCACAAGGCCAGGCAGGCGCCATGACACTCGCCCTGCAGGATGCCCGGCTCAATGCAGGCGACATCGGCTACCTGAATGCGCATGGCACGGCAACCGAGGTCGGTGATGTGGTTGAAACCAGCGCCATCAAGCTGGCCTTCGGCGACGCTGCTGCCAGCCTGCCCATCAGCTCGACCAAGGCCGTGCACGGCCACTCCATGGGAGCTGCAGGCGCCATGGAATTCATGGCCAGCGTCATGGCCTTGCGTGCGGGGCAATTGCCGCCTACGGCATTTCTTGAAACACCTGATCCGCGTTGTGATCTGGACTACATTGCACTTCAAGCGCGCAGCGTCGGCAAGCTGCGTGCAGTGATGTCCAATTCGTTTGCTTTTGGCGGCTCAAACTCGGTGCTGATCGCCAGGGCAGTCTGAGGCCGCAGGCCTGATCGCCACCCGGCACCAGGCTGGCATCAATCAGGCAGCGCTGCGGATTTTCTTCACAAGCGCGGTCGTCGAATAACCCTCGACAAACGGTATGGCCACTGCCCTGCCGCCATAGGACTCGACAATCCTGGCTTCTGCAAGTTTGCTCATGTCGTAGTCACCGCCCTTGACCAGCACGTCGGGCTTCAGTTCCGAAATCAGCCCCGCCGGGGTGTCGTCATCAAACCAGGTCACCAGACTCACCGATTCCAGCGAGGCCATCAATGTGGCGCGGTCCAGTTCATTGTTGAGCGGCCTGTCGGGGCCCTTGCCAAGGCGGCGGGCGGATGAGTCGGTGTTGATCGCCACCACCAGGCTACCGCCCAAAGCCCGCGCCTGGGCGAGATAGGTTGCATGGCCCTTGTGGAGCACATCAAAAACCCCGTTGGTGAAAACGACGGGCCTGGGCAGCTCGGCCACACGGTCAGGCGCATCTTCACGCGCCACCATCTTGTCAAGGAACGCGGGAAGGCTCACACCGCCTGCGGCTTGACGTCAGTGGCGATGGCTGCAGTGATTTCGCGCCCGATTTCCTTGCGATAGCGGTTGAGCTCCTGCACGGTCTTGAAGCTCTGATTCATCAACAGGCTCATGTTGTGCAGGATGCGCTCGACCACCTTGCCCTCCCAGACCGCATCAAACTTGATCTGGGTGTCCAGCCAGTGCTCAAGCCACTCGGGGTTGGGCAGACGTGACTGTATGGTGTCGCGGGGGAAAAGCGCCTTGTTGACGTGCAGGTTGGTGGGGTGCAGCGCCTGTGCAGTGCGCCGTGCGCTGGCCATCAGGACACCGACCTTGGTGAATGCCGCGCGAGCGTCGTTGCCGAAGTTGTTGATGGCGCGCTTCATGTAGCGCAGGTACGCGCCGCCATGACGGGCTTCGTCCTGGCTCAGCTGGGTGTAGATCTGCTTGATGACCGGCTCGGTATGCCATTCGCTGGCACGGCGATACCAGTGGTTCAGCCTGATCTCGCCGCAAAAATGCAGCATCAGGGTTTCAAGCGCGGGTGCCGGTTCAAACTCGAAGCGAACTTCGTGCAGTTCTTTTTCAGTCGGCGCCAGGTCGGGACGGAAACGCTTGAGGTATTCCATCAGCACCAGCGAGTGTTTCTGCTCTTCAAAAAACCAGATCGACATGAAGGCGGAAAAATCGCTGTCGTCCTTGTTGTCGCGCAGGAACATTTCGGTGGCTGGCAGGGCCGACCACTCGGTGATGGCATTCATCTTGATGGTCTGTGCCTGCTCGTCCGACAGCTTGGATGCGTCGAACTTGGCCCATGGAATGTCTTTGTCCATGTCCCAGCGGACGGACTCGAGCTGTTTGAACAATTCAGGGTAAAGCATGTGAACTCCTTGGCGTTTCCGTGACGCGTCATGGTGATACGGTAATACGCAGCATGATCTGCCTCGGATGCGATCCTTTCGCATCTGGGTACTGGGCCGATTTTAGGCCGTTAATATGACAATTCGTCATTTAGGCCACTTTTGCAGGGGGTTTTCGGGTGTTTACCTTACAGAGCCGCCTGTGGGTGAATCTGTGCCCCTCTCCGGCACGTATCACCGACAGCTTGTAAGCTGCGATGCACCACCACCGTACCCGCCGTACAACGAAAGCGAGCCCAACATGCCTGTCGCATCCGTCAAACACCTCGCCCTCCTGGCCTGCCTGTCGTTCACCATGGCATCGGGGGCTGCAGACCTGAAGGCCGCCACGCCCGCCGCAGCCACCGCCCCGCCTGGCACCAGCGCCTCATGCCAGGGCCTGCTGCAACAGAACTTCCTTCGCCTGCAGGATGAAAAACCGCAGTCGCTTTGCCAGTACAGCGGCAAGGTGGTCGTGGTCGTCAACACAGCCAGCTTTTGCGGATTTACCTCACAGTACGAAGGGCTGGAAGCGTTGTACGCCAAATACAAAGACAGGGGCCTGGTGGTTCTGGGCTTTCCATCCAATGATTTTTCCCAGGAAACCGGCAGCAACAAGGAAATCGCCGATTTCTGCGAAAACACCTTCGGCGTGAAATTCCCCATGTTTGCGAAAACCAGCGTGACCGGCAAGGATGCCAACCCGCTCTTCAAACAACTGGCTGCCAGAACCGGCACCTCGCCCAAGTGGAACTTTTATAAATACGTGATTGCCCGGGACGGCCAGAGCGTCGTCAGTTTCAACTCCATGGCCGACCCGAAAAGCGGCAGCTTTGTGCGGGAAGTTGAAAAACAGCTGGCCGCACGCTGAAAGCCTGAAGCAAGGAAAATACCGATTAGTCACTATTTGACTGATTGGTATTTTCGGGTTTATCATTTTGATATCCGCAGAGGGCTGCCGTTATTTGTCCGCACTCCGCCCAATCCAGAAATGAATCCACCCTTGCCGCTATTAACAAAACTTTACCTTGCAGTTTTCGCCAAAATCGGGAACTCCAAAAGCTGCGGCGTACTCCTACACAGGCCGATACGCAATGGAATTACATTGGGTAATACATTGAATATTGGCAAGAAAACAGTTTCATTGTTGCGAAGCCTTTTGGACTCTGGTCCGAATGCAATCCCGGGGCGCTTCTCCTCCTCCTCCCTCCCTCCCTCGTTCGCGCCGGGGCGCTTCGCAGCATTTTTATATTCGGAAGGCTGACCATGAGCAGTCAGCCCCCCGCCTCCAGACGCCTGCCGCGCGTCGCCATCGTCGGCTCCGGTATTTCCGGGCTGGCCGTGGCCCACACGCTCAAGGGCCTGGCCGAAATCACGCTGTTTGAAGCGGACAGCTATTTCGGCGGCCACACCCACACCGTAGACATCACGCTGCCCACTGGGCACGGGGCCGTCAAACACGGCGTGGACACAGGTTTTCTGGTGTTCAACGAGCGCACCTACCCCAACCTGATCAACCTGTTTGCAGAACTCGGCGTCGAGACCGCCAAGTCGGACATGTCCTTCTCGGTCAATGTGCCCGGTGCCAGGCCCGCGAGGGCCAGGCCCTGGAATGGAGCGGATCAAGCCTGAGCAGCGTGTTTGCCCAGCGCGGCAACCTGGTGAACTGGAAGTTCCTGCGCATGCTGCGCGACATCATGCGTTTCAACCGCATCACCACCAGCATTGCTGCAGCCAATGCCGAGGCGGAGATGATGCAGCCGCTGGGCGACTTCCTGAAAGCCAGAAAATTCTCGGTCGAATTCCGCGACTGGTATTTCCTGCCCATGATGGGCTGCATCTGGTCTGCCCGACCGACCAGATGCTGGCCTTCCCGGTCGCCACCATGATCCGCTTTTGCCACAACCACGGCCTGATACAGGTGGCCAACCGCCCCCAGTGGTGGACGGTGACCGGCGGTGCGCGCAACTATGTTGACAAAATCATTGCCGGCATACCCGACAAGCGCCTCAACACGCCTGTCGAACTGATCGAACGCGACGACCAGGGCGTGCGCATCATCACGGACAAGGCCGGGCCGAACGTTTTGACAAGGTGGTGCTGGCCGCACACTCGGACCAGTCGCTGGCGCTGCTGCGCGACGCCACCGAAGGCCGAGAAAGCGATTCTGGGCGCCATCCGCTACCAGCCCAACCGCGCCGTGCTGCACACCGACACCTCGGTGCTGCCCAAAAAGAAGCTCGCCTGGGCCGCCTGGAACTACGAACGCGCCCAGCACACCGACCGCGAGGCTCGCACAAGTGTGCCTTCACTACCTTCTGAACATGCTGCAGCCGCTGCCCTTTACCCAGCCCGTGGTGGTGTCACTGAATCCGGTGCGCGAGATTGAGCGTAATCACATCATGGGTGAATTTGATTACGCACATCCGGTTTTTGACCTTGCGGCCATTCGTGCGCAGGCCGCTTTGCCGCAGCTGCAGGGCAAACAAAACACTTATTTCTGCGGCGCCTGGACCGGTTATGGCTTTCATGAAGACGGCCTCAAGTCCGGCCTGCAGGTGGCGCGGCAGTTGCTGATTGACCTTCGCCGACGGGTGCGCCGGCATGAGCCTGAAACCCATGCTCGGTTTTGGCCAGGTCAGGCACACGCGGCTCAAACCTGCGCGCAACGCCTTCGCCTACCCCACGTATTTTTTGATGCTGCCCATGCGCGCCATGCAAAAAGATGGCAGTGGCGCGCTCGCACACAACCGGCGCGGCATGCTGAGCTTTTTTGACCGCGACCACGGCGACGGCCGCGACAACGCCGTCAGCTGGCTGGATGAGCTGCTGCTGCGCGAAGGCGTTGAAGACGCCACTGGCGAGATCTGGCTGCACACCTACCCGCGCGTGCTTCGGCTACACCTTCAAGCCCGTGAGCTTCTGGTATTGCCACACCACCGACGGCCAGCTGCGCGCCATCGTGGTCGAGGTCAACAACACCTTTGGCGAACGGCACTGCTATCTGCTGGACGAGCCGCGCTATGGCGCAGAGCTCACGGCCGACAAGGTGTTTCATGTCTCGCCGTTTTGCACATGTCGAAGGCGGCTACCGCTTCCGATTCATGCGCAGCGCACACGACGGCATTGAGCCGCGCACCGTGGTGCGCATTGACTACGACGACGCCACCGGTCCGCTGCTGCAAACCAGCGTGAGCGGCACGCTGGAGCCGCTCACTCCCGTCGCAGCATGCGCAAGGCGCTGTGGCGCTACCCGGCCATGACCTTCGGGCGTGATCGCCCGCATCCACTGGCAAGCCTTCAGGTTGTGGCGCAAGCGTGTGCCCTTTATTCAGCAAACCCGCAGCCGCCTGAAATATTCGTGACGCGATGAACACAAGCTCAACAACCAACATTCAACCTCGCAGCGCTTTTCAACATGAACCGTCCCTGATGCGCCCTCGGCGGCACGCGCTTCGCGCTCAAGATGCTGCTGCGCCTGAAACACGGCACGCTCACCGTCAAGCTGCCCGACGGCTCGGTGCAGCGCTTCGGCAATGGCGAAGCGCCCATGGCCAGCCTGCACGCTTCATCAACTGGAATGTGTGCGGCGCGGCGCTGCAAGTCCGGCGACATCGGTTTTGCCGAAACGTTTTATCGCCGGCGACTGGACCACGCCGCATCTGACCGAACTGCTGAAGCGTGTTCATCGTCAATCGCAAGGAAGTCGAAGACGTGATTCTACGGCACCTGGCTGGGCCGCTTTGCCTACCGCATCAAGCACCTGCTGAACCGCAACACCAAAACCAACAGCCAGAAAAACATCCACGCGCACTACGACCTCGGCAATGCGTTTTACGAGCTCTGGCTGGACGGCACGATGAACTATTCATCGGCCATTTTTGAAACGCCCGACATGACCTCGATGAAGGAAGCCCAGCACGCCAAGGTGCGGCGCGCGCTGCGCATGGCGCAGCGTCAAGCCGGGCGACCGCGTACTGGAAATCGGCTGCGGCTGGGGCGCGCTGGCCGAGAAGGCGACCACAGAATTTGAAGCCTCCATCGTCGGCGTGACGCTGAGCACCGAACAGCTCGCCTGGGCGCAAAAGCGCATGCAGCGTGAAGGCGTGTGCCGAACGCGCTGACTTGCGGTTGCAGGACTACCGCGACATCGGCAAAACAACAAGTGATGCGCCCTTTCGACGCTGTCTGCTCCATCGAGATGGTCGAGGCCGTAGGCCGTGAATACTGGCCCGACCTATTTCGCCACCGTGGCCCGCCTGCTCAAGCCCGGCGGCCATGCCTGCATACAGAGCATCGTGATTGCCGACGAGCTGTTTGACCGCTACATCGCCTCGACCGACTTCATACAGCAATACATCTTTCCCGGTGGCTGCCTGCCCTGCCCGCGCGAGTTCCGTGCACAGGCCAAAGCTGGCGGGCTTGAAGTAGTCGACGAATTCGCCTTCGGCCAGGACTATGCGCGTACCCTGCAGCTCTGGCGTGAAGACTTCATGGCACAGGAATCGCGCATCCTGCAGCTCGGTTTTGACAAACGCTTCATGCGTATCTGGGAGTTCTACCTCGGCTACTGCGAAGCGGCCTTCATGGAAGCCAACACCGACGTCGTGCAGTACACCTTGCGCAAGCTCTGAGATATTGAAATGAAACGCCGTACGTTTACACAGGCACTGGCCATAGGCGCACTGGCTTGTGCAGCGCCCGCACTGTTTGCGCAGACTGCAGAAGCCCCGGCAGGCACAGGCGCACCCGTCATGGGGCCGGACGATATGCGTGCCGAGCTCAATGAGCTGCTGCCAGGCTACCGCCTTATCGGCAAACAGCGCCTGACCTATTGGGGCTTTCAGGTCTATGACGCACGCCTCTGGGCTTTGCCGGGCTTCAAAAAAGACAACATTGCCAGCCAGCCTTTCGCGCTTGAGCTGGCCTACCTGCGTGACTTCGACGCCATCGATGTGGCTGAACGCTCCATCACCGAAATGCGCCGCTCCGCCACCATCACTGAAGCACAGGCCAAAACCTGGATTGCCGAGATGATGCGTGTCTACCCCGACTTCAAAAAGGGCGACCGCGTGACCGGCATCAACAAGCCCGGCGTGGGCGCGGCCTACCTGGTCAACGGCAAATCGACGGGCGAGATACGCGATGCCGAATTCGCGCGCCTGTTCTTCGGCATCTGGCTGTCGCCCAAAACATCAGAGCCCAAGCTGCGCAGCGCCCTGCTGGCCGGTGCGGTGTGAGCACAGGCAGCGACGGGCCTGAAGCCCGCGCCTTCACGGCCCGCAATGGCCTGGCCTACGGCCTGCTGGGCCTGCCACTGGCTTTTGTGGCGTTGCCGCTCTATGTCATCCTGCCCAACCACTATGCACGCGAGTTCGGCGTGCCGCTGGCGACCCTTGGTGCGATTCTTCTGGGCGCACGCCTGTTTGATGCCTTCATAGACCCGCTGCTGGGCCGCCTGAGCGACCGGCTTTTTGCGCGCTCGGCCAAATCAGTTCTTGTGCTTGGTGCCATCGCGGCGCTGGTGCTGGCCATTGGTTTCGCCCTGCTGTTTTTTCCACCCGTACGCACGCCGGGTGCGCTCATCGCCTGGGCCAGCGTGATGCTCATGGTCACCTATGCGGCCTACAGCGCACTCAGCGTGTCGCACCAGTCCTGGGGGGCGATGCTGGGCGGCAATGAGGCGCAGCGCAGCCGCATCGTGGCCTGGCGGGAAGGGCTGGGCCTGATCGGCGTGGTGCTGGCCTCCGTCACGCCTGTGGCGCTGGGCTTGCCGACGACCACCGTGGTGTTTGTGATTGCCTTGATCGTCGGCTGGCTGGCCTGGTCGCGCGCAGTCAGGCCTGTGGCGAAAGCCGGCTTGCACACCGTAGAGGCGGGCGCACTCTGGCGGCCCTTCAAACACACGAACTTTCGCAGGCTGCTGACGGTTTTCATGTTCAACGGCATCGCCAGTGCGGTGCCAGCCACGCTGGTGCTGTTTTTCATTCAGGACCGGCTGCAGGCACCGGCCAGCATGGAGCCGCTGTTTCTCGGCAGTTATTTTCTGGCGGCCGCGCTGTCCATCCCCATGTGGCTGGCCGTTGTGAAACGGCTGGGCCTGGCCGCCAGCTGGCTGTGCGGCATGTTTCTGGCGATTGCCGTGTTCAGCTGGGCGACGCAGATTGGTGCCGGGCAGGCCGGCGCCTTTTTGCTCATCTGCGCGCTCTCGGGCATCGCGCTGGGCACAGACCTGGCGCTGCCGGGCGCGTTGCTGGCGGGCGTGATTCAGGCGAATGGCGATTCGGGCAAGGCCGAGGGCGCCTACTTCGGCTGGTGGAACTTTGCGACCAAGCTCAACCTGGCGCTGGCTGCCGGTCTGGCCTTGCCGCTGCTGGCGGTGTTCGGTTACTCGCCCGGCATTCGCGCACCAGAGGCGCTGGGTGCGCTGGTGATCGCCTACTGCGTGCTGCCCTGCGTGCTCAAGCTTTTTGCGGCGGCCGGCCTCTATTTCTTCATCATCAGAAAACCTGAAAGCGTTGCGGCATGAACATCCTCATCACCACCCAACGTGCGGCCCTCGGCCTGCTGCTGGCCACCGGATTGTTTCTGGGCGGCTGCGCTGCGCCACAGCTGGCCGACTATGCCGCCGAAAAGCCGGTGCTCGACATGCGCCAGTATTTCAATGGCACTGTCGATGCCTATGGCGTCTTCACCAACCGCTCGGGCAAGGTGCTCAAGCGTTTTACGGTGGTCATGAAATGCACATGGGTCGGTCCACCCGGCCAGGAAGTGGGCACTCTGGATGAGGAGTTCACCAATTCCGACGGCAGCAAAGAGCGCCGCGTCTGGACGCTCAGGCGCATGCCCGACGGCAAATATGTGGGCACAGCCTCTGACGTGGTCGGCCAGGCGCTGGGCGAGGAAGCTGGTAATACCTTCCGCTGGAGCTACACCCTGATGCTGCCGCTGGACGGCAAGACACTTGAGGTGCAGTTCGACGACTGGATGTACTTGATGAGCGACAAGGTCATGCTCAACCGCGCCGAGATGAGCAAGTTCGGCATCAAGCTGGGCGAGGTCACGCTGTCTTTTGTCAAACGCTGAGCCGGAACGTCGCATGTCATTCAACCCCACCATCACCGACTGGCGACGGCAAAACCGTCTGGCTGGTCGGCGCGTCCAGCGGCATAGGCCGCGCTACCGCGCATGCACTGCACGCGGCAGGCGCAAAAGTCATCGTGTCGGCACGCAACCAGCAGGCGCTTGATGCGTTTGCAGCTGAACACCCCGGCACCCTTGCCCTGGCATTCGACGCCGCCGACGCAGCAGCCGTGAAAGCTGCCGCGCAAACCGTGCTCGATGGCGGACAGCTGGACCTGGTGCTGTACTGCGCGGGCTACTACAAGGAAATGCGCGCCACAGAGTTCGACCTGGGCGAGATGCTGATGCACCAGCAGGTCAACTACGTCGGCGCGCTCTATGTGCTCGACGCCGTGCTGCCGTATTTTGCGAAGCGCCAGTCAGGCCACATCAGCCTGATCAGCAGCGTCGCCGGTTACCGCGGCCTGCCCAAAAGCCTGGCCTACGGACCGACCAAGGCCGCACTCATCAACCTGGCTGAAACGCTGTATGTCGACCTGCAGGACAGCCATGTGGGCGTCAGCCTGATCTGCCCGGGCTTTGTCGAAACCCCGCTGACCGCCCAGAACGAGTTCACCATGCCGGCGCTGATCACACCCGAGGTGGCCGCGCAGGAGATCTTGAAGGGCTGGGCTGCGGGTTCGTTCGAGATTCACTTCCCCAAACGCTTCACCCTGTGGATGAAAGCGCTGGTGCTGCTGCCCGCCAGGCTTTACTTTCCGGTTATCCGCAGGTTCACCGGGCTTTGAAACGAGCGGGATTCACTACTATTTTGATAGCTGCTCACGCTCGTCTTTATTGGCCTGCAGCCTGATTTGGCACTCAAAAGTGGCCTTTCAAGGCTGTTTTGGCGTGTTGCGGCGGCCTGAAACGGGCTAAAACGCCGGAAAGTTAACTCCCATATTAACTTTTCGTGATTTTTTAACGTGTACGTTAAAAAATCACCTAAATGGCCGACTGGCCAGCGAATCAGCCTGGCAAGGTATCCACAAAACTGGCGCGCTGCGTCAGCTTTTCCTGCAGCTTCGCCAGGTTGGCATAGCCGCCGCGCCAGTCGATATGGGCAAAGCGCAGGTCAAGGTAGCCGAGCGCGCAGCCGACGGCCACGTCAGACAGGCTGAAATGGATGCCGCTGCAAAAGGGCTTGTCGGCCAGGCCCACGCTCATGGCTTTGAGCACGCCGTCGATCTTGGCCATCTGGCGGTCTATCCAGGCCTGGCTGCGCTGGGCGTCTGTACGGCCTGACCAGGTGGCTTCAAGCCGGGCGAGGATGGCAGCGTCCATCAGGCCGTCGGCCAGGGCTTCCCAGGTCTTGACTTCAGCGCGCTCCCGGCCCTGGGCCGGAATGAGCTTTCCCACGGGGGAAAGGGTGTCCAGGTATTCGACGATCACGCGCGAATCAAAAACGGCTTCACCGCCCTCCATGACCAGGCAGGGCACCTTGCCCAGCGGGTTGGATTCGCCGATATTGGTTCCCGCCGCCCAGACGTCTTCTTCAATGAAGTGGTAGTCGAGCTTTTTTTCGGCCATCACAACGCGTACTTTTCGCACGTAGGGGCTGGTGTTGGAACCGATGAGTTTCATGTTTGTTCTGGAATCGTGGAGTCTTGTAAAAGCAGGAATGTGCGGGAAAAAAGTGGGTGAGACGTGCGTCTGCAAGCATTCTATCGAGTCAATACGCGTGACGGCTGACGCCCGACAATGACAGGCCACCCGCCTACAATTGAGGCATGAGTTCCTCCTCCACGTCATCCACACTTTCCCCCATCAACGCCCTCTCCCCGCTGGACGGCCGTTACGCCGGCCGGCTGGCCACCCTGAGGCCGCTGATGTCAGAACAGGGCTATATGCACCGCCGCGTGCAGGTCGAAATCGCCTGGTTCATTGCGCTGTCTGATGCGGGGTTTAAAGAATTCAAGCCACTCAGCCCCGGAGCGCGTACTTACTTGCTGGGCCTGGTGAAGAATTTCTCGGAAGCCGATGCACTGGCCATCAAGGACATTGAAAAGACCACCAACCACGACGTGAAGGCGGTCGAATACTGGATCAAGTCGAAGTTCGAGGCCCGGCCAGAACTGCAGCACGCCGGCGAATTTGTGCACTTTGCCTGCACCAGCGAAGACATCAACAACACCAGCCACGCCCTGCAATTAAAGAGCAGCCGCGAGATGGTGCTGCTCCCCGCGCTGGACAAGGTGATTGCCCAGATGCGCGACATGGCGCACACCTACGCGGCCGAACCCATGCTGAGCCGCACCCACGGCCAGACCGCCAGCCCGACCACCGTCGGCAAGGAAATCGCCAACGTCGTGGTGCGCCTGCAGGCCGCGCGCGAGAAGATCGCCAGCGTGAAACTGATGGCCAAGATGAACGGCGCCGTCGGCAACTACAACGCCCACCTGTCGGCCTGGCCAGACTTCGACTGGGAGGCCTTCAGCCGCAAGGTCATCGAGACTCCCGAGCCGCTTGGGTTAGGGCTTACTTTCCAGCCGTACAGCATTCAGATTGAGCCGCACGACTACATGGCCGAGATTTTCGACGCCGTGGCGCGTACCAACACCATCCTGATCGACTGGTCGCGCGACGTCTGGGGCTATGTGAGCGTCGGCTACTTCAAACAGCGTCTGAAGGCCGGCGAAATTGGTTCGAGCACCATGCCGCACAAGGTCAACCCGATTGATTTTGAGAACGCCGAAGGCAACCTGGGTCTCGCCAACGCGCTGCTGCGCCACCTGAGCGAGAAGCTGCCGGTCTCGCGCTGGCAGCGTGACCTGACGGACAGCACCGTGCTGCGCAACATGGGCGTGGCTTTTGGCTACGCCGTGCTGGCCTACAACTCGCTGGGCGTGGGACTGGGCAAGCTGGAGCTGAACAGCGAAGCGCTGCAGGACGACCTCAATTCATCATGGGAAGTGCTGGCCGAGCCGATACAGACGGTGATGCGCCGCTATGGCGTGCAGGGCGCTTACGAAAAGCTCAAGGAAGTCACGCGAGGCAAGACTGTCAAGGCCGAAGACCTGCACACGCTGATCAGGTCGCTTGAAATCCCCGAAGCCGAGAAAACCCGGCTGCTGGCCATGACGCCTGCCAGCTATGTGGGCATGGCGGCTGAACTGGCGAAACGGGTTTAACCCCCGTCCAGGCTCACTGCGTGTAGCCTGTTCCCCCCTTTGAAAGGGGGCGGCGCCTGCGGTCTGGCGAAGCCAGTCCCACGGCGCCCTTGGTTTTTGCACATTGACGTGCGTCACGTCTACCAAAAATTGCTATTTATTTGATAGCTACTCACGCTCATATTTAAAGGGCCACAGCCGATTTAATGCCTCAAAACAGGCATTTTTTCGGTGAATTCGAGCTTTTTTTGCAGCCTTGGCAGCCTGAAACCTGAAAAGTTAACTTCCATATTAACTTTTGACTATTTTGTTAATACAGGTATTAACTTTTCGCATCTAGACTGGCATATCGGCACCGCAGGCCCAACATTGCTCGAACCCGCCTTCAACCGTCTCGCCGCACCCCGTGCACACCCAGCGCCTTTGCGGCATGTTCTGCAGCTGGTCCAGCATTTTTTCGGCGGCGGGCTTTTCGTGGTCGTGGGTTAGCCAGACTTCCGGAAAACACTGGTCGGGTGGCAACTCTCCGGCCAGACCGCCCAGGTAATAGCGCTGCACGCTGGCTGAAAACCCGGCCTGCTGCAGCGCATCTGCCCATAACGCGGCAATCGCGATGTTGGGGGCACGGGCCAGGCGCAGCATGAATCAATTGCCCTGCTGCTCAGGCTCTTCGGGTTTTTCAGTTTTCTCAAGCGCCCTGTCCGAATACCGGCCGAAGCGCCAGGAGGTGCCGTCCAGTGTGATGCGCCGCCAGGTCTCGCGCTTGGCGGCAGGCGACATCTCGGGCCAGTGCTGGACTTCTTCAAACGTGCGGCCGCAGCCCTTGCACATCTCATCGCCCTGGCTGGTCGAACAGATGGCGATGCAGGGCGTGTCGGCTGTGGTGTCGTACCAGGCCTGCCAGGCGGCCATGGCCTTGGGCGGAAAGCCTTTTTCAGAGGCGACATCCTCATGGTAAAAAACCATGAGCGCATACACCTCGGCCAGCGCGCGCAGCTCGGGCGCCAGGGTAATGCCGTCGGGCGACGGCTTTTTCTCGCGCCAGTAGTTGATGGCAGCTTCTATGTCTGTGATGTGAATGCCGGCCATGGGGTTTGGTAAGTGTGAACCGCGCACCGGACGGCGGCGGACAACTGATTATCAGGCACCCGAACCCGCGTTATTTCAGTGCTGGAAGGCCTCCTACGCGCCCTCAGGGAAAAGCCTCATTTGCAAAAAAACGCCGGATCAGTTCCAATAGACCCTACGAAGGGGAGTAACTCCCTCGTCTTGCTGAACTACTTTTTATAACAGACACAGCAGCAAGATCGCTACAACAAGTCGTCATTACGAAGTTTGCACTTCCGGCTTGTTGGGCATGCAGCGACACTGCATGTCGAGCCAGACCTTCGATTGAAACCTGGGCAGGTTTGATCGAGGCGTTCGCGGCAATCTACATTTCCGCACACCCATACCTCATCTGATCCGCACAGGTTCCGGACGAATCGGGCGCCTGTACCTGTTTACAGGTGCCCATGTCGAAACTTGATATGGAGTGCGTGATGGAACTGTTTTCAACCCCGTGGTGGTCGGCCCTGCTGGCCATCATCCTCATCGACCTCGTGCTGGCTGGCGACAACGCCATCGTCATCGCGCTGGCCGCCCGCAACCTTCCCCCCCACCTGCAGAAAAAGGCCATTGCCTGGGGCACGGTAGGCGCGATTGTTGTGCGCTCGGCCATGACTGTCGGCGTCGTCTGGCTGCTCAAGATCCCCGGCCTGATGCTGGTCGGCGGCCTGGGCCTGCTGTGGATCGCCTACAAACTGCTGGCCGACCAGAGCCATGACGAACACCAGGGGCCGGTTGCCAGCACCTTCTGGGGCGCAATGAAGACCATCGTTGTTGCCGACGCCCTCATGGGCATCGACAACGTACTCGGCGTCGCAGGCGCGGCACACGGCTCGTTTGACCTGGTCGTCATCGGACTGCTGGTGAGTGTGCCCATCGTGGTCTTCGGCAGCACCATGGTGCTCAAACTCGTCGAGCGCTTCCCCATGATCATCAATATTGGCGCTGCCGTGCTGGCTTTCACTGCCGCAAAAATGATTGTCAGCGAGCAGCTGCTGGACCCCGTCTACGGCGGCCCGAACAGCCTGCCGTCTGCCGCAACCATGCACACCATCGCCGAATGGGCCACCTACGCCGTGGCCATTGCCGGCGTACTCGGCGGAGGCTGGCTGGCCACAAGAAGGTCACAGCCCAATCGCAGCGACCTGGTCACCGACTGATTTTTTCCCGGGCAACTTCACAACCACGACAACCAAGGAGTACTTTATGGACAACATCATCGTTTACGTCGACGACGCATCGTATGCACTGCAAATGCTGCAGCCCATGCACACCGACGGCGTGATCCGCAATCCGGCACGCTGGATTGTGGTGGGCTGCGCACCCCGCGTGACCCATCGCGCGAGCAAGTGGGTCACCAACAGCGCACGTGAAAGCTGGCGCGGCAAGTGGGCAGAAAAAACATTCGCGCGCCTGCTGCCGCTGCTTGAGCAGAACGGCGACACCGTCGTGACCAAACTCGCCCAGACCACCCTCTGTGCCCAGACCGAATCGCTGATGAAGGAATATGGCGTGGCACGCGTGCTGGATGCCCGCCGGCCGAAATTCGGCCAGGACATGCAGCCTGTTACACAAACGCAGGTACAGGAAAGCAAGGGCGTGCTCGGTTATGTCACCGCACTGGCGGGCGCCGGGTTGCTCGTCGCGATAGATTAAATAGAGCCCCCACGCTAGATAAAAAGCCCCCACGGTTGCTCACACCGCGCAAGCGCCCTGGCCCCCCCGAGGGGGCCGCTGCGCCTTGGGACCGGCAAAGCCGGATCCCGGCTCCTGCTTGCGAAGTCCCCTCTTTGCTTGAGAAGGGTGTGCCTTTGTGTCTGGACAACTCAGCGTTGAATTTGGCGCGGGGAGTGCTATTCTTCCAGCCATGAAACTGATACTCAAATGGCTGCTCAGTGCCACGGCCTTGCTGCTTGTGGCTTATCTTTATTCAGGCGTGGTGGTGACCAGCTTCACCGGTGCGCTGATTGCTGCGCTGGTGCTGGGTGCGCTCAACACAGTCGTGCGGCCGATACTGGTGCTGCTGACATTGCCTGTCACGCTGGTCACCGTTGGCCTGTTCCTGTTCGTGATCAATGCCCTGATGTTCTGGGCGGCGGCCAGCCTGGTGAGCGGGCTGAATGTCACGGGTTTTGGCGCGGCGCTGATCGGTTCGCTGATCTATTCGGTGCTGCAGCTAGCGATCGAGTTTGTCCTGGAGCGCCTGCTCTTTAACAAGTGATTCGACCTGGCGGGCCCGCGCATCGATGATGGAACCCTCCACAAAATCGGCGCTGCCCGGGTTGCTGCGCATCATGATCTGTGCGGCCTTGAAGCGATCGAGCGCGGCCGTGTAGTCAAGCTGCGCAGCCCGCGCTTCTGCATCGGCGCGAATCGCACGCACATTCTGGCCCTGGTTGCCATATGCGATCGCCAGGGTTTGCCAGGCCAGCGCATCTTTGGGGTGGGCCGTGACCCAGGTCAGCAGCCTGTCACCTACATCTTTCGCGCGGCCTGCGGCCAGCAGCGAACGTGACTGCACCAGCAGGTCGGCGCGCGAGGCAGTCTTTGAGATGTCTATGCCGGATGCCGATGGCGACACGACGCCCGCCATCTGGTCCACTTCAAGCGACAACAGCCCGACCTTTCCGGCGGCAGGCGTATTGGCTGCGAGCGTGCGCAACCGCTCCGCAAAATTGCGGGCAAGCGGAAAATCCCTGAGCCTTGCAGCTGCCAGCGATCCGGCATAGAAAACCCCTGCAGCGCGGATGTCTGCAGCAGACGGCTGCGCTGCAGCCTGCACCGGCTGCGGCTGGCGCTGGGCCTCAGCCACCATGGTGCGAAGAACGTCAACGCCAGGGTCGGCGAGTACACGCGCGCGCGCCGCCATCATGGCGTGAAAGAACCTGTCCTGCGCTACACCCAGGGCCTTGTCTTGCGCGGGCGACGCCAGTTGCAGGCGCGCCTGGGCCTCGGCAATCCGCTCGGTGGTCAAAGGGTGGGATCGCAAATACGGGAATGAGCCGTTGTCATTGATGCGTGATGCCTGCTGCAGTTTTTCAAACATGCTGCTGACGCCGCGGCTGTCAAAGCCCGCATCGGTCATGACACCAAAACCCACGCGGTCGGCCTCGCGCTCCATGTCGCGTGAAAAATTCAGCTGTGACTGTGCAGCCAGCGCCTGCCCGCCGACTATCGCGGCCTCACCGGCCTGCGCGTTCTTGCCGGCTGCCAGCGCGCCAATGATCATCGCGGCAATCATCCACGGCGTCTGGCGGGACTGCTGGGTCATGAGGCGGGAAATATGCCGTTGCGTCACATGGCTGAGCTCATGGCCCATGACGGCAGCCAGCTCATCGCGGCTGGTCACCGCGCCTATCAGGCCCAGATGAAGGCCGAAATAGCCTCCGGGCAATGCAAAGGCATTGATGGTGCGGTCGCGCAGGAGAAAAAGCTCCCAGGCAAAACGCTCGTCCAGCTCGATGCTGAGCTCACCCCGCGCCTTTGCTGCAGCCAGCAAAGGCTGCCAGATAGTCTGCACATACTCTTCAAGCACCGGGTCATCGATGTAGTCCCTGTCCCGGTAAATGCTGGCGGCTATGCGCTCACCAATACGGCGTTCTGCGCCCGCAGTCAATTCAAGGTTATCGCCGAGGGTGGGCAGTGAGCCGCTGCGCGACACACCTGTTACGTTTTGGGAGAACGCAAGGGGATTTGACCCAGCAGCCATCAGGGCGGCCAGCAACGCGGCGCATGTGCGGCGCAGGCCCGACCTAGAACGAATCAATCGGAACAAAAGCAATCACCTCCAGCGTTGTGGTGTCCAGCAATACTGTCCAGAACGTATCACGGCCCATCATGGGCACGTAGCCAACGGTAGCAGGCGGGCGACCGGACCCGGCGGCTTTCAGGGCAGCATCAATCTCCACACTGCGCGCAGGAAACCGGGCCTTGAGTTCAGCCAGCGGTTTGGCCCTGGACACGATTTGTGCACGCGCTTTTTCATAGTCCTGCCAAAGTTCGGGGCGAGAGCCAATGGACACACCATTAAGGGCCGCCAGGGTCGCCTCCATGCTTTCCTTCGCATCCCTGAAGGGCCGCACGGACAGCAAGGTCGGGCCCATCAAGGGGAAGGTCCGCAACCCCGGCGATGCTTTTTCAAGCAACTCGGCAGGCACGTCTATGGCGTGCACCACCCGGAAACGGTCCATTTCAAACACAAGATGCACGGGCCTGGCAGCGGCCACAGTCCACAGCCCGTAGCCCAGCGCCGCCAGCTGCAGAACACCAATGACACAGAGGTCGCGCACCAGTTCCTTGCGCGGTTTGCGGGTATTGAAGACCGCAAAAGTCAGCAACGGGCCCATGACCACGTCAACCGCAACAATCAAAAGAAAAAGCGTACGGCCACCGGATATCTCACGGTAGGGATAGGGGTACCAGATAAAAAATACGAGCAGTGCGGCAAGAATTGCCAGAACGATGCTGATGCACAGGTGAACACCGGCTGCTTTGAAGCGCATCTTCCATGAGTTTGCGATGTCGGGCATGGTCTTATGATGAGGGTTGGTTGTAAAGGTTCTGTAACTCAATGATGTCTGACTCGCGACTCACCCATTTCAATGCCGATGGCCAGGCCCACATGGTGGACGTCGGGGGCAAGGACCATACGAAGCGCGTGGCTGTCGCACAGGGTCGTATCGTAATGAATCCGCAGACCTTGTCCATCGTGACGGCAGGCACCGCCAAAAAAGGCGATGTGCTGGGCATAGCACGTGTCGCGGGCATCATGGCCGCGAAAAAAACAAGCGATCTGGTGCCTCTTTGCCACCCGCTGGCACTCACGCATGTCAATGTCGGCTTCACCACTGACACGGCAAATAGCTGCATCGTGTGCGACGCCACCGTGGAGACAGTAGGCCCCACAGGTGTCGAAATGGAAGCCCTGACAGCCGTACAGGTTGCCTTGTTGACGATTTACGACATGTGCAAGGCAGTCGACAGGGCCATGGTCATGCAGGACATCCGGGTGCTTGAAAAACACGGCGGCAAGTCGGGCAGTTTTACGGCGCCTGCTGATTTTCCTGGTTCGCCTTGAGAGGCTTCCAGAGCGCATACTCCTTGGGAAACGCCACCCGGTAACGCAGCATTTGGGCCTGCGCCTCTTCATCCCGCCCCAGCATGACCGCGCTTTCGATGAGTTTTTCAGCGACCCTGGGTTCCGGTGAGTAATGCAGCAACGCCTGGGCCGTACTGAAAGTCCAGGCCGCGTTGGCAGGGGTCAGCGGCGTGATCAGCAGGCGCGCAAACATCACCTGGTCACTGAAAAGCCACGAACCGCTGATTTTCTCCAGGGTGTCGGTCCTGTAGGCGGCATCGCGCTTGTCGGCGGCGAGGTAGATCTGGCTGACCCGTCTGTAGTCCCACAAGGCATAGGCGGTACAAAGCAACAACAGTAAAGACAATGCCGCACACCCCGCGCGTACCCTCACGCCTGTGACCGACAGACCCGGCTGACCCGCTTCCCCCGTCTGTGGGGCAGCCATTGGCCTGCGAAGGAAGAGCAGGCAGAGCACCACCGCCATCTGAAACGGCCCGTACCAGAGCGGATATTCCAGCATGCTGTGAAGTAGCAGGATGGCGAACACACTCCACGCCATTTGCCTCGCCGGATCGGTGTCCAGCCACGGTTTCCTGCGCCATACCCAGAACACGAAAGCGCCGCACACCAGCAGCGCAAATGGAACTCCACCCTCCACCGCAAGATGCAGGGGGAAGTTATGGGCGTTGTCCAGGATGTCGCAAAAACGCGGTCCCTGATAGAGCTCGGTGTAATGGGCAAAATCAAGCTCCCCCCAGCCCCACCCCATCCACGGTTTCATGGCGACGAGATGAAGAACGTTGGACCAAAGGGTCAGGCGACTCGCACAAACCGGGTCACCGGCACGCAGGCGCCCAGACATGCTGTACTGCGACAGGTCAAACCCCGCCAGCCGCGGCAAAGCAAGAACCGACACGACATAAACAACGACTGCGACCAGAAGAATCCAGCGCACGCTGGTGTGTCGCCATTGCCCCCATAGAACACAGAGGCCGCAGAGCAGCCCCAGCTGGATCATGCCGGTGCGGGAAACAGAGGTGGCGTTACCGCAAGCCAGGAGGGCGGCCGCCATCAACATCAGGGTTTGGTAGTTTCTGGTCCTGCGGGCATCCAGCACATGTTTGCTGCGTGAAAACATGACTCCAAACCAGATGAGCGCAATCATCGCAATGTTTGTCAACGAGGCAAACTGGTTGCGCTGGCGCAGATTGGCAAACGCCTCACCATATCTGGATTGGTTTACCCATGGCAACAAGCCGTCTGCAACACCAAAGTACTGGATCAGCCCCAGCACCGAACTGACAAGCCCGGCGAACAGCCACGCGGATGCAACAGGCCAGACCAGACGTTCAGTCGTGAAAAAGGCAGGCCAGCAGGCTGCCAGTCCCAGCAGGGTTGCAGCACACAGCACAGACAGCAGCAGCGGGACGACCGCTGGTGACGGGCCGGGCGCAAAAGGGTTGATCCAGGGGAAAATCACCACGGCAGCGCAGACCAGCGGCACAAAAGCGCGCGACCCGGGGTTTCCGGTTTGCTGCAGCCTTTTTTCCACTGCTTCAGTAGCGGGTTCGCTATGGCCGGAAGAGTCCGGGTTGCTTGGGAGGTGTATTGCCATGAAGATGCAGCCGGGCCAGGATTACTTGTTTAACGCCATGGTTGCGGCAATTTGCGGAAACATCTGGACTGCACGCTTCCAGTCTTTCTGTACGACCTGATAGTCTGCCGGGCTCATCATGTATTGTGACTTGGCCTTCCAGAAACGCGCTTCATCAGCCCGCTGATTCAGCGCAAGTATCACAACCAGTTTGCTGACGTTGTGCGCACTGGGCAGAAATCTGGTGGTGTCCACGGCGCGCTGCACGACATCAGGTGGCAGCCCTGCTACTGGCGTCAAAGCATAGAGTTCTATGGCGTATTCAAGATGATTCAGGACCAGTGTCTTCGGTATCTCGGGATCCTGCGCCTTGGCAAAATTGGCCTGCTTGAACCTGACTTCGTTGTAGGCACTCTCAAGACGAAAATAGTCGTAAATAATCAATCCGAGGAGAGTAGCCACCGCCAGCCAGAAACCGGTGACAAAGCGGCGGCCCAGTGTGCCCCAGGGCGCGATATTCGTGCTTGCATTCAGCGAACCAGCCATCAACCCGACCGGCAACAGAAAGTAGGCGTAGTGCACAGGTAGTTCAACCATGGCGTGGGCACCGATCACCGCGAGTGATGCCAGATATAAAACCTGAGTTGCCTCCTTGGTCCTCCTGAGTACCGTCCATGACCACGCAAGCACTGCGCCAGTCAGCAAAAGACCCATGGGGAAACCTGTCCACACCACAAAATCCAGAAACAGATTATGGGATTGGGCCAGGTAAGTGCCGGACATCCTTGTATAGGTTTCGGCCACCGCCAACTGCGCGGGCAGGACCTGGTTCCAGCCATACCCAGCCCAGGGGTGCAGTGTTGCGGCATCGAGCAACATGTGCCACATATAGGGTCGGCTTTCCCGTGTACTGCGCTCCACGAAACTGATCTCGGTGTCGAGCAACAAGGCCTGACCCACATACGGAAGCGTCAAAAGCAGTAATACATACCAGAGCAGCAGTCCGAAAGCGCAGTAGAGAAGAACACGGGACTTGACCATGCCACGCCAAGCGCAGCAGGCAGACAACAGGATCAGTACCCCGACCATGCCACTGCGTGATTGCGTCAAGGCCAGGCCAATGAGCAAAAACCCCGCAAGGCTTACGCCACCAAGCACCCGCAGATAGCGGCGGTAGGCAGCCCAGGCACACCCGACCAGCGCCCAGACCAGCAGCGTTGCCAGTTGGTTGGGCTGCCCCATGTTGGCATAGGGCCTTCCCCTGTCAGAGGGGTAGTAGAGAATCCAGATATCAAACAGGCCTGCGGAGTCCCCCAGTCGAAGCCATTGATGCATGGCGAGGTAAACGGAGGTGCTGCCCGCCACGAGAAAAGCGCCAAAAAGCACCCCGCTCCATCCATAAAGGGCTGAACCGCTGCCACTCCTGGCCTGTGAGCATGGCGAGCGTAAACCCCAGAAGGTAGGCGGAAGAAATCCACGCCTGGCCTGAGAAAACAAGCACCCCTGCGCTATATTGCGCCAGCGGAAACGCGCTCACAGCCAGGACAACCAGCGGCGCAAGCTGAATCCTGATGTCGCCCCTGCTACGCAGAAAAACCGCCAGGCTGATCAAGACCAGGATGCAGGCGGCCCATGCATCTGAATGAAAAGCGCTCCACGGCCTGGCGTTGTTGGGCAGAAGCCAGGAAAAGGACAACATCAGGGCTGCACCCCAACACCAGAGAGGTGCCAGAGAAATGGTCGAATACGAGAACTTCTTCATCAAAAAAAAAGCCCCTGTGAAGGGGCTTTGATCATCAGACAGTAAAGCTTAGCCGCGGCAGCTTGCTGGCAGATATTTGGTGTCCATTCCGCTGGTGGTTCCAGGTCCGCAAACCCACAGAACCACACCGTTTTGACCAGTGGTGCCAGCGAGCTGGACGGTCTTGCCGGTGATACTGTTGTCGCCTTGGGCGGTCACGGTCACAACACCAGCTGATGCACTGGTGTTTGCGTAAACCAGCGAAGCCACATATTTAGAGGACTGGGTGGCAATGCTGGCAGACGATGCGCTGGACGGAAATGCGCCGCTGGCGGCAACATATTCAGCAATGGCGGTACGTGCAGATGAGGCAGCCAACACAACTTCAGAAACCTTGGCACGGGTCGTGTAGTCCTGGTAAGCAGGCAACGCTACTGCAGCCAGAATACCAATAATCGCCACAACGATCATCAGTTCGATCAGGGTAAAACCCTTTTGAATTGAACGCTTCATAAAAAACTCCTTGGGTTAAAAATTCGGTCAAACAAACCAAGCACTTTTCAGGCCAGCTTTGCAACACCCCCGATACGCTTGAGCCACTACGATTTAACTGGAAAATTCTCACCTTTTTGCCATATTCGCGCGGCGGATGTGACAATTTTGTCCCATCGTTGCATTGCTTTCCACCTACTTGATGCAGACAGACCGCACCATTTTCAGGTCCGTCATGCCCATCAGGACTTTTTCCATGCCGTCCATCTTCAGGGTGCGCATTCCACTGTTCACCGCAGCCGCAAACAACTCGGCCACCCTGGCGCGCTCCTGAATCAATTTTTTGGCATCGTCATCTGCAATCATCAGTTCATGCAGGCCAATCCGGCCCTTGTAGCCCGTCTTCCCGCATTTATCGCAGCCCACCGCCCTGTACATTTTGAGCTTGCCGCCTTCCCCATAGAGCTTGACCCATGACTCATAAAGTTTTTTGGCCTCGCCGGCATGATCGGACTTCCAGGCCGGGGTATTGCGCAGTTCTTCAGAATACTCTGCGACAAAGCTCCTGATTTCCTCTGCTTCGGGGAAATAGGATTCCTTGCAGTCGCACAGCTTCTTGGCCAGGCGCTGCGCCAGGATGCCCAGCAATGCATCTGCAAAATTGAACGGGTCCATGCCCATGTCCAGAAGCCGGGTAATGGACTCCGGGGCCGAGTTGGTGTGCAACGTCGAAAACACCATGTGCCCGGTCAGGGAGGCCTCCACACCCATTGACACAGTTTCCTTGTCGCGCGATTCACCCACCATGATGATGTCGGGGTCAGCACGCAAAAAGGCACGCATCACCAGCGCGAAGTCAATTCCCGCCTTTTTGTTGATCTGCACCTGGCGAAGGCCCTTTTGCGTGATTTCAACCGGATCTTCCGCCGTCCAGATTTTGGTGTCCGGCGTATTCAGGAACTTGAGAATGGAGTGCAGCGTCGTGGTCTTGCCGGAACCGGTCGGGCCGCAAACATAGAACAGGCCATAGGGCTTGGATACCGTCTTTTCCAGCCGCTCCTTGTTGTGCGCGGTCAGACCCAGCTTTTCCAGCGGGATGGGCTCGCCGGCAGCAAGAATACGCATGACGACATCTTCAACGCCGCCGGCAGAAGGGATGGTTGCGACGCGCAGTTCGATGTCAAGCGGGCCGTATTTCTTGAATTTGATCTTGCCGTCCTGCGGCTTGCGTTTCTCGGAGATATCCAGATCACACATGATCTTGAGACGGGTGACCATGGCCTGACGGAACTGGGCAGGCACCTCGATGTAGGGCTGGAGTGTCCCGTCAATCCGGAAGCGGATGCCGGTCTTGGCCTTGCCGGGCATTGGCTCAATGTGAATATCTGAAACCTTCTGGTTGTAG
Organism: Polaromonas sp.; assembly: GCA_965228025.1. Lineage (GTDB taxonomy): Bacteria > Pseudomonadota > Gammaproteobacteria > Burkholderiales > Burkholderiaceae_C > Polaromonas. The sequence goes on along the minus strand of CBDDGX010000014.1, from coordinate 30,738 downwards.
GCGTCGATGATCACCTTGTTCACGAACTTGACGAGTTCGTTGTCGGCCGCCGCGGACTCAAGAGACGAATCATCAATGGCATCATTGTCCAGCGGCGAATCCATGTCCGCCAGCAACTGATCTATCGAGCCACCGTCATTGCCCGCACCAAAGAGCTGGCTGAGCGTTTCTTCAAACTCTGTCTGTGTCGTGACCCGATACGCAAACTTGGTGATCCTCGGGAAAACCTGCGGGACAACCCGGGCGCCCCTGACCGCCTCCGGGTCCACGCACATGATCAGCAGGCCTTCGGGCGTTTCTTCCAGCGGTATCCAGCCCTGCTGTTCAATAAACTCGCGCTTCAAAGGGCCATGCAACATCTCGGAACGAATCCGTCCGGCATTAAAGGCTTCGTAAGGAACGCCGAAAAACTTGGCCAGCGACGGCCCTATTTGAGCCGGACGGATATGAAAGTCAGCCATCAGCAAATGCTCTACAGAACGGGCCTCGTCGCGCGCCTTCTGTATGCAGTTTGAGAGCTCCTCCTGGGACATGACACCTTCATTGACCAGGCCGTCATATTTCGTCGCCTTGCGTCTCTGCCCCTCTTCGCTTTTTTGCATGCGCTGGCGAATTGCAATGCCGAGCGTCTTGCACAGCTGTTTGGCGCCATCTTCTTCAAGCTTCCCGAAAGGTTGGTCGCTGCGGTTGTTGATGACCTGCAGCACGCCATAAAGGGTGTCACCGTCCATCACCGGGGCAACCAGCATCTGTTTTGTGCGGTAGCCGGAGCGCTTGTCTACCTCCTGAAGAAAGCTCAGGTTGGGATGGATTGTCTTGAGCGCGGCATCATCGTAGACATCGACAATGTTGACCATCTGCCTGGCCATGGCCACATACCCTGCGATGCTTTGTGCCGTGATGGGCAGCTTGAGGTCCCGGCTGGTGTTCAAGCCGGTCTTGACCTTCGAGACAATCGCGGTTCTGTCGTCGTTAATCGCGTACAAGGTCAACCGGTCTGCATTGAAAAGCTTGCAAATGTCCTGGCTGGCCTCCAGCATGATCTGGTCGATGTTTTCGGTCTCATGAATCCGGTTCGTGACCAGTTGCAGTTGTCTGAAGTAAAGCGCTTCAAAGGTAACGCCGCGTTCTTGCGGCGGCAACATCTGTGAGTCAAAAAACTCGTCTTCCGGGTCGCGCTGTAGTACGGCACTCATAGTTCAAACTCCTGCCCAGCCCTTAACCACCGGATGTCATGCGAGACATTGGCTCCAAACGGCTGGGTCTGATCGAAGCGCTGGATTTCCGCCATGATCAATTCGGTCTCGGCGGGCTTGGTATGCGTGATGTAGATCGGATAATTTTTGCCCCTGTCTATGCAGTCAAGCTCGCTGGCCAGCGCATGGGGCGACAAGTGCAGGCTGAGCTCGGCCAGATTGCGCTCCCGGTTGCTGAAGGCGGTTTCTATGACGAGCATGGCGACATTCAGCTGGTTGATACGCGCCCAAAGCGCAGGGTTGCGCTCTGTATCACCGGTAAACACCCAGCAGCCCTTGGCCGTGGCCACCGCATAACCAACTGCCGGGACGGTATGCACAGCCGGCAGGACCTCGATGTATTTACCCGCAAGGAAAAGTGTCTGGCCTATTTCTATCGGATGAAAGCTGATGAACGGCGACTCCGGCGTCGGTATTCTCGAAAAATCGGGCCAGATGACATTGTTGAAGATGTGCGCTTTCAGGGCATCAATCGTGCCCTGCAGTGCATGAATCCTGATGGGCGTCGTTCTCTGCGAAGCAATCGCATCGACCATCAGTGGCAATGCCGCGACGTGGTCAAGGTGCGAATGCGTGAGCAACACATGGTCAATGCAACTCATTTCCTCAAGCGACAGGTCACCGACACCGGTACCCGCATCCACAAGAAGGTCGTGGTCAAGCAGAAAAGACGTGGTTCGGCAGTCTTTGGCTATCGCTCCTGAGCAACCCAACACCCGTACTTTCATGAACTTGTTCTTGCCTTGTGAGATTTACTTGGTCTCGAAATTCGTGGCGCCGTCCCATTCGGGGTCAAACGGAAGCAACCTCATGGAGGCTACACGCTCCGAATACAACTGGTAAAGGTACTTTTTGGCATTCAGCCTCTGCAAGTTCAGCAACTGGACGTCGCACTGGTCCCAATCCTGCATGCGATACGCCTTGAGAGCCTGCGCCCAGGTTTTCAGTTCGGCAGATTTACCCTCGTCAATCGCGTCCAGCGGGGCCAGGGGCCAGAAGATGGAAACTGCATTGTCCTTGCCCTTGACCCTGACCTTGTCCAGTTCCTGCCAGGCAAAATCATTGGCCAGCCTGCGCGTGGACTCGCTCACCACAATATCGACACCATAGGTCTTGGACAGCCCCTCAAGGCGTGAGCCCAGGTTCACGGAATCCCCAATCACGGTATAACTGCGGCGTATGTCAGAACCCATATCACCGACACACATGGTGCCAGTGTTCAGGCCGATGCCTATGCCAATCTCGGGTAAACCCTTGCTTCTGTGTTCTTCATTGAGTCGCCGAATGGCATTTGCCATCTCGAGGGAGGTCTTGACAGCCAGGCCGGCATGGTCGGGAGTGTCGACCGGGGCTCCCCAAAAAGCCATCACACAGTCGCCCATGTATTTGTCAATGGTGCCGCGATTGCTGCGAATCAGGTCAGTAAGCCTGCTGAACACGCTGTTGAGCAAGGCCTGCAGTTGCGTCGGCTCCATGCTTTCGGACATTTTGGTGAAGCCCCGCATGTCGCAAAACATGACCGTCAGCTCCTTGGTCGTGGCCTTCATGCTGTAGCTGTCGGGGTCCTTGACCATTTCATCGACCAGTTCGGGCGGGACATAGGTTCCAAAAAGGTTGGCGAGCTCACGTTTGGATCTGCTCTCGACAAAATAACCATAGCTCATGTTGAGCGCAAATGCAGTGAAGGCCATTACCAGCGCACTGGCAAGCGGCAAAACGAGTCCAAAACTCAAATACAGCCAGAAATTTAGCCCCACCAGCGCGGCAACGACCGTCGCACTGGCGGCCACTGCCTTGGGTGCGGACAGAAGGGGCAGGGCAAACGCGAGTATCAGTCCGGCAAGCACAAGGACCACCACCTCAAAGCCGATCGCATAGTCCGGCTTCACGAAGACCTTTCCATCCAGAAAGCCCGAAATGACATTTGCATGGGTTTCCACACCCGGATAGGTTTCCCCCACCGGTGTCACCCTCAAATCAAGCAGGCCTGGGGCCGTCGTACCAAGCAGCACGATCTTGTCCTTCAAAAGGCCTGGGGCGATGCGTTTTGCGAGCACGTCCGCAGCCGAGATATACCGGAATGAACCGCCGCTCACACCGCCATTACCCCGAAAAGGCACAAGCGTGGCGACGCGGTCATCAACGGGTATCGCCAGCGTCTTGCCACCCTGTTTGAGCAGGATGCTCTCAAGCCCCTGATAGTTGCGGGTCAGGAACTTCTCCTGCGGAAAACCAGGCTCGACTTTTGGCAAGCCCACGAGGGCACGAAACATGGCCAGCGACAGGGATTCGTAATACTGGCCCTTGTACTCCGCGAGGAGCGGAATTGAGCGTACCACGCCATCACCCTCAGTAATCGAATTGAAAAAGCCCCCCATGGGAGCAGCTTTGGCAATCGCTTCTATATTGGCGCCATAACCGTTCCAGCTGGTAAATTTAATGGGGCGCCCCCCCAGGGAATCAGCGCCCATCACCGCTGGAGGCAGTACGCCATTGACACGCCCATCACGGTCGCTGGTGAAGTAATAGCCCATCACAACCGGGCGTTTTTCGATCGACTTTGCAAATACGGCGTCGTAATCAAGGCTGGCCTGCACCTGCGCGAGCTTGTCGGCGAAGCCGGGCTGGTCACGCATTTCCTGCTGTGCAAGTTGCCTGAGCCGTTTCAGACCGGAGCTTTCATCCGCCTCCGCAAACACAACGTCAAAGCCAAGAAGGGCGATTTTCTGGTTGTCGAGCAACTCGCCCACCAGGTCGGCCAGCTTGTTGCGCCCCCATGGCCAGCGCCCTACTTCTGCAAGGCTTTTCTCGTCAATATCGACAATGACAATCCGCTCATCGAGCGTTTTGGGCATGGTGGCGCGAAGCCGCGCGTCATAAATGATGTCGTCAAGGCGCTGGAGCACCCCCAGGCGCAAAATACCGCTGGCGTGCATGAGTGCAAACACCAGCGGGATCAAGGTAACCGCGATGCGGGGCCAGTGCCTGGAGAGGAGTTTCATGAGACCTCTAGGTCGAGCCAGACCCTCCCGTCAGAGACGGGAAGACGGAGCGTCAATGTTGCACAAACTGCATTTGTGTACCGGCCAACTCCAGCACATCGCCATTTTTGAGCGTGACGGGCTCGGCACCGATGGGCGCCCCATTCAGAGAAGGTTTGTCTGCCCCTTCGACATGGGCGACGACAAAACCGTGAGGGCGCTTGGTGATGGCAGCGACGGCAACACCAGGCTTGCCAATCGTGGTGACGACTTTCACAAGAGCCACCTCGCGCCCGGCGGCAGCGCCTGACATGACCTTGATCGCCGCGCTCAGATTTGCACCTGGAACGGCAGCGGCAGGAGCAGCGGAGGCTGGTCCCGGCGGCACAAGACCCGCAGAACCGGCCTTGATCACCATTGTTTTCTCAAAGCCCGCGCTTGCAGCCTCATTGACATACTTGATCTTGTACTTGCCAATCTCAACTGTGTCGCTGTTCTGCAAAAGCTGCTTTTTGACCGCCTTGCCGTTGACATAGGTACCGTTGGTACTGTTGAGGTCTTCCAGATACACCTCATTGCCGGACATTTGCAGCACAGCATGCTCACCACTGACAGCCAGGTTATCGATGACGATGTCGTTATAGGGACGCCGACCCAAGGACGTGCGGTCCTTGGTCAACTGGACTTCCTTGATCACAACACCGTCAATAGAGACGATCATTTTCGGCATGGCCGACTCCTGTCTGATTTTGATATTTCGATCATCTTCTTATTTTCCCAGCATTCTGGATAAAAGCCCCCGCTTGACCGACGCTTGCCTGGCCTGAGCCAGCAATACTGAAATATTATCGCGGCCTCCTGCAGCGTTGGCTGCAGCAACCAGCTGTTTTGCCTTTTGCTCAAGGCTTGCTTCGCCCTTCACAATGTCCGCAATCACGGCGTTGTTCACCATGTCAGACAAGCCATCAGAACACATCAGGTAAAGGTCACCATCTTCGGCACGGTGTTCATTGACCTCCACCATCACTGTATCTTCAACGCCAAGCGCCCGTGTTACAAGATTCTTGTTCATGGACGTCAGCGCCTGCTCAGGGGTAATCAGGCCGGCGTCGATCTGCTCCTGCAACAAAGAGTGATCCTTGGTGATCTGCTGGAATTCCGTACCCCGCAGGCGATAGCAGCGCGAATCGCCGATATGCCCCAACATGAGGCGATCATCCTGAAAAACTCCGACGACAAGTGTGGTGCCCATCCCCGTGTACTGGGGGTTCGAGTTGGCGGCATTAAAAATCGAGTGGTTCGCATTTTCAACGCAAATTTCCATGGCGCGCCTGACTTCCTTGGCGTTGGCATGCCTGCCCGCCTGTGAAAGCCAGCGTCCCATTTCAGACTTGATGAAGGCCACCGCCATGCCGCTGGCAATTTCGCCGGCGTTGTAGCCGCCCATGCCGTCGGCAAGGATACAGAGGCGGGTAACGGGATCGAACGCAACAGCGTCTTCATTGTTATCGCGCGCCAGTCCGGTGTCTGTTTGTGTGCAGATCTCGTAATTCATCTTTTCGACTTGCCTGTAACTTTGCGCTTATGGTTTGTTGTTGGTATCGGCATCGCCGCCAGAGGCGTCGCCATCCGCCGACCTGGTGACTGTTGTCTTCTCAAAATGGGACGGGCTTTCCGCAGCCAACACCTGGGTGGCCTGATAGGCAACGGTTGCTTCAGCAGCCGCAGATTGGACCACAGTCGCGTCGAAGCGGGGGGCTGCCCCCCCGGCCTGAAATGCCTGGGCTTTCTCTTCTTCGGCAGAAACCGGCGTAGACGGCAAAGCCGCGTGTTCAGCGTCCGAAAGCCCTGCGATGACGGCCCGAAGGTCGGCAGCGAACTGGTCGCCATCCTGGTAACGCGTTTCCGGACGCTTGCTTAGGGACAGCGCCACGACGTCTGCGAGCTTGCCCGGGAGTTCCTTGCGGATGATGAGGATGTCCGGTGCAGGCTCATTGGCAATCTTGAACATCAGTTCGGCCATCGATTCACCACGGAAGGGCAACACGCCCGCCAGCATCTGGAACAGCATGACACCCAGCGAATAAAGGTCGGACCGGCCATCGACCCTCTTGCCCGCAATCTGCTCGGGCGACATGAAGCTGGGTGTGCCCAGCACCAGGCCGGTTTTGGTTTTGCTGGAATCGGTGATCCGTGCAATGCCGAAATCAGTCACCTTCACGCTGTCACTGTCACTGTCATACATGATGTTGGCCGGCTTGATATCGCGGTGCACTACATTTTGTTTGTGCGCATAGGCCAGCGCCTCGGCAACGCGGGCGATGATGGACAACACCTTGGCCACGGGCAGCAACTGCCCCTGTTTTGTGACATCTGCCAGGTCCTTGCCCTTGAGGAATTCCATGGCGATATAGGCCAGGTCATGCTCTTCGCCCGCATCAAAAATGGTCACAATGTTCTGATGCTGCAGGCGCCCTGCCGTTTCAGCCTCGCGGAAGAAACGTTCGCGGGCGTCGTCGAGCTCCTCCCCCTCAAACTCCTGGCTGAGCGCCATGGTCTTGATGGCCACGACGCGGCCGATCTTCGGGTCCTTGCCGAGATAGACGACACCCATGGCGCCCTTGCCAAGCTCTTTCTCAACCTGGTAACGGCCCAGCATGGGTTTTTCAACGCCGCCGCCATCAAGCAGCATGGTGCCGCCTGGATGCGCACCGCTGCCGCCCAGAATGACTGTTTCTGACAGGTTTTTCGCCCGGCTGAGTTTTGCCTGCAGGCCCTTGAAGTCCTTGTTTTGTGTGGCCATGTACTGGTACACGGCCTCGGCTTTGTTGAACTGGCGCTTACGCTCAAAATCAAGCGCGAGATTACCCAGGTTGTCCATCAGCGCATCGCTGTAGGAAACGCGGCGAAAGCGGTCAAACGCCATGTCCAGCTGACCTTGCCCCTGATACGCCAGACCCATCATGCGGTTGGTTTCTGCCGACTCCTCATCTGACTTGAGCTTGCCTGCCTCTGTCATGAGGAAACGTTTTGTGGTCAGCGCCAGATGTCCGATGACGAGCAGCGAGGCCGGGAACACAAACTTGAGCCAGGTCGCAGCCGCAGACAGCATGCTGAACTCAACCACAAGCAGCACAACAAAAAGTACCAGGGTGATGATGGCGGCCTTGCCAGCAGAAAGCCGGGGCAGCCCTGCAATGAGGTAGGCCGCAACCAGCAAAAGCACGCCCAGCGTGGCCCAGATACTCCAGGCCGGTTGCACAATGAAGTGTTCACTCAGAATGCTCGATGTAATGTGTGCAATCGTCTCGGCAGGAGACAGCCCCGGCCCGACGGGCGTCGGGAACTGCGTGCCCACGCCGGCAGCCGTGGCACCAACAATGACGATCTTGTCGGCATATTTCGCGGCCGGGATCTTGCCGGACACCACATCGTAGAAGGAATCCACGGCAAATGCCGGGCGGCCATCCCGGCCCTTGTAGAACTGCGGCAGCATAAGTGCCGATTCGTCGGTTTTAATCACCAGCTTGCCGATTTGCACGGATTCGCCGTTGTTGAGCTTGATGTCGGCAGGGCCGAGGTTCAGGCTCTTGGCGGCCATCAGCAGACTCATGGACGGCACAGCCTTGCCGAAATAATTGATGAGCAGGGGCTCCTGCCTTACGGCACCATCAACGTCCGGAAGCTGGTTCAGGTGGGCAATGCCAGCCGCCGCCGAACCTATCATCTCAATGGGCTGCTGTCCGCGAACGGCGGAAAGTGAAAACCCGTTGGGCTCATCTACAGCGCTCTTGAGCGCATAGGGAGGCAGCGGGTTGTCGGGTCGGCCCTGCGGTACGCCCAGGGAAAAGACAGACGGCACAAGAACATTGCCGGCCCTGGTCATGCTGGCAGCCAGCTTGGCGTCAGTATCAAGTGCAATTTCTGCCTCTGCAATGACCTTGCCCAGTTGCTCATTGACGCCGCCCTGGGCCACGGCCGGGTCTGCCAGTGCCTCTTTCATCTTGCGGATGAACACCAGGCCACGGTCGGTCTGCGGTTCAAAGAAAAAAGCGGTATGCGCGATGGTTTTGGCCTTGGCCGCAGTCAGCTGGTCAATCAGCTGGGCATGGACATCACGGGGCCAGGGCCAGCGGCCAATATTCGCAATGCTCTGGTCATCGATGGCGATGACGGCAATCCGGTCCGACGGCTGGCGGGAGGTGCTGGTGCTGGCGAAATCGTAATAGCGGCGTTCCAGTGTCCCGAAAAAGTCGGTAAAACCATGCAGGAACAGTACAGCCACGACCACCAGCACGCCCACAAACCAGTCGGCGCGCCAGAATTGGCTGAGTTTGCTAGATGTTTTGCCCACTTCCCGCCCCTTGTCCTGATTCGCCGTGCGCTGCCACGCTGGATTTAGCCATCATTTTTTGTCGCTTGTAAAGACGCTCGCAGCTGTTGCTGAAAGGTTACAAGTCTCCCAAATGATGACGTTAACAGACAGCTACAGGCCGGACAAGTGACTTTTGAGCGCGGAACGGGCTTTCTGTTGCAAATAAGTGGCGGAGCGGATTACCGGCCGCCACCCGCATGGAATCAGGCCGAAGGGGTCGATTTGGGCTTGCGTTTTGCCAGCATGGTACCAAGCGCGACAACGATGATCGCACCCACGATTCCGCCTGCCGTCACGGTGTGTTCACCCAGTGCGCCAAAGCGTGTGACGACCGCAGGGTCTGTGAGCAGCATTTCACCGGCCAGGAAGCCAAGCAATGCAGCGCCTATGGTGATGATGATGGGGAAGCGCTCCATCACCTTGGTCAGCAGGGTGGCACCAAAAATGATCAACGGGATGCTGACCAGCAGGCCCAGCACCAGCAGTGGCAGGTTGCCCTTCGCCGCGGCGGCCACGGCCAGCACGTTGTCCAGGCTCATCACCAGGTCGGCTATCAGAATGGTCCGGATGGCGGCTGCCATGCTGTTGATCTCATGGATGCCTTCTTCTTCCTCTTCTTCGGCCTTGAGCAGATCCACGCCGATATAGACCAGCAGGAAGGCGCCGATGATCTTGAGATAGGGCAGGGTCAGCAGCTGGATGGCGACTATGGTCAGCACAATCCGCATCACGATGGCAGCGGCGCTACCCCAGAAGATTGCCTTGCCGCGTTGCTCGGGTTTGAGCGTGCGTGCAGCCATGGCGATAACTACTGCGTTGTCGCCCGAAAGAACGATGTTGGCGAGCAATATGGAGCCGAAGGCGCTCCAGAAAATGGGCGAGCCCAGATCAAGTCCGAAAAACATGGCAATCTCCTGTTATGAATTAAAAAAAGCGCCACATAGCGCTTTTTTTGTTTTTTTGAGTTTAGCCCGAACCGGGGGTAAGCCCCGTTCGTAATAACGCTTACTGTTTGCCGCGAGGCGGTTTACAGCAATGCCTTGAGCAGCTTGGCCATCTCGGAAGGATTGCGCGTCACGGTGAAACCGCAGGCTTCCATGATTTCGAGCTTGGCATCAGCCGTGTCGGCGCCGCCAGAGATCAGCGCGCCGGCGTGGCCCATGCGCTTGCCTGCAGGTGCAGTGACGCCAGCGATAAAGCCGACGATGGGCTTTTTCATGTTGTCCTTGCACCACATGGCAGCTTCAGCTTCGTCCGGGCCGCCGATTTCACCAATCATGATGACGGCATCGGTGTCCGGATCGTCGTTGAAAGCCTTCATCACATCAATGTGCTTGAGGCCGTTGATCGGGTCGCCGCCAATGCCGACGGCGCTGGACTGGCCCAGACCGATTTCGGTCAGCTGTGCCACGGCTTCATAGGTCAGCGTGCCGGAACGGCTGACCACGCCGATACGGCCCTTGCGGTGGATGTGGCCGGGCATGATGCCGATCTTGATTTCTTCTGGCGTGATCAGGCCAGGGCAGTTGGGGCCAAGCAGCAGCGTACGCTTGCCGCCTGCGGCTTCCTTGGCCTTCATGCGGTTGCGCACTTCCAGCATGTCGCGCACGGGAATGCCTTCGGTGATGCAGATGGCCAGGTCGAGGTTGGCCTCAACGGCTTCCCAGATGGCAGCCGCCGCGCCAGGAGGCGGCACGTAAATCACGGACACCGTCGCGCCGGTGGCCTTGGCGGCCTCGGTCACGTTGGCGTAAATCGGGATGCCTTCGAAGTCTTCGCCGGCTTTCTTGGGGTTCACGCCTGCTACGAAGGCATTCTTGCCGTTGGCGTAGTCGCGGCACATGCGGGTGTGGAACTGGCCGGTCTTGCCGGTGATGCCCTGCGTGATGACTTTGGTGTCTTTATTGATATAGATAGACATGGTTTTTTCTTTCGCTTCGGGGCTTGGGCTTAGACGGCGCTGACGGCTTTGACAGCCGCTTGCGCAGCCTCGGCCATGGTGTTGGCCGCGATGATAGGCAGGCCGGAATCGGCCAGCATCTTCTTGCCGAGGTCTTCATTGGTGCCCTTCATGCGGACGACCAGCGGAACCGACAGGTTGACGGCCTTGCAGGCGCTGATGACGCCTTCTGCAATGGTGTCGCACTTCATGATGCCGCCGAAAATGTTGACCATGATGCCCTTGACTTCAGGGTTCTTGAGCATGATCTTGAAGGCTTCGGTTACCTTCTCGGCCGTGGCGCCACCGCCCACGTCCAGGAAGTTGGCCGGCTCGCCGCCGAACAGCTTGATGGTGTCCATGGTCGCCATGGCCAAGCCTGCGCCATTGACCAGGCAGCCGATGTTGCCGTCCAGGCTGATGTAGGCCAGGTCGAACTTGCTGGCCTCGATCTCGGCCGGGTCTTCTTCGTCAAGGTCGCGGAAGGCAACGATTTCAGGGTGGCGGAACAGCGCGTTCGGGTCGAAGTTGAACTTGGCGTCCAGCGCCATGATCTCGCCCTTGCTGTTGCGGTTCAGCGGGTTGATCTCAACCAGCGACGCGTCGGTGTCCATGTAGCACTTGTAGAGCTTTTGCAGCACGTCGACCGTCTGCGCTACGGAGTCGGCAGGCATGCCGATGCCGGCTGCCAGCTCCTTGCCCTGCGCGTCGGTCAGGCCGACCAGCGGGTCTACATACAGCTTGACGATTTTTTCAGGGTGGCTGTGCGCCACTTCCTCGATGTCCATGCCGCCTTCAGACGAGGCGATGAACGCGACCTTCTGCGTTGCGCGGTCGGTCACGCAGGAAACGTAATATTCTTTCTGGATGTCGGCGCCGTCTTCAATATAGAGGCGGCGGACCTTCTGGCCTTCAGGGCCGGTCTGGTGCGTCTTGAGCTGCATGCCGAGGATTTCGCCGGCGATACGCTTGACGTCTTCAATGGTTTTTGCGACTTTCACGCCGCCGCCCTTGCCGCGTCCACCTGCATGAATCTGGGCCTTGACCACCCACACCGGGCCGCCGAGTTTCTGTGCGGCTTCAACCGCCTCCTGCACAGTAAATGCCGCAATGCCGCGTGGCACTGGCACACCAAAATTACGCAAGATTTCCTTGCCTTGGTACTCGTGAATTTTCATGAAAGACCTTCAGGATTCAATAAAGGGGGGTAAGCAACAGGGGTTTCGCGGGACCTGTGGCGGTGCTTCAGGGCTACCTGAAGGCCGTACGCGCCACCCCAAACGCCATGGTAGCGGCGGCTGGAAGTAGCAAGGCAGAACTGTATCATGGTGCGACGCACAATTTCCGGGCACGGCCCACGCCCCAAAAAGACCCCCGCCTGCGGCCCTGTCACGGAATTGTTCTCTAATAAGTGCATGCTGGCGCAATTGCGCCGGTTCAGTTTTCCAGTTTTGCGGAGAGAGTTTCATGGCCAAAGTTTTTATTGATGGAGAAGCCGGCACCACAGGCCTGCAGATTCGCGAACGCCTGCAGGCCATGCCGCAGATTGAAGTGGTCAGCATTGCGCCCGAACTGCGCAAGGACCCGGCCGCCAAACGCGACCTGATGTCAAAAGTCGACCTGGTCATTCTCTGCCTGCACGACGATGCGGCGCGTGAGTCGGTTGCGATGATCGACGCGATGGACGGCAAAAAGCCCAAGATCATCGACGCCTCGACCGCGCATCGCACCGCGCCGGGCTGGGTGTATGGCTTTCCTGAACTGGCAGCCGGCCAGCGCGAAGCCGTCATCACGGCTGACCGCGTCGGCAACCCGGGCTGCTACGCCACAGGTGCAGTCGCGCTGATTCGCCCGCTGGTCGATGCCGGCCTGATCCCCAAAGACCACCCGCTCAGCCTGCCGTCTGTAAGTGGTTACTCCGGCGGTGGGCGGCAGATGATGGAGGCCTACCACGCAGGTACCGCACCGCTGTTCGAAATCTACGGCCTGGGGCTGGAGCACAAACACCTGCCGGAGATCATGCGCTACACCGGTCTCACCCGTCGGCCGGTCTTCATTCCGTCGGTCGGCAACTTCGAGCAGGGCATGCTGGTCCAGCTGCCGCTGCATCTTGATCTGCTGCCCAGCCAACCGACCGCCGCAGAACTCAAGAATGCGCTTGCAAAACATTACGCGGGCAGCGAATGGGTCACGGTTGAAGATGCGCCGGCTTCAGGCAAGCTGGATGCATTGGCGCTCAACGACACCAACAAGATGGAGTTGCGCGTGTTTGCCAACGAGGCTTACCGCCACGCGGTGCTGATTGCCCGGCTCGACAACCTGGGCAAGGGTGCTTCCGGCGCCGCCGTGCAGAACCTCAAATTGATGCTGGGGCTGTAAAAAGGCATTTTTTGCCGTATACATTAAATTTTTAACGTATACGGCAAAATTTCCACTTGCGAGTCGACCAGGCATGCGAAAAATCGCCGTGGAACCCAAAAAGGGCCTGAAAACAGGCCTTTTTACCCCTCAAATCGACCTCCAGCCCAATGGATACGTGCGTAAACAGCTACTAATTTAATAGCAAACAGCCAGACTGGCGGGGGACCCAGGCTGGCAAATGGGGGCTATTCGTCATCAGCCGCACCCCCAGCCCCCGAAAGCACCCGCTGGATCACGTCGCCGCCAAAGCCGCGCGATGCCAGAAAGCGCATCTGCTTTCCGCGGCCTGCTGCGTCAAGAGCTGGCTCGCCAAACTTCTTGCGCCAGACCTCGCGGGCCCGCTCCAGTTCGGTGGACTTGAGTCCGTCCATGGCTTCGGCCACTACATCTGACGCCAGCCCCTTGCCAAGCAGCTCGTGCCTCACGCGTGCGGCGCCGAATTTGCCAGCCTTGCGGTTGACGACCGATTCGGCAACACGCACCTCGCTGATGAAGTCCTTCGCCTGCAGGTCGTCAAGCACCTGCGCCAGCTGGCCGGGGGTTTCCTCATGCGGGGCCAGCTTGCGCTCGAGTTCGGCACGGGAGTGCTCGCGCGCCGCCAGATAGCGCAGGGCGCGGCCTTTTAGCGAGAGGCCAAAACCGGCTGTTTTTGCGGCAGGCCTTCCCTCCCCGACAGCCCCGGCGTGCTTTGCATCGGGTTCAGATGAGTACAAGCGGGGCTCCCGGGGTCAATCCAAAGCCAGTCAGATTCAGGCGGCCGCTTTTTCGGCTTTGTCGGCCTTGTCTGCTTTCGATGCCTTGGGCGCTTTTTCAGGCGCTTCGGCAGCGGCAGGCATGGCGACCAGAGGGATACCCAGCGATTCGCGCACCTTGTTCTCGATCTCGATGGCGAGTTCGGGGTTTTCTTTCAGGAACTCACGCGAGTTGTCGCGGCCCTGGCCGATTTTCTCGCCGTTAAACGCATACCAGGCACCGGCTTTCTCGACGATGTGGCCGGCCACACCCAGGTCCAGCACCTCGCCGAGGCGGCTGATGCCCTCGCCATAAAGAATGTCGAACTCCGCCGTCTTGAACGGCGAGGCCACCTTGTTCTTGACCACCTTGACCCGGGTTTCGTTGCCGATCACCTCTTCGCCCTTCTTGATAGAGCCGATGCGGCGGATGTCCAAGCGCACGGAGGCGTAGAACTTGAGCGCATTGCCGCCGGTGGTGGTTTCGGGCGAGCCGAACATCACGCCGATCTTCATGCGGATCTGGTTGATGAAGATGACCATGCAGTTGGCCTTCTTGATGGTGGCCGTCAGCTTGCGCAGCGCCTGGCTCATCAAACGGGCCTGCAGGCCGGGCAGCGAATCGCCCATTTCACCTTCAAGTTCGGCCTTGGGCGTGAGCGCCGCGACCGAGTCAATCACGATCAGGTCCACCGCGCCGGAGCGGGTCAGAGAATCCACAATCTCAAGCGCCTGCTCACCGGTGTCGGGCTGGCTGATCAGCAGTTCCTGCAGGTTCACGCCCAGCTTGGAGGCGTACTGGATGTCGAGTGCGTGCTCGGCATCGACGAAAGCGCAGGTACCGCCCAGCTTTTGCATCTCGGCAATCACCTGCAGGGTGAGCGTGGTCTTGCCTGACGACTCAGGGCCGTAGATTTCGACCACACGGCCACGAGGCAGGCCGCCGACGCCCAGGGCGATGTCCAGGCCCAGGGAGCCGGTAGAGACGACCTGGATGTCTTCGATCACCTCGCCGTCACCCAGCTTCATGATCGTGCCTTTGCCGAACTGTTTCTCGATCTGGGCAAGAGCGGCTTGCAGAGCCTTGGCCTTTTCAGTGTTCAGCGCGGCGGTCTGTACAGGGTTTTGGGCGGGGTTGAGCTTGCTGGTCAGTTCCATGAAAATCTCCTTGAAAATCAATGATGTATCAAAACTATGGCAATGTGATTCTTTGCTTTCCACCCGCTGCAATTAACAACAGCGCTGGATGCATGACCAGTACTTTATGAGTCTCGTTGAAATAAGTAAACCCTATTTTTAGTCAGTTTGCCTGACTATTTGAGCTAGCATCGGTTTTATGAAAAACCTGCTGGAATCAGCTGCAGCTTCAACACCAGACACGGGCTGGCGAATCACCCATCTGGGCCGCGTGATGGGCAATGCGCTGCGGCGTTTTGACGAGCGTGTGCTGCAGCTGATGGCGACCAATATCCATGTGCCGCTGGCACTCTCAAACCTCGCCGCGCGCGACCAGGTGGGTGCCGCGCACATCCACATCACACGGCACCTGAGCGTGGGCGGCTCGCGCCTGACCGAACTTGCTCTAAGTGCCGGCATGAGCAAGCAAGCCATGGGCGACCTCGTCACGCAATCCGAAGCCTGGGGGCTGGTGACGCGGGAAGATGATGCGCATGACAAGCGTGCCAAACGGGTGGTGTTCACCGAGTCAGGCCTGCTCTGGCTGGAGGCTTTCAGGCGCGCGGTGGCGCAGGCTGAGGATGAATTTCGCCAGGCGGTAGGCCAGGACGTCGCTACCGTCGTAGCACTGGGACTGGAAGCCTACGGCAACACCTGATACCGTGTCAGCAAACCGCAGCCCGTGAAAGCCTAAAATTTGTGCAACAAGTAAAACCGCCGTCCGCATCATGAGGAAGTGATCGGTCCGGCCCACGGAGACAGCCATGCGCATTCTGATTGCCGAAGACGACCAGGTTCTTGCCGACGGGCTGCTGCGCACGCTGCGTGCGTCAGGCGCCGCCGCCGACCATGTGGCCAGCGGCACTGAAGCCGACGCAGCGCTGCTCACCAACACTGAATTCGACCTCTTGATCCTCGACCTCGGCCTGCCGCGCATGCACGGGCTGGAAGTGCTCAAGCGATTGCGCGCACGCGGCTCGTCGTTGCCGGTGCTGATCCTGACCGCTGCCGACAGCGTGGAGGAACGCGTCAAGGGCCTGGACTATGGCGCTGACGACTACATGGCCAAACCGTTTTCACTGCAGGAGCTTGAAGCCAGGGTCCGTGCGCTGATCCGCCGCGGCATGGGCGGCGCCAGCAGCACCATCAAGCACGGCCCGCTGGTCTACGACCAGGCCGGCCGCGTGGCGACGATAGACGGGCTGATGGTCGAACTCTCGGCACGCGAACTCGGTTTGCTTGAAGTGCTGCTGCAGCGTGCAGGCCGGCTGGTGAGCAAGGACCAGCTGGTCGAACGCCTCTGTGAATGGGGCGAAGAGGTCAGCAACAACGCGATCGAGGTGTATATCCATCGCCTGCGCAAGAAGATTGAAAAAGGGCCGGTGCGCATTGCCACCGTCAGAGGCCTCGGCTATTGCTTAGAAAAGATTCCAGGCTAGTGGAGTCCTCACGTTTCATGATTTGTGGCTCTTAGACTTTTTCAGCGCGAGCGCAGGAGTTTATTCGGTGAAATCCTCGACTGGATGCTCACGCCGCTTCTGCTGCTCTGGCCTATCAGCCTGGCGCTGACGTGGCTGGTGGCGCAGAACATTGCCGGCAAGCCTTTTGACCGCGCGCTTGAATACAACGTGCAGGCGCTGGCCAAGCTGGTGGTCGTCAAGAACAACCAGGTGCAGTTCAACCTGACCGGCCCGGCGCGCGAAATCCTGCGTGCCGATGACACCGACCTCGTCTACTACCAGGTGATTGGCACCAAAGGCGAATACCTCAGCGGCGAACACGACCTGCCCATGCCGCCCGATGAAGAACGTGTCAGCGACGGCGAGGTGCGTTTGCGCGAAGACGTGATTCAGGGCGAGGATGTTCGTGTGGCCTACACATGGATCAAAACCGATGTCAAAGGCGGCGGCTCGGTTCTTGTGCAGGTGGCCGAGACGCTTGAAAAACGCAAGACGCTGGCGACCGAAATCGTCAAGGGCACCATGGTGCCGCAGTTCGTCACCCTGCCGCTGGCCGTGCTGCTGGTGTGGCTGGCGCTGGTGCGTGGCATCAAGCCGCTGGCGCAACTTGAAAAGCGGATTCGTGCACGCAAATCTGACGACATGAGCCCGCTGGACGACACCGCAGTGCCCGAAGAAGTCGCGCCGCTGGTGTCGTCGATCAACGATCTGCTGAGCCGCCTCAAGGTGTCGCTGAACACGCAAAAGCGTTTTCTTGCCGATGCCGCCCACCAGCTCAAGACACCGCTGGCCGGGCTGCGCATGCAGGCCGACCTGGCGCAACGCGAAACCGATGCCGACGAGTTGAAAAAGTCGCTCAAGCACATAGGCCAGTCCAGCATACGCGCCACGCACACCGTCAACCAGTTGCTGGCGCTGGCGCGCGCCGAAACCACGGGACGCAGCCTGGCCAAGCAGCGGCTGGACCTGGTGACCATCGTGTCGGAAGTGATGTCCGACTCGGTACCGCGCGCGCTTGAGAAAAAAATCGACATCGGTTATGACGGCCCCGGTGCGGGCGAGCAGCCCACGCAGCTCGAAGGCAACCCGACACTTCTGAAAGAGCTGGTGCGCAACCTGCTCGACAACGCCATCAACTACACGCCTGAAAAAGGCCAGGTCACGCTGCGCCTGATGACGGACCGCTTCAGCGGCGTGCTGATGCTGATTGTTGAAGACTCGGGCCCGGGCATCCCGGAAGCCGAACGTGAACTGGTGTTCCAGCCCTTTTACCGTGCGCTGGGCACCAACGTTGATGGCTCGGGTTTGGGCCTGGCCATCGTGCTGGAAATCGCCAACCAGCACGACGCCACGATCAGCATTGAGGATGCCAGCACGCCGGGGCATCCGCCTACGCCGCCGAATGGACTGGGCACACGCATTGCGGTACGCTTCACGGGAATGGAGCTACCCGGACAAATCTGACCCCACATGCCTACCGCCAGCCGCCTCAAGATTGGCCTTTCGGCCTGCTTCTCCCACGCTGATCCCACCCGCTCGCTGTTCAGCGGCAAAACCCTGCAATACGTCGAGCAATCCATCGCCCACTGGCTGATGTCATCCGGCGCCATGGTCGTGATGGTGCCCTGCCCGACAGGCTCAACCCAGCGCGGCGACGTGACCTATGCGCATTACGCAGAATGGCTGGACGGCCTGGTGCTGCATGGCGGCGCTGACGTCTGGCCCGGCAGCTACGGCGAAGCGCCGCTTGAGGAGCGCTGGTCAGGCGACCGGGTACGTGATGAATACGACAAGGCGCTGGTGGCCGCATTCGAGGCCGTCGGCAAGCCCATGTTCGGCGTCTGCCGCGGCCTGCAACTGCTCAACGTCGCATACGGGGGCACGCTCTACCAGGACATCAACACACAGGTACCCGAGTCTTTTGTGCACCGCGACCAGGAAAGCTACGACCAGAACTTCCACAGCATAGACATCGTGCCGGGCAGCGGCCTGTCTGCGCTTTACCCCGGGGTCGAACGCGTGCGCGTCAACAGTATTCACCACCAGGCGATCAAGGATTTGTCGCCGGAGTTCGAGGCCGAGGCTTTCAGCGTGAACGACGGAATCATCGAGGCGATTCGCCGCAAGGACAAGTCCAAAAGCTATATTGCCGCCACACAGTGGCATCCGGAATTTCACCAGCCGGGCTCGGACACGATTGACGATGCGGCCGTGCTCGCGGATTTTCTGGCGGCCGTTGCCAGAACCAAGGAAAGCCGGGCAGAACCCGGCACCCGCCAGAAGGTTGTGCCACGGTCCTTCAAGCCGGACGAGTAAGGCGAAAACCCCGCGCCGGCGCCGGCGCGTGCGCAGGCTGCCAAGCACCATGCGCGCCCTGCCAAGATTGATGCGCAGAGAAGCTCAACAATGCCCAAAAGCATCTGCTGCTCCCTCTCAAACCATCAAGGCACTGCGTGCAAACGAATTTTTCGCTGGAACAACTGGCCGACGTGCATATTGCCGAGGCCGACAAAATTCTCAAGTCTTGCCAGCACTATGGTTTCTGCACCTCGGGCTGCCCGACCTACGTGCTGCTGCACGATGAAAACGATTCGCCACGCGGCCGCATAGACCTCATCAAGGAGATGCTGGAGAGCGACGCACCGCCCAAACGCGAGACGGTTGCCCATCTGGATGGCTGCCTGTCGTGCATGTCCTGCATGACCACCTGCGCCGTGCAGGTCGACTACATGCATCTGGTCGACACGGCGCGTGTACACATCGAAAAACACTACACACGCCCGTTGCCCGAGCGGCTGCTGCGCGGCATGTTGTCATGGGCGATGCCGCGGCCGGCCGTCTTTGCGCCACTGATGGCACTGGGTCGCCTGGGCAAGCCCCTGAGGCGGTTGATGCCCACTGCCCTGCGCAACATGATGGACTTCATTCCACCCAAAGCCGAGGCAGCTGCATACAGTCCGACACTCACGGTGTATCCGGCAAACGGTACGCGAAGGTGGCGCGTTGCATTGCTGGCTGGCTGCGTACAACCGGTCATTGCGCCCCACATCAATGACGCCACCATCAGCCTGCTGACACGTTTTGGCTGCGAGGTCGTGATACCCGCATCGGCAGGCTGCTGCGGCTCGCTCAACCTGCACATGGGCATCGCCGACGCCGCACAGGATTCGGCCAGGCGCAACATCAAGGCCTGGCTGGCCGAGATGAACGGCGAGGGCCTGGACGCCATCATCGTCAACGCATCGGGCTGCGGCACCACTGTCAAGGACTACGCCCACCTGTTTCTGGATGACGGGGCAACGCGCAATGACGCCGAAAAGGTCGCCGCCATCAGCTTTGACATCTCGGAGTGGCTGGTAAAGATGGAGCTGCCTGCACCATCACACCCGCAACGCTTGCGCGTGACCTATCACGATGCCTGTTCACTGCGCAACGCCCAGAAGGTGACTGCCGAGCCCCGCGCCCTGCTCAAACACGCCGGCTTCATCGTCAACGATGTTCCCGAGGCGCATTTCTGCTGCGGCTCTGCCGGCACCTACAACCTGCTGCAGCCCGGCATGGCGAAGCAGCTTGGCGAGCGCAAGGAAAAAAACATCGCAGGCACCAGCCCGCAAATCATTGCCGCCGGCAACATCGGCTGCCTGACGCAGATCGCACACTACAGCGATACGCCCATCCTCCACACCGTGGAACTGCTGGACTGGGTGCACGACGGCGAGCTGCCGCGCGCACTGCGCGGCGTGACGCTGGAAGTGCAGGCACCGGACATGCAAGCCCCGGCCATGCCGACGATCAGCAACGAACAGGTCATACACATCCACCCGCGCGCATCTGCACAGGACACGCCGGACCAGGCGATCTGGTGAACGCATTTCAATCCATTCGGACAGCCACACAGGAGAACACCATGACGACAGCCGCATCACTCGCAGCATTTCTGGCACAGGTCCGGCAGACGCTGGATGCGCAGTGGGTTGACACGCGACCCGCCACGCTTGACCGGTATGGCGAGCACACATTGCCAGCCGACAAGCGGGTGCCGGGCGCAGTTCTGTTTCCGGAATCCACCGCGGACGTCCAGGCCATTGTTGCCGCAGCCAATGCACATGGCGTGCCGCTCTACCCCATCAGCACCGGCAACAACATCGGGCTCGGTTCGCGCGCACCCGTCGCGTCGGGTCAGGTGGTGGTGGACCTCGGATTTCGCATGAACCGCATTCTTGAAGTGAATGAAGAGATTTGTTATGCGGTACTGGAGCCAGGCGTGAGCTTCCAGATGCTGCACGACGAACTTGCGCGGCGCGGCGACAAGCTCATGGTGTCCGCCACCTCGGGGCCGCCGCATGGCGGTGTGATTGGCAATGCACTTGACCGGGGTGCGGGTTACGGCCCCTACTTTGATCACTTCGGCATGCTCTGCGGTATGGAGATCGTGCTCGGCAACGGCAAGGTGATACGCACGGGCGACGGCGCACTCGATACCGACAATCTGCTGAACTGGCATGTCTCGAAATATTCCGCCGGGCCTGCGCTTGACGGGTTGTTCTCACAATCGAACTACGGCATCGTGACGAGGGTGGGTGTCTGGCTGATGCCGCGGCCGCCCGTGGCGCGATCGTTTCATTTCACCTTTCCCGATGACGACGACATCGCTGAAATCATCGACCTGTGCCGCCCACTCAAGCTGTCGAACTTTGTACCCACGCTGTTCCGCATTTCCAACGACTTGTACGCCATCAGTTCTGAAGCGAAGAACGAGGAGTACCTGGCCGGCAGCAAGGCATCGTATTCAGACGGTGCACGCAAGGCCCTGCAGGCAAAACACGGGCTGGGCGCCTGGCAGGTATCGGGGCTTTTTTACGGCGCATCGGATGCCGCAATTGAGCCCATGATCCAGCGCGTGCGTGGCCATTTCGAGAAGAGCGGCAAGGCGCGCTACATCAGCCATGAAGAAGCCGCATCCATCCCTCCACTGCGCGTATCAATTGAGTCCATGACAGGCCGGCCAGGCATCACCGAGCTGGGCATGCTGCAGTGGCGCCCCGGCAGCGGCAATTCGTGGTTCCTCCCCGGCACGCCCATGGTCGGGCGTCACGCGCTGGAGCTTGACCACCTGGGTCGCAGCATCTTCAAAAAATACGGCATGGACTACATGGTCATGCATGTGGCCAGCGCACGTTTTGCGCGCGGCCTGCATGTGCTGGTGTGGAACAAGGACGACGCCGATGAAAACGCACGCGCCGATGCCTGCTACCGCGAGCTGACCGTCGAATTCGCACGCCGCGGCGTGGGCGTAGGGCGCGCGCCGGTGGATTACCAGTCGCTGCACATGGACCAGATCATTCCGGAGCTGCGCGACACCTACTCGGCCATCAAGAAGGCGCTGGACCCGAACGGGATCATTGCGCCGGGCAAATACGGCATAGAGGTCGCCAGCAAGTGACCAATGGCCGCTGAAATGGCAGAATCAGGCACACCACTCCTCCATCCGGGGCCAGACATGGACGTGTTGACTTTTAATACCGACAGGCATGCGGCGAACGACAGGGCCGACTCATGGCAGCAGTTCATCTGCAGCATGATCCACAACGTCTCGGTCAACCGTCTGTCGCCATCAGATTTTTCTGCCGCGATTTCAGCGCGACGCCAGGGCGATGTGAGCTGCGCCGCCTTCACATCAAAACCGCACGACCTCGCGGGTCGCGGCGAGCGCGCCAGCGATGCGGGTGGCGCAGGCTACCTGCTGAGCTGGCAGCTTGAAGGCAAGGCCTACATCACGCAAGGCGACACACGCATCGTGCTGCATCCTGGCGAACTGGCGGTTATTGACGGGCGCCTGCCCATGCATATTTCATTTCCAGACAACGTGAGCCGTATCGTCGCCAAGCTGCCGGTACATTCGATTGAAAGCCGCCTGCCGAATATCCGGCGATCGCATGCGTTTGCACTCAGGCCATCAGGGCCGTTTTCAGATGTGTTGCTGTCCTATCTGAAAGAGCTGTCGTCAGGCACGCAGGACCTGACCAGTGACGACATCAACCTGCTGTCCGACAACATCTGCAACCTGCTGAAAATCACCTCGCGTCAGGGCGGCGTAGGCGGCGGCGCGTCACGCGACCTGCAACGTGAAGCCGTGCTGAACTACATACGCCGCCGCGCCAGCGACCCGGCGCTGTCGCTGGATGTGGCGGCGGGGCAGCTGAACATGTCCACAAGGCTGGTGCAAAAGCTGCTTCATGAAACGCAGACCAGCTTCACGACCGAGCTCAACCGCGAACGGCTGGCATTGGCCGCACAACTGCTGTCCGTGCAGCGCAATGCAGCGGTTTCAGAGGTGGCTTACGGCGCCGGCTTTAACGACGTTTCGCACTTCAACCACCTTTTCAAGCGGCATCACGGCGTGACGCCGACACAGTACAGGCAGGATAGCTGAGCGGACATCCAGTTCGCCTGCAACTGCGTAACTGCTTCAGGGCCAGTCCTTTTACGTCTGGCGCTGAAGAACATGAACAAATCCTGCCCGCTTCCCCCCAGCACACAAACACCGGCGACCTTTTTCGCCAGCAGAAGCATCACTGAGCATTTGCTGCGCGGCGCAACGGGCGTGGTTGCACTGGTCCAGGCGGTGTCTTTGCTGCCCACACACCGGTTTGCATCACTCGGTCTTGCCCTGCTGGCACTGCTGGCCTTCAGGGGTTGCCCGATGTGCTGGATCATGGGCCTGGTCGAGACGGTGCATCGCAGGTTCACGCAACAGAGCTGCGAACCCTGAGCTGGCAAGGTTCACACGCCACGGCGTGAGGCAGCACCGCCTGCCAGAAACTCTATTCCGCCTTCAGGTGCTTGCCGACAATGCCAGCCAGTTCAAACATTGTCACCTGCGGTTTGCCGAACACCGGCAGCAGTTTGGCATCGGCATTGATGGCGCGCTTATTGGCTGCGTCCTGCAGGTTTTCTGCCTTGATGTAATCCCACAGCTTTTTGATGACCTGCGTACGGGCCACCGGTTCGCTGCCAATCACCGCTGCCAGCTCGGCACTCGGCACCAGGCCTGAACCGGGTTTGGCGACGCGCGGCGCTTTGGGCTTGGCCGTTTTAGCTGCTGGTGCTTTCTTCGCCGCGACTTTTTTGGCCGCTTGCCTTTTTCGCAGCCGGTGCGCCTGCAGCGGTTTTTACCGCAACCGTCTTGCCGAACGGTGTTTTCACCGTGCCGGTTTTGGCGGCCGCCGGCTTGCGCGGCGGGAACTTCGACGGGGCGAACTCGAAGTTCACCTTGTCGGCTTCCTTGTCCCAGGCCAGCATGGCCTTGAAGGGCCGGCGCGTGCGCATGGAGACAAACTTGTCGAGCAGATCGGTCTTGCCCGATTCAAGCAGCTTCTGCATCTGCTCGCGCTCAATCGGTTGTTGCAATATCACCTGGCCCGTCTTGAAGTTGCAGGTTGGCGTGGGCTGGGCCAGGGTAGGCACAGATTTTTCGCAGACGTAGTTTTTGCCCAGCTCAAGCACGCGGGATGCACAGCGCGGGCATGGGCCCAGCGACTGCTGCTCGCCAAAGTCGACGATCTCGCCGGTTTCTGCGTTCTTGTCGTCGCCGAAGTCGAACTCCAGTTTGTAGTTCTTCGTTTCTTCGTCGAACTTGATGACCATCTCGGCCGTGAAAGGCCAGCCCGCCTTGGAGCGGAAGCCATCGAGCGGGCCAATCTTCCTGTCGCGCAGGAACTGCTCAACCTCGGCCACTTCAAAAGTGCGGCCGGCGGGCGTCTTGCCGAAAGAGAAACCACAGCCGTCATCGCCATGCTTGCCGACGCAGGTGTAGCGGCGGTAGTTTTCCTTGATCACGCCCCCACAATTCGGGCATGGTGCGGTCAGGGTGGCGTAGTCACCAGGGATGGTGTCCTTGTCGTAACCCTTGGCCTTGTTGACCATGCGCTCTGTCATCGCTGCAATCTCGGCCATGAAGGTCTCGCGGCTCAGCTTGCCGTGCTCCATCTGCGCCAGCTTGAACTCCCATTCACCGGTGAGTTCGGCCTTCGACAGCTCCTGCACATCCAGGCCGCGCAGCAGGGTCATGAGCTGGAAGGCCTTGGCGGTCGGGATCAGCTCGCGGCCTTCGCGCAGCATGTATTTTTCGGCGATCAGCCCTTCAATCGTCGCGGCGCGTGTGGCCGGTGTGCCCAGGCCTTTTTCCTGCATGGCCTCGCGCAATTCATCATCATCAATGGTTTTGCCTGCGCCTTCCATGGCGCCCAGCAGTGTTGCTTCTGAATAACGTGCAGGCGGCCGGGTCTTGAGACCTTTGGCCTCGCACACTTCGGCGCGCACCATCTCGCCCGGCTTCACGGGCACCAGGGTCTTTGCATCTTTCTCGTCAGTGTTCTCGTCCTCGGCTTCCTTGCCATAGATGGCCAGCCAGCCCGGCTTCACCAGTACCTTGCCCTGAGTCATGAAGCTGTGTCCGACAGCCTGCGAAATGCGCGTAGTGACCATGTATTCGGCGCTGGGGTAGAACACGGCCATGAAGCGGCGCACCACGAGGTCATACAGCTTTTGCTCGGCTTCGCTCAGGCCGCTGGGCGCCTGCAGTGTAGGAATAATGGCAAAGTGATCGCTCACCTTGGCGTTGTCGAAGACGCGCTTGCTGGGCTTGATGTAGTTGCCCTTGATGGCGACCGACGCATGCGGTGCGAGATGGCGCATGCCGCTGTCGGCCAGCATTTCAAAGGTCTTTTTGACGACGGGCAAATAGTCTTCAGGCAGGGCACGCGAATCGGTTCGCGGATAGGTCAGCGCCTTATGGCGCTCGTACAGGCTTTGGGCAATCGACAGCGTGGTCTTGGCCGAGAAGCCGAACTTGCCATTGGCCTCGCGCTGCAAGGAGGTCAGGTCGAACAGCAGGCCTGAGGCCTGCGTGGTGGGCTTGCTTTCTTCCGTGACCGTGGCGGATTTGCCGCGCACCGCTTCGGCAATCGCCCGCGCTTCTTTTTCGGACCAGACGCGGTCGGCCTTCAGCTCGGCGTCGGGCTCGGCATTGTCGGCATTCGCGGCCGCCTTTTTCCACTTCGGGTCAAACCACTTGGCCGGGTACTCGCCGGCTTCGGCCAGAAATGTGGCGTGGATTTCCCAGTAATCGCGGCTGACGAACTTGCGGATTTTTTCCTCACGCTCCACCACGACCGAGAGGGTTGGCGTTTGCACACGACCTACCGTCGTCAAAAAGAAGCCGCCGTCACGCGAATTGAACGCCGTCATGGCGCGCGTGCCGTTGATGCCGACCATCCAGTCCGCTTCCGAACGCGAGCGTGCCGCATCAGCCAGGCCCTGCATCTGCTTTTCGCTGCGCAAAGTTTCAAAGCCTTCACGAATCGCTGCAGGCGTCATGGACTGCAGCCAGAGGCGTTTGACCGGGTGTTTGCTCTTGGCGTACTGCTGGATCAGGCGGAAGATCAGTTCGCCTTCGCGGCCCGCATCGCAGGCATTGACCAGTGCACTGACGTCCTTGCGTTTGGTCAGCTTGACGATGGCATTCAGCCGCGTCTTGGTCTTGTCCATGGGCTTGAGGTCAAAGTACGGAGGTATGACCGGCAGGTTGGCAAAACTCCATTTGCCGCGCTTCACATCAAACTCCTCAGGCGCCTGGATCTCGACCAGGTGGCCCACAGCGGAAGTGATCAGCCACTCGTCGCTCTCGAAATATTCATCGTGCTTTTCGAACTTGCCCGCCGTCGGCGTGATGGCGCGGACGATGTCCTGCGCCACCGAAGGCTTTTCTGCAATCACAAGGGTTTTCATAAGTACTTCTTCAAACCTTCAATATCTTCGGGGAACATTTCCCCGCCTTCGGCAAAAACAACCTTGCCTGTCCGGCCATCGCTGGCATTGACCTTCAACACCACTACCACCGGGAGTCCGGCGGGTTTGGAAAGCGACTTTGCCACCTGCGGCGTGAGCATGCCCGCAGGAAAGCTGTAATTTTTTGCCTTCATATATGTAGAGGCAGCGGCCGCCTGCTTGTCTATGGACAGCGCCAGCACCTCCAGGCCATTGGCCCGCTGTGCCCGCCAGAGCGCCTCTATATGGGGCGATTGCACTGCACAAAAAGGGCACCAGCTGGCCCACCAGTACACCACAAGCGTCTTGCCCCGCATGTCAGCCGCCCGCCAGACCTTGCCATCCAGCAGGGCCACGTCGGGCAGGCGCAGCACCGCCCCTGCCTTGGGCAAAGGCTTTTCGGAGCCTTTTGCCCACGCTGGCAGCCCGCCCCAGCCAGCCAGCGCGAGCGCGACCTGCAGGGAAGAGCGGATCACCTTGCGGCGGGTCAGCTGACGTTCTTGCATCAAAACTCCAGGTTGAAAAATGGCAGACTTTTTGCATCACTACAATACGGTCTTCTCGCGCATGCACGCGCGCACGCACACGCGCGCACATGCATGAATTAACCATACCAAAATTTTCACGAAAATTCTGCCGTGCTAAAAAACCTGGCTCCGGCCACCCCTGCGCCCACCGACTCCACCGCACCGGCAGGCGACAGCCGACGCATACAGACGCGCCGGTCCGGCGTTCACGGCAAGGGCGTATTTGCACTGACAGACATTGCAGAAGGCGAAACGCTGATCGAGTACATCGGCGAGGTCATCACCTGGAAGGAAGCGCTGCGCCGCCACCCGCACGACCCGAAAGACCCCAACCACACGTTTTATTTCCACATGGACGAAGACCATGTGATCGACGCCAAGCACGGCGGCAACTCCTCGCGCTGGATTAACCACAGCTGCCACCCCAATTGCGAAGCCGATGAAGAAGGCGGCCGAGTGTTCATCAAGGCGCTGCGCAACATCAAGGCTGGCGAAGAACTGTTTTACGACTACGGCCTCATCATTGACGCCAAATACACCAGGAAGCTGAAAGCCGAATACCCTTGCTGGTGCGGTGCGCCCGATTGCCGCGGCACCCTGCTTGCCCCCAAGGACAAGGACGAGAAGAAAAAGGCGCGCAAGAAGGCGGGCAAAAAGGCAGAGAAGAAAAAGGAAGCGAAGAAAGCCGAAAAGAACGCTGGCGGGAAAAGCGCCGCCAAAGACGATCCGAAAAAGAAGAAAAAGAAAAAAGACTGAGCGCTACCGTCACGCAGGCATCCAGTGACAGACGCCCTCATTACCCCCATTCGCTGGCCCCTGGAGGCCATCTGGCAGGCCGTAGCGCCCTCGCTGGAAGGCTTTACGCTTGAAGCCCTGCCGCAGATCGATTCAACCAACAGCGAACTGATGCGCCGCTTCCGGGGTGCCGATGGCGTCGCGCCACGCCCAGAACCCACACTGATCGTCGCGGAGCAGCAGACCGCAGGCCGTGGCCGCATGGGCCGCAACTGGCAAAGCAGCCGTGGCGACAGCCTGACCTTCTCGCTGGGCATGCAGCTCAACCCGGCTGACTGGTCCGGCCTTTCACTGGCTGTCGGGATCAGCATCGCTGAAAGCCTGGACCCCGGCCATGGCGCAAAGGCGCGCGTAGGGCTGAAATGGCCCAACGATCTCTGGCTTTCAGGCCCTGATGGCGAAAGCAAGCTCGCGGGCATCCTGGTTGAAACCGCCAGCGTCGGCAACATACGCTACGTGGTGATAGGCGCCGGCATCAACATCCGGTCACTTGCACTGCCCGACCAGTCCGCCGCACCGGCGAACAACCAGCCAAACCCGGCCAGCACGCCCCTTCCGCCCGGCTGCCTGCAGGATGTCTTTCCCGACATTGATGCTCCAGAGGCCCTGCTGCGTATCGTGCCGCCGCTGGTGCAGGCGATGCAGGCATTCGAGCAGTTCGGCTTTGCGCCTTTCCAGGCCCGTTTTGCGCGGCGCGATGTGCTCGCGGGCCGTGATGTCGTGCTCTCTGACGGCACACATGGCACGGCCCACGGTGCAGGCGAAAACGGCGCCTTGCTGGTGCATACTTCTGCAGGCATGAAAGAAATCACCAGCTCCGAAGTCAGTGTGCGGCCTGCCTCCATCAACACCGCCAGCAGGGGTGCGTCATGCTGAGGCTGCTGGTCCTGCTGCTGGTTCTGGCCAACGCCGCCTACTTTGCCTGGACAAAAAACCTGCTGGCGCCCTACGGTTTTTCGCCTTCCAGCCAGTCCGAACCCCAACGCATTGCGCAGCAGCTGCGGCCTGAGGCCATGCGCATCACCGTTCCGCCACAGGCAACTGGCACGGCAGGCTCGCCAACCCTTCCGGCAGCTTTAAGCCCGGCATCCACCACGATGCCTGCAAGTACAAGCCTCACGACCACTTCAGGAAGCAGTACGGCGACAGTATCGGCTCCGCTTGCAGCGGCTTCCCGCGCGAACCTGCCGTCAGGCCCCGCAGAATGCCTGCAGGCCGGCCTGTTCAACGAAGAACAGACTGTCGTCCTGCGTGACCGGCTGCAAAGCGCCTTGCCACCCAACAGCTGGGGGCTTGAAAACATTGTCGAGCCGGGGCGCTGGATGGTTTACATGGGCAAATACAGCGATGCAGACGCACTGGAGAAAAAACGCAGTGAGCTGCGCCGGCTCAGGGTGTCGTTTGAGCCACTGGCCAATCCCGCCATGGAACCCGGCCTGTCGCTCGGCAGCTTTCCATCCAGGGCCGAAGCAGATGCCCATATAGCCCGCATCACCAGACAGGGCGTGCGCACGGCAAAGGTCATACAGACAGCGACCGAAGCGCGTGGCCAGAAACTGCGCCTGCCTGCAGTTGATGCTGCACTGCGGTCACAGCTCGAAACCATCAAGCCATTCCTTGCGGGCAAGCAGTTAAAAACCTGCTGATTCTGGTCAGGTCGGCCCGGGTTGCCCGCAGCCGCACTGGCGAATCAGGCGGCGCGCCAGTAACGCAGGGGTACGCAGGTTTGCAAACGCATCACGGCCTGGTCCATCAGCGCCGGGTGCAGTTCGTGCCCAAGCGAGGCGGCCACATCCAGCGTCGCGTCTGCGCTCAATTCCATCAGGCGCTCAAACCCGCCACGCGCCAGCGCAATCGGCGCGATGCGGTCCATCTGCCCATGCAGCAAATGCAGTGTGGTCAGCGTCGGGGCCTTTTCAAAGCTGCCCCCGGCACCGGCATAAGCGCTGCCAAAGGCCAGTACGCGGCCCGCCATGCCGTCATGCGCATCAACCAGCGCCAGGGCAAGGTCAGCACCCGTACCCAGACCTGCAAGCGCCACATCTGTTCTCAGCACGTCAAAGCGCTGCTGCTGAATACGCAGAAATTCGGTCAGCGCGGGCAGGGCATCGGCGCCGGTCAACCCTTCGGGAATCAGCACCGCAGCTTCGGCAAAGGCATCGCCCAGCAGATTGCCCAGTGCCAGCATGTCGGCTGCAGTGCCGTCCTGGTCGTGCAGCAGTACAAACAGCTGCCGGGTCGCAGGTGCCGAAGAGAGCAGCTCAATCGTCTCGGTATCCAGTGGTTTCATGTGGGACAGATAAGGTGTCGTACGCGTATTTAAAGCTGCTTTTGCCTTGATTATTGCAATAGCAGCAGACCCACAGGCACGCAAAAACACCACTTTTTTGCCGGTGCGGCTTCATTGCTAAGATTTCACCCCTGCGCGCGCCACCCGGCGGCCAAAGGAAGATCATGAAAATCGAAAAAAACACGGCCGTGACCCTGCAATTCAAGGTGGCGGAAGCCAATGGCAAGACCATAGAAGAGAGCAAGGAACCCATGGTTTACCTGCACGGCGGCTATGGCAACACATTGCCCAAAATTGAAGAAGCGCTGGACGGCCAGGAGGCCGGCTACCAGGTGGTTCTTCAGCTCAAGCCCGAAGACGCTTTTGGCTTGCGCGATGAAAGCCTGCTGCGCACCCTGCCCAAGAAGCAGTTCCCGCCCGGGGTAAAAGTCGGCGGCCAGCTGGAGGGCCGGGGTGACGATGGGCAGGTACAGATTTACAACGTCACCAAAATCAAGGGCGACACCGTGCTGCTGGACGGCAACCACCCACTCGCAGGCAAAGAGCTGCGATTCACGCTCAAGGTCACCGATGTACGCATCGCGTCTGAAGAAGAAATTGCCCACCAGCACGTTCACGGCGAACACGGTCATCATCATTAGGATGCGTCGGCCAAGGGGCCAGGCAGGAGCTCAACCAGGCCTTCAACCATCCGTGTAACCAGAGCGTGCAACCAGGCGCGGTCGTATACTGAGGCGATGAATACAGTGGTCCGTCCAGCCGCCCGGGAAGTCGATATAGACAGCCTTGTCGAGACTCTTCGCAGGCGGATGGCTGATGGCAAAAAGCTCCCTGCGGAGCGCATGTTGTGCGAGCAGCTCAACGTCAACCGCCATACCCTGCGCAAGGCGCTGATACGCATGCGTGCTTCCGGGGAACTGGCCAGCACCGCACCCCGCAGGCATACCGCCCTTGCTCGT
>CBDDGX010000013.1:0-11691 GCA_965228025.1 Polaromonas sp. | reverse complement strand
CGGCGAGGTCAAAGTCGATGATTTTTTTCGGTGCTGCAGGGTTCGACATCACGGGCAAGACCGCGAGCGTGCAGGACTGGCTGCGCATAGAGGCTTATGAGCCTGGTCATGACCATCATCACGGGCATGACCACGATCATCACCATGATCACGACCACCATCACCATGAAGAAGCCGTAGACCGCAACCGCCACAACGACCGCATCAGCGCGTATTCGGTGATACGCGAGCAGCCGATTTCATGGGCCGGCTTTTCCGCCTGGCTGGACATGATCAGCAAGATGCGCGGCGACGACCTGCTGCGTGTGAAAGGCATCGTCAATGTGATTGAACACCCCGGCAGGCGGTGGTTATCCATGGCGTGCAGCATGTGTTTCACCCGCCGGTGTTTCTCGAGCAGTGGCCGGGCGACGACCACCGCACGCGGCTGGTCTTCATTACACGTGACATTGACCGCGAAGACATAGACGCCACGCTGCAGGTGTTTGAAAACCGCAAACACGTCCGCCCCGAACAGCCTGATGTACGCAGATTGATTTTTTAAAAGGAGACAGACATGACCCCCTCAAAACGAACCGCCATTGGTGCAGCCTCGCACTGGGCCTTGCGGCCCTTTCGCCTCTGGCATTCGGCCAGGCCTACCCGAACAAGCCGGTGCGCATCGTGGTGCCCTTTCCGCCGGGCGGCACGGTGGATGCCGTGGCCCGGGCGCTGGCCGCACGCCTGTCGGAACAGATGGGCCAGCCTTTTGTGGTCGAAACCGGGCCGGTGCAAACGGCTCGATAGGCGCTGATGCAGTGGCCAAATCAGCGCCTGATGGCTACACCCTGCTGGTGCATGCCTCTACCGTGGCTGCGGTGCCTTTGCTGGTCAAAAATGTGCCCTACAACCTGGAGAGGGACTTCACCCCCATCACCAACCTGGGCGCGGTGCCGCTGATCGTCACGGCTTACCCGGGCCTGCCGTTCACCAACCTGAAAGATTTTCTGGCAGCGGCGAAAGCTGACCCGCGCCGCTATACCTTCGGCACATCGGCGCTGGGTTCAGCCAGCCACCTGGCCGAAGAAGCCATCAAGTACGGCGCCAACGTCGACATACAGGTCATCGCCTACAAGGGCACCGGCCCGGCACTGGTCGATGTCATGGGCGGCCACACCAGCGCCATGGTCGACGCGGTGCCGTCTACCATGTCGCATATCAAGTCGGGCAAGCTCAGGCCGCTGGCCGTGACCAGCGCCACGCGCCTGGCATCGTTGCCCGACGTGCCCACGGTGGCCGAATCGGGACTCAAGGGTTTTGAAATGGTTTCCTGGTACGGGCTCTGGGGTCCGGCAAAGATGCCTGCAGAACTGACGGCGCGCATCCACAAGCAGGTCATCCTCGCGCTGAACTCGCAGCAGATTGCCCAGTCGCTGGGTAGCCAGTCATTTGCCGTGTCCAACACCACGTCCCAGCAATTCGGGGCCTATGTGAAGCAGGAGTCGGCCAAATACAAACAGCTGATCGACAAGGCCAACATCAGGATTGACCAGTAAACAGCAGGCGCCAAACCCCGGCAATGGCAATTTTGCTATTTATTCGATAGCTGCTCACGTAGGTATTTATTGGCCTGCAGCCGTTTTTGGCACCTGAAAATGGCCTTTTCAAGCCAAAAAACCGGTCGCAAGGCGCCTGGAGCGGTAAAAAACACCCAAAATGTAAAGAAGACTTTACATTTTGGGTTTTGCCCCCGGTTCGGGGCAAATTGATCTCTGGTGGCGTGTCGATAAGGCGTTTGCTCCTTCGTCGTACAGGTATGGGCTGAAAAGTCCGGTTAAATGCCTTCATCGACATAAAGGAGAAGCTTCATGACCTCTGCCAGCAACGCCACTCCTGCCTCCGACCGCGAACTCGTCCTCACCCGCCTGATTGATGCCCCGCCAGCAAAGGTTTTTGAGGCCTGGACCCAACCCGAGCTGATGCTCAAGTGGTTCACCCCCAAGCCCTTTGAGACCGTGCGTGTGGAAACCGACGTACGGCCCGGTGGCGCCAGCCTGATCGTGATGCGCGGCCCCGACGGTACCGAGTATCCCAATCGCGGTGTGTATCTCGAAGTGGTGCCCAATGAGCGGCTCGTCTTTACCGATGCTTTCACCGAAGCATGGAAGCCCTCAGACAAACCCTTTATGACCGGCGTGCTGACGTTTGAGGACCTTGGCGGCAAGACGCGCTACACCGCACGGGTAATGCACTGGAGTGCCGCCGACCGCGAGGCGCATGAAAAGATGGGCTTTCATGAAGGCTGGGGCAAGGCGACAGAGCAGCTGTGTGAGGTAATTGGTGCGCCCCCGCCCGCTGCCTGAGTCTGGCCCGGCGACGCGGGCGTACATTTGTCTGCATGAGCACTGACCACCACACCGCCCCCGCGTCCGAACGTGAACTCGTCCTGACCCGTTTGATAGACGCGCCGCCCGGCAAGGTCTACCAGGCCTGGACCGACCCCATACTGCTCAAACAGTGGTTCGCCCCCAGGCCGTGGACAACCTCAAAGGTAGAGGTCGATGTGCGGGCCGGCGGCAGCAGCCTCATCGTGATGGCGGTGCCTGACGGCACGGAGTTTCCCAGCCGCAGCGTGTACCTGGAAGTGGTGCCCAACCGGCGCCTGGTATTTACCGACGCGTACCTCGAGGCATGGAAACCTTCAGACAAGCCCTTCATGACAGTGGTACTGACGTTTGACGATGAAGGCGGCAAGACGCGCTACACGGCAAGGGTGCAACACTGGACTGTGGCCGACAGGCAGGCGCACGAGAAGATGGGCTTTCACATGGGCTGGGGCCTGTGCACGGAGCAGTTGTGCGAAGCGATTGGTGCGCCAAAGCCGGCGGAGTGAACCTGCGCTGCTGCGGTCATTGCAGGACGGCAAAAAAGCCGAATTATTGTTGGCAAAATGTCGCTGAACTGAATTTCCCCAGAGGGGCGCGAGGCAGCATTCATGAGCCAACATGACTCACACCATCCAATCAACCAGCGCTTCGCCGATGGTGGCGAAACCGGGCGCCTGTTGCAGACCGTTGATTGGGCTGCCTCGCCCCTCGGTCATCCGGACTCATGGGCCGCAGAACTGAAGAGCTCTGTAGCGGTCATGTTGCGCACCCCCCATGCGATGCATGTGTCCTGGGGGCCTGACCTCATCACGCTCTACAACGACAGTTACCTGGCCATTTGCGGGGACAGGCACCCCCGGGCACTGGGCAAGCCGTTTCGCGAGATATGGCCTGAGGCATGGGACAGCCTGCGTCCGCTGACCGAAATCGCTTTGTCCGGCCAGGCCCAGCGTTTTGAAG
The DNA here is from genome assembly GCA_965228025.1 of Polaromonas sp. Classification (GTDB taxonomy): domain Bacteria; phylum Pseudomonadota; class Gammaproteobacteria; order Burkholderiales; family Burkholderiaceae_C; genus Polaromonas. The sequence continues at coordinate 8,365 of CBDDGX010000013.1, read as the reverse complement.
ACCGGCTGGTGCACCTGCATGGCACGGACGGACCAGAGCGGTGGTTCAGCTTCTCCTGGACGCCGCTGCGCGATGACCTGGGTGTTGTGCGGGGGCTGGTCTGTCATGCCAGCGAAACGACCGACAAGATACTCGCGCTGCGGCAGGCAGTGCGCGAGCGTGAAAGCCTGACCGCCGCAGATGCCGCTCTTCGCGAACTCAACGCCGATCTGGAGCGACAGGTCATTGCCAAAACCAGGGCGCGCGGGCATACCTGGCAAATCACCCCCAACCTGCTTGCCGTGATGCGGCCCGACGAATATTTTGAAGAAGTCAATCCTGCCTGGACGGCTACTTTGGGGTGGTCCGAGGCCGAGATGAAGGCCTGCCCTTACACAAGCTTCGTACATCCGGATGACATCAATGCCAGCACCGATGCCTATGACCTGGTGCGTCAGGGCGACCCGGTGCTGCGTTTTGAAAACCGCTACCGCTGCAAGGACGGCAGCTACAAGTGGCTGTCATGGGTAGCGGTTCCCGAGGGCGACAGGTACTACTGCACGACACGCGATATCACGCATGAAAAAGCAGCAGAAGCAGAGCGTGACCAGCTCTGGGCGCTGTCTGAGGACATGCTTGCCCGCGCCGATTACAGTGGCGCCATGTCGGCGGTGAACCCCGCATGGACCAAGGTACTGGGCTACACCCAGCAACAGTTGCTGACCAACCCTTACGCCGACATCATTCACCCCGACGATGTCGGCGCCACGGTGGCGGCGCTGACCTCCATGGGCGAGACTGGCCGACCCACACGCTTCGAGAACCGCATCCTGGCATCAAACGGTGAGTGGAAGCCCATAGGCTGGACGGTGTCGCCCGAGCCAGACGGTGTTAACTTTGTAGCCGTCGGCCGCGACCTCGCCGACATCAAGGCGCGCGAGCGTGAGTTGCTGCAGGCGCAGGAAGCGCTGCGGCAGGCGCAGAAGATGGAGGCCGTTGGCCAGCTTACGGGCGGCATTGCGCACGACTTCAACAATTTGCTGGCGGGCATTTCGGGCAGTCTTGAGCAACTGACCAAACGTATTGCGCAGGGGCGCTTTGACACCGTTGAAAAATATGTGGCTATGGCGCAAGGCTCGGCCAAACGTGCTGCCACGCTGACGCAGCGGCTGCTGGCTTTTTCGCGCCGGCAGACGCTTGACCCAAAGCCCGTTGATGCCAACCGGCTGGTGCTGGGCCTTGAAGAACTTGTGCGCCGCACGGTCGGGCCGTCTGTGCAGGTACAGGTCAGGCGTGCGGACGGCTTATGGCCCATCAATGTCGATGCATCGCAGCTCGAGAATTCGCTGCTCAACCTGTGCATCAATGCCCGCGACGCCATGCTGCCCCATGGCGGACGGCTGTTGATTGAGACCAGCAACCATGAACTGGACGAACGCCAGGCGCGTGAGCGTGACCTGGTGCCCGGCGAATATATCTCTGTCTGCGTGACCGACACCGGCACCGGCATGACGCCTGAAATTGCAGCCCGCGCCTTTGACCCCTTCTTCACCACCAAGCCACTGGGCCAGGGCACAGGGCTGGGCCTGTCGATGATTTACGGCTTTGTGCGCCAGTCAGGCGGTCAGGTGCACATCGACTCCGAGCCCGGCAAGGGCACAACCATGTGCCTGCATTTCCCGCGTCATGCGGGCGATGCACCGGTGTCTGACGCAGACATGGACGGCGACTCTGTAGTGCCCGGCGGTGGTGAGGTCGTGCTGGTGATAGACGACGAAGCCATCATCCGCATGGTGATCGCCGAGGTGCTTGAAGAGTCGGGCTACACGGTGCTCGAAGCAGAAGACGGGCCGTCGGGCCTGAAGATATTGCAGTCCAGCCAGCGCATTGATTTGCTGGTCACTGACGTCGGCCTGCCCGGCGGCATGAACGGGCGGCAGGTGGCAGATGCGGCACGTGTGGCGCGCCCGGGCTTGAAGATTTTGTTCATCACCGGCTATGCGGAGAATGCTGCGGTGGGGAATGGTTATCTTGAAGCGGGGATGGAGGTGCTGACCAAGCCGTTTGAGATGGCTGCGCTGGCTAACAAGGTTGGGGATATTCTGGATTCTTGAGGGGATCTCTTGCTAAGGCTTTGCCCTTCACGACCAAGCAGGGTCTCGCCCCGGCGGGCGAGTTACCTTTAGCGAAACCTGCGAAGCAGGTTTTCTTTGTTCGCCAAAGGCGCGCTCCGCGCGCGGGGTTCACTCACTTTGCAAAGCAAAGTTACGTGAACACCAAACCTAACGGAAAGAAAGGCGACCCGCCGTTTGGGAAGTTTTTGGGGTCAGAGCCCAAATTCACCGAGCCTTTGGCTCGCCCTCCGGGTGCAGTGCTTTGCACTGCACTGAAATTGGTGTCTGACCCCAATAACTTAACCTGCGGTGCTCGATTACGTCGGCGGTCCGCAGAACTCGCTTCGCTCAAACAGCTGCGGCCCCTTTATATCGTCTCCATCTCCGCTCCTCGGTCCAGCCTCAACGGGGTGGGGAATGGATGCGGGTTCGAATTCGGGGAGCCTCAAGCGCGAAGCGCTTGAGGCGAGAGTTCGGTCTTCGTCTTCATCCCCCAAACCCTTGGAGAGGAGCCGAGAAGCACAGGGCCAGACAGATCAGGGCTGAAACTTGTTTGAGTCAAAGGCGAGTTGTTTCAGACCCCGGCTGGACCGAGCATCGCAGGGTGCCCCGCAGGGGACGACGAACAGGGTCGCCTTTCTTTTGGTTGGCGGTCTCAAGAGTGAAGTGCAACACTGCTCAACCGTAAAGACAGGAGCAGCATGAAGAGCCACTACAGACACCTGAGCGCCGAAGACCGTGGAGCCATCATGGCCATGAGTCTTCAGCGCTGCAGCGCCAGCTTGATAGGGCGCACGTTGTGCCGAGCACCCAGCAGCATCAGCCGTGAGCTCAGGCGCAACGGCTACCTGCCCGACGCCCATCACGCGCACTTGGGCAGACCCCGCATCGCAGGAGGCTATGACGCCGTCAGGGCCGGCGCGCGCCCCCGGCGTATGCGTCGGCTTGCACGCAGGCCCCGCAAGCTTTGTCAGGGCAGTGTCCTGTGGGGCCGGGTTCGCAGTCTTCTGCAGCAATTTTGGTCACCCCAGCAGATCGCCGGTATCCTCAGGCGGGATCATCCACAACAAGCCGCCTTGCAAGCCTCCCACGAAACCATCTACACCGCCATCTATGCCAGGCCCAAAGGAGAGCTGCGCAAGGAGCTGACTTCTTTGCTCAGGCAGTCAAGAGGCGCTGACGTACGATCAGGGCAAGGAGATGGCGCTTCACAGGAAGCTGGCTGAAAGCACGGGATTGAAGATCTACTTTGCCGACCCGCACAGCCCATGGCAGCGTGGGCGCAATGAGAACATCAATGGCCTGATCAGGCAGTACCCGCCCAAGGGCACGGACCTGAGCGTGCACAGCCAGCGCCAGCTTGACCAGATCCCTGGAGCCTCAATACCCGACCAAGGGCTAGGCTGAACTGGAAAACACCCGCTGAGGCCTTCTTTGAAGACTGCATCAAGCACAATGCCCAGATCCCCACATGTGTTGCACTTGGTCCTTGAGACCGCCGTACTTTGCTTTTGGCGAAGCAAAAGAAAAGTGACTAGCTGGCGGGCTACCCCCGGCCTGGTGGTGAAGGGCAATGCTTCAACCTGGCAACAATCACACCTCATCCCCGCTTCGTTAGAGATGGATTGCGGATCAAGTCCGCAATGACAGGCCGGAGCTGTCAGGCTGCCGCAGCCACCAGGCAGGCCGCAAACGCCTCATGGCCAATCAGCTCAAACGTGTGCGCATCAGCCAGCTGGTAATGCCACCACTCATTCGGGTGGTGCACAAACCCCGCTTCCAGCATGATGGTCAGCAGGTGCATGCGGTTGAGCATCACGTCGGCTGACAGCGCCGGGTAGAAGTGATGCGATGCAGGCGTCATGGTGTCCACCGGTGTGCCCATGTCGAGCTCTTCGCCACGGCCGTCGAGCAGCGTCAGGTCCAGCGCCACACCGCGCGTGTGGTTGGAGCCCACTGCCGGGTCGGCGACGTAGTGCGGGTCCGGCAGATGTGACCACAAGGCCTCCTGCGCCTCTTGTGGCCGGTAGGCATCAAATATCCTGAGCGTGAAGCCAAAACCCTTCGCCGCCGCCACCGCCTTGCGCAGCGCCACCTCGGCGAGCGGGTGAAGAAAACATTCGGCAAATCCGTAGATCGTCTTGCCGGTGAAGTTGTTGGGACTGGCGTACATCATGTCGATGACGACGTTGTGGGTTTCGGGAGTGATGTGAACCAGGGTGCTGGCGTGTGTCGTAGGCATCAATCCCTATTATCCAGTGCTTGTCGTTTGCTGTTTTGGTGTCTGCACACCTAGACTTCGGGAGAAACAAACCATACATACAAGCCTCAGCAGCATGCCACCAGATTTCCAGCCTCTTGCAGATCTAAAGATTTCCACGCCATCCGGCCCCGTCGCCTGCCACACGCCATTTCAGACTTTTGGTCCCCACCCTACCTGCGGCGCATCCCTGATGGTTGAAAGCGCCGAACTGCTCAAACAGGATTGGGACGCCGTTGCCATACTGATCGACTGGGCACAGCCACAAGGTGGCTTTGACTTTGCCGACTGGTATGCGGCCTACAACGCGAAGCTGGGGCGGCCCGTTTTTTCAGATGAGGCATTCAGGGTGCAGGCCTCAATTCAGACGCCTTCCGGCTGGGAGGCGATGGAGGTGTCCGATGGCAGGCTGTTTCAGCGGGTGGCTGGTCAGGACGATTGGATTTCGTGTTTCGTTCTCCAGCCAGCGCAAGTGGCAAGCCTCCCCGTTGCCCGCCCGTCTGTTGGCGTGAAGGAGCCGGGCAGGGGCTGCATCCGGCTCGAATTGAGTAGTCCGGCCGAGGCGTTTGGCCATGAGCTGTATGCGGGGGTTCTGCAGGCGGTGATAGCGGCGCATGCCACCTCACAACCCCCTGAACTGCAGACGTTGCCCAATCCGCCCTTTGTTCCGCTGGCACGCAGCCTTCGTGTGGGCATCAGATCAGTAACCCGAATTTAATGCGTCGTAAATGGCACCACAAGAGCTTAATGGTTTGTTTGTGATGCATTAAGTTTGCCTGAGCCGATTTGTACCAGGATTTCGGCAAATTTCAGTCCAAAAACAGCCGGCTGAGGCCATTTTTAGGTGCCATTTCCGGCTGTCGCCCTTTAAATATGCGCGTGAGACGCTCTGTTTTTAATAGCGTTTGGCGTGGCCGGCGGACAGAAGGCGGACCGGCTGGCTGCCCTACTGAAACGCAACCTCGGCAAAACTGCGCAGCTTGCGGCTGTGCAACTGCCGGATGCCTTCCTGGCGCAGCAGTTCGATGGCGCGCATGCCTATGCGCAGGTGCTGGTCCACGCGTTCGCGGTAGAAGTGATTCGCCATGCCGGGCAGCTTGATCTCGCCGTGCAGGGGCTTGTCGCTCACGCACAGCAGGGTGCCGTAGGGTACGCGGAAGCGAAAGCCGTTGGCGGCGATGGTGGCGCTTTCCATGTCGAGGGCGACGGCGCGGCTCTGGCTGAAGCGGCGCTGTGGCTGGTTGCCGGGCAGCAGCTCCCAGTTGCGGTTGTCGGTCGAGGCCACGGTGCCGGTGCGCATGATGCGTTTGAGTTCGGGGCCCTTGAAGTTGGTGACGTCTTCAACGGCCTGCTCAAGTGCCTTCTGGATTTCGGCCAGCGCAGGGATGGGCACCCACAGCGGCAGTTCTTCGTCGAGCACATGGTCTTCTCGCACATAGCCGTGGGCCAGCACGTAGTCGCCCAGCTGCTGGCTGTTGCGCAGGCCGGCGCAGTGGCCCAGCATGATCCAGGCGTGCGGGCGCAGCACGGCGATGTGGTCGGTGATGTTTTTGGCGTTGGCCGGGCCGACGCCGATGTTGACCATGGTGATGCCGGTGCGGTCTGCGCGCATCAAATGGTAGGCCGGCATTTGCGGCAGGCGCGGCGGCGGCACACCGAGGTCGTCACCGGCTTGTGCCTCAAGGCCTGCCCGGCGCGTGACCACATTGCCGGGCTCGACAAAACAGGTGTATTCGCTATCAGGGTCAGCCATGGCTTCGTGGCCCAGGCGCACGAACTCGTCGATGTAGAACTGGTAGTTGGTGAACAGCACAAAGTTCTGGAACCAGTGGGGCGAGGTGCCGGTGTAGTGGCGCAGGCGCTGCAATGAATAGTCCACACGCGCGGCTGTGAAGAGCGACAGCGGCTGTGGCTCGCCGGGTCTGGCCTCATAGGTGCCGTTGGCGATGCCGTCGTCCATCGCACCCAGATCGGGCAGGTCGAACACATCACGCATCAGTGTGCGGCGTGCGACGCTCAAATTGCCTTCGATGTGGTCGTGCTCGGCAAACGAGAAGTGCACAGGTATCGGCTGGGTGCTGGTGCCGATTTCAAGCTCTACGTTGTGGTTCTGCAGCAGCAGGCGGAACTGCTCAAGGTAGTACTCGCCGTACAGGTCGGGCCGCGTGAGTGTGGTTTCAAAACGGCCTGGGCCGGCCACAAAACCGTAACTGAGCTGCGAGACATCCAGCGTGTCGAGAATCGCACGCGCCACGGTGTCTGTGTGTATGCGCACAAAGGGGTAGCAGGCGCGCACATGGCCCGGCAGGGTTTCGCCGGCAACAAAACGCTGCATGGCATCGCGCAGGTGGGCGATCTGCTGGTCGTAAATGGTACGCACCTGCGCCAGCGCAGCGGCGGGGTCGTTGTAGCGGCTGGGTGCGATGAAGGCGGGCAGGTAAGGCATGCGGTGTTCTTATTTTTTGGCAGGTGCTGTGGTTGTGGCCGGTGCCGGGGCAGGGGCACGCAGGCCGATCTGGTCCGCCTCGGTCACGGCGGCTTCGCGGGTTTCGCGGTCGAACAGGCAGAGTTCGCGGCCGATGCGGTTCTTCATGTGTGGCTGCGGGTAGCGGCCCTGAATCAGCAGTGCGGTAAGGCCAACACGGTCTTCATAAACCATGGGCTGGCCGACGGGTTGGGCGTCTTTCAGGCCGCTGGCTTTGGCGCAGGTGGCGGCGACTTCCCTGTCATGCTCTGACCAGGCGGCGGGTGAAGATGCGAAAGCGGGGCTGCCGGCAGCCGTCATCGCCACAAGGACAAATTTTGCAAAGTGGATGTACGAATGGTTTTGCATGTCAGGCTGCCTTTACGGGTTCACGCATGGTCACAAACTCTTCGGCCATGGTCGGGTGTATGCCAATGGTGCTGTCAAAAATCGCCTTGGTCGCGCCGGCTTTCATCGCTACTGCAAAGCCCTGCACGATCTCGCCGGCATCTGCGCCCACCATGTGCAGGCCTACCACGCGGTCTGTCGCGTCTTCAACCAGCAGCTTCATCAGGGTGCGTTCAGTACTGCCACTGAGGGTGTGTTTGAGTGCCTTGAAGTCGCTGCGGTACACCGTGATGCCGCCAAATTTCTTGCGTGCTTCGGCTTCTGAATAACCGACGGTACCGATGTTGGGGTGGGTGAACACGGCGGTGGGAATGAAGTCGTAGCTCATGCTGCGCGGCTTCTTGCCGGCGGCGGGGCCAAAGAGCTGGTCGACCACCACCATGGCTTCACCAAGGGCGACCGGCGTCAGCTGCATACGTGCGGTGACGTCACCCAGCGCGTAGATGGAGGGCACAGAGGTTTTGTAGTGCGCATCGACCTTGATGGCGCCCTGTTTGTCGACGTCAACGCCGACCGCCTCCAGCCCAAGGCCGCTGGCGTTGGGCACGCGGCCCGTGGCGTAAAGCACGGTGTCCACCGTGAAGCTTGCGTCCTGGCCCTTGAGCTTCACCACGAGGCCGTCTGCGGTTTTGGTGATGGACTCCACCTCGGTCTTGAACAGCAGGTTGACGCCGGTCTTGCTCATTTCGCTGGCGATAAAGCCGCGTATGTCGTCGTCAAAGCCGGTCAGCAGCATTTCGCCGCGGTGCACCTGCGTGACATGAGAGCCCAGGCCATTGAAGATGGATGCAAACTCGCAGGCAATATAGCCGCCGCCCACCACCAGCAGGCGTTTGGGGAAGGGCTTGAGGTCAAACATGTGGTCGGAGGTGACGACGTGTTCGCGGCCTTCAACGGCCGGCACCGTGGCTGTGCCGCCTGTGGAGACCAGGATGTTTTTGGCGCTGAACTTCTGGCCGTCAACCTCTACCGTGTGTGCATCAAGCAGCCGCGCCCGGCCCTTGATGATCTTCACGCCCGAGTTATCGAGCAACTGGACATAGACACCGTTCAGGCGCGAGATCTCGCGTGCGCGGTTGGCCTTCAGCGTGTCCCAGTCAAAGCTGGGGGCCTCGCCCTTCCAGCCAAAACCATGCGACT
>CBDDGX010000012.1:0-5340 GCA_965228025.1 Polaromonas sp. | reverse complement strand
TGCAGCGGCAGGGAATCAGGGAGCAGTGTGACGCGGCATGGGTGGGGCGCAGCGAGCAGGTGACGTTGAACATCCATGTGACAGCGTAGGCGGGCTCACCTGTATCGTGCCGTCCTGGGTGGCGTACTGGGTGGCCGTCACTTTGCAGCATGCAACCGTCCTTTGCGATGCCCTGCCTGGCATGATCCAGGCGGCTCCATCGCGCATAATCCCGCGCGTACTTGCCACTGGATCGTAGATGTATACGGAGCCAGCTGCACCACAGGCCACCAGCAGCGCAGAGCTTACGCTGGCAGCTAGCACCAGCTGGTGGCACACCCTATCCCCTGCTGCCCAGCTCACCAGCGGGTTTAGCAGGTACGGCCGTTGACAGCGGCAGTTGCCAGTCAGTCTGGTGGCGTAGCAGCTCCAAAACTCCAGCAAAATCCTTCTCGCCATGGCTCAGCCGAGCAACGATGTCCTGCGCCAGAGGGTCTAGGTTGGGCAGCCGGCTCAGGTCGCTCAGTTTGGCTGTCTCGTCATGGGTTGGGGTGGACTCCTGCATACATTCAACAGTCAGTGAGTAATGCCCACGTCGGCTGTGTGCGGGGCCAGCACATGCGCTGGCATGGTGGCACTGCACAAAGCACCCTCACCCTGCGCCTGCCGTCCGCCATGCGCCGCTCGTACAACATCGCCGAGATGTTGCTAGGCGCCTCGCCATTCAAGAACCCGGGAACATCGTTCCCGGCACACCTGATGCGCCCCAAGTCGAGCGTGTCGTAAAAGTACCAGCCCGGCTGCAAGCCTAATCGGCCACCTGGGCAGCGAAGGCCAGCAGTCGGCACAAGCCGGCGCCAGCCAGGGGCGTCAACTAACGCTGCGAACACGCAGCTCACTCACTTGCGCCTGCCCAGAAGTAGCACGTGTGATGGTTGTTCCTCGTGATGAAAAAGGCGCGAAGGTCGTACACCACCTCTTTCTTGTCCCCTTCCCGAGGTTCCTCCTCGAGGTGCACCTCAATTGCTGTGCGCAAAAGGGGGCCCACCGGCGCCTGTGTATCATCGCCCGTTGTGAAGTCGTTTTGAGACAGTTTGCGGCTGCAGGCAGGCCGGAGTCGCCCTGGCGCAGCTGATCAGAGGACATCAGGCCAGTTGCACATGCAGCTACAACAGCTCATGCATGGCAGCTACTTTCGCTGCCAGCGTGCCTGAGGTTCACAGCCAGCCACGCGGGCAGCCTGGCCGCAGTCATGATGCGCGAGCGCTTGCCGCGTCCTTGCTGCTTGTGGCACTCAGGACATGCCCGGTCTATGAAGCGCGAACCCCCCAGAACAGCGCAGCTCTTCAGGGCTGTCCCCATGTCGAACACCGAGGAGTCGGGCGCGATCAGGTTGCCTTTCGGCCCGAGCACCATGTCGTCAGCTGCGAGTTCCACCCAGTGGAGGCTGTCTGGCTTCGGTTCGCACTCCTCGCCTCTGCAGTCGTTGCACACGCGCTTGGCTCGGGTCACGATCTCGTAGGCAGGGTTTGCAGCTGTGAGCGTGGCGAGAAGGTCCTCCAGCGGGGCATCCTCGCCGGGCTGCCAGCCCCTCATGAGGGGCTGGCCCCACAGGTACTCGGCCACCTTCCTCTGTACTTTGACCAACTCGGCATCCGCTGCTGGCACCACGACGTCTGGCCGGCGAGCCGTGTTTGCAATGAGCTCGCAAGTGCGAGCTGCCAACTTTCGCCACACAGGCGGCACAAGCTGCTCGCTGCGGGCCAGCAGCACCGCCGCTGCTGCCGTGGTGAAGCTGTCTGGGCCGCAGCTGCTGTTGAGCAGGCGGAAGGAGCGTGCCGCCACATGCAGGCGCTCGGCTTCTGGATCATGATCTGCGTATTCGTCTTCCGACTCGGTTTCCTACAGCACGGCAGCTGGCAGCCGTCAGCGGCTGCTATTTGCAGCTGCAGTGTGCTGGCCACAGACAGCGCACCTCACTGGCGCTGGCGGCATGACCAGCGTCGGGATTGGCATCCTGGTGCGCCCGCACCCGCCTGCGCGCGCGGTAAGGGCGCCAATGCCTTTCACGACTGGCAAAGTAGCAGTGCTGCCGGCAGCATGCGCAGCAGACGGCAAGAGACGCCGCCATCCCTAATCCTGCCCCCCAACCCCCTCATCCCCCCACCCACACACACACACACACCTGGTCCACTTCAGCCTTGCCTTCAGCTCTGCCCTATTGTCCACCGCCACCATGTCCAGCAGCAGTTTCTTGTCGACAGATTTGAGCTCAATATCGTCGATGACGACCGACAGCAGCTTGAGCAAATCCTGCGGGCGCAGCACAGGGCAGCTCAGCCGCCACCTCAGCACGCTGTCTTGCCGCTCAAGAGCCCTGTTTGCAACACACCTCAATCAGGTTTTGAGTGACTTCCCGTTTGATCAGGGCAGCGCCATCGAAGGCAGCCCTGATCTCGTTCCTGAACGCCAACACCTTGCACAGTGGCACCCCCGTGTGTGCCGACGCGATGCCGGTGCCAAACATTTCGCGCATAGTGCCTGCGCGACACAGTGCGGCTTGTCATCTGGATAATGGCTAAAGCGCAGGCGCGGAACGTGGCCGTGTCCTCGCACTCTCACCTGTAAACAGCAGGTTGAACTGCGCTGAACCTCCTTGCAGTGCGCCCTTGTTCTGAAAGACGGGCACGCCGCGCTGCTGCGCCTGGTTGTAAGCGCTAAAAATGCGTTGAGCAGCCTCGTCATGGAGGTGGGCGAACGGCTTTGCGGCTTTGAGCCTCCAGATGTTGTGGCGGTTGTGGATGATGGTCGAAATGCGCGGTAGAAGCTTCCTGCGCTCTGGGCTCGCCATGATCTTGGTGGCAAACGACTCACTGGTGAGCATCTGCGAGAATGGATCGGCCTCAGGGTAGAGGTTCCAAATTCTGCGCAGGCGGGAGCGGGGCAGAGATGTGAAGACCGTGCACGCAGTTGGGGTTCAAGCCAAGCGCGCAGCGGCGGCAGGCGTAGACCCACACCTGTTGAACATGTAGTCGACGGCCTGCACCGAGAAATCATCTGCGTTGACAGGCACGACCAGCTTGTCCATGGTGCCTGCAAGGGGGGGCAGCGCGCGCCATAATCCTGCCAGCTGGGTCCGCGGTGCACACGTGGGCAGGCTGGCGCGCTGCGCGCCACTCACACAGGGCCAGCTGAGTGTACTCTGAGAAGGAGGGGTTGGTGTCGATGAAGACGGTGATGTCCGCCGTGGCCCAGCCCTCCTCGGTTTGAAGGCGCTCGATGAAGAAGCGCAGCAGGCCCAGCGTGTTGCGGAAAGGATCGCCCCAGGGGTTCACAGGGGCACTGAGGGCTGTCGCGAGCTTGTGGTTCAGGTCATCTGCAGCGTGCAGCATTCTACTGTTAGCTCACGTAACGTTCAACCAGCACCACGTGTTCATGCGCATGCAGGGCAGCATGCCGCACCCAGGCGCGCGTCGCCGCATAGCAGCCAAATGTTTTTGGGCATGGTATCGTTGTGCTCATGCAGCTTTGTCAGGTACTCTGGGGATAAAGGGGGGCGGAAAGCAGGGAAGGCAGAGGGTCGCTTGCACGCAGCCAAATTGTAACAACCCTCCGGCACCAGTCTGCCCCTGTCCGCCCATCGCACCACTCACGTGAACACACAAGGGGAATGGCAGCGGCTCCCACTGGCGGGCTCAGCACTCTGTGCAGGTAGCCAGCCACGGTGCGCGGGCCTTGCAGGTCCTGCTGCGTTTGCTTTAGCTGAGCCACCACGGCCGCGCCCTGTGCTGCAGTCGGGACAGGCAGTGCGGCGAGCTCGTGAACCGATGTTGCGAGACATTCTTTGCGAGAAGCAGCGGCGCACACGCGGTCGCTTTGGCGCGCCGATCCCAACATCAGGCTGCGCGCGCACTCACTGTTGTTGATGCTGGTCAGCAGCGTGCTGGACAGGTTGGCCTGCGGGCAGACGTCGAACACCACGACGCGCTTGCTGGGGTTCAGGTGTGCATAGGTGGTGGAGAGGTGGAAGGTCAGCGTGGTCTTGCCCACGCCTCCCTTGTTGGTCCACAGGCCGATGAACTCGGCCTTTTTGGCCGGCAGATCTTTTACGCGGGCGGATGCCATGGCGGGGAGCTATTTGCGAGCGGCGGCGGCGGAGCGGGACTCGCATCAAAACCCTCACTGTGGCAGCACCGCCGCCAACCCCCGTTTCTGCTATGCGGCACCGGCACTGGCGTCGTGCATCGATGGCGATCGCCCTGGCAGGCGCCGCCCCGAGAGCAATCGGTGGCGCGCGGATGCATGCATCGGCGCATCCTGGCACGCTGGGCCCGCATCGCCGCCCGCCGTTCCTAGCCACGAGCATGGCGGCCGGTGTCGCACCTGTGGCGATGAGATGCAGGCGCGATGCCGTCGCCGAGGGCTGGTGGGATTGGCTCGATGCGCGGGGACGCTGCTGACGCTCTCTCAATGCCGTCGAATGTGCAGCTCATGTACCAGTAGGTCGGGATGAGGGTGTCGTAGCCGTGTTCCGTGAAAAAAACGGCCGGGTTCGCAGGCACACGTCAAGATATTGAGGATTGCACTGGCTCCTTCCTAGCGGCGTGCCATGCCACGCCATATCGATGTGCTGGTGCTGGGGTAAGCTCCGGGGCGGGACGGGGGCGACGATGAGCTCGACCGCCGGCGGCGGTCTCGCCGACGCCGCGCACGTCACAGGGTGGCGCGTAGGACGGCTCACAGGCTTTGCGCCTCCCAGCTTCCCCCATGCTCACCCTCGTGTGCTCATAACACGTCATTGCGCGGCGCAGGGCAGCAAAACTATTTGCCTGTCGGTCATGTGCCTCCTGCCGACGCTTGCAGCGCTGCACCGCCGCCGCCGCGCCCGGGCAGCCATCAGCCACTGTTGCACCCCCCTCGCCGCCACCAGCAGGCGCTGCCGCGGCCGTGGCGCCAGCGGTGGTGGCCTGCTGCACTCCATGCGTCAGTCAGGCCCTGCCACGACAGCTTGCCTTGCCAGCACCGCAGAGACCGACGCGAGCGCAGCGCGCGCTGTGCCAGGCAGGAGAACGAGGCATGGGCCGCTGCTGCTCCAGGCCCGACCGAGCGCTCGCCTCAGGGCCATCGCCGCGACTGGGTCTCTGCCTGCCCCCCCTACCCGCTGCAGCAAGCGCTGCCAGCGATGGCGGCGGGGCAGGGATGCTTACAGGGCGGAAGCCGGCAGCGAGTCGCGGCGGAAAGGGGAGCGGGTCTCTGTTGAGGCAGCCTGGGCGCCGGGCAGCGAGCGCGAGTGGGTAGTATACAGCATGCGGGGGCGTGCGGGGGCGAGCCCCGCTGACAGCAGGTAAAGAAGAGGGCAGC
>CBDDGX010000011.1:0-10802 GCA_965228025.1 Polaromonas sp. | reverse complement strand
AGCTGATACATGCTGAGCCGGTTAGGTGGCTGCTCCAGCCGCCGGTAGGAACGGCCTGCTGGCGGCGTCGCGCGAACGCGCCGGGCGAGCGGTGCCGAACGTGGATTGCACAACAGTCTGGTATCGTCAGTTATTGACACAAAAACAGACTATAATGTAACACACACATGCACAAAAAAAAAAAAGAAGGCGCGCTGGTGGGTCTGGGAGGAAGGCGGCGCTGGGGCCGGCGCGCGGGGGCGGGGTGGGGCTTCTGGGGTGACGGCAAGAGCGGTGCCGGACTCAGGCGCAGTGGAGGGGGCTGGGGCCCATGACCTGTTGACGGGAAGGCGTTACAGCGGGGCGAGAGTGTCAGGAGTGGCCCGAAGGCGCGTTTTATACGCTGTGCAAGTGGGGATGATGTAACCGGTCACGCAAACGGTATCGGGGATGATGCAAGTATGGGAGGCATCTGGGGCTCGGTGGCAGGTGCACTGCTGAACACGGCAGTGGCATCAATCGGCTTGGGATGGATTGGGAAGCATAATTTGGGGAATCTGGGCAGGAAGGGTGGTCTTGAGGGTATCGGCGCAGCGGGGTGTGCAGACTGGACAGCTGGCAGTACGGTCCAACACCAACCACGCGCTGCGCCGGCCGCGGCGCCTTCCGCGCCGCAGCGGCCGCCGCCGCACCTCGACCCGAGTGGCGCCCGGGGGCAGGCGGCGCTGGGCCGATCCATCGCCCACCCCCACGCGCCGCCCACACCTCGCACCTACCCCGCCACGCCGCCGCCGCGCGCGAAGGGCCCAACTACGAGCAGGCTTTTCCCTGATTATTTAATCAGGGAAAAGGGTACTTCGATGTGGCCTTGCAGATGTCAATAATGGCCAAGCTGCTTGTCCCTCTTTAGGAGTTCAACCTCCGCTCGATGGTGTGCTCCCTGTCCAAGGTGTTGCGCGCACCCAGCAGAGCAGTGCGCACGGCTGTGGCTGCTGCTGCCGCTGCTGACCTGGGACCACTGACGGAGGACCGCAGATGGGCACTGGCCTGCATGCAAGACATGTGTACGACTTGCCTGGGTGTTCCGGGGCTTGGAATCGCCATGGCATGACCCATGGTTTCTTGCAGCGCCTTAATGCAAAGGAACCACTCACACACCTGCCGAAGCGCTTGCTTCATGCCTGCCGTGTGTGAGGCACTCGACTCTCCCACCAGTGCTACCTCCGCCCCGGCAGCAATCGTTGCCCCCAAATTCAGAGCTTCCAATGTCACGGCGCGAACGAAACCAGCCAAGCCGCGCTGCATTTGGCGCCGAAAGTCAGTGTCCGTGAGGGCGGCAAGTGACAGGCTGCCATCAGAGCCTGCATGACAAGGGATGATCATGATCATGCGCGGGACGGACAGTAGGCGCAACACAACGCCCATTTTGCTACACTGTTTTGAACCAGTCAAGCCACCTGTGCTTCTTCTGTACAGCTGCTGTGTGGGAATTGCAAGCAGTTGGGCGGCTGCAGCAGACACCCGGCAGATGGACTTGATTGGGGCAATACCACCGACGAACAGGTGTGCCTGGAAGCGTGCAATGTCCTCGATGTAGGCCGACGCCATGGCAGTGCCTGAGGACGCACGGGAACCACGAAGCATGAACACATGAACTAGCGTTAAGCATTAAGCAAGACACGCGTGCAGGTGCGTGTACCTGGCGAGTACAGCATGGCGAATGCAGGCTCACCTACACCGCCGATTCCCTGCATGCCAAACAGTCTAAGGTGCCGGAATTGAAGGCTCACGCCACCCCATGGCACCAAATTGAGCACCTCTGCCAGCTGGCCGCTGCATATGCAAGCAAACAGCAAGGGGCAACGGGACACACTTAGCTCTGCACTTGCCTGCCCCATCTGGCAGTTGCACCCAAGGCGCTGCCTGTACACGCTGGTTTGGAGTCCTTTGCTGAACTGCAAGAACCCCCCCCCCCCCCCCCCCCCCCCCACACACACACACACACACACACAAAAGGCGCCTAGCCACCAGCGCAGCACAAACCAGAGTTGGGCAGCGCCACCAGCCAGCGGTGCGCTTGGCGGTCAAGCCGCACCTGCTCAGTGCAGCCAAATCAACGCGGTGGGGCCGGTAGTTGATCGTCAGCGTGAAAGGCTGGACCTCGCACCGCTGGAAGAACATCGAAGAACCTGCAGCACGATGGCAGTCCACAAATGCAGCGTGACTCATGCAGCTGGCGTGGGACAGCCGTGACCACTTGCAGATGGCAAACGGCTGCACCTGATGCAGCAGGGGCCATTTCCTCTTGCTTGGCAGCAAGATTGCTGGCCTGAACTGCGCTGGCAGGGGCAAGCAAGTGCTGCAAGAAGGCCAAGGCAGCCTGGTCCAGGTGTAGCAGCAGCGGCAACAGCTGCGCCTGCATGCGGTACTCCAGGTCTGCAGGGCAAGCTGCCAGGATTGTGAGCATGGGAGCCGCACGCTGCCGTCAGACATGCACGCCAGCTTGCCAGCTCCAGGGTCGGCGCGGATTGCCTCGATTGCCACTTGGACCATGCTGGCATTGGACCCACGCAGCCGTTGAGGAGAGGCATGGTAGCCCAACATGCGTCGCAGGTCTGACCAGCCCGTAGGTGCGGTGGCCGTCGCTGACGCAGTTCCACCCCGTCGCGGCTGAAAGCTGTCACGGACCTCGACATTGCCGATAACCAGGGCGCAACGCATGCTGGGACAGAGCGCCTCTCGCTGTGGTGCCGACCGCTCAGCAAAGCTGTCCAGCTGCAGGTTGACCCCATCCAATCGCGCCTGCACTTGAGCATTTACTGGGACCCTCTCCTCCTCGCTGCCTAGGGGTGGTTCTCCCAGTGGCCAGTCGCTGTCGTCTTCAGGAAGCAGCACCGTGGTGAACGTGTCTGCTAGGCAGCGGGTGGCGAGACGCGTTGGTGACCAGCGCAGGGGGAAGGACCGCGAGATTGGCGCCCTTAGCCTAACCCACCTGCCAGCGTGACGGTGATAGCGATGCCCCTGAAACTGATTCGCCTGCAACAGACCGCAAGCAGACCTGAGCTGACCAACGGGCAGCGTGGACCCATCGTTTCAGCGTGTGGTGGGAGGTACCACCTGTGCACCTGTCTGGGTTCGAATGGTCAGGCGGGAGAATGCGGCAGTCGTAGTCGAGTCCCCCCAAACTGCGGTCGAAAAGCACGCATAATGGTCACAAGCGCCCAGTGCAGCTGACCGGTGCATGCATGTCTGGCTCATCACCTGGCTGTCCCATCGCACTCTCCAGGATCCGACAGTGCAACATACTCGTCCAGCACCTCTGGTCCACGCACCGCGTCTGCAGCGGCATCGCTGTACCACACGCCCTGCTGTTCCTCAAACGACCTGCAGTGGGACAAGAGCAGCGCAGACGGAGGATGCAAACATCAGCCACGCAGGATCCATGTTTGCCAGCATTGGTCAAGAGAGGCAGGCGAATTGGCCCCAGCATGGGCGACGCGCCTGCTGGCCGACACGACGTCCATCCAGCTTTCCATCACCTCAGGCGGACTGCCTGCGGGTGACATGATGTAGGGATGAGCAGTGTCCGTCTGTCCTGGATCGTACCACCCACCTGCACACAGCAAACACACAGTAACTATCACCAACGCATCTGCAACAAACCAAGGCGCCGTACCAACCACAGCAATACGGCCCTCACCGTCGAGGAAGACGGAAGCCTCACATGGATGTTCTGTCGGACGCAGAGAGCTAGCATATGCAGTTTGCACCACTCCAGCCATCACATTCACTGCAGGGCCTGGACATTGCCACTGACTACTGGCCTGGGCACTTGAGGAGTCGCATGGGTTGAGTGAGGGCAACGGGGCCCGCTGGCATTGCTCGCCAGAACCTACGCCCAAATCTTCAACACATGCGGTCGTGGCGTCGTCTGCCGCAAGCTGGCGTGCTAGACGTTGCAATAGCAACAGGGTGTGGCGTGACAGCGTGATGTTCAGCCCTTCATTGGTGACAATGGTCTCCATTACCGCTGCCTGGCCGCCTGGCAAATTGCCGCCAGGGCGAGCTGGCAGGTGCACAGCGATGCCGCTCTCTGATGCCACCTGGTGAAACCCAGTGGCGTCTGCAGTCGTGGGTGCTGGACACATGTCTGACGAGAGTTGAACGCTTTGCCCCTGCCTGCCGCCGCTGCTGCTGCCGCTGGTGATGCTGCCGCTGGTGCTGTTGCTTGCAGGGCCGCTGGCCGCTGCCGCAAGGTGCAGCGCTAGTCGGCGTGCATTGATGCTACTGGCGTGCCCAGAACGCCAAGAGATTCTGCTCACGCTCAGCACAGCGGCAACCAGGCCAGCGTCATGCGGCTCGTAGCGAGCTGAGCTTGCCGTCAACGTTAGCACCCAGTCCAGCCCTCGGGCGGGTGGCATACGGAGGCTGCTGTCGGGCGGGCATGCAGATACACGTGCTCCAGGGCTAATGCAGCCTGCAATCGGCACCAGGCTCCGTAGGTCCTCCATCCAGCTTAAATCGCCCTTGCTGCCGAGCATGACAGTCAAACCTGCGACCATGGCAGTGGCTACTCATGCACGTACCACAAGCTTGCAGAACAGCGCGGGCGCCGTGGTTTCACAGTGCTTACCAACAACGTGTGCACTTACACGGCCATGTGTGGGCAGCACGAAGCGCCCGTTGCTGCACAACACACAGTCCTCGCCCGTGGGCCTGCAAGTTGAGTGGCATAAACGAGCATGGCAAGCAGTTCTAGCACAAGATCCGGATGGTGAATGCCAGTGCCCCTACCAGCAGCAACCGCCTCACCGAAGCACGACGAGCAACTGGGCGGCAGGCAAGCGCCGTCCATCTGCCTGAGTTTGCGCTGCCACGTGCAGCAGCACGCGAGCTGCACAATGTGGCTCAGCCCGTGTAATCTCGACACTGCCGATTGCAATTGCTGCCGCGCTGCTGCCTGCCACGCCGCCAATGCTGCTGCAGGCGGCAGCGTGGATGGAGCGTGCCGTGATGCTGCAGACGGGCACATTGGACACGACCAGTGCGCATTGCACTTCGCACTCCAACAGCACTGCGGCTTCGATAGCTGCCTCCATGGGAGGAGGCACGGTTGAAAGTTGCAGAAGTCCATCCGCCAGGAGGGCTGCTGCTGTCAGCATGCCCAAATCCAGCGTCAGCAGGAGCATTTCTTGAGCGCTGATGGTGACCAACAGGCGGGCATTGGCGGTGATCTGCTTGTACAAGTCTGCCTGGTCAGAGTCGCAGCCTGACAGGTGGCATGTGGCCAGACATTGTAGCAAGCAACAGCAGCGGGATGTGCTTTGGTGGCAGAACCAGCAGGCTTCCCCGTCACCTGGCTCCGGTGCTGCAACTGCCCACAGGCGTTCCAGCGCCTCAGCTTGTGCCGTGGAAATGGGAGGACGCACAAAGACGTCAATGCTGAGGCACAGTGCAGCTCGCGATGTTGGCGCTGCAAGGGGGGGCAAATGTGGAAAAGTAGAGACTTCATGACCCAAACTGCCATGCCACCACGCGGCCCTTACCGTTCCACCTGGCCACCTCTGCTGTCATTAAGGCTGGGCCCAATAATGAGTCGCTGGGGTGCTCGTTTGCGCTGGCATGGGTCAAAGCATGCATGCAGGCTGCTACGATGCGAATGGCAGCCGATGGTGTTGCACCGCGGCCATCCTGTCGCAGAGTCACCATCGGCTCGCCACACGAAGCATGCAAGCTGGCCGTCAATGCCTGTGAAACACGCATGGAATTGGAGCATCAGAACGCTGGGTGGGGCTGGCTCTCAATTTCATCCAAGGCGCGCTGAAGGGCAGGAGGGGCCTCAAGCCCCTCACCTGAACATTTTGGTGAGTTCCGTGCAGTGCCACGCTGGCCAACAGTTGATCGCTGCCACTTTGCAACTCGATGGCGAGGTAGCGCGGCAGGCACGGAGGTTCTTCGCAACGTGTTGGCGCTGGCACTGCCACGATGATGCAGGCCGCAGCGAGGAAAACGCTCAAACGCAGTGGGCCAGGCGCGTCTGCGACCTTTGCCTGCTCAAAGCCTGTCGTGGTCCTGCACGCAGCACCCAGACATGATGAGCAGGCATGCTTGAACACTTGCTTGCGGACCCCCCCCCCCCCCCCCCCCCCCCCGCCCCCCCGCCCTACCACCACCACCGCAAATGCGCGTGGGATTGTACCTCGGCTCGTGCAGAAGCGTGCCATGCATGGCAGCCTCCACGGCAAATGTACTGCCGCTGCCATCATCAGTGCCGGCTGGTCCCCAGCGAGATGCCTGTGCTGGGGATGCCGGTGCTGCTGACAGTAGGAGGCAGTCCTGAAGGCGCCCGAGGAGCGGCAGTGTCAGCCACACGGTGACGGGCTGCAGCACGAGCGTGACATCCTGGACAGCTGATGTGCACTGGTGCTCTTGAGCAGTTTTTGCTGCAGGGACTGCGCAGTGCACCACCAGGGTAGGCCCATGTTTGCTGCCGCAGCACAGCACCGGCACTATCTGCACACGAGGCGGCGCCGCATCCTCGCATGCAATCGACCGCTGCACGTCTGTGCCCTGCAAGACCAGCCGAAGTTCAGGCAGTCACTTGATGCGCCGCGCCACACTCGTAAACCAAACACTGCCAGTGCTGCTCACCAGGGTGTGTGCTGACTGGTAGATTGTTGCCTGGCTCAGACTTGACAGCTGCGCTACTGTGCTCCCAATGCCCAGCCCAGCGTCCGCCGTTCCTGGCAATGGATAGTCTCCTGAGCCAGGCGCAGCAACGAATGCAACGTGAGTATATGCACTTGGTGAGCGGCACTGCTTGGGCTCAAAGCAGAGCGAGGAAGGTTCTGACATCGGCAAACGGCCAGCGCACCGGCAAACGTCGGCACCGCCCAGCAAATGCACTGCGCAGACGGCAGTCTCGTTGGCACCCTGGCCATTTCTTCAGCTGGCACCCAGACGTTAGCATCACGCGCTGCACTCGAGCTGGAGGCGTCCGTGTGGGTGCTTGGGAATGGCAAGTGCTCTGCAACTTCCAGCATGCCCGTGGACAAACTAAGGCTGTTGGTGCTGCAGCCGACGCTGCTCTGGCGGCTGTCACTGGCGGGCTGCATACACAACACTGATGGAAGGGCTTGAGGGCTCTGTGCACCACAAGCAGAGCAGAAGTCGAGCGAGAGCTTGCCTCTGTATGGAACGCGACCACGACATCCTGAACCTCAACCACCAAGCGTGGAGCGAAAGCAGCAGCACTGTCCACGCCAGCGTCAACGGCATCCTGGTACAGGATGGCCAAAACGATGGCAGGAGCCACGACGCTGACGGCCCAGCGCTTGCGCAGAGCGACTCCCACCTGCGTGGCAGAAAGCGACGCATACTGGTGCCCACCGGCAAGCGGGGATGCCCGCATGCAGGACGCAGCACACTCGAGCGCTGCCCCCACCAGCACCTCGCGAACGCTGGCCGCCAAATCGTGCATGGCAAAGACGGTTGATGAAGCGAGGTCCAGGTCACAAGGTACAGAGAAATCTGCCGTGGAGCCTGCTGCTGAGGTGACACTGCTCGCCATGGCTGACGAGAATACCTGCTGCAGCGACCCCAGCAATGACCTGGCATCAAAAAAGTCGTCCATATCCGCCTCCTGCACATGGCGCACCACACACAAATCGTAGGCCCAGCTTGCCGCGCGGTGAGAGTCAGGATTGGCAGCAGCACGCAACACGCACCTGCCCACTGAGTTGTTCTGTGCTCTCCAGCAGCGCCTCCTGCACCAGAGTCTCGCACCCAGGCAGCATCAAATCCTCAAGTAAGGATGCGGAAGCAGGTGGGTGTACGGGGTATGTGGGCATGGAGCACAGAAGGGGCGATACTGCTGCCGACCCAGCGTTACCACCAAAAACTGGCGGCGCCGGCTGCTGCGGCGCCTGTTGCAGTGCCGGCTGTCGCGCAACCGCAGCAGCAGCTGTGTAGCTTTGTGCCAGGCTTGTCATAGTCGCCACATCACGGGGACGCAGCTGCAGCTGCACAAGGCCAAGTGCGCCACGAACTGACACATGCGGCTGGTGTCCTGGCAGCCGGTCTAGCGGCCAACTGACGGCAATGTCCAGTTCGCCGTTGAACGGCGCGAGCACAGATGGGCCGTTGTCTTCCGTGACAAGACACAGATTGGTAAAAGATACGCGACGCGCCGTGCTGGCTGTGGCACACACCTGTGGCGAACAGGGAAGCCGTCACCTCGTGGCAGATGCGGCACCCGCGCCGCAGCGGTGCTCCCAGCGACCACCCTCGCTGGTGCTGCCAACGTTGGAGTGGGCCTACCTGGTCTGGGTCTGGCGCGGGCGCTGCGGTGCCGTAGTCAGCTTGTGCACACGAAATGCAGGCCACAACCCCTGGCGCACCCTCCAACCGAACACTGAGCCGGCTCACGTTGACGGTCATGCGCTGCAGCAGGGTCTCCAACCCTGCCGCCACGACACGCACGCCGTCATCCAAGCCGATGGCAGCTGGTGCGTCGCACCCTGCAGCCTCTTGCTGCTCTACGCCAGCCAGGTCGCCTGCTGCTACTGGATCCACGCAGGCCGCTGGCCTGTGAGCTGGCCTGACAGTGAGCAGCACATTCTCAAGCTGCACCGTGCAGGTGAGACTGGTGACTGCTAACTCTAGCGCTAGCCGCCCGACGTAGCCGCTCACGACCTCCAGCCCTGGCGGCTGCGTAGCACACTGGCAGGGCATGCTGGAAACTTGTGCGCACTCACGACACGCGGGCGGCTTGGCGGGTGTGGGGGCGGCGGCGGAGGGTTGGCGGCATTCGCCACCCCCGCTTGCCACAGCAGCCCATGCAGCAGCCATATGCTCACCGCTTGTGCCGCCAGCCAGTCAGAGCTGAGCAGGACATCGTGCAGCTCGAAGGAGCCCTTGCCCAGGCTGCATCGCAGCTGCTCGACGTCAAGCTCGGTGGCCAGCATGTGCTTCAGGTGGCGCTTCAGCAGCGCTTTAAGCAACCGCCGCAGCAGGAAGTCAGCCGCGCTCTGCCACATGGCGAGCACTGCCGAACTGTGTCGTGGCCTGGCGCCGGCGCCGGCACGGGTGCGGCGGTGGCGCGTATACGGCGGGTGCGCCAGGCAGGCTTGCCGGTTGTGGAGGGCGGGTTGTCAGGGGCGGGTTGTCCCTTGCCTTGGCGTGGGACGGGCACCACAACAGGCGGCTCAGAGTCGCGTTGTGCCGCAAGCCCAGCCCATCTCACGGTGCGACGTTTCAGGTGTTAGCGGCGAAGCCGAGGCCTACTCCGGCTTCCAGCGCACTGTGTACCTCAGCACTGCCTCCGCGCCGCTCAACGACGCGCGAGTCGACAACCTTCGCATTGCAATACGCGGTGCGACTATGGTGCTGGTAGCTAGGGCTGGAGCGCACCGCGCGACGAGCCGCAAAAGCGATAGCTGCACCGTCCTGCGACCTGCCATCGCCCCAGCGCGAGCACCAAGGCGGC
Organism: Polaromonas sp.; assembly: GCA_965228025.1. Taxonomy (GTDB): domain Bacteria; phylum Pseudomonadota; class Gammaproteobacteria; order Burkholderiales; family Burkholderiaceae_C; genus Polaromonas. The sequence continues at coordinate 1,336 of CBDDGX010000011.1, read as the reverse complement.
CGCCCATCACCTTGACGCGCCCTCAAAGCGGCAGCGGCGAGGGCGATGCGTCGCCACCGCTGCCGCTCCGCCTGCCTGCTGGCGCCAAGCCGGCGCCGCTCGTTGACGCCGGCGAAGGTCCTGACGATGCATGGGACGATGAACGATTCGAGCTGCTTGGCAAGCTGTCTTCCACCATCATCCCTGTGCTGCTGCTCGTAGCCCTTGTCTTCATCGGTGTGTTTGCGAGCTCCACGTACAACGATGGAGCCACCCTGTTTCTATCTACGCCAACCTCAGAAACCAGCAGCGCCACGCTGGTGCCTGCCCAACAGCTGCGTTCCTCACCGGACGAGTGACGCCATGTAGCCGCACAACCAGCACGCTACACAGCGTGTGTGGGCTCGTAAAGGTTACACAGCGGGCGCCCGCGCCACGTGGCAGTGAGGTTCGTCAGTCGTCCGCGCCTCGCCGGTAGCTGGCCATCTGGCTGCGCTCCTTCTTCCTCAGCTCCGTGCGGTCACGCACGTCGCTCGAGCTCTTGCTGCGGAACATTCGTTTTTCGAGCGGCGTTAGCCTCTCCTCGGGCTCCGCTGCAGGCTGGAAGCGCAACACCTCATGCAGCAGCTCGTTGCTCTGCATGTGGCTCTGAAAGGCGTCGGCAAGGTAAGACCTGCGAGGATGACAGCACGGGCCCTAGCATGTAGCTCAAGCCACGCTCGGTTGGCGCCGCGTGCCTCCGCAGGCTGCCCATCCATTGGGCGTTGCCGCCTCTCTGCACATCTGCAGCCGCCCGACATCCCCCCTCGCACCTGAGGAAGTTCAGGCGAATGTTGTCCGGCAGGCCCGAAACCAGAACCAAGTCGCCATGCCGCAGCTTGATTTTCTGCTCGGGCACATACTCGCCCTGCACCACAAAAGCAAGCGTGCGCCTTGCCACCCGGTCACAGGTGTGCGCCGCTTGCCCCTGCATGACGAGTGATTGTGGACAGCCATGCTGCCCACCTCAATGATCGCCAGCAGATCTCGGAAAGCGCCGCGTGAGGCAGCACGGTCGCCCTTGTTGAGCCGGCTTGCATCGCCTCGGTTCTTGGCGAGGTCACGCATGCTTTCCACGATCGCCTCCAGGCTGTCCACCTCCTCCTCCTCATCTTCCTCCTCACCACCATCACCTATCAAATCCTTGGCCGCCGCTGACTGCTGCTGCAGCACCTGGCCCTGCTGCGGTACCTCGCCATTGGGTGCCGCCGCCTCGGTGATGCGGCCGTGCCCTGGCCGGCGGCGCCTGCTTGCGTTGCCTCAGCTCCGGCCACCGCCTCACCTGCCGCCGAGTGGGCAAGCGAGATGGCAAGGTCTG
>CBDDGX010000010.1:0-7858 GCA_965228025.1 Polaromonas sp. | reverse complement strand
AGCTTGGCACAAACAGGCTTGTCGACATACCAGCCTGAGGGATTCAAGTCTGTGCCATTGATGTTGGCACAGAATCCGCCGGTTGGCCCAATCTTGTGCTTCTCACAGTGCATGATGCCATACTCGACTCTCAACTTGAGCAGGGCCGCAAGCTGCTCGCGCATGGCCGCTATCTGGTCGCGCACCAGCTGGTCGTTCATAGCCGCTGTACGGCACCCCGGCAAGTCCAACTTGCTGGATTGCCCTGTCACCAGGAACAGCACAAACAGCAATCCAACCACCACCAGAAAAGAGGTTCGCCTGCGGGCAGACACAAGTGTGAGCTCAATGCCGCACTCAAACGCCTGTGCACGGCAGTCTCAAGCACAAAACGAACCCGCCAGCAAGGTTCAAGCAGTCCGGTTTCATGTCTTGCCGCAGCACGCTATGACCGGCGAGTTAAGTTAGCGCTATTGCCGAGCTGTGGAGGCAATGAATTGTGGCGTGGCGTATGTAGGACTGGACACATACAACGGCGTGTCGGACGAAGCGAACAAGCGCGAGCCAATGTTGTGTCTTCTCTGCCGACAACAACAGCAACCGCGAGTGTGTACACGAGCGACGATCCAGCGCGCGATTGCCGTGCTCATGGGCCAGGGCCTGTACCTCAAGTACTGCAACTGCCTCCTGCTGCCTCACATGCATGCCAATCTCAACTCTCACATGTACAGGCAGCAGCCTGCACCACCTCCCGCTCATGCACCACCGCCCCGCTCATGCACCACCCCCCATTGGCACACGGCACAGTTGCTACAGCCTGCCCGCCCATCCCTCTGCACCAAACCATAGAACTCGCAGGCAATGGGGGAAGGGGCGAGACGCGGACACGGCGCGGCAACGCCTGCCCCCGGCCGCAACCGCACCTCCGTGTTGAGCGCTGGTACCTTGTTGCGACACGTCTGCATCGACTGCTGTTTACTGCAATGCAATGTAGCTTTGACAGCGTGTGTGCGGCCAGGACAATGCCTCAATCAAGCTATCGTAGGCGATGCTTGTCCAACATCCACAGCCACTCTGCCGGCTGTATGCGGGATGTGTAAGCGGGCAAGCTTCGCACGACAAATGCGTTCCTGACGTGGAGAAGCGTGGCGCACTGCGTCGGAGCCTCTGCGCAGAGAGCCTGCATGCCACAAGCCGACTCCAGCTCGCCGTTGGCCGTTCTGTTGGCAACTGTGTCGTGGCCGATGCACAGAACTGTATAATGAAACCCTGGCGTGGTGACGTTGTCGGGGCGAGACAGCGTCTTGGGCTTAAGGTGGCCTCTCGAAACAAACCGGTAGTTGCGCAGCGGGTGGCCGCCGCTGGCGTTGCGCCACCAGGCGGGTTCGTCAGGGGCAGAGCCATTGGCGGGTAGCTGCTCCAAAGGGTAGATGTCCCGCCGTGGAAAAATGATGCAGTTGGGTGAGCCAAGTGCCGCCAGGCAGCCGCCAGGAGCCATCAGCTGGCGCAGAGTGGTGTTTGGCTGGCCAAGGAGAAGCCACTCGTCGATGTCAGCCAGCAACACCAAGGCGTTGCGGCCCCACATCGACAGCGAAGCGTGGCCAACTTGCATCTGCAAGTCGTAGTCAAGCCAGCCCTGCAGCACACCATGAAAGGCAGGCGCATCAGACATACCACGCACTGCAGCGCCACAGGCGTGCCACACGCATTGGCCGAACACAGGCAAGCACCAGCCAATCGCACAGCAGCCGCACCGGGTACGCCACAAACTGGTCCCACAGAAAAAGCGTCAGCCGGCGCGCTGCCACCAGAGCGCGAATGCGCGGATGTGCTGACAGCGCCACCGCATCATCAGGCAGCACATAGGCAATCGTGCCGTCAAACCCCAGTGGCTCATGGTACTGGCTGCTCCAGTCCAGCAGCAGCGCGGCATGATCCGGTGTGGCATTGACAAAGTAGGGCAGTGCTCGCACCAGGAGCGGTGGGCCAGTGGCAGCGGTCAGCGCCGGTGGGCTGGCCAGCGCCTGCTGCAGCTGTGCCTTGAGCGACACGCGGCGAGGCCAGCCGTCCACCACCAGATCAAGCGCCGGGTCGGGCGACGTGCCGAGGTCCACACGAATGTCCAGCAGGTCAAGCCTGGACTCACGGAAGTCTGGCGGGCTCCGCAGTGAGGCGTGGCAAGCCTCAATGGCTGGCACTCGAGCCTCGTTGGTCTGGTTAGGCCGAAGCAACGACAGCACTCGCGTCCAGCTCTGGCTTGTCTTGGAGGCCAGCGACAAACGCAGAGTGGAAATCATGCTTGGACTGTAGTTCCATTTCTTGGGCCATGCTTCTGGGTACGAAGTGGCCTCAAACATCAAAAAGCCTTTCAGCAGCAAGTGCAGCGACCCGTCGTCCATCTGCAGCAGTGCTCACACATTGATGAGCCTGTCAGTGGCAGCGTGATTCCAAGCACCCCGCGCACTCGCAGCCAACCCACCGGCCATCGGAGGGCTTTGAGGTAGACGTGCAGGGTGCCGGGCAGCGAGCAGTTGGTGCCGCTCCCAAGGTCCCCGGGGATTGAATAGCGCTGCACTCCAAAGGCAGAGGCACCCAGCACCAACTCCTCGGGCTCGGGCGCCAGCATACTCGAAAAGCCTCCCAGCTCGGTGTGGGGCATCCCCAGTAACAGCACAGCAAGCAGCGCAGCCACCGCCAGCAGGGAGCTCAGCCTGCAACGCCGCATGCATGGCTGTCCTGGAGGACGCTCGCAGGACGCTCGCAGGACGCTCGGAAAGAGGGCATGCAGGACCAGGTGCAAACTCGCTTGCACCGCACCTTGCTGCCACAGTCAACCAGCTGTTCCTACGAGCGGGGCGCTGCGCCGCCATGACCGCTCACTGCCACCTCGACGACAGAGGGTGTGTCAGCACCATTGGCGTGATCTGCGCTGGCGTGATCAACTCGCTCATTTCGCAGGGCGAAGCGAACAAGCGCGAGCCAAAGCGGTGCTCCCAGACGTGCCTCTTGTCTGCCGACAACAACAGCAACCGCGAGTGTGTACACGAGCGACGATCCAGCGCGCGATTGCCGTGCTCATGGGCCAGGGCCTGTACCTCAAGTACTGCAACTGCCTCCTGCTGCCTCACATGCATGCCAATCTCAACGCTCACATGTACAGGCAGCAGCCTGCACCACCTCCCGCTCATGCACCACCGCCCCGCTCATGCACCACCCCCCATCGGCACACGGCACAGTTGCTACAGCCTGCCCGCCCATCCCTCTGCACCAAACCATAGAACTCGCAGGCAATGGGGGAAGGGGCGAGACGCGGACACGGCGCGGCAACGCCTGCCCCCGGCCGCAACCGCACCTCCGTGTTGAGCGCTGGTACCTTGTTGCGACACGTCTGCATCGACTGCTGTTTACTGCAATGCAATGTAGCTTTGACAGCGTGTGTGCGGCCAGGACAATGCCTCAATCAAGCTATCGTAGGCGATGCTTGTCCAACATCCACAGCCACTCTGCCGGCTGTATTCGTGACCCGTGTTTCAGCAACGTCCGTGTGGCGAAAGTGTTCCTGACGTGCACCATCATGGCACAGCTCATGGGCGCTTGGGGGCATCCCTTCGTCTTGCTGCAGGCCGACTCCAGCTTGTCGACACCAGTGGAGACATCCGCGACAACGTCCTGGCCAACACACAAATCCACAAAGTGATTTCCAGGAGTGGTGACGCTGTCGGGCCGCGATAATGTCTTGGGATTGATGGTACGTGATGAGACAAAGCGGTAGTTGCGCAGCGGGTGGCCGCCGCTGGCGTTGCGCCACCAGGCGGGTTCGTCAGGGGCAGAGCCATTGGCGGGCAGCTGCTCAAAAGGGTAGATGTCCCGCCGCGCAAAGGAGATGCAGTTGGGTGAGCTAAGTGCCGCCAGGCAGCCGCCAGGAGCCGTCAGCTGGCGCAGAGTGGTGTTTGGCTGGCCAAGAAGAAGCCAATCGTCGATGTCAGCCACCAATACTAAGGCGTTGCGGCCCCACATCGACAGCGAAGCGTGGCCCACATGAACTCGTTGGTCGTAGAACTTGTGCTCCTGTGACAGAAAGCCGCCAGCTATGAGGCAGCAACCAGATACCAAATAAACGCATGTCCCAGCCATTGACACGGCAGCCACACCGGGTAAGACGCAAACTGGTCCCACAGAAAAAGCGTCAGCTGGCGCGCTGCCACCAGAGCGCGAATGCGCGGATGTGCTGACAGCGCCACCGCATCATCAGGCAGCACATAGGCAATCGTGCCGTCAAACCCCAGTGGCTCATGGTACTGGCTGCTCCAGTCCAGCAGCAGCGCGGCATGATCTGGTGTGGTATTGACAAAGTAGGGCAGTGCTCGCACCAGGAGCGGTGGGCCAGTGGCAGCGGTCAGCGCCGGTGGGCTGGCCAGCGCCTGCTGCAGCTGTGCCTTGAGCGACACGCGGCGAGGCCAGCCGCCCATCACCAGATCAAGCGCCGGGTCGGGCGACGTGCCGAGGTCAACCCGAATTCCCAACAGTGCTTTGATGAAGCGTGGCGGATCCTGTGGCATGGCAAGGCAATCCGTCTCAGCAGGCTCTCCCACTTCTACAGGCTCGCTGCTCCAGTGTAACGACAGCACTCGCGTCCAGCTCTGGCTTGTCTTGGAGGCCAGCGACAAACGCAGAGTGGAAATCATGCTTGGATTACGGTACCACAGCTTGGGCCACGCTTCTGGGTACGAAGTGGCCTCAAACATCAAAAAGCCTTTCAGCAGCAAGTGCAGCGACCCGTCGTCCATCTGCAGCAGTGCTCACACATTGATGAGCCTGTCAGTGGCAGCGTGATTCCAAGCACCCCGCGCACTCGCAGCCAACCCACCGGCCATCGGAGGGCTTTGAGGTAGACGTGCAGGGTGCCGGGCAGCGAGCAGTTGGTGCCGCTCCCAAGGTCCCCGGGGATTGAATAGCGCTGCACTCCAAAGGCAGAGGCACCCAGCACCAACTCCTCGGGCTCGGGCGCCAGCATACTCGAAAAGCCTCCCAGCTCGGTGTGGGGCATCCCCAGTAACAGCACAGCAAGCAGCGCAGCCACCGCCAGCAGGGAGCTCAGCCTGCAACGCCGCATGCGTGGCTGTCCTGGAGGACGCTCGCAGGACGCTCGCAGGACGCTCGGAAAGAGGGCATGCAGGACCAGGTGCAAACTCGCTTGCACCGCACCTTGCTGCCACAGTCAACCAGCTGTTCCTACGAGCGGGGCGCTGCGCCGCCATGACCGCTCACTTCCACCTCGACGACAGAGGGTGTGTCAGCGCCATTGGCGTGATCTGCGCTGGCGTGATCAACTCGCTCATTTCGCAGGGCGAAGCGAACAAGCGCGAGCCAAAGCGGTGCTCCCAGACGTGCCTCTTGTCTGCCGACAACAACAGCAACCGCGAGTGTGTACACGAGCGACGATCCAGCGCGCGATTGCCGTGCTCATGGGCCAGGGCCTGTACCTCAAGTACTGCAACTGCCTCCTGCTGCCTCACATGCATGCCAATCTCAACTCTCACATGTACAGGCAGCAGCCTGCACCACCTCCCGCTCATGCACCACCGCCCCGCTCATGCACCACCCCCCATCGGCACACGGCACAGTTGCTACAGCCTGCCCGCCCATCCCTCTGCACCAAACCATAGAACTCGCAGGCAATGGGGGAAGGGGCGAGACGCGGACACGGCGCGGCAACGCCTGCCCCCGGCCGCAACCGCACCTCCGTGTTGAGCGCTGGTACCTTGTTGCGACACGTCTGCATCGACTGCTGTTTACTGCAATGCAATGTAGCTTTGACAGCGTGTGTGCGGCCAGGACAATGCCTCAATCAAGCTATCGTAGGCGATGCTTGTCCAACATCCACAGCCACTCTGCCGGCTGTATGAGGGATGTGAAAGCGGGCAAGCGTCGCACGACAAATGTGTTCCTGACGTGCACCATCATGGCACAGCTCATGGGCGCTTGGGGGCATCCCTTCGTCTTGCTGCAGGCCGACTCCAGCTTGTCGACACCAGTGGAGACATCCGCGACAACGTCCTGGCCAACACACAAATCCACAAAGTGATTTCCAGGAGTGGTGACGCTGTCGGGCCGCGATAATGTCTTGGATTTGATGGTACGTGATGAGACAAAGCGGTAGTTGCGCAGCGGGTGGCCGCCGCTGGCGTTGCGCCACCAGGCGGGTTCGTCAGGGGCAGAGCCATTGGCGGGCAGCTGCTCAAAAGGGTAGATGTCCCGCCGTGGAAAGATGATGCAGTTGGGTGAGCCAAGTGCCGCCAGGCAGCCGCCAGGAGCCATCAGCTGGCGCAGAGTGGTGTTTGGCTGGCCAAGGAGAAGCCACTCGTCGATGTCAGCCAGCAACACCAAGGCGTTGCGGCCCCACATCGACAGCGAAGCGTGGCCAACATGCACTCGTTGGTCATAGAGCTTGTGCTCCTGTGACAGAAAGCCGCCAGCTATGAGGCAGCAACCAGATACCAAATAAACGCATGTCCCAGCCATTGACACGGCAGCCACACCGGGTAAGACGCAAACTGGTCCCACAGAAAAAGCGTCAGCCGGCGCGCTGCCACCAGAGCGCGAATGCGCGGATGTGCTGACAGCGCCACCGCATCATCAGGCAGCACATAGGCAATCGTGCCGTCAAACCCCAGTGGCTCATGGTACTGGCTGCTCCAGTCCAGCAGCAGCGCGGCATGATCCGGTGTGGTATTGACAAAGTAGGGCAGTGCTCGCACCAGGAGCGGTGGGCCAGTGGCAGCGGTCAGCGCCGGTGGGCTGGCCAGCGCCTGCTGCAGCTGTGCCTTGAGCGACACGCGGCGAGGCCAGCCGCCCATCACCAGATCAAGCGCCGGGTCGGGCGACGTGCCGAGGTCAACCCGAATTCCCAACAGTGCTTTGATGAAGCGTGGCGGATCCTGTGGCATGGCAAGGCAATCCGTCTCAGCAGGCTCTCCCACTTCTACAGGCTCGCTGCTCCAGTGTAACGACAGCACTCGCGTCCAGCTCTGGCTTGTCTTGGAGGCCAGCGACAAACGCAGAGTGGAAATCATGCTTGGATTACGGTACCACAGCTTGGGCCACGCTTCTGGGTACGAAGTGGCCTCAAACATCAAAAAGCCTTTCAGCAGCAAGTGCAGCGACCCGTCGTCCATCTGCAGCAGTGCTCACACATTGATGAGCCTGTCAGTGGCAGCGTGATTCCAAGCACCCCGCGCACTCGCAGCCAACCCACCGGCCATCGGAGGGCTTTGAGGTAGACGTGCAGGGTGCCGGGCAGCGAGCAGTTGGTGCCGCTCCCAAGGTCCCCGGGGATTGAATAGCGCTGCACTCCAAAGGCAGAGGCACCCAGCACCAACTCCTCGGGCTCGGGCGCCAGCATACTCGAAAAGCCTCCCAGCTCGGTGTGGGGCATCCCCAGTAACAGCACAGCAAGCAGCGCAGCCACCGCCAGCAGGGAGCTCAGCCTGCAACGCCGCATGTAGCAGCGCGTTGCAATGGAAGTCAGCAGGCACACTTCCGTTGTGGCTTCAACGCACGGCACCTGTCAGTATGCCGCACACCTGTTCACAGCCAGCAATCCGCTACCAGGAGGCACTGGTGCGGCCCCAATCATGCGTGACCGTTCGCTGCCGCAGCGGCGGCGGCGGCGCCATGAACACTAAACACGACGTCAATCAACGCAACAGATTGCGCATCACGCGTCACGGACGTGCAGATGAACACACGTCTTCATTTAGCGAGCCGGTTGCAGGCCGAATGGAAACGCGAGGACAAAAGTGGTGCTCGCCGCCTGCACCAGGCAACGATACTGAAACACGGTGCAGGGTTTTTCATAACGATGCCTTGTGGCCTGCAG
>CBDDGX010000009.1:0-7623 GCA_965228025.1 Polaromonas sp. | reverse complement strand
CGGGCCTTGCCTTTTGCGTTTTCTGTCGCCGCTGGCTGGGGCGTGCTGCTGACGCTGTGCGCCTGGGGCCTGGGTGCGCTGGTGCTGGCGGTGCCGCTGCTCAGCATGGCCATCAAGGCGGTGGGTGTGGCTTACCTTGTATGGCTGGCCTTGAAGATCGCACGCTCAAGCACTCTGAGCGAAGCCGAAGCAAAGCGCATGGCCATAGGTTTCTGGCAGGGCGCTGCGCTGCAGTTCGTCAACATCAAGGCCTGGATGCTGGCGCTCGCCATCGTCAGCGGCTGGATCGCCGGGCATGCCGACTGGGTCCAGCGCCTGGTCGTCGTGCTGCCCATCATGATGTTCTACGCCCTCAGCAGCAATGTGACCTATGCGCTGGCAGGCTCACTACTGCGCAACTGGCTTGCAGGCCCCGCAGGCACAGGCCGCAGGTTGCGGGTGTTCAACCGCATCATGGCTGCGGTGCTGGTGCTGACCGCCATCTGGATGCTGAGGTTATGAAGGCCGCGCACGACCAGCGCCAGATCAATCGCGGGCTTCTTTGGGGGCTGCTCGGCATCGTCATTTTTTCGCTGACGCTGCCAATGACCCGGCTGGCGGTTGGTACACCCGATGCGCCACAGATGTCCGGTGTTTTTGTCGCTGCAGGCCGCGCTGTGGTGGCGGCAGCCCTGTCCGCCCTGTTCCTGCCGGCTGCACGCGCACCCTGGCCGAAACGTGAAGACTGGTGGCCGCTGGCCGTCATAGCGGGCGGTGTGGTGTTCGGCTTTCCGCTGCTGACCTCCATCGCCATGCGCCATGTTGAGACCATACACGCCAGCGTGATCGTCGGTGTGCTGCCGCTGGCCACTGCGGCCGTCGGCGCCATGCTGCACCGCCAGCGGCCTTCAACAGGTTTCTGGCTTTGCGCCGCGCTGGGCAGCGCGCTGGTGGTGACTTTTGCCATGCTCCGCTCCGGCAGCGGCGGCATTGCCATCAGCGCGGCTGACTTGCTGTTGCTGGGTGCCATGCTGTGCGCCGCCGTGGGTTACGGCTACGGCGCGCAGCTGTCGCAGCGCATGCAGGCCGAGCATGTGATCTGCTGGGCGCTGCTGATTTCGTTGCCGATCACACTCCCGATGAGCATCAGCAGCTGGCCCACCGGAAGCCTCGGCACACCGGCCTGGTGTGGCTTTGCCTATGCGGCGGTGTTTTCGATGTGGCTGGGCTTTTTTGCCTGGTACCGCGGCCTGGCGCTGGGTGGAACCGTTCGCGTGAGCCAGGTGCAGCTGGTGCAGCCCTTTATGTCCATGCTGTTTGCCGTGCCCCTGCTGGGCGAGCGGCTCGATGCCGTGACAGTCGGCTTCGGGCTGGCAGTGATCGCCACTGTGTTCATCGGCAAGAAGATGCCGGTACACCCGCAGCCGCACCTGGCCACTGCGAAAAACATCGCCTGAACAAAGATGCGAAACTCTTCTATTGCCCGCTGACAACCCATCAAAAAAACCATGGAAAAGACAAACATGAAATGGACACAGGCCGCACGCGCGGAAAAGATGAACCCCTCCTTCATCCGCGAAATCCTGAAGGTCACCGAAAAGCCCGGCATCATCAGTTTTGCCGGCGGCCTGCCTTCGCCCAAAACATTCCCCGTTGATGCATTTGCAAAAGCTTGCGCCACCGTACTCTCGACCGACGGCCAGGGCGCGCTGCAATACGCCGCCAGCGAAGGCTATGCGCCCCTGCGTGAATGGGTAGCCGCCTCGCTGCCCTGGGACATCGACCCGGCGCAGGTGCTGATCACCACCGGCAGCCAGCAGGCACTGGACCTGATCGCCAAGATCCTCATCGACAAGGGCTCGCGCGTGCTGGTCGAAACCCCCACCTACCTGGGCGCGTTGCAGGCCTTCACGCCCATGGAGCCCGAGTTTGTCAGCGTGGCCGGTCACCCTGACGGCATCGATGTGGACGACCTGGCCGCCAAGGCGCCGGGCGCGCGCTTCATGTATGTCCTGCCCAACTTCCAGAACCCGACCGGCAACTCCATCAACGAAGCCGGCCGCGTGGCACTGAGCGCGGCAGCCGCCAAGGCCGGCCTGCCGCTGATTGAAGACAACCCCTATGGTGACCTGTGGTTTGACACACCGCCGCCGCTGCCGTTGACCGCGCGCAACCCTGAGGGCTGCATCTACATGGGCAGCTTCAGCAAGACGCTGGCGCCCGGTCTGCGCCTTGGTTTTCTCGTCGCGCCCAAAGAGCTTTACCCCAAGCTGCTGCAGGCCAAGCAGGCGGCCGACCTGCATACGCCGAGCTTCAACCAGCGCATGGTGGTCGAGGTGCTCAAGGGCGGTTTTCTGGATCGCCATGTGCCGACGATTCGTGCGCTCTACAAATCGCAGCGTGACGCCATGCTGGCCGCTCTCGACAAAAACCTGACCGGCACAGGCATCACATGGAACAAGCCCGCCGGCGGGATGTTCCTGTGGCTCAAACTGCCCAAAGGCATGGACGCGGTCAAGCTGCTGCCGCTGGCCGTAGAGCGCAATGTGGCCTATGTGCCGGGCGCGCCGTTTTACAGCGGCGAGGCCGAGCACGGCAATCTGCGCCTGTCGTTTGTCACCGCGTCTGTCGAGCAGATCGACACCGGCATTGCCGCGCTGGCCGATGTCTTCAAGGCCAACCTGCCCAAATCAGCATGAGCACGCTGCACATCTGGGGCCGCATGAGCTCCATCAACGTGCGCAAGGTGGTGTGGACTGCGCAGGAGCTCGGCCTGGAATTCCAGCGGACCGAAGCGGGCGGCAAGTTTGGCGTGGTCAAGACGCCGCAATACATGGGCCTGAACCCCAACTCGCTGGTACCCGTGATTGAAGACGGCAGCTACGTGCTCTGGGAGTCGAACGTGGTGGTGCGATATCTCTGCGCCAAACACGCGCTGGGCACGCTGTACCCGGAAGAGCTGCAACTGCGTTTTGACGCAGAGCGCTGGATGGACTGGCAGCAGACCACCTTCGCCATCGTCGGGCGCGATGCGTTCTGGCAACTGATTCGCACAGCGCCTGAAGACCGCAACCATGCGCTGATTGAAAAATCAGTCGCAGCCGTCGAGCCGCTGCTGCAAACGCTTGAAGCCCATCTGGCCGGGCGCAGCTACATGACGGGCGGGCAGTTCACCATGGCTGATATTCCCGTCGCCTGCGAGATCCACCGCTGGTTCGGCCTGCCGCAGCCGCGCAGGGCCTGGCCCAACATCGAACGCTGGTACGACAGCATCTGGAACCGGCAGACCACCAAGGGTGTGCTGGACCAGCCCCTTTCATAAAAAAAGAGAATCATGCAAACCCGCCCCCTTCGACAGGCCCAGGACAGGCCCTTCAAGCAGATCGACGTCTTCACCGCCACGCCCTATTTCGGCAACCCGCTGGCGGTGGTGCTGGACGCGGCGGGGCTGGACGATGCGGCGATGCGGCGTTTTGCGAACTGGACCAACCTGTCGGAAACGACTTTCCTGTTGCCGCCCAAAGACGCATCGGCTGACTACGCGGTGCGCATCTTCACGCCCGGTGGCGAACTGCCTTTTGCAGGCCACCCGACGCTGGGCAGCTGCCACGCCTGGCTGCAGGCAGGCGGCAAGGCCAAACGAAAAGACGTGATCGTGCAGGAGTGCGCCGTGGGCCTGGTGCGGATACGACAAGAGAATGACAAGGGGGCCAGCCCGCGCCTGGCCTTTGCCGCACCGCCGCTCAAACGCTCGGCACCCAGCCCGGTGCTTCTCGCGCAGGTCGCGGCGGCACTCGGCCTGAAAGCTGCGCAAATCACCGCCGCTCAGACCCTGGACAACGGCCCGGTCTGGCTGGGCCTGCTGCTCGACAGTCCCGAGACTGTGCTGCAACTCGCGCCCAACAATCTCGAGCTGGCAAAACTCAAGGTCAAGATCGGCGTCGCTGGCATCTACGAAAAAACCGAAAGCGCGCCGCTCATAGGCCGCGCCAACCGCGAAGCAAAGGCCTTTGTGCAGAACTACGAAGCACCCGCCGTCACACCTGATATCGAAGTGCGCGCCTTCGCGCCCGGCATAGGCATCAATGAAGACCCCGTCACCGGCAGCTTCAATGCGGGCCTGGCGCAATGGCTGATGGCCGATGCTTATGCGCCTGAAAGTTATGTCGCATCGCAGGGCGTGTGCCTGAACCGTGCGGGGCTGGTCTACCTTGACCGTGATGCGAATGGCCAGGTGTGGGTGGGTGGTGAGTCCGTGACCTGCATTGATGGCAGCGTAGCGCTTTAGGCTGGGGTGATGAAGCCTGCTGCCCCAGCCATCACCCTGCGCTCGCGCGTCGACCACCTGGTGGTGGCAGCAGCCAGTCTGGCGCAGGGCGTTCAGTGGTGTGAGGCCACGCTTGGCATCACGCCAGGCCCCGGTGGCGAGCATCCGCTCATGGGTACACACAACCGGCTGTTCAGGCTGGACTCACCGCAATACCCGGGGGCCTATTTCGAGATCATCGCCACCCAGCCGGGTGCCAGCACCACGCGGCCACCCGGTGCGAAGCGGTGGTTTGACCTGGACGATGGCCTCTTGCATGCGCGCCTTCTGGCGCACGGCCCGCAGCTTGTTCACTTTGTCGCGAGCACGCCGCAGGCGCAGGCCGGCATCAAGTCGCTCGCAAAGCTCGGCCTGGACCGCGGGGAGCTGCTGCAGGCCTCACGTCCGACACCGCAAGGCCTGCTGAGCTGGAAAATCACCGTTCGTCGTGATGGGCAGAGGCTGTTTTACGGCGGGCTGCCCACCCTCATCGAATGGGGGCCCGTGCATCCGGTGGCCGCCATGCCGCCATCGGGCGTGACACTGCAATCGCTGCATGCCAGCCACGCGCGGCCTGATGCCCTGAAGGCGGCGCACGAAGCGATAGGTCTCGTCAATGTCGACGTGCTGCAGGGCCGGCCCAACCTCGTCGCCGTGCTGCAGACGCCGCGAGGGCTGGTAACACTGGAGTCCGGAGGGCATTGATGTTTACCTTGCAAGAGATTGTTCTTTTCACGCTTGTCTCACTGGCGCTGGTTTTGACGCCCGGCCCCAACATGATTTATTGCATCTCGCGCACGCTGTGCCAGGGCAAGGGCGCAGGGCTGATATCGCTGTCGGGCGTCGGCCTGGGTTTCCTGGTGCACCTGCTGGCGGCCGCCTTTGGCCTGACCGCCGTGCTGCTCGCGGTGCCGCTGGCCTTCACCGCCATCAAGCTGATCGGTGCGGCTTACATGTTGTGGCTGGCCTGGCAGGCAGTGAGACCCGGAGGTCTCTCGCCCTTTGAAACACACGAACTGCCGCACGACCCGCCGCGCACGCTCTTCCTCATGGGCATGACCACCAATCTGCTCAACCCCAAGGTGGCAATGTTTTACCTGTCTTTCTTTCCGCAGTTTCTGCACCCCGAGCGCGGCCAGGTACTGCTGCAGAGCCTGAGCCTGGGTGCGATACAGATCGCGGTCAGCATGGCCATCAATGCGCTGCTGATTTTTTCGGCCGCAGGTCTGGCGCTGTTTTTAAATCGCAACCCAGGCTGGCTGCGCGTGCAGCGTTATGTGATGGGCTCGGTGCTGGCGCTGCTGGCCGTGCGGTTGCTGGCAGAAAAGCGCACAGCCGCCTGACTGTCACCAAGGCGCTATCGCCACGGCTTTCCGTCACCACGGGGACTTCGACCCCGGCGAGGCGGACACACAATCAGACCCATGGGAACCCTCTACCTTGTGCGCCACGGCCAGGCCTCGTTTGGCGCCGACGACTACGACGTGCTCAGCGACATGGGCTATCGCCAGGCCGTGCGCCTGGGCGAATGGTTCAGGTACAAGGGCATTGTGTTTGATGCCGCCTTTACCGGCACACTGCAAAGGCAGATCAAGACCTACGCGGGCATTTGTGAAGGCATGGGCGCAACGCTGGACGCGAGCCAGTGGCAAGGCCTCAATGAGTACGACAGCGAAGCCGTGATCAGCGCGATTCACCCGCACAAGCTCGAAAAAGCCACCACGCCCGAGATGTACCGCAGCCACTTCAGGCTTTTGAAAGACGGCCTCAAGCAGTGGATGGACGGGGTTGTCAGCCCCAAAGGCATGCCGGAGTACACGGACTTTGTTTCCGGTGTCACCAGCCTGCTTGACCATGTGCGCACCAACTTTGAAGGCAACGTGCTGGTGGTATCGAGTGGTGGGCCGATATCAACTGCCGTCGGCCATGTGCTGGGCACCAGCCCCGAGACGACGATTGAACTCAACCTGCGCATACGCAATGCCTCGGTCACCGAGTTTGCGTTCACCCCAAAGCGCCACATGCTGGTGACCTACAACACGCTGCCGCACCTCGATGCGCCCGAGCATGCGGAGTGGGTCACCTACTCCTGAGTCAAGCCTGAAGGATTTTCGGATAAAAGCCCCGGGCACGGATAATTCAGCTGTTCGTTGTGCTTATACGGATTAATTTCCTGAATTATCGGAAATAAGCAGCAAACAAAGCAAACTTTTTCGGTCCACAGCAGTAGATACTTGTTTCACACTGCAGCCGCGTTTACCGGCAAGGCCCGCAGTACAAGCCCCCAGCCTGGTTACCGCCGGTCTGGGGGTTTGTTCTTTAGCCGGGCTTTCGCAGCGTGTCAGCAGGCAGGCTGTCTATCTCGAGCAGCAGTTGCGCAAAACTTTTGCCTGCCGGCCTCGAGCACGGCACGGCCTTTTTCTGCTGTGGCTGCTGCTGCATTGCCGGCCGCGCCCTGCGGGTTGTAGTCCTGCATCTGCCAGGCCAGCTTGGCGCTTTTGCCGTCGCCGAGGATGCTGAACTTCTGTGCGCGGTCTTTCGAGGTGGGACTGGAAATCCTGCGCCTTGGCCATGTCGACCTGATGCGGCTTGAGCGCCAGCATCATGGACGTTTCAATATCGCCGGCATGAATGCCAAAGCGGTGCTCTTCGGCGCTGAAGCGTTCGTTCACCAGCTCGTCGTTCTCACCCACCAGCGGCAGGTTGAACCAGTTGACGCTGTAGACCAGCATGCCCAGCCGTGCGCGCAAATCGCGCGCGACGATGTCGAGCATGCCGACCTGGCCGCCGTGTGAATTGAGCAGCACAAGCTTTTTGACGCCTGTCGCGGCAACGGATTCTGCGATGTCCGTCCACAGGCGAATCACGGTCTCGGACCTCAAAGTCAAGGTGCCTGCAAACCCTGTGTGCTCGGGGCTGAAGCCAATCGCCTGCGTGGGCAAAAACAGCACGGGTAAATCGTTCTGGATGTGCGGCAGAGTCGCCTGCACCACACCGTCGGCCAAGGACGCATCGACGTTCAGCGGCAGGTGCGGGCCGTGCTGCTCGACCGCCGCGACCGGCAGCACCGCGATGCAGCGGGCCAGATCAATGCCCGCGAAGTCGGGACTCTTCAGGTCTGCCCAGAAGCGTGTGGGCTGCTGTGTGGTGCTGGCGGTCATTTGCGTATTTTGACGGCAGCCAGCGCCGCAGCGTGGTTTTGCCCGCCCTGGCGCGCCACGGTGTAGGCGGTGTACAACTTCTGGCAGGTGTCGGCATCGACGGACGCGTCCGACATCAGCGCCGGTGTGTCTTCAAGCAGTTCTGTCATCACCACAGTCTTGCCTTCGCCGACCAGC
>CBDDGX010000008.1:0-75781 GCA_965228025.1 Polaromonas sp. | reverse complement strand
GCCGCATTGAAGGAAGGTTTGCGCTGCCAGATATAGGTGGCCTGCGCATGAAAGCCGAAAGCAGGTGTCAGTTCTGCGTTGTCCTGTGCCTGGGCTGAGCCCTGAAAGAACATTGGCGAACACAGCAACACGCAGCAAGCTGTCTTGCTCAAGCTGACTCTTGACATCTTCAACTCCTCCGCCTGCGATGGGCGCAGTGGCCCATGGGTGGCCATTATTTTGAACAGCCAGCAGAACCCCGCCAGCAAAAAGTGACTGAGCTTACCTGCGTTTTATGTCAGCAAGAAGACGCCGATTCAAACCGCACACTCGCCTTCAACCCCGGCTCGCCACCCACCGAATCCAGGCTGAAGCGCGCATCCAGCAGCTCTGCATACCGGCTCACGATCGCCAGGCCAAGTCCGGCACCTTCACCAAGCCGTTGGCCGGCCGGCCCCAGTGTCCAGCGGTTGCGCAACTGGCCAGCGTCCTGCTCACTGATGCCCGGGCCGTTGTCTGTCACAGAGAGCACCGCATCGCCACCTTCGCGTGACACGGTGACCGTGACACGCGGTTGCGTGGCCTTGCCGTAACGCAGGGCATTGTCGAGCAGGTTGCCGAGAATGCCTTCCAGCAAGGCTGCATCGGCTTGCACCACCACGGCTTCGTCCAGGCCTTCGCCGCCCAGGTCTACCCCGGCGGCATCAGCCTTGGGCATGTAGCGCAGCAATACGCTGCGTGCGAGCTCATTGAGCGCTACAGGCTCCAGCCGCAGGCCGGCGCGTGCTTCGTCGGCCAGTGCGAGGGCCAGCAACTGTTCGACCATGTGGCTGGCGCGTGCCTCGCCCTGGATGATGCCCTGCAGTTGCTCGCGCCAGACCTGCGGGTCGGCATGGGCCAGTGCGTAGCCGGCCTGCGCGCGTATGCCCGCCAGTGGCGTGCGCAACTCGTGTGCCACATTGCCCGCAAATTCGCGTTGCGCGCTGATGCTTTCATCAAGCCGGGCTAGCATGGAATTCACGGCCAGACCCAGGCGCTCGACATCGCGGGTGCTGGCAAAGGTGGTGGCTGAGGGCGGCACGGGCGTGAGGTCGCGTGCATCACGGCGGTCTACGGCGCGCTGCAGTTCTGCCAGTGGCTTGAGGTCGCGCTGTATCACGCGCAGCAACCACCAGCCAAGCATCAGCAGCAGCAATACCTGCGGCACCACGGCATAGGCCAGCATGCGGTGCAGCAGGCTGCTGCGGCTGGCCGATGTCTGGCCCATCACGACAGTGAACTCGACGGGGTCAGTACGGCGCAGGCTCACAACACGCAGTGCACGGCCCTGAAACTGTATGTCTGAAAACCCATAGTTGGCTTCTTCCGCGAGGGGCGGTGGCCTGAGCCCCGCATGGCCGGCTACCAGTTCACCATCGGGCTTGAGCACGGCAAAATAGTTCGACTCACTCTGGTCAAAAAGCAGTGCGCCCAGTTCACGCGGTGACAGGTTCAGTGCCGGGCCATTCACACTGGCACGCACATTGGCTGCGACGGCATATGCGTCGTCGAGCATGGAGCGGTCAAAGGCCTGGCCGGTGAAGTAGTTGGCGACCGACAGTGCCACGGTCGTGCCCAGTGCCCACATCAACACCAGCGGCAACACAACGTGCCGTGTCAGCCGGCTTCTCAATGACGGTTTTGCCCGGCGCCTTGGGGATGACTTTTCAGCCACCGCCGAATCACTCACGAGGCATCTTCCTCAAGCACATAACCCAGGCCGCGTAGCGTGCGTATGCTGACGCCACTGCCCGCCAATTTCTTGCGCAGGCGGGAGATAAAGGCCTCAAGTGCGTTGTCACCCAGCGCGCCGTCGGTCTCCGAGAGTTTTTCAGACAGCACGCGCTTGCTGACGACGCGGCCCGGCGGTGTCATGAGTTCCCACAACACTTCAAACTCGCGTGCGGGCAGGTCCCATGACTGGCCCTGCAGAAAAAACCTCCGCGCCTTGCGGTCCAGCGCCAGCAGGCCCTGCTCGACACGGTCGTCCGTTCCATGCACGCGCCGTACCAGTGCGCGAAGACGCGCCTCTACCTCGGCCAGGTCAAACGGTTTGCCGAGGTAATCATCTGCACCGGCATCAAGCCCCGCAATGCGCTCTTCAGTGCGGTCGCGCGCCGTGAGCACCAGCACGGGGGTACGGTCACCGCGTGCGCGGGCTTCGCGCAGCACCGTCAGGCCGTTGCCCATGCCGCTGCGTTCCTGGTGGGAAACCGGCAGGTTGAGGTCCAGCAGCACCGAGTCATAGGCCTGCACGCGCCACCAGTGGCGTGCCTCGTCCATGGTGGTGGCCACATCCACACGGTGGCCTGCATCGACCAGGCTGCGCAACATCACGTTGCGGAGCACGGCATCGTCTTCAACCAGAAGGATTCGCATGAGGTCGGTATCTCCGGGTGCCGGGTGCTTTCCACGTGGCGCCAGTCTGCGGTGCTACGTAGAAATACCAAGCTGTCAGGTCAGTTGCAGGTCAGCCCCTGCAGGCGATAAACGCCTGTATGAGCATACGACAATTCCTTCTTGCAGCAAGCCTGGCGGCGGTATTGCCGGCCCATTCCCAGGTCACAGGACAAGGGGTCACGCAGGGTGCATCCATGCCGCCTGCTGCGCCTGCACCATCGGTGGCCGGCACCACCATGACACTGGCACAGGCCCTGCAGGCCGCACGCAACAATCTTGACGTGTCACTGGCCAGGCGCGCGCTGGCTGCAGCCCAGGGCGATGTTGCCGCAGCTGATCACGCGCCCGCTCCGGTGTTGACGACAAAGGCTTCGCAGATGGACCTGCAGCGCGGCATAGGCGGTGGCAACCTGTTTCGCGACAAGCGTATCGACAAGTCACTGGGAATGGACTGGACCTGGGAGCGCGGCAACAAGCGCGAGCTGCGTACACAGGCAGCGCAAAGCAACGCCGCAGCAGCGCAGGCCGACATCGAAGACATGCTCGTGCAGCAGCAGCAAGCCACGGCCTTTGCCTACTTTGACCTGCTGGCCGCGCAGGAGCGCATAGGCCAGGTTGGCGAGATCTCGCGCAGCGCCACACAGCTGGCCAACACCGCCAACCGTCGTGTGCAGGCCGGTGACCTGGCGGCACAGGACGCTGCCCGCATTGAGATTGAAGCCCAGCGCGCAAGCACCGACCTGCTGTCTGCACGGCTGGACCGCCAGCGTGCGGCGCTGACGCTTGCGCAACTGACGGGTTTCACGGGCGCGGGCACGCTGGTCGCCCAGCCCGACTGGCCGGCCGCGGCAAAAGCCGATGCCGGTGACACCGGGCTGATTTATCCCTCAGTGGAAAGCCGCCCCGACGTGCGCGCAGCACTGCAACGTGTGGAGGCCGCACGCGCAGCACTGGACGTGGCCTCTGCACAGAAGAAGGCAGATGTGACCCTGGGCGCATCGTTTGACCACTTTCCTGGCACCTCGACCCGGCAGCTGGAACTGCGGCTGCAGATGCCGCTTTACGGCCTGCTGGGTGGCTACAACTTCCAGGGCGAAATCGCCAAAGCGCAGGCCCAGCTGGACCAGGCGCAGGACATTCTCGACAGGACACGCCGCAATGCGGCCACCGAACTGCAGCGCCTGCAACAGGACAGGCTGGGTGCAGGCGCACGCGCCTGGAGCTACGAAAACACCATTCTTCCCCGTGCACGCAAGGTCGCCGAAATGGCCGAACTGGCCTACAGCAAGGGCGCCATGTCACTCACCGAATTGATCGACGCACGCCGCACCCTGCGCACCATCCTGATTGAAGACCTGGCTGCCCGCACCGAACACGCAAAAGCCGTGCAGGCCTGGCAACTTCGTCAGGAACAGCGCCAGCCCTGACCGCCACACCAGCCAGCCGCCCGGCAACGAATCCCTACGCACACATCTTCTGGAAACATCGTGAACCGCACTCTTCCCCACACCCTGACTGCCGGCGCCCTGCTGGCCGCGTTGCTGCTCGCCGGCTGCAATGACGCTCCTGCCCCAACGCCCGAAGCACCGGCCCCCATACTGCAGGGCAACCAGCTGCGTTTTGCACCCGGGCACCCGCAACTCGCATTGCTCGGGATAGCAAGCGCGGCGCCTGGCAAGGCCATCACGGTTGATCTGCCAGCGCGCCTGGTCTGGAACGAAGAGCGCACACAGCGCATCTATCCCGCGTTTGCCGGCCGTGTCATGGCCATCAGGGCCGACATGGGCCAGGCGGTCAGGCCCGGCACGCTGCTGGCGCAACTCTCATCACCCGACTACGGCATCGCGCAGGCCGACACCGTCAAGGCCATGGCTGATGCACAACTGACGAAAAAAACGGTACAGCGTCAACGCGAACTGTTCGAGGCCGGCATCATCGCGCGCAAGGACCTGGATGTGGCCGAGGCCGATGCAGCGCGCTCTCAGGCCGAGATCCAGCGTGCCGAAGCGCGCACCCGCCTGTATGGCGGCGGCGCTGGCGTCAACCAGCAACTGTCGCTGACAAGCAGCATCAACGGCATGGTGGTCGAGCGCAACCTCAACCCCGGGCAGGAGGTACGGCCTGACCAGTCCGGTCCCGGTGTGCCGGCGTTGTTTGTGGTCACCGACCCGACATCGCTGTGGGTGCAGATTGATGCGCGCGAGTCAGAGATCGGCACGCTCAAGCCGGGCTCGACGTTCGAGCTGATCATCCCCACGCTGCCGGGCCAGAAGTTTGAGGGCCGTGTTGCCGCGGCTGCTGATTTCATTGATCCTGCCACACGCACCATCAAGGTCAGGGGCGTGGTCGCCAACCCGGAACGCCTGCTCAAGGCGGAGATGCTGGCAACTGCCCGCATAGAACGCATCATCGGCCCCGGCGTGGTGATTCCTTCGCAGGCCGTGTCGCTGCTGGGCGCCAAACACACGGTGCTTGTGCAGGTGCAGCCCGGCGTGTTTGAAACGCGTGAGATTTCGGTGAGCTACCAGGGCCCGCGTGAGACCGTGGTGTCGCGCGGCCTTGAAGCCGGCGAACAGGTGGTCAGCGAAAACATGCTGCTGCTGGCACGGGAATTCCGCACTGCGCAGGAAGATGCGCGGCCTGTCGCAGGCACCGAAAGGAAAGCTGTGGAGGCATCGGCAAAACCCGCATCCACCGCATCAGCCGCTGCGCCCATGACGACGGCTTCAGGCGCGCAGGCCAAACCATGAGGCGGCTGATCAGGTATGCGCTGACGCAGCCGCTCTTCATCATCCTGGGTACGCTGCTGTTTGTGATGGCAGGCGTGATCGCCTTCAAGAACCTGTCGGTCGAAGCCTTTCCCGATGTGACCGACACTCAGGTCACGGTGATTGCGCTCTACCCTGGCCGTGCTGCAGAAGAAGTTGAAAAGCAGGTCACCCTGCCCATCGAGGTGGCGCTATCCGGTCTGCCCAATTCCATACGCGTGTTTTCGCATACGCAGTTTGGCCTGTCGTTCACCGTAGTGACCTACGACGACAAGGCCGATGTGCTGCAGGTACGCGCACAGGTCAGTGAACGCCTGCGCGGGGTTGACCTGCCTGCAGGTGTCGAAGCCAACATTGCGCCCAACGCCACGCCCGTGGGCGAAATCATGCGTTACCGGCTGCGCGGCGACGGGCAGACCACGACGGAACTACGCACGCTGGAAGACTGGGTGGTCGAGCGCGCCCTGCGCCAGGTGCCTGGCGTGGCAGACGTGGTGGCCATGGGCGGTTTCATCAAGCAATATGAAGTGCAGCCCGACCTGGACAAACTGCGTGCGTACAAACTCACCTTCCAGAACCTGCTTGATGCGCTGGGCAGGGGCAATGCCAACGCCGGCGGCAGTTATGTGGCTCAGGGCGCGCAGCAGTATGCGATTCGCGGCATCGGCCTGCTGACCTCGCCCGACGATATCGGCCGCATCGTGGTCTCCGCCAAGGGCGGCACGCCCATCCTGATACGCGATATTGCGCAGGTAAAAATTGGGGCCGTAGCCAGACTTGGCACCGTGGGCCAGGACCAGGACGACGACGTGGTCACAGGCATCGTCATCATGCGCAAGGGCGAAAATCCCAGCGTGGTCCTCAAGGGCGTGAAGGAAAAAATCGCGGAGCTCAATACACGCGGCCTGCCCAAAGGCGTGCAGATCGTGCCCTACTACGACCGCACCTGGCTGATGGGCAAGACACTGACCACGGTGTTCAAGAACCTGGTTGAGGGCGCACTGCTGGTCGCGCTGGTGCTCTACCTCTTTCTGTCGAACATACGTGCCAGTCTCGCGGTGGTGGTCATCATCCCGCTGGCACTGCTGTCGACCTTCCTCGGCCTGAAGATCATGGGCGTGCCGGCCAATTTACTGAGCCTGGGTGCGATGGACTTCGGCATCATCGTGGACGGGGCGGTGATCGTAATTGAAAACATCATGCACCGGCTGGCGGAGAAAAAAGAGGGCATGAGTGATGACGAGCGGCGCAGCACCATCATTGACGCAGCCAACGAAGTCGGCCGGCCCACGCTTTTTTCGATGCTCATCATCATCGCGGCGCACATACCCATTTTTGCGCTGCAGCGGCATGAAGGCCGGATCTTCCAGCCCATGGCGCTGAGCGTGACCACCGCCCTTATAGGCTCACTGATCTTCTCACTGACTCTGGTACCACTGCTGGCCTACTGGATGCTGCGCAAAAAACTGCCGCATGGCGACAACCGCGTGGTCGCAAGCAGCAAGCGGTTTTATGCACCCATCCTGAACTGGGCACTTGAGCGCAGGCGCACGGTGGTTGTGATTGCATTGGGCGTGTTCGCGCTGGCCATGGTGGCGGCTTCACGCCTGGGCTCGGAATTTTTGCCCGAGCTCAATGAAGGCACCATCTGGGTCAACCTGCGTCTGCCGTCCAGTGTGTCCAACGACGAGGCCACACGGGTGCTTCGCAACGTGCGCAAGGCCCTCATGACCGTGCCCGAGGTACGTACCACGGTGTCCAAGGCAGGCCAGCCCGAAGACGGCACTGACCCGAAGACCATCAGCATGGCCGAGGTGTTTGTAGACCTCAAACCCGAGGAGCAATGGCGCAAGGGACTGACCAAGGCGCAGCTCATTGACCAGATGGACAAGGCAGTATCTGCGTTGCCCGGCATGGAGCCGGCATTTTCACAGCCCATACGCGACAACGTGCTCGAATCCATTTCGCAGATCGACGGACAGATCGTGATCAAGGTGTCCGGCGATGACCTGGTGGAGATCAAGCGAGTGACGGAACTGATAGAACGCGAGATCAAGCAGGTGCAGGGGGTATACCGTGCCGAGATTGACCGGGCAGGTGACCTGCCGCAGCTGGTCATTGATATCGACAGGGACCGCGCAGCGCGGCTCGGCCTCAACGTGCAGGACATACAGGATGTGATCGAGGCTGCATTGGCCGGCAAGGCCGCTACCCAGATATGGGAGGGCGAGCGCAAGTTTGCGGTGGCCGTGCGCCTGCCGGAAAACCGGCGCGTGATATCAAGCCTGCCGCAGACACTGATCCCGACGCCTGACGGCGGTTATGCGCAGCTGGGCAGCGTCGCAACCATTCGTGAAACCAGCGGCGCGATGAACATCGCACGCGAGGCCGGGCGCCGTACCGCAGCCATCGGTATCTTCATCAAGGGCCGCGACATGGGTTCTGTGGTCAAGGACATGCAAAAACGCGTGGCCGACAACGTCAAGTTGCCGAACGGCTACACAGTGGGCTGGTCAGGAGAGTTTGAGAACCAGGAGCGCGCCATGCAGCGGCTCACGGTGGTGGTACCCATCTCGCTGCTGCTGATTTTTGTGCTGCTGTTTGACGCTTTCAAATCCTTCAAGATGGCGACGCTGATACTGATCAACGTGCCGCTGGCACTGATTGGCGGTTTTGTAGCGCTATGGATTTTTTCGATCCCGCTGTCAGTGTCTGCGGCCATTGGTTTTATTGCGCTGTCAGGTCAGGCGGTGCTCAACGGCGTGGTGATGCTGTCGGTTTTCCAGCAGCTTCAGAACGCCGGCCACACGGCGCTCGATGCGGTCAGGCTGGGCTCGATGCAGCGCCTGCGCACGGTGCTGATGACCGCCATGCTGGCCGCACTGGGCTTGCTGCCCATGGCGCTCTCGCACGACATAGGCTCGGAGACACAGAGGCCGCTGGCCATTGTCGTGATTGGCGGGCTGATCACCGCGACACTTCTGACACTTGTGGTGTTGCCTGCGCTTTATGTGTCGTGGTTTGGCGGGGCAAAAATGCCGGCGCGCATCAAGGATCTGGAAGCTGAAGAGATGGCGGGCTGATGCCCTGTGTCAGCGGCTGATGCTGCAGGTGGTGTTGTAGAAGTTGCCACCACTCATGTTCAGTCCTATGCGTCCACCTGACAGCAGTTTGGCATTGGCAGCGGACAGCGGACCGGTGAAGGCGATCTTGTTGCCGGCATCTACCGTGAAGGTGCCGGATTTTCCACTCTTGTCGCGGTATCGGTTGCCGCCGGTGACATGTATGTCTATAAAAGCGTAGTTGAGTGTGGTACCTGCCAGCATGTAGCATTTGTAGACGCCTGTGGGTATGGCGCCTGCGCTACTACCCTCTGAGGGAGGTGTCTTTGTTGCTGCAGCGCCAGATACTTTGGCGCCACCTCCTGAGCCCTCGGGGCTGAGCATCCAGAAGATGTTGTAGTCGATCTTGCCTGTGGCGTCGAGCTTGACCCTGCAACTGCTTCCGTCGGCGGACACAATGACGCCGGCCTGGTTGTCACGGTTGACCACACGTTTGCCAACCACACAGTCGCCAGCTTTTGTAAATGCTGCTGCAAGCGCATTGTTGGCCAGCACCAGTGCGAGCGCGGCCGCAGCGAGCAGCACCACACATGCCCGGCAAAGCAGGTGGACCAGCAAAACCGCCGATGCGGCATTGCAATTCCTGCATGGCCACTGGCCCTGCGCTGCTGTTGTGGGTTGCATGGTGAAGACTCCTAATCCATAAAGTAGTGGCTTGATTCCGTGACCTTGCCCGCTTCCAGCTTCACATGGCAACTGTGCCGCCCCAGCGTTGCCGTGTCTGCGAGCGAGTTAGAGCCCTCGCGTGCCTTGCTGAGCCGCAAGCCGTTCGCGCCTGCGAAGGCCTCCAGCTCCTGTGCGGGCATGCCGGGCCTGATTTGCGCGCACAGGCTGGCCACCCGTTTGCCGCCTTCGTTGAGCCGGTTCATCATCCATGCCATGCCGGCAACCAGCAGCATCATGATCAGAATCACGCGACCCAAGCGCCACCAGGTTGCCTTTTCAATGACATCTGCATCAGCCGGATGGCGTTTGAGAACGCGCCGCTTCATGAAGCCTTCGCCTATAACCGGCAGGCGCGACAAGGCGAAGAAGTCGCCGATGGCCATCCAGAGGGTGATGGAGGTCCAGCTCAGCAACAGGTAGAGCCAGCCCTCGCGCCGGGCACCCAGCAAAAACTTGTGGCCTCCCCAAAAGCCTGCCAGCAGCGTGACGTAGAGCAGCAATGCGCGGTTCACGGTCGGGATGCGCAACGAGGTCTGGTGCAGGAACTCGCGCTCGTCTGGGTTCAACATGCGCCGAATTTACAGGAAAGCATAGGCACCTACCAGCGTCCGTCAATGCTCAATCTGGCCACATGAACGCAGTTGCCGCCGGTGACATGGCCCTTCTGGTCGAGTACGCGGAAGTTGCCCTCAGGCATGCGTTTGTAGGCGAGGCCGTTTGATGGACCGCTGGTCATGCGCAGCACACCGGTCGATGGGTCAAAGCTGTAGCGGCCCGTTTTGCCATCGAAGTTTCGGTAAGTGCTGGCGTTCACGATGCCGAAGTAGGCGCCTGTGAAAAGGCCTATGCCGGGCAGGTTACAGGTGTAGACGCGGCCTGGCACCAGCGAAGCGCCTTTGTTGTCCACCTGATCGTTCGCCGCTGCTGTTTTTGCTGGCTGACCTTTGGCTGCAACGACGACATCCTGGCCCATCTTCCACCAGAGTTCTCGGCCGTCTTCCGTGATCCACTTGCAGCCTCGCTTTGCATCAAACGCAGCCCCACTGGCCTTGACGCGGGTGTCGCCCGTAAAACCCTTGATGACATAACTTGCCCCTGTCTGCGGACAGTTTTGCGCCGCAGCCGGCATTGCGATCACCGTCAGGCCAACTGAAGTGAGCAGGCCGTGCAGCAAGATCATGGCTCAGTCCTTGCTGGACTTGATGCCGAAGTTGTCTGCATACCATTTGCGGTTCTGTTTGGTGTCGATGTAACTGCACAGCGCACCACCCCTGCCGCGGACGGGGGCATCCACCTCTGCGGCATGCTTGACGGCACGATGCGGCACATAGTCCACGCACTGTGAACCGCCGCCGGTCTGTTTGGGCGTGAGACCCGTGAAGCCGGCGCAGGCCAGTGCCTTTTCGGCATGCTCGTATTTCTGTACATAGCGGCCCCAGTTTTCCTTGTGCTTTTGCGGCGCGCAGACAGTGCTTTCTGCAACGGCCAGGCTGCAAGCCAAGGCAAGAGTCATACCTGTCAGTGCATATTTCATATTGAACTCCCCTGTTAAAAATGATCTGCTGGCGAATGTGGTGCGCATGCGACCTTTCTAATCACCGCCGTCCTTGCGCCGCTTCAGACGGCCCATGCCTTCAAGCGTCAGCACGTCCCTGCCCGGCAGCGCTGCAGCCTCACGGGTCGCACCCATCACCACCTCGATACGGCCATGGATGTCGATGGCGCGGATATAACCAGGACGCCAGCCCTTGCTGACGTTCTTGACCGACACCGCCTCGCCCACCTGCAAGGGGCGCTCCTGTACATCCTTACGGTTGAGGTAATTGCCTGCCACGATCAGCACCGGGACCACCAGCGAAACCACGATGACGATCTTGACGACTATTGCCGCTACCCGGTGCGACAGTGGCGCCACAGCCCCGTTTTCATCGGCAGGCATAGTCGGCACTCAGTTGCCTGCGCCGCCCGCCACGATATTGCCCGCGCCGCCGGCCACTATGTTTCCGGCACCGCCCGCCACGATGTTCCCCGCACCACCGGCCACAATGGATGCGCCGTCATTGGCGATCAGGTTGTTGCCCGAAACCCTCAACCGCGTACCCACCGGCACGTTTTTCATATTTGGTACGGCAATCACCCTGGCGCGCTTTTCAGTCCACCAGGTCAGGCCTGCACCCCCTGAACTGCACTTCGATGTCGTGAGCGCACCTGACGACACGCCCACGCAAACGCCAGCACCGTTGTTCAGCATGCCGGTATTGCCTGTCAGCTTCCAGACCTGTGCATCACCGGCTTTACAGGTTGCAAACACCAGCCGCGCACCGGAAGCGTCAAGACACTGTCCGCCGGCTTTCAACTGGCCGTAGAAAACATTCTCGCCAGCCTTGTAGTCCATGCTGATGTTCTGGCCCGATGCGCTGGTCGAGCAACCGGTGATGCTGGCTGAGCCCCCGGCGTTGGTCAGGCAGTAGCCCTGGGCACTTGCCGAAGCAAAACGCTCGGCCTGCGCCAGCAGCGGCGTGCCGGCAGCGGCTCCCGCGACAAGAAGTGAAAACCAGACGCGGCGTTGCAGATTTTTCATGTCAGCCCCCTTTTTTTTGATACCCACGATGTGCCTGTTGAAGACCCGAAGGCTACGCGCAGACAGACGGCCAGACTATCCCCCCGAGGGGGTATTTCCCGTATCAGGGTATTACCGGAGCAGTCCGCGGGCAGGTCACGCACACCGTTGTGCCGGTGGACGTCTGGGTTGTGGTGTGCTGTGAGCGCAAATCGAGTTGTGCGTCGAGCTTGGCCGCGCGCCTTTCCATGTTGGCCAGACCTCGCCGTGCCGGCACGCCCGAAGCCCTCGGGGGAATCGACAGTCCGCGGCCGTTGTCGGTGACCTCCAGCTTCCAGTTGCCGTCTGGACTGGCATCAAAGCTTATCCAGACCTGGCTTGCACCCGAATGCTTGAGCATGTTGGCGAGAGCCTCCTGCACGATACGCACCAGGTCCAGCATGGCACCCGGCCCCAGTGGCACAGGGTGCTGGCTGATTTGCCATGACGACTCAATCCCCGCCGCCGAGAGTTTGGGCGCGAGACGGTAACGCAGGGTTGCGAGGGCATCAGCCACATGACGCTGCTCAGGGTCCAGCGAATCAATCACCAGCCGAAGGTCATCGATGCATTGCCCAATCATGCCGGCTGCATCGACATGGGACAACGTGCCCTGCTCCATGCTGGTCTTGGCCGATATGAGCTGTGAGCCCACGCCGTCATGGATATCGCGCATCAGACGCTCGCGCTCGACTGCTACGGCGGCCACACGCTGCAGTTCGGCCATGTGGTCGTAGGTGGCCCGCAGTTCGTTGCTGCGCTCCTGTACGCGGCGCTCCAGCGTGGCGTTGAGTTTTTCCACCGACTCAAAAGCGCTGAAATAGTCGGCCGCCAGGTTGAACACCAGGGCCGCGAGCAACAATGGCGCGCCGAACGCCATCATGCCCGCTGAACCATAGGGCAGCAGGCTGGCCGAGATGGCATAGTCGTGCAGGCCAAAACCCATGGTCAGCAGCATGGCGGCAAGAATGACCCACGGCCCCGGACCGCTCCGGATATCGGGCCTGCGCAGATGTCTTGCCAGCACCACGATGGCAGCCACACCCAGCGCTGTACAGACGCCGTACCAGCCCAGCCTCAGCTGGCTCATCACCTTCTCGCCAGCGATAAAAAAAACCGCCGGCACCGCCATGCAAAAGACGACCACCACGCGCTCGACACGGGGCAAGGCCTGGCGCGTCAGGCGGAGCATGAACAGCCACACCAGCATCATCACCACGCCCAGGCTGCCCAGTACATAGGCCTCCCAGAGACGGGAGGGGATCCCGCCGCCACTGTAGGTGTAGTGAAAATTGCGCAGTGACCACAACACGGCAAGCGCGGCAAAGTAGCCGTAAATGGACTGATGCCTGCGCTTGAGCCACAGCAGACCGACCAGCAGACCGACAACGATGAGGACCATGTTGGCAGAACGGGTCAGGGTGACGCGCCAGAAATACTCGCGGTCAAACTGGCTTTCGATGACCGCGCGGGGGCCGAGCAATACGGGCGTCATGCCGCCGCGAAGATTGGGAGCCACGCGCAGGCGTATGTGCAGGGTGTTCTCGCCGGCACGGAAAGCCTGCGGGGCAATGGCCACGAATTGCGGCTGCGTGCCGTTGCGCCGGATCTCGCCTGTCATGCCGCCACCATCGCCGGTTTCCACACCGTTAACGTACACGGCGTAGGTCGTGTTGACCAGGCTGATCATCAGACCCATGGCCGTTGCGGGCTGCCGCGGCATCTGGATGGTGGCGCGATACCAGCCGTACCCGGACTCCCCTGGCCTGGAGATGCGCCAGTTGTCCGGCAGGGTTTGTTGAGCCCAGCCGTTTACGGGCGGCTGGTCTGCGTCGGACTTGACGAATTCCATCTCGGTGATGCGCATCACGTCGGTGTTCTGAGCCCTGACCGGCGCAACGCCAAAAAGCCAGCACAGCAGTACGCAGAGCGCCGCGCGCAACAGCTCACGCCGATGGCCATGGAATGCGCTGGCGCTCTTCACGGGTGGATCAGCCCGCGCTGCCGCGCTACCAGCACAGCCTCGTGACGGGTATGTGTTTCAAGCTTGCGGTAGATATTTTTGACGTGGGTCTTCACTGTATGGGGCGATATAAACAGCTTGCGGCCGATTTCCGGCAGGCTGTCACCGCGCGCGATGGCTTCGAGAATGCCGGTTTCGCGCTGGGAGAGAAGCCCCATGTCCTTGGGATCTGGCGAGGGGTTGCTGGGGGCCATGCCAACACAGCGGCGCAACAGGTGGCGGGCCAGTGCAGGGCTGATGGGGGATTCCCCCGCATGTACCGCATGGATGGCAGCATTGAAGTCTGCCGCAGGTGAGTCCTTGAGCAGATAACCTGTGGCACCGGCCTCTATCGCATGCAACAGGTGGTATTCAGAGCCGAACACCGACACGACCAGCACATCTGTTGTCGGGCAGCGAGCGCGGATGCGGCGTATGAGCTCGAAGCCATCCATATCAGGCAAACCCAGATCGACAAGGGCCACGTCGGGCAGGAGTTCAGCCAGTGCATCAAGCGCCGCCCCGCCGCTTGAGAACGCACCTGCAAGTGCCAGACTTTTGTCGAGCTGCAGGTTCTGGCAAAGCCTGGCCATATGGAAGGGCTCGTCTTCCACGATCAGCACATCCAGCGGCACATGTCTGTCGTCGGGGCGGGCATCAGGGCTCATGCCGAGACCCTAACAAAAAAGCGGCGGCGCCTCAATCCCCTTGGCGGGGGATGCCTGCAAGCCTGAGGCCTTCAAGCGCGGCCTGGCGGGGGTCAGTGGCCAGCGTGACGGCGCTGACCACGGCCACACCGTCCACGCCGCAGGCCATCACGCCGGGCATGCGCTCCAGTGAGATGCCGCCTATGGCAACCACGGGATACGGAGCAGCATTGGGAGCCCAGAGCTTCAGACGCTCCAGACCCACGGGCTCATAAGGCATGACCTTGAGCGTGGTCGGGTAGATCGGGCCTATGGCCAGATAGGACGGTTGCACCGCATGTGCCCGAGCCAGTTCTGCCGGTGTGTGCGTGCTGAGCCCCAGCCTGATACCGGCCTTGCGCAGGGCCTCGATATCTGCAATGTCCAGGTCTTCCTGGCCCAGGTGAATGCCATAGGCGCCACCCGCAAGCGCGAGCTGCCAGTGGTCGTTGATAAATATCTGCGCACCCGTCACCTTGTTGCCGGCTTCAATGGCGGCCCTGACTTCGCGGGCAATCTCTTCTGGCGTGTGGTCTGCGGCCTTGATGCGCAGCTGTATGGTGCGCACGCCCCAGCCCAGCAGGCGCTCCACCCAGTCGGCTGTTGGCACGACCGGGTAAAAACCTATGGGGCCTGTCAGTGGGGCAAATGCGTTGTTGCTCATGGTGCATGCCAGAAAGGAACACCAACTGTCGGTGTGGATGCCTGCGCTGCAGCACGCTCCGGCATGGGGGTTGATTCATAGGCAGCACGACCGGCTGCAATGCCATCGGCAAACGCGCGAGCCATGCGTACCGGATCGCCCGCCTGCGCCACTGCGGTGTTCAGCAGCACCGCATCAAAACCCATCTCCATCACCTGCGCGGCATGCGAGGGCCGGCCCAGCCCGGCATCAACCACCAGCACGGCGTCTGGCAGGCGGCGGCGCATGGTTTCAAGCGCGTAAGGGTTCAACGGGCCGCGGCCTGTGCCTATAGGCGCAGCCCAGGGCATGACCGCTGCACAACCTGCATCGCGCAGACGCTGTGCAATGACCAGATCATCGGTGGTGTAGGCGAAGACGGCAAACCCCTCTTTTGCCAGCACCGTAGCAGCCTGCAACGTGGCCTGCGGGTCTGGCTGCAATGTGTAGTCGTCGCCTATGACTTCAAGCTTGATCCAGGTGGTGCCGAAAATCTCGCGCGCCATCTGCGCCAGCGTGATGGCCTCTTCTGCACTGTGGCAGCCCGCAGTGTTGGGCAGGATGTGGCATTTGAGCGCCTGTATGCGTTGCCAGAAGCTGTTGCCGCCGCCACTTTCAGGCTGCAGGCGGCGCAGGCCGACAGTGAGGACTTGTGTGCCAGACGCTGCAACGGCATCGCTGAGGACCTGTGGTGACGGGTAATGCGAGGTCCCCAGAAAGAAGCGGCTGTTCAACGTGGTGCCGGCAACCGCCCAGGGGTTTCCGTGTGCAATGGTCGAATTGCCAGAATTAGTCATATAAGTGGTCCCTTGTTGCCAGCAGGCGCCGTGGAACCGGCTTCGCAGGGCCACCAGCGCCGTCCCCTGCAAGGGGAAAAGGCACTACACGCAGTGAGTGTCCGATAGGGGTGTGCCATATCTAACCACCTGTTATTGGCGTCACGATATCGATGCGGTCGCCATTTTTCAGCGAACGTTCAGGCCATTGCGGGCGCGGCACAAAGGCATTGTTGATGGCGCAGGCAAAAGCGGTCTTGAAGTCGTAACCGCGCGACTGTAAAAGTACGTGCAGCGTGGGTGCATCGGTCGCCACACGTTCGCCATTGAGGGAAATATCAAGCATCGTCATGGGCTGCATTTTCGTTCAATACGGGTTCATTCAGCAGCTTGTGCGCAAGGTCATCGACCAGCGCCGGCGCACACAGGTAACCATGCCTGTACAAACCATTGATGTGCCAGACGCCGCAGCGAAACGCAATGGCAGGCCTGTGGTCATCAAGTGCCGGGCGCAGCGCTGCAGCCAGCCGCAGCACGCGTGCCTCCCCGAATGCGGGGTGCAGGCTGTAGAGCGCGCTGCCGAGCTCCAGTGTGGAGCGCAGCGTCATGGGGCCTGCATCTTCTGATTCAAGCTCGGTGGCGCCAACGACAAACCGGTTGCCGGGGCGTGGCGCGACGTATAGCTGGTAACGGGGATGCATCAGGCGCACTGGCCGCTGCAGCCTCACCCCCGCGCACTCGACCGTCAGCACCTCGCCCCGCACGCCGCGAACCTGCGGCCACTGGGATTTACTGCCGACTCCGCGTGCGTCGACTGCCACATCGACGTCGTACGACGCATCTGCGCACACAATCCGCTTCGCCTTGACCCGGGTTATGGTCTGCCCCTCGTGCCATTCGCCGCCCAGCCGGTCTATTTCAATCGCCAGCGCGGCCATCCACTGGTCGTTGGCCAACTGGCCTTCGCCGTCCAGGAACAGGCCCCCGCTGAAACGCCCTGCCAGCGCGGGTTCCATCTGGCCAAGGGCCGTCGCATCCAGGGTTTGCAGTTGTGCTTTCGATGAATCGGGCAGCTTGTGCTGCAGCAGGCGCGTGAAATGCTCCAGCGAACTCTGGTCCTGCATGTGGGCGACGACCAGGGTACCTTGCCTGCGGAAATAGACCTCATGCCCTTGCGACGCCATATCGGCAATCCACTCAGGCCACAGTTCAAGCGAGCGGCTTCCCATGGCAAATACTTCGTCGTCGGCAACCGCCAGCTCGGCCAGCGGCGAGAGCATGGCCGCCGCTGTCATGGAGGCGGTATTGATGTCGTCGCGCTGGCGTGCATCAAACAGGCTCACGCGGCAACCGGCACGTAAAAGCCGCCAGGCCAGTGTGCGGCCGGCCAGGCCTGCACCTGCAATGCCAACGTGAAGTTTTCTCATGGGTGTGGCGTGGTCTTTCTCAGGAATAAATCTCGCTGCCGCCTTCGCGGAACTCTTTGGCTTTTTCTTCAAAGCCGGTATCCACCTGCCTGATGGCAATCACACTGGGCGTTGATGCAAGCGTCGTCGTTGCAGGGTTGAGCCGCGCGAATTCGCGCACCTCCTGCGATATTTTCATCGAACAGAACTTCGGCCCGCACATGGAGCAGAAATGCGCCACCTTGGCGTTCTCCTTGGGCAGGGTTTCATCGTGGTAAGCCATGGCCGTGTCCGGGTCAATCGCCAGGCGGAACTGGTCTTCCCAGCGGAACTCGAAGCGCGCTTTGCTGACGGCGTTGTCCCACATCTGCGCGCCCGGGTAACCCTTGGCCAGGTCGCCGGCGTGCGCGGCAATCTTGTAGGCAATCAGGCCCTGCTTGACGTCGTCGCGGTTCGGCAGGCCCAGGTGCTCCTTTGGCGTGACATAACAAAGCATGGCCGTGCCGTACCAGCCGATATTGGCCGCGCCCATGGCCGACGAGATGTGGTCATAGCCCGGCGAAATATCAGTAATCAACGGGCCAAGCGTGTAGAAAGGCGCTTCAAAACAGGCCTCAAGCTGCTTCTCGACGTTTTCTTTCACAAGCTGCAGGGGCACGTGGCCCGGACCTTCAATCATCACCTGCACGTCGTGTTTCCATGCGATCTGAGTAAGCTCGCCGAGTGTGTGCAGCTCGGCAAACTGGGCTTCGTCGTTGGCATCGGCAATCGAACCCGGGCGCAGGCCGTCGCCCAGCGAGAAGCACACGTCGTAGGCCTTCATGATCTCGCAGATCTCTTCAAAGCGCTCGTACAGAAAGCTTTCCTTGTGGTGCGACAGACACCACTTGGCCATGATGGAGCCACCGCGCGAGACGATGCCAGTCAGGCGGTTGGCGGTCAGCGGCACATAAGCCAGGCGCACGCCGGCGTGAATGGTGAAGTAATCCACGCCCTGCTCGGCCTGCTCGATCAGCGTGTCGCGGAAGATTTCCCAGGTCAGGTCCTCAGCCTTGCCGTTGACTTTTTCAAGGGCCTGGTAGATCGGCACCGTGCCGATGGGTACCGGTGAGTTGCGCAATATCCACTCGCGTGTTTCGTGGATATTTTCACCGGTGGACAAATCCATCACGGTGTCTGCGCCCCATCGAATCGACCAGACCAGCTTGTCGACTTCTTCCTCAATGCTCGACGTGACCGCAGAATTGCCGATATTGGCATTGACCTTGATCAGGAAATTGCGGCCGATGATCATCGGCTCGCTTTCAGGGTGGTTGATGTTGTTCGGTATGACGGCGCGGCCGCGCGCCACTTCGTCACGTACGAATTCAGCAGTAATCTCCTGCGGAATGGATGCACCAAATGAATGGCCGCGTTTGGGCATGCGCTCGGTTGCCAGACGCTCGGCCAGCTGGGCGCGCACCAGGTTTTCGCGGATGGCGATGTATTCCATTTCGGGCGTGATGATGCCTTTGCGGGCGTAATGCATTTGCGAGACGTTGGCCCCGGCTTTTGCACGGCGCGGCACGGGCGCGTGGGTCATGCGCAGCGCGGCCAGTGCCGGATCGTTCAGGCGCTCACGGCCGTAGGCGCTGCTGATGCCGGGAAGTGCTTCGGTGTCCTGGCGCTCATTGATCCACGCGCCGCGCAGGGGGGGCAGGCCGCGCGTGATGTCTATGCTTGCCGCCGGGTCTGTGTAGACGCCCGAAGAGTCAAACAGGCGAATCGGTGGATTGGGTTCACGCCGGGTTTCATTGCCCTCAGCGACCAGCGTGTCCGTCAGCGTGACCTCGCGGAAAGGCACGCGTATGTCGGGCCGCGAGCCCTGGATGTAGATCTTTGCGGAGCCCGGGAAAGGCGTGCGTGTGATGCGACCTGTCAGGTCATCGGTATCAACGGTAAGACGGGTTTTGGCCATGGCTTGTTGCTCCTGTTTTCCAGCGGTGGGGTGCCTGCTGGGGAGCCGGAAGATCTGCCATGAAGGCCCTTTGGATGAAGGGCAGGCGGAATGCCGGAGCCAATTGCGTTGTTCCCTACGCGGGGATGATCCCGATCAGGTTCAGCGGGTCTCGCATTTGCGATCTCAGCCCTTGATATCCCTTACGGAAAATCCTGGCACCCCGACAAGCTCATGCATTGTAGGCACGCAGCGCACTCATGGCAAATGACCCCGGTCAATTCGCTGTGATGCCTCGGTTTTCCCCTTCAAGCAGGGGCCGCGGAACTGGCTTTGCCAGGCCGCAGGCGCCGTCCCCTGCAAGGGGAGAGGGGGCTACACGCAGTGAGCCCCAACAGGGGTGAGCAACAGCAGGATCTTCAGGGCAAATTTTCCCTGAAGATCACCTGGCTGCGCACAGCGTCGACGCCGCTCATCAGTTCACGCTTGTCGCGGATGTTGGTGAACATGCGCACACAACTCATCATGGCGGTCTGCGGACTTTGTGTGATGACGGCATCCATGCTGCCGTCTATGAGCATGGCGCGTGTATCGGGGGTCAGGCCATGACCGATAAAAACAACCTTGTGTTCACGCCCCATTTCCTTCAGCGCCCTTGCCACGCCGTCTGATGCGCCGCCTATGTTGTAAATCCCGGCGAGGTCAGGGTATTGCTCAAGCAGCGTGCGCGTCTGCTCATAGTTCTTTTGCGCATCGTCCTGCCCTTCACGCAGCCCCACCACCTGCAGGGCAGGAAACATTTCTTCAATCACGTGCAGAAAGCCGGCCTCTCGCTCTTCGTGTGCGCGGTAGCTCAGGGAGCCCGCAATCAGCGCCACCTTGGCAGAGCGGGAGCCAATAAAACGCCCCAACAGATACCCCGCCGTGCGGCCAGCGGCGCGATTGTCAAGGCCGACATAACCTGCGCGCTGCGAGCCCGACAGGTCTGAAATCAGCGTGATGGCCGGTATGCCTTTTTCTGCCAGCACGCTCACCGCTTCACGCACTGCAGGGTGCTCAAGCGCCATGAACGCGATGCCATCGCAGCGCTGACCCAGTCGAAGCAGGCTGGCGGTCAGCTGCCGGGGGTTGAAACTTTCAAACAGCTCGGTACGGCACTTGACGTTAAAAGGCACCAAATGCTCCTGCGAGTAACCTACGGTATCGCCCAGCATTTTGATGAATCGGTTGCTGCCGTCGGGCAATAAAAACGTGATGCGCATGGGCTGTGCGGCCAGCGTGGCATAGAGCCCGGTGTCGGGCAGGTAGTCGAGCTCGGCGGCGGCCTTGAGCACCTTTTGCGCAGTAGCATCACGCACGCCTGGACGCTGGTTTAACACCCTGTCCACTGTGGCGGTCGATACCTTTGCTGCTTTGGCAATATCGGCAACACGGGCTCGCTGTTGCAGCCCTTCAATTACATCAGGGATAACCCTCATACATCAAAATCCATCATTTTTTTAGTTTGACCGGTATACGTTGCGCACCTATCGTTGCATCACTTTCACCGCAATCATGCATCAAAACACATCAAACTAAAACTGGAGACAAATCAATGACCGCACCCACAGCCATCACCCGCCGCAGCGTCCTTCGCACCATCTCAGCAGTCTCGGCCGCAAGCATTGGCGCGGCTTTGCCGTCCATGGCAAAGGCGGCCGAGTTTTCCTACAAGTACGGCAACAACCTGCCGGTTACCCATCCGCTCAACATCCGCGCCCAGCAGGCGGCCGACCGCATCCTGAAGGAAACCAACGGCCGCGTTGAGATCAAGATCTTCCCGAACAACCAGCTCGGTGGGGATACCGACATGCTGGCGCAGGTACGTTCCGGCGGCATTGAATTTTTTACGCCTTCTGCGCTCGTCATTGCCACTTTGGTACCCGTCGCGGCAATCAATGCAGTCGGCTTTGCTTTCAGCGATTACAACCAGGTCTGGGGTGCGATGGATGGCAAGCTGGGTGCGCATGTGCGTGAGGCCATCAGCAAGTCGCGCCTGTATGCTTTTGAAAAAATGTGGGACAACGGGTTCCGCCAGACCACCAGCAGCAAGGCGCCTGTCAACACCGCCAAAGACATGGACGGCCTGAAGATACGCGTGCCAGTGAGCCCCCTGTCCATCTCCATGTTCAAGGGCCTGGGTGCTGCGCCGGCCAGCCTGCAGTTCAGCGAGGTGTATTCATCGCTGCAAACCAAAATCGTCGATGCCCAGGAAAACCCGCTGCCCATCATCCAGGTGGCCAAGCTTTATGAGGTGCAGAAGTTCTGCTCGCTGACCAACCACATCTGGGATGGCTACTGGTTCATCGCCAACGGCCGCGCATGGGAACGCCTGCCCGCTGACCTGAAAACCATCGTAGCTCGCGCCATCAATGAAGCCGGTCTGCAGCAGCGTGAAGATATCAGGAAGCTCAACGAAACCGTGGTGACCGACCTTCAGTCCAAGGGCCTGGCCATCAACCGTCCGCAGTCCGACACCTTCCGCGCCAAGCTGCGTGAAGCCGGCTTCTACAGTGAATGGAAAGAGCGTTTCGGCGCGGAGGCCTGGGGTCTGCTGGAACAGTCAGTCGGCAAGCTCGCCTGACCTAATTCGCATACAGGGCGGCGAATGCATGCCGCCAACCTGACCACCGCGCGCCATGCCTCTTGCGCTACGGCATAGCGGTCATTTCACACCATCCGGAGCCCGCCCCTCATGTCGCATTTGCCCGCTGAACCGTTGAACGCCAGCGCGCCTGCCAACGCCCTGAGTGGCTTTGCGCACACGGTAGACCGCGGCCTCGGCCATGTGGTCGAGGTCATTGCATCCATCCTGCTGGTCACCGAGATTTTTGTGCTGTTCGCCGGTGTGGTGTCACGTTACGTGTTTCATTCACCGCTGGTCTGGTCCGACGAACTCGCATCAATCATGTTTCTCTGGCTGTCTATGCTGGGTGCGGTCGTCGCGCTGCGCCGCGGCGAGCACATGCGCATGA
Source organism: Polaromonas sp. (assembly GCA_965228025.1). Classification (GTDB taxonomy): domain Bacteria; phylum Pseudomonadota; class Gammaproteobacteria; order Burkholderiales; family Burkholderiaceae_C; genus Polaromonas. Next base: position 53,706 of record CBDDGX010000008.1, on the reverse strand, counting down.
CGGCGCTGGTCAACAACGTCAGGCCCGGCATGCGTGCGCTGCTTGACACTTTTGCGATCACGGCAGCGGTGGCTTTCCTCGTGTTGGTCATGTACCCCGCATGGGAATATGCCTACGAAGAAAGCTTCATCGTCACCGCTGCGATGGAAGTCAACAACGCCTGGCGCGCTGGCGCGATCCCGGTCGGCATGGGCCTGATGGTCATCGTCGCGGTCCTGCGACTGTTGCGCATCAGCAGCTTCGCCCAGACTGCCATCGCACTTGCCGGCACCGCGGCCGTCGTGGCGCTGTTCTGGTTTGCCCAGCCGCTACTTCAGCCCCTGGGCAAGGCCAACCTGATCATCTTTTTCGTGTTCATCGTTGCGGGCACCGTGCTGTCGGGTGTACCCATCGCTTTCTCGTTTGCCCTGGCGACCTTCGGCTACCTCGCGCTGACGACATCGACCCCCATGCTGGTGATGGTCGGACGCATGGACGAAGGCATGTCACACATGATTTTGCTGGCCGTGCCTCTGTTCATTTTTCTGGGCGCGCTGATAGAGATGACCGGCATGGCCAGGGCCATGATCCAGTTTCTAGCCAGCCTGCTGGGCCATGTGCGCGGCGGCCTCAGCTATGTGCTGATCGGTGCGATGTACCTGGTGTCGGGTATCTCGGGTTCCAAGATCGCCGACATGGCCGCAATAGCGCCGGTGCTGTTTCCCGAAATGAAGAAGCGCGGCGCCAAACCCGGCGACCTCGTTGCACTGCTGTCTGCCACAGGCGCCCAGACTGAAACGATTCCGCCTTCCATTGTGCTGATCACGATCGGCTCGGTGACAGGGGTTTCGATTGCTGCCCTGTTTACCGGCGGCCTTCTGCCTGCTGTGGTTCTGGGCGCTGCATTATGCGCGGTGGTCTGGTGGCGCTACCGCCATGAAGACCTGAGCGGCGTGGCGCGCTACAGCAAGCGCGAGATCGGCAAGCTGCTGCTGATCGCGCTGCCGGCAATCATCCTTCCCTTCGTCATTCGTGCCGCTGTTGTCGAGGGCGTGGCTACTGCGACCGAAGTCTCAACCATAGGCATTTTTTATTCGGTGCTGGCCGGCTTGTTGATCTACCGCCAGTTTCCCTGGCGCCGCCTGATGCCCATGCTGATCGAGACCGCATCGCTGACAGGCGCCATCATGTTCATCATCGGCTGCGCGACGGCCATGGCCTGGGGCTTGACACAGTCGGGCTTTTCGCAAGACCTCGCCCGCATCATGAGCAACCTGCCTGGCGGCGCATGGGGGTTTCTCGCGGTGTCCATCGTCGCCTTCATCATTCTGGGCAGCGTGCTCGAAGGCATCCCGGCCATCGTGCTGTTTGGTCCGTTGCTTTTCCCGATTGCACGTATGGTTGGCGTGCATGAAGTGCACTACGCCATGGTCGTCATCTTCGCGATGGGTATCGGCCTCTTCGCGCCGCCTTTCGGTGTCGGTTACTACGGTGCATGCGCAGTCAGCAAGGTCGATCCGGACGAAGGCATCAAGTACATCTGGGGCTATTTTGGCGCCCTGCTGGCCGGCCTGATCCTCGTTGCCGCGATCCCGTGGTTTTCCACCGGCTTTCTCAAGACCTGATTCAAACCAAATCCCTGTTACTGGAGCCATCACAACATGAGCAAATTCTTCGGCGAGATCCGCCAGCTGGGCTATGTCGTGCCCGATATCGAAGCCGCAATGGACTACTGGAGCAGGGCGCTGGGCGTCGGCCCCTGGTTCTACAACCCGAAAGTGCCCATCAAAAACTACAAATACCGTGGTCAGTCCCATGAGCCCCATAACTCGGTAGCCCTTGCGAACTCCGGCTTTGTGCAGGTCGAACTCATACAGACGCGCAATGACGTGCCTTCGATGTACCGGGACTTCCTGCAGGCGGGAAACACCGGCCTGCAGCACGTGGCCTACTGGACCAGCAACTACGACGCGGATCTTGAGCGCCTGCTGAAAGACGGGTTCAAGCCCGTCATGAGCGGCGAGGTCGGGGAAAAAGGCCGCTTCATTTATTTCGACACCGAATACCACCCGGGCACCGTGATCGAGCTGTCCGAAGTCGCTGGCCCCAAGGGAAAGATGTTTGACCTGATACGCGAATCTTCCGAAGGCTGGGACGGCAGTGATCCCGTGCGCCCTTTCCCGGACCTGAGCAAACTCTGACCGGTTGTTGTTGTGATGAACGCAGACCGCTTTGAGGCGACCTATCTGATTGAAACCCCGCTGGAGCCTGCACAGGTCGCAGAGGTGATGGCAGGCGAGCAGTCCTGCGGAACGTTCACCCGCGTCGAAGGTGAGACCGACGAGCTGCGCCAGCGGGCGCGCGCCACCGTTGAACAGATCGACGAACTCGAGCCGGTGCCTGCGCCCAGTCTGCCCAATGCCCTGCTGGAACGGCGTCACATCCCAGGCCCCTGGCGGCGCGCACGCGTGCGCATTTCTTTCCCGGTGGCCAATGTCGGCGCCAATCTGCCCACGCTGGCTGCAACGGTGTCCGGAAATCTTTATGACCTAGGCGAAGCCAGCGGCCTGCGACTTGAAAGCATGAAACTGTCGGCCGCTTACCGCGCGCGATTCGACATGCCGCAAGTGGGCATTGCCGGCACGCGGCGCGCCACAGACGTAGCGGCCGGTGCGCTGGTCGGCACCATCATCAAACCCAACGTGGGGTTCTCCGCTGCGCAGACTGCAGAACTTGTCGGGCGGTTGTGCGCTGCAGGTGTGGATTTCATCAAGGACGACGAGGTTTGTGCGGACCCCATCCATGCGCCACTTGCGGAGCGAGTGCCCGCCGTCATGAAGGCTGTGCGAGAACACCAGCAGCGTACCGGCAAACATGTCATGGTGGCCTTCAACATCACGGATGAAACAGACGCCATGAAGCGCCACGCCGACCTGGTCGAGCGTGAGGGCGGCAGCTGTGTCATGGCCAGCCTCAACTGGTGCGGCTACTCCGGCATACAGACCCTGCGCCGCCACACAAGTCTTGCCGTGCATGGCCACCGCAACGGTTACGGGGCCCTCTCGCGTCACCCGCTGCTGGGCATGTCCTTTCAGGCCTATCAAACGCTCTGGCGGCTGGCAGGCGTCGACCACATGCATGTGCATGGCCTGCAGGGCAAGTTCGCGCAGGCCGATGAAGAGGTCATCGAATCGGCACGGGACTGTTATACGCCCCTCACCGATGGCGCGGACGACCGCGTCATGCCGGCATTTTCTTCAGGCCAGTGGGCAGGGACAGTGCCTGCCACCTGGACTACTGTGAAGAGCGATGACCTGCTCTTCATGTCCGGTGGCGGCATTCTGGCGCATCCGTTGGGGCCGGCCGCCGGCGTTGCCAGCATTCGCCAGGCATGGGCCGCGGCGCGTGAGGGTGTCACGTTGGCCGAGTGTGCACGCGAGGCACCGGAGCTTGCGGCTGCGCTTGCTTTTTTCGGCAAGTGATGAATCCTGCAGAAAGCACGCTGAAGCTTGCCTTTTATGGCGACGACTTCACGGGTGCAACAGACACGCTTGCAACCGCCACGCGAGCCGGACTGCGCAGCATACTCTTTCTGGGGCTTCCGACAGGTGGCCAGTTGCAGATGGCCGGGCCATTGGATTGCCTGGGTATTGCCGGTGCAGCGCGCAGCATGGGGCCCGAAGAGATGCGGGCAGAGCTGGAACCCGTCGGACGCCTGTTCGCCGCGCTGGGTGCGCCAGTGATGCACTACAAGACCTGTTCAACCTTTGACAGCGCGCCACATGTCGGCAACATCGGCGTGGCAATAGACACATTGCGCGCCCATGCGGCCAATCTGTTTGTACCCATCGTTGGTGGCCAGCCCAACCTGCGGCGTTACTGCCTGTTTGGCAACCTCTTCGCGGGCACAAGTGACGGCATTTACCGCATCGACCGCCACCCAACCATGAGCCGTCACCCCGTGACGCCCATGCATGAAGCAGACCTGCGCCTGCATTTTGAGAAGCAGGGCTTGCCGGTCGGTCTGGTCGGCTTTCCTGATTACGGGCAATCTGCCGCCGTGCTGGACCTGCAACTGGACACCATGCTTGCGGACTCACCCCAGTCTGTGCTGTTCGATATTGCAGAGGCGCGAAATCTCGAAACTGTGGGCGGGCTGATCTGGAGGCGCGCGCAACAACAGCGCCTGCTGGCTGTGGGTGCGAGCAGTGTGGTGCAGGCGCTTGCTGCGTACTGGCAGTTGGCAGAAGATGATGGCCCGCTGGTTGCGCCAGCCCAGGGGCCGGTGCTGGTACTTGCGGGCAGCCTGTCCCCCGCGACAGCCAGGCAGGTGGCGGCTGGCACGTCCTACCAGCATGTGAAACTGGATGCCACAAAGCTTTTGCAGGACAGGAATTACCATGCGCTGAAGACGCAGCAGATCGCGGGGCACCTTGGGCAGGGGCGGCACGTTCTGGCCTGCACTTCGAGTGGCGGGGCAACGGCCAGCGTCGACGCACGCGCCCTTGCCAGGTCCTGCGGCGAACTTCTGGCTGCGGTGCTTGAGGTCGTGCCCTTGAAGCGCCTGGGAATTGCAGGCGGCGACACCTCTAGCCATGCCGTGCAGGCCTTGGGTGCATGGGGGCTTTCGTACCAGGCGCAACTTGCTCCTGGCGTTGCCCTTTGCCGGGTGCACAGCACTGACAGGCGTCTCGACGGACTCGAAATCATGCTCAAGGGCGGGCAAATGGGCGGGGAACACCTTTTTGAAGAGCTGTTGTCGGGCACGGCCTGACGGCTGCGTACCCGCCTTTCATCAAACTTTACAAACCATCACGGCGGCGCAATGGCTGCGATACACGAGGCTTCCAAACTCCATTTCAACCTGAAGCCAATTCCGGATATCAGGCATCTTCTCGAAAGGAAGCTCTCCATGAAATTCGCTATCAAATCTTCTGCGCTGAACAGCTTTGTACTTGCCGGCCTGCTGGCAACTGTGGGCGCCAGCGCGATGGCGCAGGGCACTCCCGCTGCGCCGCCTGCAGGACCTGCTGTTGCAGGCAAGCCTTCTGGCCCTCCCGGCGAGCGCATGGGCCGGCACGATCCCGCAAAAATGCAGGCCATGATGGCCAAGCGGCAGGCAGACATGAAAGCCAAACTGAAGATCACCCCGGCACAGGAAGGTGCATGGTCGGCTTACACGGCGTCCATGCAACCGCCTGTTCGCGGTGCGCACCCCACGCCTGAGCAGCGCGCCGAGTTCGACAAGCTGACCACGCCGCAGCGCATTGACAAGATGAAGGAAATGCGTGCCCAGCGCATGGGTGAAATGAACGCGGCAATGGACAAGCGCGGTGAAGCCACCAAGACTTTTTATGCAGCGCTGACACCAGAACAGCAAAAGGTCTTTGATGCCGAACATGCCAAACACCGCCGCGGCCCTGGCCATCACGGTGGTCCTGGCGGCCCGCGCGGCGCCGGCCCACAGAAGGGCTAAGCCAGACTCCCACGCTCGCCGGGCCTTGCGCCCGGCGCCCGTACCCGCATCGCCCTGTTGTTCGCAGGGGGTGCGGGTTTTTTATTGTTGGGCGAGCAGCACCTTGAGCTCGCCGCTGGCGATGAGTTGTTCCAGATCAGTGGCCCCACCAACCAGTGTTCCCCTGACGAAGACCATGGGCAGGGTGGGCCAGCCCGTCCACATTTTTAATGCGGTGCGTTCGCGCCACAGGCTGAAGTAGTTTCCGTACTCAAGGTATTTGAAAGCAACGCCGGCCTGATCCAGCGCCTTGCGTGCCTTCTTCACGAACGGGTTGATGCCCATGCCAACCACCACCACAGCGTTGGCCGCCACAGCAGCGTGCACCTCATCAACGATGGGCTTGTGCCAGCCGGAAAGCCTGTTTCGTATCGCCGGATGAACATGCGTTTCGTCGAGCAGTGCGCGTGACATGGGATGCCTTTGTTTGTGTTGGGTAGGGGTGCAGCATACAGTGGCCGGACTGCAACGCCGCCCTGCGCGCATGCTCGGACTGCCACGCAAGCACGCGTAGGACTGTTCCCGAAATCGCATTTTCGCCCCCCTGCTCCTTCTTAAACTGGGCGCATGATCAAAATTCGCAAGGGCCAGGCGCCGGCCGTTCTGACGCGCAAGGAGTTCCACGAACGTTTCATGCAGTCCTTTCTGGACCCTGCCTTCAAGGCTGAAAGCGAAGCCCTGGCACGCGTTGAAGACGTCGCCTGGGATGCCTACAAGGAGGGACGAAAGGCACCCGTCACACGCAAGGCAGGACCCGCCTTTGCGGACCCCGATTACGACATGTCCGTCGAATGGCTTGAAACGCGTGCGCGGCTCAAGAAGGCGCAGGCCGCATGGAGCAAACCGGCAACCGCTTCACGCGTACTGCTGGTCTGCGGCTCCCCGCGCAATGACGGCACCTGCCCCGGTGAGATTTCAAAAACGTGGCGGCTCACCAATACCGCAAAAACGGTTCTGGTCAAAGCCGGCATGGAAGTGGATGTGCTCGACCTCAGCCTGCTCACGTCCAGCTACAACCTGAACATTCATCCCTGCAAGGGCTGCGTATCCACGGCCATGCCCCTGTGCCATTGGCCCTGCAGCTGTTACCCCAACCATTCATTGGGCCAGACCAGCGACTGGATGGCGGAAATCTATGAACGATGGGTGGCTGCGCACGGCGTCATCATTCTCACGCCGGTGCACTGGTATCAGTCACCAAGCCCACTCAAGCTGATGATTGATCGCCTGGTGTGCGCAGATGGCGGCAACCCGGACCCCACCACCACGGGAGGCAAAAAACCGGAACTCGCCAAGCAGCTTGAGATGAAAGGCTGGGACTATCCCAAACACCTCAATGGACGAACCTATGGCGTGGTTGTCCATGGAGACGTAGCCGGCATTGAAGGTGCCAGACGAAGCCTGACCGACTGGCTGGACTGGATGGGCCTGATTGACGCCGGTACCCAGGCAAAGCTCGACCGCTTTATCGGTTACTACGAACCCTATGCGAACAGCCACGACACACTGGACGCGGATAAAAACGTACTGGCAGAAGTCAGAAATGTTGCAGCAGCGGTGGCAATGGCCGTGAAGCAGCTACGGGCAGGAGAACTCAAGCAGCCAGATCGCAAGCAGGAGCGCCCGCGTCCCAAGTAGGGCGTGCCCCTGGCTGCCAACGCAGGGCGGATCTGCAGCCGCCCGTTTATTTCACGTCAGCAGAAAGCAAAAAGCCCCACCTGCTGCGGCGGGGCTCTGGTGCGGGTAGCTGGCAATAACCAGATACCCATCAGAAAGGCTGGACCTTAATTCGAGGACTTGCCTTCTTTCTGGGGTGTGTTGCCTGCAGTGCCTGCCAGACGTGCCTGCCGCGCTGCACGGGCTTCGGCGCGCTGGGCCTTGCGCTCTTCACGCGTCATCTTCGGTTCCTGGGGGCCACCCTCGGTGGTTTTTGCAGTGTTCGGGTTGTTGGCACGGCTGGTACCCGAGCCACCGCCAATACCGGACTTTTGCGGAACGATTTCTGATTTGACTTCAGCGCGTGACTTCACGGAAGCGCCGTTGTCGCCCATGCCGCTGGCTCCGGTGGGGCCTGCGCCGCCCTGGGTACCGGATTTCACATCGGATGTCTGTGCTGCGGCAAAACCGGACAAAGCCATCATGGCTGCGAGGAGGACTGACATTGTGGACTTGTTCATTTGAATTTCCTTTGGATTAATGATGGATGCGGGCGCAACCTCGGTTTAAAAATTTGCAGGCCGATCGTTGATTGGCCCGACCTTTCAAGTTAGTGTGGCTGGCTTGCAGCGCACATCGGCGACAAGGCTGAGCTTGTGTAGGACTCATTGCCACGCAATGAGTCCTACAGCCGGGCCGCCGATGCGGCTTTTAGTTGGCCTGGCCGCCTACATTGCCCTGCATGTTTGCAGATGCGCCAGCCGAGACACCGGCAGATGACGGGACACTGCCGCGAACCGTGCCACCAGCGCCTGCTGCAACGTCACCGCTTGTATTCGCGGCGCGGCGCGCCGTGCGGCGGGTGGTGTTGGCGGCAGCATCCGCGCTACCCTTTACTGCTGCCGAGGTGCGTGCACCGGCACGGGCTGCACCGCTGGTAGCGGCGCCGGTGTTGACGTTGGCGTTAGTACCTGCATTCAGCCCAGCTTCAGCAGACCCGTTGGTGGCGGAGTTGCCTGCACTGGAACGTACATCGCTGCCAATGTTGGCATTCACGCCGGTACGCACACCTGCGCCCAGGCCTGCGCCGGATGTGGACACGCCTGTGCCGGCATTGACGCCAACACCGGCACCAACACCAACACCAACCTGCGCGTGAGCCGACAGGGCCATTGCTGCCGTGAGGGCGATGGCAGCGGGGATGGAACGGATTGAGAACTTGTTCATTTTTGACTCCTTTAGAAATCCGGGAGACCTGACAGGTCACTCCAGTACCAACAATCTGAACCGCGCCTGAACAAGGCACTTCATCAGAAGCCATACCGACTGGTTTGGTTGATTTCAATTTAGGTGGCAAGTCGTGTGGTGGCTTATCGGCGCTACCCGCTCCCACGCGTAGGACAGTACGCCCGCCGCCTGTACCGAACCCGTTTCAGGCGCGTGCACATGACCGGATCACACTGGCACCCTCCGAGTGGCGAATGCCCTCATACAAACAATTAGCTTGCGGTCCTACATGAAGGCCCGGGCGCCTGCACAACAATCTATGCAATGGTTTGTTTTAATGATGGTTTTTCCATCATTACCTGCGCTTTGCTGCCGTGTGCAGTTCGTAATTCATATGTCCACTTCCGCTTCTGCCATTTCTGTCACTGAAGAAACTCCTGTAGACCTGTCATCCGGGACGGATGCGGATGTCGTCGCCCAGACGCAGGAAGCGCTGGCGACGGCAGCGATGACTTTTTCGCTCAAGGTCCTGACTGTCAATATCCACAAGGGCTTTACATTTTTCAACCGGAAGTTCATCCTGCCCGAGTTGAGGGAGGCCGTGCGTACCGTGGGCGCGGACGTGGTGTTCCTGCAGGAAGTGACGGGCAGCCACACCACCCATCAGGACAGGTTTGACAACTACCCGGATACGCCGCATTACGAATTCCTGGCGGACAGCATCTGGCCGCAGTTTGCGTACGGCCGCAATGCGGTCTACACACATGGCGACCACGGCAACGCCATCATGTCCAAATTTCCCATCGTCCGGTTTGAGAACCACGATGTGTCCATCAGCGGACCTGAGCGTCGGGGGCTGCTGCACTGTGAACTGCAGATCCCGGGTCGCCCCCTCAACGTACATGCCATTTGCGTGCATTTGAGCCTGACAGAGGCCCACCGCATGCAGCAGATGCAAAAGCTGTGCAAGCTGGTGGAGGACACCGTCCCCGCTGCCGCACCGCTCGTCGTGGCCGGTGACTTCAATGACTGGCGGCACCGTGCGGGCAAACAGCTGGCCGAAGGCGCTGGCCTGCACGAGGTGTTTGTACAGGCCAACGGCCATCCCGCAAGAACCTTTCCCGCGCGGCTTCCGCTGCTTCGCCTTGACCGGATTTATGTGCGCAACGCCATTGGCCACGCACCCGTGGTTCTGCCAAACAAGCCGTGGTCACACCTGTCCGACCATGCGCCGCTGGCTGCGGAAATAGAGATTTAAAGATATGGCCCCCACGCTTGTCACTTCGTGTACTGCGCTGCCCCCCGGGGGGGCTGGCCTTGCTTGGGGCGGCCCGGCGCTGCGGCCTTTGGCCCCCACGCTTGTCACTTCGTGTACTGCGCTGCCCCCCGAGGGGGCTGGCCTTGCTTGGGACGGCCCGGCGCTGCGGCCTTTGGCCCCCACGCTTGTCACTTCGTGTACTGCGCTGCCCCCCGAGGGGGCTGGCCTTGCTTGGGGCGGCCCGGCGCTGCGGCCTTTGGCCCCCACGCTTGTCACTTCGTGTACTGCGCTGCCCCCCGAGGGGGCTGGCCTTGTTTGGGGCGGCCCGGCGCTGCGGCCGATTTCCATCATCTTCCCAAAGGTGTCATCGTGAGTAAATGGATCGAAGGCAACAAGTTCAAGCTGCTTGAGAACGGCGAGGAATTTTTCCCGCGTGTTTTCGAATGCATAGCCGCTGCCGAGCGCGAAGTCGTCCTTGAAACCTTTATTCTGTTTGAAGACAAGGTGGGAAAGGAGCTACATGCCGCCCTGCTCCAAGCCGCAGGCAAGGGTGTTCAGGTAGATGTCACCATTGACGGCTTTGGTTCTCCAGACCTTTCGCATGAGTTCATCTCCACCCTCACGCAGGCTGGCGTGCGGGTCCATGTCTTTGACCCCAGCACACCTGTTCTGGGCTGGCGTACCAATGTCCTGCGCCGCATGCACCGCAAGATTGTGGTGGTCGACGGCAGGCGCGCTTTTGTGGGCGGCATCAACTATTCGGCAGATCACCTTGCCGACTTCGGCCCCCAAGCCAAGCAGGATTATTCAGTCGAGATTGAGGGCCCCATCGTCTCCACGATTCATGACTTTGTACGTCGCGCGCTTGCTGCGGGCCAGCGCAATGCACAAGGGTCCGCAACGTCTGCTCCATGGCGTGAGAGGTCGGCTACGTCCGCCGTAAATGACAGCGCAGGCGAAGCCGGTGCGATTTTTGTGACACGCGACAACCGCAAACACACCAACGACATCGAGCGCCATTACCGCATTGCCATACGTGCTGCGCGCGAGCGGGTCATCATCGCTAATGCCTACTTCTTCCCGGGTTACAGGCTTATCAAGGAAATGCGCAAGGCAGCGCGCCGCGGTGTTGATGTGCGCCTCATATTGCAGGGCGAGCCGGACATGCCCATCGTCAAGACGGCGGCCAGCATGCTCTACCACCACCTGATCAAGGCCGGTGTGCGCATCTACGAATACTGCGAGCGGCCCCTGCATGGCAAGGTGGCAGTGTCGGATGGCGAATGGGCGACTGTGGGCTCCAGCAACCTCGACCCCCTGAGCCTCTCATTGAACCTGGAAGCCAACGTCATCATCCGTGACGGGGCCTTCAACCAGCACCTGACTGCACGTCTTGATCACCTGATGAAAAACAGCTGCAAGCAGATCAAGGCCGATGAACTCGAAGCCTCGCGATGGTGGTTTTCGCTCCGGAGCTTTTTTGTCTTTCACCTGTTGCGGCGTTACCCATCGTGGGCCAGCTGGTTGCCTGCGCATGCCCCGCACATCATTCCGGCGATGACGCGCAATGAGCATGATGATGAAGCCAGCCGGCTAAAACGCGCAGGTGCAGACCACGTGGCCAACGCCGACCCGGTGTGATGCCGACTGTGGAAGCCGTGCCCACCAATCCGCCTGACCTGCCTTCAAGGGACGCACCACGACGCTCCTGGTGGCCATGGCTGAAGCGGGCCGCGGGCCTGGCGTTCATGACTATGGTGGTGGTGCTGCTGGCATCCCAGGCACGGAGCATTGAATGGGCTGAGGTGCTCACCGCGCTTGAAAACTATCCCCTGTCCGCCGCCTGGGGCGCCGTGTTGCTGGCCCTCACCAGTTTCACGCTCTACAGCAGCTTTGACCTTCTGGGCCGGCACTACACCCGTCACTGGCTTGGAACGCGAACCGTGATGGCCACCACCTTTGTGAGCTATGTCTTCAACCTCAACCTGGGCTCCCTGGTGGGCGGCGTTGCGATGCGTTACCGCCTTTATTCGAGGCTGGGTCTCAAACCCGGGGTCATCACGCGCATCATGTCCATCAGCATGCTGACAAACTGGATGGGCTACGTGTTTCTGGCGGGTCTGGTGTTCAGCCTTGTCCCGCCGACCTTGCCGGCCAGCTGGGGCATTCAGCCTGCCTTGCTACGACTTGGCGGTGCGGTGCTTGTCTGTGTGGCTGCGGCTTACGTGGGTGCCTGCGTATTGCTGGGCCACCGCCAGTTCAATGTGCGCGGCCACGTCATCGAATTGCCGTCAGCGAGGCTTGCCGGCCTTCAGCTGGTGATGGGCGCAGCCAACTGGCTCACCATGTCTGGCATTGTTTTTATCCTGCTGCAGTACCGCATTGAATTTTCCATGGTGGTCGGTGTGCTTCTGCTGGCTGCGATTGCTGGCGTGATCACGCATATCCCTGCGGGTCTCGGTGTGCTTGAAGCCGTTTTTGTCGCCTTGCTGTCACATCAGATGCCCCAGGCTGAACTTCTGGCTGCGCTGGTGGCCTACCGGGTGATCTACTACATCGCACCCCTGGCAGTGGCTACGGTCGCCTATGTGGTCATTGAGATCAAGGGCAGGACCAGCATGCGCACAACAAGAAACCTTAAGTTACTGTAAATAAATACAGTAAATTGGCAAAAAGCTGTATATTAATACAGTGCCAATTGAACCCATCCATCGCAAGCTCGCGATTTTGGCTGACGCCGCCAAATACGATGCCTCCTGCGCGTCCAGCGGCAGTTCAAAGCGGAACTCCGTAGGCGGCAAGGGCATAGGTTCAACAGAAGGCTCAGGCATCTGCCACAGCTATGCACCTGATGGGCGCTGCATTTCGCTGCTGAAAATCCTGCTCACGAATTTCTGTACCTATGACTGCCTGTATTGCGTGAACCGGGTCAGCAGCAATGTGCCGCGCGCACGCTTTTCTGTCGATGAAGTCGTTGCACTGACGCTCGACTTCTACCGCCGCAATTGCATAGAGGGGTTGTTTCTTTCAAGCGGCATCATCCAGAACCCCGACTACACCATGGAGCAGGTGGTTGAGGTGGCGCGCAGGCTGCGCGAAGACCACGACTTTCGCGGCTACATCCACCTCAAGACCATTCCCGATGCGTCGCCCGAACTCCTGGCCGCTGCCGGCCGTTATGCCGACCGCCTGAGCATCAACATCGAGTTGCCCACGCAAGACGCACTTCATGCGTTGGCCCCCGAGAAAAACGCACCGGCCATCCGCCGCTCGATGGCCAGGCTCAGGGTGCATATCGACGATGCAAAAGGCGAGGCCATCGACGGCGCACGCACCAGTGTCATCTCCTTGCCCAAATCGCGAATGGCCAAACGCAGTGCCGCGCCACGCTTCGCACCGGCAGGCCAGAGCACCCAGATGATTGTGGGTGCCGATGACTCCAGCGACCGCGTCATCCTTCAGACCTCTGCATCGCTTTACGGCACCTTCCGCATGCGGCGCGTTTACTACTCGGCGTTCAGCCCCATACCTGACGCGTCGATGCGCCTGCCCCTGCTGCAGGCACCCCTGCTGCGTGAACATCGCCTGTACCAGGCTGACTGGCTGATCCGTTTTTATGGCTTCAGCCACGATGAGATCGTGCCGGCAACGCCCGCGTCCGGCGCTGCAGACACCGGCGACATGCTGTCGCTGCTGCATGACCCCAAGCTGGCCTGGGCGCTGGCCAATCGTGGCCGCTTTCCCGTCGACCTTAACCACGCGCCGCGCGAAATGCTGCTTCGGGTGCCCGGCATGGGCGTGAAGGCAGTCGAGCGCATCTTGCAGAGCCGCCGGGTGCGCCACCTGCGTGCAGCTGACCTGCTGTGCCTTCATCTGCCACTTAAAAAGGTCATGCCTTTTGTGCTGCTGCCTGATCACCACCCGGGCGGCCTGCTGGATGGCATGGCCCTGGGTGAGCAGTTGCGTGACCCCGTCCAGCCCGGGCTTTTTGATGAACCTGCCCCTGTACAGGGGGCACCTGTGCCAGCTGCTACGCCGCCGCAGCTTCCGTATATTCCCCCGCAGATCACGACTGTGGCAACAGGCATGACGGCCCCTTTGCCTACATGGGCGGCGGCGGGGCCGGGCGCACTATCCGCACCAGTAAGTGAAGAAAGGAGTTTGCCATGGGCGTGATGAATGACCCGCTGACGACCGACCTGTTTCCACAGGCCTTGTTGCCCGTGACCCTTCAGGGCGCAACGGACCTGGACGGCTTTCGCCGTGCTTCACGCGCATTACTGGCGCGCCAGATGCTGCCCGAACAGATTGTCTGGAGCAGTGGTGATGAAGCCACCCCGGATCTTTTCGGCGCGCAGGCTTCAGGCGAGCAGGACACCTTTCACTACCTCAGCCCACAGGAGTTCGCCGCTGCCCCCGCCATCAGTGTGCCGCCCGAGTTTTTAACCCTGTGCCAGGCCGCCATCCTGCACAGTGACCCTGCGCGCTTCGGCCTGCTTTACCGCATTTTGTGGCGGCTGGCCCATGAGCCCGGCCTGCGCCATGACCCGCTCGATGCCGACATGATGCGCGCCCAGCAAATGGCGCATGCCGTACGGCGCGACATGCACAAGATGAAGGCCTTCGTGCGTTTTCGCAGCGTGCAGGATGAAACCTTCAACACCCACCCCGAAGGCGGGCCGCTGCACGTGGCCTGGTTTGAACCTGAACACCATATCGTCGAAGCCGTGGCTCCGTTTTTTGCACGCCGTTTTGCGCAGATGCGCTGGGCCATCCTCACACCTGAACGCAGCGTGGAATGGCTGAACGCGGGCCTTGACGAGCCCCTGTCAAAGGGTGCGGGACAAGATGCCGTGATGGCCGGCCTGCGCTTCGGTCCCGGCGCCCGCAAGGAAGACGCACCGATGCCCGATGCAGGCGAGCAGCTGTGGCTCACCTACTACCGCAACATCTTCAACCCGGCACGCCTGAAGGTGAAGATGATGCAAAAGGAAATGCCGCGCAAGTACTGGAAGAACCTGCCCGAGGCAGAGATGATCCACACGCTGGTAGCCGGTGCGCACGAGAGCAGCATACGCATGATTGAGCAGCCCGGCAGCGTGCCGCTGCGGCGCATTCCCGTCATTCCGATAGCCGATGTGACACATGCACCGGTTTCCGCGTTCACCCATGCCGCAGATGGCAAGGCCATCAAGTCTTTGTCTGCCGTGCGTCAGGCCACCGAACATTGCCGCGAGTGCCCCATAGGTGAATGCGCAACCCAGTCAGTTGCCGGTGAAGGCCCGGTCGGTGCGCGCCTCATGTTTGTGGGTGAACAACCGGGGGATCATGAGGATGTACGCGGCAAACCCTTTGTCGGCCCTGCCGGCCAGCTGCTGGACCGCGCACTGGCAGAGCTTGGCATAGCCCGCGATGGGGTATTTGTCTCCAACGCAGTCAAGCATTTCAAGTATGAGTTGCGCGGCAAACGCCGCATCCACAAAACACCGACACAACGTGAAGCGGCGGCCTGCCAGCACTGGCTTGACGATGAAATCCGAATCGTCAAGCCGCAACTGTTGGTGGCACTCGGTGCCACAGCCGCGCGCTCGCTGCTTGGCCGGCCTGTCCCCGTCATGGCATCACGCGGCCAGATTTTTGAACGTGAGGACGGCCTGAAGGTGCTGGTGACCCTGCACCCTTCCGCGCTGCTGCGTCTGCCGCCCGACGCGAAAGACGAGGCCTGGTCGGCATGGCTTGCTGATCTTGCTCACCTGAAAGCCCAGGCTTAAGGCCGCGCTTGAGGCCGCGCTTAAGGCCGACGACCACTTCAGGAAGCAGGTGGCGGAGGCAAGACCTCATCAGGCGCAGTGTCGCCTGGCACGCCCTTGATGATCTCCTGCCTGGGCACAAAATCACGCGAGTCATTGTTGACGCCTGGCAGCTCCGTCGGGCGGGTATATGAATCCCTGCCATCCGGCGCTTCCAGGGTGTTGGGCCTGTCCTCCCTGCGATCCGGGTTGCGGTCCTTGGGGTTGGGCAGGCGGAAACAGGGGAAACATCTTTGTGCGTCCGCGTCAGTGGGTGTCAAGCCGCCAAGCATGGAAACGGTAAACGCCATCAACAAATAACCAGACCAGCGCCGCATGGCTCTCTCCTTTTCCTGTGCTTCACGCGTGAGGGCTTGTGTCCATCGGGACATCTGAAACCACAAGCGCGCGCTTCGATTGTGCAGTTATTGTCCGCTTCAATTGTCCGCTTCAAGTCTGCAGGGCGACAAGTTGCCACCGGCTACGCGCGCGGGGCGGATGCCGGTGTCATGGGTTTGCCTGTCGTCCCGGAAGGATCAGCCGGTACCCGGGGCAGCGGCATCGTGCCTGAGACCCGCGGTGTGCTGCCTGACGGCGTGGCATCCGGCGGCGCAGTCGTGGACGGCGGCACCAGCGGCGGGCCTATGCGTGAGGCGGGGGCGGTGGGCTCCGCAGCAGCCGGAAGGCCGGGTGTCTGTGCCGGGCACAGGCCGAAAGTGCCCATACCGGCCATCAACGCAAGCGGCAAAACCGTGTGTTGGCGTACGTGTTTTTGAACTGATGATTTCATGGACATGGCAAGCTCCTTGTTGATCCGTGACCGGACAGCATCACGCCGTGGCTGAAATTAATGGATCGTCAGAAAGTCATCTTGGGCGCGTGCGTGCGCAACGCCAGCGCCTTGTGCGCAGCCCTGGCGTAGGACGGCTTCGCACAATCAGGCGCGGCGGCTGGCAGCAAGCTCGCGGAAACCGGTTGCCGGGTCCAGCGTGCGTACAAACGACCAGCCCGGCAACAGGGCCAGCACGACCTCGGCCGTGGTGCGCACGATGCAGCCCGGCATGAGGTGGCCGCCCGTCACGCGGCCCTGTGCATCGGCCACGCTGGCGTGCAGGTGAACACCGCCGCCACCCGGCGCCGCCAGGGTGCCCGACAGCGTGATCATCTCCAGCGGGCCTTCGATCCGGCTGCCCTCAGGCTCGGCGGCATACCGCAGAACCGCGCATGAGAGGCTGCCGACGGAAGAGATGACGCAGGCCGCCTGGCAATCTTTGCCGGCCATCAGCTGGTTGCAGGCCGCTTCCACGGCAAGGCGAAGGTCTTCACCCGGGCTCAGCCTGATGGCGTGGATGATCAGGTTGGCAGGATCACTCATGGCTGAAGGTTATCAGTGAAAGCTATGTCCATTTTTTAACGTACACATTAAAAAATTGACGTAAATATTAAACTCTGGTGGAAAGTTAATATGGAACTTAACTTTTCAGGTTTTGAGGTCAATTTTGCCTCCAAAAAACCTCGGGACGGCTCTAAAACAGGCGTTTTCAGGCATCAAATCTGGCTCCAGGCCAATAGATACGTGCGTGAGCAGCTACTAAATACATAGCAACTGTTTTTTTGGAAACCATATTGGCAGGCAAGATTACCGTTCTGCAAGCGGGGCAGCAGCCAGGATGCAACCCTGTTCACACGGCGCACAAAGAGCCCTGCCTCCCGCCTGCCACTGCTATCCTTGCCTGGTGGCAGTCCGCTGACCGGGCTGCAAGTTGCGCAACACAGTCCAGACCAAATCCCATGTCGCTTGAAACCATCATTTCGTCCGCACTTGTCAGGCGCGGCGAAGATTGCCCGGCGCTGGTACTGATGGGCGGCGGGGCGCGCACCGCTTACCAGGCGGGTGTACTGCATGCCCTGGCCAGCATGCTGGGCCTGGCAGGCAGCGAGGTCGCGCCACCCTTCCCCTTCAGGATTCTGGTCGGCACCTCGGCCGGGGCCCTCAATGCCACTTTTCTCGCCAGCCGCGCCAGTGAAGGCCTGAACGCCTTTGCGCACCTGGCAGACTTCTGGTCCAGCCTGCGGTCTTCACAGGTCTACCACCTCAAAGTGCCGGCCTGGATACGCTCCAGCCGCATCGCAGCCGCGCTTTTCCTCTCGCAGCAGGTTCGCGCGCAGCAGGCTTTCCTGAACAACACGCCTCTGGTGGATACGCTGCACAAGGCCATTTCGCTGGCCAACATCGAGCAGGCGCTGAACGACAAAACCCTCAAGGCGCTGGCGGTGACCGCTTCAAGCTACACCAGCGGTGTGCACTGGACGTTTTGCCAGACCGAGAGCGGAAAACCCGACGGCATGTGGAGCCGCCCCGGCCGGCGCGCAGAGTTCCAGCCCGTCACCATCGAGCACCTGATGGCGTCGAGCGCCCTGCCGTTTATATTCCCGTCCACACCGCTGTGGGTTGATGGCCGGCGCGAGTATTTTGGCGACGGATCCATGCGCCAGAGTTCGCCGCTCTCGCCGGCCCTGCACCTGGGCGCCAGCAGGATCATGGTGATAGGCGTGGGCCAGCCCGAGCGCGCCGGTTTCGGCGGCACCGAGGCCGCGGCCACCGGCGTACGCCCCACACTGGGTGCGATTGCCGGCCACGCCATGGCCAGCGTCTTCCAGGACACACTTCAGGCCGATGTGGAGCAGGCCACGCGCGTGAGCAAGACCATGCGCGAGCTGCCGCGCGAGATCGCCGCCGTGATGCCCTACCGGGCGGTCGACATCCTGGCCATGGCGCCGTCACAGTCGCTTGACGCGCTGGCCCAGGCCCACGCGAGCGAACTGCCTGCTGCCACTTACCACGCACTTGAAGGCCTGGGGGCGCTGGGCAGCCGCGGCAGCCGGGCGGCGCGGCACTCGCCAGTTACCTGCTGTTCGAGCCCGGCTTCGTCAAGGCCCTGATGGCGCTGGGCGAGCAAGACGCCTATGCCCGCAAGGCCGAGTTGCTGGCGTTTTTTGGCTACCCGGCGAGCTGACACGGGGCTGGCCCAAGGTAGATAAATGAGGGCTGCGGTGCCATAATCGCGGCAGATTCACTACGGAGAAATCCTTGGAAAGCAGCCCTAGTTGCTAGCTTTCAGCACCACCGACTGACGAGACAGGCTACAAGGCCGCCGTCATGGAGAGGGGTTGAAAGCGATGCACATTCACCCCCACCCTCCTGCCACCCGGCGCCCGTCATGCGGTGCCCGGTGCATAACCTTGAAAACAAAGGCAGTCGGTCATGCTCAATATTTTCACCCTCGCCAACGGGCGGCTCTTTCAGGAAGAAATCGAGTCGCTTGAAGAGCTCTCCAAGTTCCAGCCGATCTGGGTCGACCTGGAGTCCCCCACCCTCGAAGAAAAGCGCTGGATCAAGCAGTATTACGGCCTGTCCATCCCGGAAGACGCGATGGACGAGGACATCGAGGAGTCCGCACGTTTTTACGAAGAAGACAACGGCGAACTGCATATCCGTTCCGACTTCCTGATCGCCGACGAGGACGAGCCCCGCACGGTGCGCGTCGCCTTCATCCTCAACCTGGTCAATGACGACCTCAAAAGCAAGGGCGTGCTGTTTTCCATCCATGATGAAGACGTCCCGGTGTTCCGGCTGCTGCGCATGCGTGCCCGCCGCGCGCCGGGGCTGCTTGAAGACGCCAAGGAAGTGCTGCTCAAACTGTTTGATGCCGACGCCGAGTATTCAGCCGACACGCTGGAGAACATCTACGTCGAACTCGAAAAAGTCAGCACCAAGGTGCTGTCAGGCGACGTGACCGACGCCCTGGCCGGCGAAGTGCTGGGCGCGATTGCCCGCCACGAGGATTTGAACGGCCGCATACGCCGCAACGTGATGGACACGCGCCGCGCGGTCAGCTTCATGATGCGCAGCAAGATGCTCAATTCAGAGCAGTTTGAGGAGGCGCGGCAGATCCTGCGCGACATCGACTCGCTGGATTCGCACACCGCTTTTCTCTTCGACAAGATCAACTTTTTGATGGACGCGACGGTCGGTTTCATCAACATCAACCAGAACAAGATCATCAAGATCTTCTCGGTGGCCAGCGTCGCATTGCTGCCGCCCACGCTGATCGCCAGCGTTTACGGCATGAACTTCAAGTGGATGCCGGAGCTGGACTGGTCGCTGGGCTACCCCTACGCGCTGGCGCTCATGGTGGCAAGTGCGGTGGTGCCGATGTATTACTTCCGCAAGCGCGGCTGGCTGAAATAGGGTCAAAACAGCTAATTTAGCTGTATCAGCTGTTTTTAACGCCCCAGCATCATCAGGAATGGGTCAGAAAAGGCCTGAAAAAGTGCCGTTTTAGGCATCAAAAACGGCTGCAGACCAATAGATACGGGCGTGACAAGCTATTTTTTTGGTAGCAAATCGAGGAACTTCTCGACCACCGCACGCGCGTAGTAGCTGGCCACATCACGCACAAAAGCCGGGAAATCCACATGCGCCTGGTCGTCGGCCCGGTCAGAAATCGTCCGCACCGCTGCAAACGGCAGGCCGTAGTCCAGCGCCACCTGCGCGATGGCTGCGCCCTCCATCTCGACCGCCAGCACCGGGTGGCCCGCCGCCTGCAGTGCATGCTGCAGGTCATGCGCCTCCTGCGCGCCGGACACAAACCGGTCGCCGCTGGCCATCAGGCCGTGGTGCACCTTTGCATCCGGAAAGGCCCAGGGCGTTTCACCATCGTTGATGTGTTTGAAAGCCGAATTCGCCGCCTGCAGCAGCAAACCCGTCAACGCGGGGTCGGCCTTGAAGCGCGTCTGGCCATAAAGCGGGATCTCGTAGCGCGGAAACAGCGGTGACGAATCCATGTCGTGCTGCACAAAATCCTCGGCCACCACCACATCGCCGACCTTCACGCCGTGGCCCAGGCCACCGGCAACGCCGGTAAACACGATGCGGCTGACCTTGAAGCGCTCGATCAGCGCGGTCGCGGTGGTCGCAGCAGCCACCTTGCCGATGCGCGACAGCACCAGCACCACCGGCTGGCCGTGCAACTCGCCGTGCCAGAAATCACGCCCGGCATGAACTGTCTTCTGGGGCTTGTGCAGCAGGTCTATCAGGCCTTGCTGCTCTTCTTGCAGGGCGCTCAGGATGGCGGTGATGGAGGGTGTGGAAGTCATCAACGGATTTTGCCTGTTGCCGGCCCACGGCACGGAGAGTTGGATGGCGAAAAAAAAGGCAGCTTGCGCCGCCTTTGTCAGAAAACCCTTGCGGGCCCCATTAAAACTTGATGCTTATTTCTTGTCGCGCAACTCGCGGCGCAAGATCTTGCCGACCGGCGTCTTGGGAAGGTCGGCGCGGAACTCAACCACCTTGGGCTGCTTGTAGCCGGTGAGGTTGGTCTTGCAGTATTCGCGTACCTGGGCTTCGGTCAGGTCCGGGTTCTTCTTGACGATAACCAGCTTGACAGCCTCGCCTGATTTTTCATCCGCCACGCCGACGCAGGCGCATTCCATCACGCCTTCCATGCGGCCGACCACGTCTTCAATCTCGTTCGGGTAGACGTTGAAGCCGCTGACAAGAATCATGTCTTTCTTGCGGTCAACAATCCTGAAAAAACCGTTGTCTTCGAGCACGCCGATGTCGCCGGACTTGAAGTAGCCGTCGGGCGTCATGACCTTGGCGGTCTCGTCAGGGCGCTGCCAGTAACCGGCCATGACCTGCGGGCCCTTGATGGCGATCTCGCCGGGCTGGCCGGGGCCGACCTCGTTGCCATCGTCGTCAAGCAGCTTGAAGTACGTGCCGGGAATCGGCACACCAATCGTTCCGGTGAAGGCCTTGCTGTTGGTCGGGTTGCAGCTGGCCGATGGCGAGGTTTCAGACAGGCCATAACCTTCACAAATCGGGCAGCCGGTTTTCTCCAGCCACAGCTTGGCCACTGCGCCGGTCACGGCCATGCCGCCACCCAGGGACACCTTGAGGTGCGACCAGTCAACGGTGTTGAAGTCCGGGTGGTTGGCCAGGCCGTTGAACAGCGTGTTGACCGCCGGGAAACTGTGGATCTTGTGTTTGGCCAGCTCCTTCAGTACAGCCGGCAAGTCACGCGGATTCGGGATCAGGATGTTCTTGCCGCCGGTGCGCATGCCCAGCATCATGTTCACCGTGAAAGCGAAGATGTGATACAGCGGCAGCGCGCACACATAAACCGGCTGCACACCGGCCTCCATGGTGGCCATGGCCGGGCCGTTCCAGGCTTCGGACTGCAGCACATTGGCAATCACATTGCGGTGCAGCAGCACGGCGCCTTTTGAAACGCCGGTCGTGCCGCCGGTGTACTGCAGCACAGCCACATCATCAGGCTTGATGTCGGGGCGCTTGAGCGTCAGGCGCGTACCACGCGCGACGGCATCGTTAAAACGCACAGCACCCGGCAGGTTGAAAGCCGGCACCATCTTCTTGACGTTGCGCACCACGTAGTTGACCAGCGCGCCCTTGAGCACACCCAGCTGGTCGCCCATGGCGCAGAGCACCACATGCTTGACCGGCGTGGTCGCAATGCACTGCTCAAGCGTATTGGCGAAGTTCTCGATGATGACGATGGCTTTGGAGCCGGAGTCCTTCAATTGGTGCTCAAGCTCACGCGGGGTGTAGAGCGGGTTGACGTTGACGACCACATACCCGGCACGCAATATCGCAGCCACCGTGATGGGGTACTGCGGCACGTTGGGCATCATGATGGCGACACGGTCGCCCTTGGCCAGCCCCAGGCTTTGCAGGTAGGCACCGAAGGCAACGGACAGGCTGTCGGTCTGACCGAAGGTCACGTCCTTGCCCATGAAGCTGTAGGCGACCTTGGCGCCGTTCTTCTTGAAGCTCTCTTCCATCAATCCCACCAGCGACGGGTACTGCGACGCGTCTATGTCCGAGGGAACTCCGGGTGGGTAGGCCTTGAGCCAGGGGCGGTCCTGGGTAGCTGCATTCATGTTTGTCTTCTCCATTCCTGTGTTGACTACCGCTCATTTTGACGGCGCGCCCTCTGCGGGGCTATTGCGTTTTCCCTAGGGAATGCAGGGAATACGGAGGGGAAGCCCTCTAATAATTCCCGCAATCTTCTTCAGGGTATTCGGCATCACTCTATGGCTTTGCCCATGTCTTCGATAACTTTTTTCGCGTCACCAAAGACCATCATGGTCTTGTCCATATAGAAGAGCTCGTTGTCCAGACCTGCATAACCTGCCGCCATCGACCGTTTGTTCACGATGACGGTCTTGGCCTTGTAGGCCTCCAGAATCGGCATGCCATAAATTGCACTGCCCTTGACGTGGGCCGCAGGGTTCACCACATCATTGGCACCCAGGATGATGGCCACATCGGCCTGGCCGAACTCGGCGTTGATGTCTTCCATTTCATGCACCTGGTCGTAAGGCACTTCGGCCTCGGCCAGCAACACGTTCATGTGGCCGGGCATGCGACCCGCGACAGGGTGAATCGCGTACTTGACCGTGATGCCCTTGTCGATGAGCTTTTGTGCCAGTTCTTTCACCGAGTGCTGTGCACGGGCAACGGCAAGGCCGTAGCCCGGCACGATGATCACGGTCTCGGCATTGCCTAGGATGAAGGCTGCATCATCGGCAGAACCCGACTTGACCGGGCGCTGCTCTTTGGCGCCGGTAGCTGCCGTGCCGGCTTCGCCACCAAAACCACCCAGGATGACGTTGAAGAAGGAACGGTTCATCGCCTTGCACATGATGTACGAGAGGATGGCACCCGACGAACCAACCAGCGAGCCGGCAATGATCAGCATGGCGTTGTTAAGCGAGAAACCGATGCCCGCTGCAGCCCAGCCCGAGTAGCTGTTGAGCATGGACACCACCACCGGCATGTCGGCACCGCCAATCGGGATGATGATGAGCACGCCCATTACGAAGCTAAGCGCAAGCATGGCGAAAAATGCCGTCCAGTTGCCAGTAGCGGTAAACACCAGGCCCAGGCCGATGGTGACCAACCCCAGCACCAGGTTCAGCATGTGCTGACCCGAGAACGTGACCGGCGCACCCTGGAACAGGCGGAACTTGTATTTGCCGCTGAGCTTGCCGAAGGCAATTACCGAGCCGCTGAAGGTAATCGCGCCAATGGCGGCACCGAGGAAGAGCTCAAGCCGGTTGCCCGCAGGAATCGGCAGGCCTTTTTCGACAATGCCGAAGGCGTAAGGCTCGGCCACCGCAGCCACAGCGATGAACACCGCAGCCAGGCCGATCATGCTGTGCATGAAGGCGACCAGTTCAGGCATCTTGGTCATCTCAACCCGTTTGGCCATCAGCGTTCCGGCTGCACCGCCCACAACCAGGGCGCTCAGTACATAAACCATGCCCAGGCTCTTGCCGCCGGACAGCTGGACGATGAGTGCGCCTGTAGTGACCACGGCAATCGTCATGCCGGCCATGCCGAAGAGGTTGCCGCGAATTGATGTGGTGGGGTGGGACAGGCCCTTGAGCGCCTGGATAAAAAAGACCGAAGCTACGAGGTACAGCAGCGTGACGAGGTTCATGCTCATTTGGCCACTCCCGATCCAGCTGCATCAGCGGCGGGCACCTTCTTTTCCTTCTTGCGGAACATCTCCAGCATTCGCCGCGTCACGAGAAAGCCGCCGAACACATTGACAGCGGCCAGCGCAACAGCGAGCCAGCCCATGGTCTTGCCGAGCGGCGTTTCCGTCAGCGCTGCGGCCAGCATCGCACCCACAATGACGATGGCCGAGATCGCATTGGTCACGGCCATCAGCGGCGTGTGCAGTGCGGGGGTAACAGTCCAGACCACGTGATAGCCGACGTAGATGGCCAGCACAAAGATGATGAGGTTGGTGATGGTGTGTGAGACTTCCATGTCGATTCCTTCTTGTCTTCTTTTCCGTCTTATTTGCGCTTGACTTCACCGGCCTGTGTCATCAGGCAGGCGGCCACGATGTCGTCTGCCATGTCGATGTTGAGCGCACCCTCTTTGGTGATGATGAGCTTCAAAAAGTCGAGCAGGTTGCGAGCGTAGAGCGCACTGGCATCGGCCGCCACCAGTGCAGGCACATTGGTCTCGCCAATCAGCGTCACGCCATGCTTGACGACCGTCTTGCCGGGCTCGGTCAGCGGGCAGTTGCCGCCTTGGGGTGCGGCCAGGTCAACAATCACGCTGCCAGGTTTCATGGCCTTGACCATGTCTTCAGTCACCAGCACGGGTGCAGCGCGGCCGGGGATGAGCGCGGTGGTGATCACGATGTCTGCCTGCGCCACACGCTTGGCGACCTCAAGCTTCTGGCGCTCCAGCCAGCTCGGGGGCATGGGTTTGGCATAACCGCCGACGCCGACAGCGGCTTCGCGCTCTTCGTCGGTTTCGTAAGGCACGTCAATGAACTTGCCGCCCAGGGATTCGACCTGTTCTTTCACACTGGGGCGAACGTCGCTGGCTTCGATCACGGCGCCCAGGCGCTTGGCGGTCGCAATCGCCTGCAGGCCGGCAACGCCAACACCAAGAATGACGACGCGCGCGGCTTTCACAGTACCTGCAGCGGTCATCAGCATGGGGAAGAAGCGCTGGTACTTTTCAGCGGCCATCATCACGGCCTTGTAGCCGGCGATGTTGGCCTGTGACGACAGCACGTCCATGCTTTGCGCACGGCTGGTGCGGGGAGCAGCTTCGAGGGAAAAGGATGTCAGTTGCGCCGCAGCCAGTCGCTGAAGGCCGGCTGCGTCAAACGGGTTCATCATGCCGACGATGACGCCGCCAGCTTTGGCATGGGCCACTTCGCTATCGAGCGGGCAACGCACCTTGAGCACGATATCAGCGGCGTAGGCGCCCGCTGCATCGGTAATCTCGGCGCCCACGGCGGTGTAGGCCTCATCAGGAACACTGGCAGCCACACCGGCGCCAGACTGGACGCGAACGGTGTGGCCCTGGGCCTTGAGTTTTTTGGCGGTTTCAGGCGTGACAGCGACGCGAGTTTCGCCGTCAGTAATTTCGGCAGGTACCCCAATCAGCATGGGTCTCTCCTCTGTGCATTAGTTATTAAGTGGTCTGCAGCATGGGCGCAGGCGGCCAATTTTGCAGCTGTCGCGAAGCTTACATGACTTTTTTAACGCTTTTGGCGGGGTATCCGATAGTTTCGGGCCAAATAGTCACCACCCCCTAGAAACCGCCCAGAAACAAATCAGCGGAGATGTAACGCTTGACCGAAGCGGGGTCTTCGCAAGCAGGAGCCGCGGAACCGGCTTCGCCGGGCCGCAGGCGGGGCGGCCCCCTCGGGGGGCAGCGCAGTACACGCAGTGACAAGCGTGGGGGCCACATCTTCGCAAGCAGAGCCGTGGAACCGGCTCTGCCGGGCCACAGGCGAACGGCCCCCTCGGGGGGCAGAGAGTTACGCGAAGCGAACGAACGTGGGGGCCTTATTTGGCCGTTGGCATCACGAATTCGGCCCCTTTGCCAATGCTCTCAGGCCAGCGCTGCATGATGGACTTCTGCTTTGTATAAAAGCGCACGCCTTCTTCGCCGTAAGCGTGCATGTCTCCAAACAGGCTCTTCTTCCAGCCGCCAAAGCCGTGCCAGGCCATGGGCACAGGAATAGGCACATTGATGCCCACCATGCCGACCTGGATGCGGCGCGAGAATTCGCGCGCGATGTGGCCGTCACGCGTGAAGCAGCTCACGCCATTGCCAAACTCGTGGGCGTTGATGAGGTTCACGGCCTCCGCAAAATCCTTCACACGCACGCAACCCAGCACCGGGCCAAAGATTTCTTCCTTGTAAATACGCATGTCAGGCGTGACGTGGTCAAACAGCGTGCCGCCCATCCAGAAGCCATTGCTGCAGCCTTCACCCGCATCAGCACCTGTGAATGTGCGGCCATCCACCAGCAGCTTGGCACCTTCAGCGACGCCTGTGTCGATATAGCCGGTGATGCGTTTGTGCGCAATCGACGTGACGATGGGACCCATCTCGGCATCCAGGTTCGTGCCGTTTTTGATGACCAGGGTTTTGGCGCGGGCCTCGAGCATGGGAATCAGCCTGTCGGCCACATCCCCCACCAGCACCGCCACGGAAATCGCCATGCAACGTTCACCGGCAGAGCCATAACCTGCGCCTATCAAAGCATCGACAGCCTGCTCAAGGTCGGCGTCCGGCATGACGACCATGTGGTTCTTGGCGCCGCCCAAGGCCTGCACACGCTTGCCGTGATGCGCGCCGGTCTCGTAGATGTAGTTGGCAATCGGTGTGGAACCGACAAACGACACGGCCTTCACATCCGGGTGCACCAGCAGGGCATCAACGGCTTCCTTGTCGCCCTGCACCACGTTGTAAACACCGTCGGGCAGACCTGCCTGCTTGAGCAGCTCACCCATGAACAGGCTGGGGCTGGGGTCAATCGGGCTGGGCTTGAGCACAAAGGTGTTGCCGGCGGCAATCGCGACCGGGAACATCCACATGGGCACCATCACCGGGAAGTTGAACGGCGTGATGCCGGCCACCACGCCAAGCGCCTGGCGAATCGTCCAGTTGTCTATGCCGGTAGAAACCTGGTCGGTGAAGTCGCCCTTGAGCAGCTGCGGGATGCCGCAGGCAAATTCGACAATGTCTATGCCACGGGCAACCTCGCCCTGGGCGTCAGTGAACACCTTGCCGTGCTCGGCCGTGATCATGTGGGCCAGCTTGTCCTTGTTGGCATTAAGCAGTTCCAGAAACCTGAACATCACGCGCGCACGGCGTAGTGGTGGCAGGTCGCTCCAGGCGGGAAACGCAGCCTGCGCGGCGGCAACGGCAGCATCCACATCTTTCAGGCCTGCCAGCGCCACCTGACCGGTGACAGCGCCGGTGGCCGGGTTAAAAACATCCTGGCTGCGGGCGGAGGTGCCGGCGACTGCGCGGCCATTGATGTAATGGCCGATGGCCGTGGGTGATGCACTCATGATTTGTCCTTGGCTAGGGTGTTTGTCTCGGGGGAGGCACTGGGGCCGAAAACCCCACCGCGCCAGTCTATGGCGGGGCGGCAAATTTGATAACCCCATGTTTGTTGACTTCATTGTTCAATAAAATGAACAATAATGCTGCATGTCCGCTGACCAGATTGCACCGCTGGTGGCCGACCTGCACCTGCTGACGGTGCTGGCCGCCACCCGCAGCTTTACCGAAACCGCCAGGCGCCTGGGCGTCTCCAAGGCGTCGGCGAGCATGCGCATCAGTGAGCTGGAGCGTTCTGCAGGAGTTTCACTGGTGCGCCGCACCACCCGCTCCGTCGGCCTGACCGAGGCTGGCCAGCAGATGGTCAATGACATGCTGCCGGCCTTCACGCAGATCAGCGACAGCTACAGCGCCGCACGTGACCTGGCGGGCACGCCGCGCGGACTGGTTCGGGTCACCGCGCCCGTAGCGCTAGGGCGGCAACATCTGGCACCGTGTGTTGCAGGCTTTCTCAGAAGCTTCCCGGAGATCCAGATAGAGCTTGAACTCACAGACCGTTTTGTCAATCTGGCCAATGAGGGCTTTGACCTGGCCATACGCCACACCAGCACCCCGCCCGAGACCCATGTGGCCTGGACCCTGTGTGAAACGCGCTCCATCCTGCTGGCAAGCCCCGACTACCTCAAGCGTCATGGCACGCCCAAACACCCGTCTGATCTGGCAGCACATGACTGCCTGCTGTACCTTGGCGGCCATGCAGGCAACTGGACATTCGCAAGACCAGGCAAACGCAAGGCACCCGCCGAGCTGGTAGGCGTCAATGTCAGGGGCATTCTCAAAGCCAATAACAGCGAGGTACTGCGTGATGCATTGCTTGCCGGCCTGGGAATCGGTCTTCTACCCGACTTCAGTGTCCCGGCAGCCGGCCGGCATCCGCAACTGATCCCCGTATTGCCAGACTGGCAAGTCCAGGGCTTTTTCGGCGAACGCATCTATGCGCTGAGGCCGTGGTCACCTCAGGTTCCCAAGGCCGTGCAGTGTTTTGTCGAACACCTGCGCACCAGCTTTGCCCGGGGATTTTCCCCGCCACATCACATCATTCAATCGTCAAAAACCAAACCGATAATTTCCCCATGAACTTACGATGGAAACCCAACGTCACGGTCGCAGCGGTCATCGCACGCACCATTGATGGCGTACAGAAATTCCTGCTGGTCGAAGAGCAAACCCGCGACGGATTGAAGATCAACAACCCTGCCGGGCACCTGGACCCCGGGGAAAGCCCGCTGGATGCCTGCATACGCGAAACCCTTGAGGAAACCGCCTTTCACTTCAAGCCGACGGCCATCGTCGGCGTTTACCTGTCACGTTTTGAACGCACGGGTTCTGCAACAGAAGAGCCGCTGGACATCACCTACCTGCGGTTCGCGTTTTGCGGCGAGCTTGGCGAGCATATGCCGGACCAGGCTCTGGATGAAGGGATTGTTCGCACGGTATGGATGGACATCGACGAACTCAAGGCTGAGCCAGACACGCACCGCAGCCCTTTGCTGCTTCGCTGTGTAGAGGATTACCTCGCCGGCAGGCGTTACCCGCTGGAACTCATCACCACGGACCCGTCCGTCGCGCTCCACAACGCATAGCAAACGCGACCCAGCGCCCATTCCGGACACCTGCCGGGGCTTTTGACAGGCGCGGATAATTAGGGCCTGTTCCCACTATTTTCAGGAGATGCGTTGTGAGTCAAAAAGGCTGTGCGCAAGGCGCAAAACGCTGCCGGGGTCTACCCCGGCAAGGCTTTGCAACGCCGCGCACGGCCTTTTTGATCACAACCCGTAGGGAACGGGGTGAAAACAGCGCCACTCGGCGTTGCACTCCTAGGCAAGGCAGTAGCCTTGCCGTCGTCTCGCGCCTTGATTGGCCCAGTTTTCACCGCGTTCGCACTCCTGAAAATAGTGGGAACAGGCCCTGAATGCTTGCATCAATGCCAACATCCTCGCCAAAACAGCGTGTCGTCGTGGGCCTGAGCGGAGGCGTGGACTCCGCCGTGACAGCCTGGCTGCTCAAACAGCAGGGTCACGAAGTCATCGGCATCTTCATGAAGAACTGGGAAGATGACGATGACAGCGAATACTGCTCGTCCAACGTTGATTTTGTGGATGCAGCCGCCGTCGCCGATGTGATTGGCATCGAGATCGAGCACGTCAATTTTGCTGCCGACTACAAGGACCGCGTCTTTGCCGAGTTCCTGCGCGAGTACCAGGCGGGACGCACGCCCAATCCCGACATCCTCTGCAATGCGGAGATCAAGTTCAAGGCATTTCTGGACCACGCCATGCGGCTGGGCGCAGAAAAAATCGCCACTGGACACTATGCAAGGGTCAGACTGAACGAAAACACCGGCCTGCACGAGCTGCTCAAGGGGCTGGATCCCGCCAAGGACCAGAGTTATTTTTTACATCGCCTTAATCAGGCTCAATTGTCAAAGACGCTCTTTCCCGTAGGCGAGTTGCACAAGACCGAGGTGCGGCGCATCGCGGCAGAGATAGGTTTGCCGAACGCCAAAAAGAAGGATTCGACAGGCATCTGTTTTATCGGCGAAAGGCCTTTCAGGGACTTCCTCAACCGCTACATTGCCAAAGTGCCTGGACCCATCAAAAGCGACACCGGCCGGGTGCTGGGCGAGCATGTGGGCCTGAGTTTTTACACCCTGGGCCAGCGCCAGGGCCTGGGCATTGGCGGCGTGAAAGCCAGGGGGGCAGACCTCAAAGCCGCACAGGCACGCGGCCAGCGCGGTGTAGGTGAACACGAACCATGGTTTGTGGCACGAAAGGACATGGACAGCAATACCCTTTGGGTGGTGCAGGGCCATGATCACCCGTGGCTGAAATCCACACAGCTGCATGCACAGGATTGCAGCTGGGTCGCAGGCAGCGCACCCGGGCCGGGTGCGCTGGCAGCAAAAACGCGTTACCGCCAGGCAGATGCACCCTGCGAACTGCTACAAAGCGGGCCACACACCTGCGAGCTGAACTTCCCGGACGCCCAGTGGGCGGTCACGCCAGGACAGTCCGCCGTGCTGTACCGGGGCGATGTCTGCCTGGGCGGCGGGGTGATTGCCTCCAGCAATGTGAAGAACAGTCCCGAAGCACTCCCCGGTTCAAGCCATGCCCGGACGCCAGCATTGACAGCCGCGCGCTAGGACCCTCGCCCTACAGCGAGGTTTCGAGGTAGGTGTAGAGGTAATTCGAGCCGCCGTTCACATTGCCCAGCAGCCGCGATGCACCAAAAATGCCGGAGCGGTGCGACACGCCAAAACCGATATAGGTGTTCTTCAGTGCACGTGAGCCAATCAGGTCACCCAGGCTGATGTCAATGGTCGGGTCAAGGTAATTCAACAGCCGTGAAGTGGTTTTGCCGACCTGGCTGCTGACTTCGGTATAGGGCACGCGCTGCGCAAGCGACAACCCGACACCCAGGCCCAGACGGGTCTTGACCCTGTCGCTCCACGGAAAGCCTGTGTATGTGGCCTTCATGAAGGCGTCAAGCTGAACGCCATTCGACTGCAGCCCACGATCATCATGGTGGGTGAGACCGACATGGCCAGAAATGTCCAGCGGCCAGCCGTTGAGGTTGTTGATGAAAGGCTTGCCCACCTGTATGCCGCTGATGTAGGTCGGGTTGGTGCTGGCCGTGCTCAGGCAGCGTGCCGTGATGATTCTGGCGAGATGGCAATTCGGTTCAGTCGCCTTGCCGTAGAGCACCTTCACATAGGTTGGAGAGTTCTCTTCCGACCACTCGCGTTTGTGGCCGCCGAAGTCATAGGCCGCACCAATATAAACCGCAGGCAGCACGCGCTTTTGCACGATAGGACTGTTCTGTATGGTCTTGTCCAGGTAAGTGGCCGACACGCCGCCCAGCAGGCGCCAGCGTTGCGAGATGTCGTAGGAGGCGTACAAGCCGATTTGT
Organism: Polaromonas sp.; assembly: GCA_965228025.1. Classification (GTDB taxonomy): domain Bacteria; phylum Pseudomonadota; class Gammaproteobacteria; order Burkholderiales; family Burkholderiaceae_C; genus Polaromonas. The sequence goes on along the minus strand of CBDDGX010000008.1, from coordinate 22,393 downwards.
GTGTTGACCCCGGAGCCGGGCGCATAGGCTGGCCGACCGCCAATGACTTCGGCCGCCGTGACGCCGTAGTAATAATTGTTGAGTTTGGCATCGCGAAGCGAGACGCTGATGGTGGGCCGCAACAGCAGCGCACCCGAGCGCCAGTCGTAGCTGTAGCCCAACCGCGCCTCGCTGCCCCGCGAGGTGTTGCCGACATCACGGACCAGCTCCGCCTGGAGCGTGCCCCAGCGCTGGCCGTAACGGTAGGAAAGCCCCAGGTCTATGCCCGAGTCACGCGGTGCCATGCCCGCCAGGCTGGGGGGAAGGTTGTCGCCTATGGGATGGCCCTCCAGCCGCTGTTCCACAAAAAGGTCAAGCCGCTGGCCTGTGCCGGTCTTGATGCGATCACCTTCATTGATGAGCTTGATGCCCGCCCTGTTGGCGTGCAGGAAGAGCCGGTCACCCTCGTAGAGGTAAACCGGAAGCAGGTCATAACGGGTTCCACCACCCACATAGGGTGAGGTCTCGACACGCGTTACAAAGCCCAGGCCGGCGCTACCCGGGGCATTCAGGATGTCCACCAGAGGCTCAGTTCCCCCTATGGCATGAGCCAAATTCATTGCAAACAGCGCTGGCATCAAGGCTGAGGCGCACAGGGCAAAGCGGCGCGAAAGTATTTTTTTCATTTTCTGGAGTTCTGCAGATGGTGCATTCTTGTATTTTGGCTTGCGGGATTTTCCCCCTCGGTCAAACCTGCAAGCCACCTGCCCTGATGCTACCCATGAACTTGCGCGCCGCCTTTGACGGCTTTGTAAGCAAAAGCACACATTTGCCGTAAGCCATCAGCCTTAACCCATTCAGGCACCCGCATGGCTGCGACGGCAACCATCAAGCTGGTATCTACAGCTTGACTGGACCCCACCTGTGAGGTGTCAGGCGCCAATGAATAGCAAACACATGCCTCATTCCCCGGCAGTTGCCAGCTCTTTCATCGAACCCATCTTGCCCGCGTGGAACATCAGGGGCGCCTGATCTTCGACACTGAACTCCTGCACCCGGCCCAGCAGTATCGTGTGATCACCTTCCTGGTGGCGCGAGTACACGCTGCATTCATACGTGGCCACACTGCGTTTGAGCCGGGGGCAGCCACCTATGCCCGGCTCGAAAGCCTCCTCATGGCTCTCAAACTTGTCAGGGGCGGGCTTGGCGAAATGCATGGCCAGTTGTGCCTGGTCGGCGGCAAGAACACTCAGGATAAATGTCCGTGACGTGAGGAACGCATCCGAACTCCTGGCGTCATCGCGGATGCTCCAGAGTATCAGCGGAGGTGCCAGAGAGACCGATGCAAACGAGTTGATCGTCATCCCCTCGCGCTTGCCGTCTTCCGCAATCGTGGTGACCAGGCAAATGCCTGTCGGAAAAGAGCCCAGCGCCCTGCGAAAGCGTTGCGCATCCATCGTCTGCGGTGCGTCACCTGTAATCGGAGCCCATGAATACATAAATTACCTTCCGGAAAATGAAGGCCAGCCCTCGCTGGCATACCAGTTCACACTCTCAAAATCAGCAATAAAACTGCTGTTTCCGTTGCCATCGCGCTGATTTTTTTATCGAAAACGATTGCGACTACAACTTGTTAGTGCCGAATTTGAAACATCACCTGCAAGCACTGGTACATTCAACCATGCCCAAAAAATCGACTACGCCCGCACGATCACCTTTAAAAGAGCCCGCCGTCAAACGCACGATCAGGCCTCGCGCGGCCTCGGGACCGGTACTCGACAACGACTTGCAGAACTCCATTCCGTACCTGATCGCAAGGGCAGGCGTACGTATGGGCCAGTCCTTTACCCGCGAGATGCGCAAATTCAACATGACGCTGACGGAATGGCGGGTGTGTTCAACGCTGAGCCACAAACCGCACCAGCGCTTGTCGGAAGTTGCCCTCAACACATCAACCGAGCCCTCCACCCTTTCACGGGTGGTGGATGGCATGATGCAGCGCGGCCTGCTGATCCGGGAAAGATCTGGCGACGACGCACGCGCACTGGCGTTAAGCCTGACGCCTGAAGGCATGGACGTCACCCAGCGACTCATACCGATTGCCCAGCTCTACGAACGTGTATCACTGAACGGCTTCAGCAGCGCCCAGGCCGACCAGTTGCGCGACATGCTCAAGCTGCTATACGACAACATGGCGCCGCTTGACCACGAAGAGTAGGCGGCGACGTTCATGACACAGCGCGGGCAACAGATTGTCGAAATGCCCGCGCAGCTTATTGGGCTTGCAGCTTCAGGTCAGTCACAACCTTCTTCCACACACCGCGCTGCTCGGTCACAAACTCGCCCAGCTGTTTCGGCGTGCCGGTCTTGGGGTACACACCCAGTTCCGCAAAGCGTGCCACCAGGTCCGGCGTCATCACAATCTTGTTGATGTCGGCATTTACCTTGTCCACCACCGGTTGGGGCGTGCCCGTCGGTGCGTAAATCGAGAACCAGCCTATCGACTCGATGCCCTTGACGGTATCTGCAGCCACTGGCACTGATTCAAAGCCCGGCAGGCGCTCTTTGGACATCACGGCCAACGCCCTGAACTTGCCGGCCTTGACGTTGGGCACCAGTGCCGCCATGCCGTCAATGGTGACCACGGCCTCATTGGACAGCAGTGCGGTTATCGCTTGCGGGGACCCGGTATAGGGCACCACCATCATGGGCGCGCCCATGGCCTTGCCGAGCATTTCACCGGTCAGGTGGGGGACGGAATTGAGCTGGGCTGCGGCAAAGGTGAGCTTTCCGGGCTGGGCCTTTGATGCCTTGACGAGGTCGGCCATGCTCTTGATGTCTGAATTGGCGTTGACCACGATCATCATGGGACTGGTGCCGACCGCTGCGACGGGAACGATATCGGTATCGGGGTTGAACTGGGGGTTCTTGTAGAGCTCGGGCGTCAGGGTAAGGACTGCTGCGGGGATAAAACCTATGGTGTAGCCGTCATTGGCGGAGCGCACCAGGGCGCTCATGCCGGGAATACCGCCTGCGCCGGGGCGGTTGTCGACAATGACGCTCTGGCCCCAGGCGGTGCCCAGCCTGTCTGCGACAAGTCGGGCGATGACGTCCGGAGTGGCGCCTGCCGGGAAGGGCACGATCATGCGCACGGGTTTGTTGGGCCAGGCCTGGGCGAGAGCTGGGGTGCTCAGGCCAAGACCCAGAGTTGCGGCGAAGGCCGCTGCGAACAGGCCGAGTTTGCGGCGCGTGGTGAAAGATGTCATATTTGTCTCCGGTATTTTTTAATTTGCATTCACTGATCTGCGTGCGGGACTCCGTGAACTGGCAACCGAGCCCCTCACACCATCAGATGTCCAGCTTGAACAGCTGGGCAGCGTTGGTGCGGCCTATCTTCAGGCGGTCAGCCTCGCTGATGGAAGCCGAATCGAACCACTTCGCCGCATGGTCCACATTCTCAAAAGGCCAGTCCGTCGAGAACAGGATGCGGTCGGCACCAATCTCCAGCATCGCGTCGATCAGCGTCTGCGTACGGAAGTTGCCCGAGGTGGTGATGTAAAAGTTGTTCTGAAAATACTCGCCGAAAGTCTTTTTGGCGGGGTAGGTCTTTGGGAGTTCAACCCAGGCGTTGCGGTTGTCTATGCGCCACATGCTGTAGGGCAGGCCTTCACCCATGTGCCCAAGAATGATCTGCAGTTTGGGATGCCTGTCGAACAGGCCTGAAGCCATCAGGCGCAAGGCGTGTACCGCCGTCTCCTGCCCAAACGCCCAGGTCGGGCCCATCAGCCAGGGGTGGCCGTCATAGATCTGGGCCCAGGCACCAATCGGGTTGCGTGGATGCAGGTAAAAAGGCACATCCAGCTTTTCAACGACATCCCAAAAACCGGCAAACTGCGGCGCGTCGTAATACACACAGTTCTCGGGTGTGTTGGTTTGCGAGAAGCCATTGACCAGCGCGCCCTTGAATCCCAGTTGTTTGACGCAACGCTCCATCTCGCGCGTGGCCATGTCAGGGTCCTGCAGCGGCAGGGCGGCAAATGCCTGGAAGCGCGTCGGGCGCTTGGCCACCTGTTCGGCGAGAAAGTCATTCGCACGCATGGCAATCTCGTTTGCCTTCTGCGGTGACGGAATGGCCTGAACCGCAGGCGCGTTGAGCGACAGGATCATCATCTCCATGCCGTTGGCATCCATCTCGCGCAGGCGGTATTCCTGCATGTCGAGCAAGCGCTTGCTGAGTTCTTTCCAGTATTCCCCCGGCACAAAACCCGCCGAATCCTGCAGCGTCTCCGGAATCGCAAAATGCTCTTCCAGACCGATTTTTCCGTTCATCTGATATCTCCTGTTGAAAGTCTTCGATTTTTGTTTGATGCCAGCAGCAGAAAGGTATGCGGCAGGCATGTCGGATCAGTACTGGCCCTTGGGCTCCATGCCCAGCAGGTATTGCCCCACCATGGATGACACGGCATCCCAGTTCAGGCTGATGTGGCGCGAGATGGCATTGGCATCACGCCACATGCGCTGCAGCGGCTGGTCAAGCGCCAGGCCGCCACCGCCCACGCTTGCAAAAACCGCTTCCACCGCATCGCGTGACAGCTTCGCGGCAAAGGCATGGTCGCGCCGGTTGCGGATGCGCTCTTCCATCGTGATGATGCGGCCGTCTGCGGCCATCTGCTCAACACCGGCGGTGTCGCGGTAGATCAGCAGGCGCGCAGCGTCGAGGCTGGCACTGGCTTCAGCCAGTCGGGACTGGACCGGGAAGAACTCACTCAGGCGATTGCCACCACCAGCAACCGCACCGCGTGTCACACGCGCGCCCGCCATATCCACAAACTCATCAATCGCGCCTTGCGCAGTGCCCAGCAATGGCGACACCAGGCACACCGGAACAGCCGACAGGAAGGGGATGCGGTAAATCGGGTTCTGGTTGACCTCACATCCCGGCGGCATGTTGGACGATGCTTCTGCAAAGGTCAGCTTGCGATGCTCGGGAATGAACGTCTTCTTGCTGATAACCACCGTCTTGGACCCGGTGCCTGACTGCCCTGCCATGTACCAGGTGTCTTCGATCTCCCAGTCCTTGCGCGGTGCCAGCAAAAACCCGGCCTGCGCGGTCTTGCCGTCGTCGCTGGGCAACTGCACGCCCAGCATGGCCCACTGCGAGTTGTCGACATTCGAGGCCCACATCCATTTGCCTTCGACCATATAGCCGCCCGGTACGCGCTCGGCCCTCACGACAGGGGCATAAGACACACAGACGATGGCATCAGGGTCGTCTTTCCAGACGTCATCCTGGGCCTCAACGGGAAAGGTGCCCACCAGCCACTGGTGAATCGCCCCCAGCGAACAGGCCCATGATGACGACGTACAGGCACGGCCCAGTTCACTGATCACATCGGTGAACGCCGTGAAGCCGTATTCATAGCCGCCATAACGCGAAGGCTGCATGAGCTTGAAAAAGCCCGCCTTGCGAAAGAGCGCTGTGGACTCATCGGACACACGGCGATCTTCTTCGGTCTGGCGGGCGCGCTCGCGGAGATAGGGGCGGAGCCCGGTAGCTGCAGCCATGATTGTCGAGAGTGGCGGCGCGCCAGGCACGGGGGAGAAGCGCCCGGGCGCCCAAGCGAAATCTTCGTTGGCGCGTATGGCCACAGGCAGGTCAGCGAGTGAATTCATGAAGTCTCCTTTTAAAACGACCGTGTTGGTGACATATTTATTTGCAGAAATGTTATTTGCATTTGCATCTAATTTTATGAGGAGTTACCCTAGGTTTTAATCACCAAGGGGCTTAAATCATGCCAATTTACCAATGAAAATTGCAAAAAAATACAAAGCCATTGGATTGGCGAAGAAAATATGCGCCTTCAAAATCTGTAAAAATTTGATTGCCTTTGCATTTAATAGCTGACGGCCATTAATCTGCAAAACCCTGAGCGGGCCAATGAACGCCGAAGGCAGACGGGATCAATCCGTATCCCGCAGCGCGTATTGCTCGCAACAAGAAAAGGAGACAACGCATTGACAAAACCCCGCGGCACTTGCCCGCATGCCGACCTGCGCGCATGCCACCCGGGCACGGCACGACACACGTCCATTGGCTCTGCTGCCCTGCTGCTGGCTTTTTCAGGTGTCGGCACCGACATTCTTTTCAAACAGCTTGGCGAGAAAAGCAACGGCCTCGTCGTGTCGCAGATTGTTCCATTCCCGACGACATCGGCAATCCCGCTGGTACGTGAATACCAGTCGGTCGGAAAGAGCCGGGGCTCCTCGGACTTCACCCACCTCGGGCTATGGGGACATGTATCTGCCCGCATGATGGTGGAGGCCCTCAGAAAAACCGGCCGCGACCTGACGCGTGAAAGGTTGATGGATGCGATTGAAAGCATCAAGAACATGGACCTGGGCAACTACGTTGTTGAGTTCGGGCCCTACAAACACCACGGCTCACGTTTTGTAGACATCACCCTGCTCAACCGCAACGGCAAGCTGGTCAAGTAAGGTGCGACTGCGGGGATCTCGTGGTTAACCCTAAAAAATGCGATGTGTTTCTGATATCGCAGCGCAAGTCCTGCCATCTTTCGCAAATCGATCCAGGCCTTTAAATTCTGGCTGGATACAAGGAGACAAATTCATGATCAATCGCAGGCATCTCATCGCCGCATCCGCCGGGGTGGCCATTCCCGCACTGGTCCTGCCCGGCACAGCTGCTGCGCAGCAGGACAAAATGACCCGCATCATCGTCGGCTTTCCCCCCGGGGGCGGCACTGATGTGGCCGCGCGCAGCCTGGCCGAAAAAATACGCGGCAGCTACCCTGCAGGGCTGCTGGTCGAGAACAGGCCGGGCGCAGCAGCGAGGCTGGCCGTCGAATATGTGAAAAACAGCCCGCCGGACGGCACGACCATGCTGTTCACCACAGATTTTGCGATGACGATCTACCCGCACAGCTTTCGCAAGCTGAACTACGACCCCATCAAGGATTTCGCACCGGTCGCCGTCTGCGCCAAAACATCGCTGGCCTTTATCGTCGGCCCCACTGTGCCTGAAAGCGTGAAGACACCGGCTGACTTTATAGCCTGGTGCAAGGCCAACCCCAGGCAGGCCGCGTATGCATCCACATCTGCAGGCGCGACGCCTCATTTCGCAGGCCTGATGTTTTCGAAAGCTGCCGGCATTCCCATCCTGCACGTACCTTACAAGGGCGGTGCGCCAGCGCTGCAGGACCTCATGGGCGGGCAGATTGCATCCAGCTTCAACCCGGTCGGCGAAGTGTTGCCGCAACTCAAGTCGGGCCGGCTGCGTGTTCTGGCCACCACCGGCGCGCAACGCAACAAGTTCATGCCCGATGTGCCGACCATGGTCGAGCTGGGCTTCAAGGATGTGGTCGCAGAAGTGTGGCTCGGCGTCCTGATGCCCGCCGCGACGCCACCCGCCATCGTGGCAAAGGCCGCAACGGCGATCAACGATGCGCTGAAGTCGCAGGAGCTCAAGGACACCTATGCAAAGTTCGGCATGGAGGCCGCACAAGGCACGCCGCAAAGCTTTGCCGAACTCATCAAGACAGACCTTGCTGCGTGGGGGCCGGTGATCAGGGCATCTGGCTTCACTGCTGAAGAATGAACTGATACACCACGCGCCATCAAGAACGAAATCTCCCGGAACACACCATGAAACTCGTCACCATCAACAACACAACATCCGGCTCACCCGGCGCCATGCTGGCATCAGGCGAGATCCTTCACCTGGCCAAGGCCGCCAAAGCCGGCACGCTTGAAAGCTGGATTCCGGGAACCGTGCGCGACATCCTCGAATCCGGCGCCGAAGGCCTGGCTGTGGTAAAAAAACTGGTCAAACGTGTTGAAGCCGCCTCCCCCGCAGAACTCGCACAACTTCGCGAAGCAGGAGCACTGACAGGCGCCGATACCCGCCTGCTGACGCCCGTGCCCAATCCGCGCCTGATCGTTGCGGCCGGCCTGGCCTTCAAGTCCCACCTCGCTGAAATGGCAGGCACACCCACGCCCTCCAAACCCACGGGCTTCCTGAAAAGCGTGAACTCCATCGTCGGATCCGGCGTGTCCATCAGCGTGCCGCCCGATGCGTCGGGCCATATCGATTACGAAGGAGAACTGGCGGTTGTGTTCGGCAAGATCTGCCACCGCGTCAGCGCAGCAGACGCCATGAGCCACGTGGCCGGCTACATGGCGGCCAATGATGTGTCGGCACGCGACTGGGTGAAAGACGTGTGGGAAGCGAAAGAGGCCTGGCCCGCACGTCTGACCTGGGAGACCAACATCATGGGCAAGCAGTTCGATACCTTCACGCCCATGGGCCCGGTGCTTGCCACTGCGGATGACATCGGCGACGTCACCGCGCTTGAAATCGTCACACGCCTCAATGGCAAGGAAATGCAGAAGGCGCCCATCAGCGACCTGATCTTCACGCTGGCCGAGACCATCGCCTATTTCTCGAAGTGGTACACCTTCCAGCCAGGCGACATCCTGCTGACCGGCACACCTGCAGGCGTGGGCGTGGGCCGCAAGCCGCCTGTGTTCATGAAAGCCGGCGACGTGATAGAGATTGAAGTCAAGGGCATTGGCACGCTGAAGAACGTGCTCAAGGCTGCAGCCTGACGTTGTCAAAGCTGGCGGCCAACACCCGCCGGCAGTCAGTCTTTTTTCGCCATGCTCAGAAACGCACCACCGCTTCCGGTACGGCCCGCCCCCACCAGGTCAACAATGCATTCGTAAATCGAGGGGTGGCCTTTCACACCTGGGATCAGATACTCGGTCGGCGCGTAAGCGTCATGCGACTTCTTCCAGTGCTCAGCGCTATCCCAACTGGCGATGTTGATGAAAGTGAAAGTGCCGTTGCCGGCGCCCGTATTTTTGTGCAGATGGGTTTCGATGAAACCGGTGTCCGGTGTGGTCTGGAAAAAGTTGGCGGTCTTCTTCCAGTTGGTGAGAAATTCTTCCTCCCTGTCGGCGGGAACGATGAACACATTGATGAGCGTGGCGGGCATTTGTTGTCTCCGGGATTTATGGATGTGGCCTGGTCTGCAGGGAAATTCTAGGGAGCCGGTGCATCGTGGTCCAGCCTGAAATTCAAATACGCGTCATGTGCGCCAGTGATGTGGCGCCATCTGGCAAGCTCCACATTTGCATGGCGCATGGGGCAAATCATGTTTTGTTGTTGGACGTTTTCTGGCCGCACTTTTAATATCCTTATATGTCCTCTACTGCGTCTGCCGTTTACACCATCACACTAAGCCCCAGCGGCAAAACATTTACCTGCGCGAGCACCACCGACATCCTCAAGGCAGGCCTTGCCAACGGCATTTCACTGCGCTACAGCTGCCGCTCGGGTGTCTGCCGCACCTGCCGTGGCCGTGTTGTTGAAGGCCAGGTCGATATCGGCAACGTCAATTCCAATTACCTTGCCGATGCCGACAAGGCGCTGGGCTATGCACACCTGTGCGCCGCCACGCCACGCAGTGATTGCGTGATCGAGGCCGACGAAATCGAACTCGGCCAGGCACCTGCCACGAAATTCCCTGCGCGCGTGATGAAGCTCGACAGACTCGCGCCTGATGTCATGCAGATCACGCTGGGCCTGCCGCCCAACGAGCCGCTGAAATATCTGGCTGGCCAATACATTGACCTGCCGCTGCCCGATGGTGCAAGGCGCTCGTATTCCATCGCGTCGGCACCCACCACCGAAGGCCTGCGCCAGATCGAGCTGCACGTGCGCCACATGCCCGGCGGTGTGTTCACGGACAAGGTGTTCAGCAGCATGAAGCTGCGCGACCTGCTGAGGGTCGAAGCGCCGCACGGCTTTTTCTACCTCGATGAGAAGAGCGACAAGCCCATGGTCATGCTGGCGTCGGGCACAGGCTTTGCCCCCATCAAGTCCATCGTCGAATACAGCCTGCAGAAGGGCATGACGCGCCCCATCCACCTGTACTGGGGTGGCCGCAAGCGCGAAGACATCTACATGCATGAGCTCGCCACGCAGTGGGCCAGGGAGCACGCGCACATTCACTACACCCCGGTACTGAGCAATGCCACCGAAGCATGCGCATGGCGGGGCCGCCAGGGCTTTGTGCACGACGCGGTGATTGAAGACATCGCCAAGCTCACCGGGCACCAGGTTTACGCCTGCGGCGCGCCGCTGATGGTCGATGCTGCCCGGCGTGATTTCGTCAAGCTCTGTGGCCTGCCCGACGACCAGTTTTTTGCCGACTCTTTTGTCAGCGAAGCCGACAAGGCGCGCGCAAACACAGCGAATGCGGCGAATACCACGACAAACCAACCCATGGAGACCAGCAATGTCTGACAGCCCCCTTCCCGAAAATTGCCGCGTGGACCCCGAGCCGCGCGACTCCATCCTCAAGCCCTATGTTTTGGGTCACGGTACGCTGGAATGTTTCAGCCTGGCCGAGTCACGCAAGTTTTATGAAGAGTTCCTCGGCCTTGAATGTGTTCGCCACGCCAAGCCGGCCATGGCAGTACGCCTCGGCATGCGCTTTCACATCGTGTGCGTCGAGGTCGGCGACCAGATCCACCCGTGCAACGTGCTCAACCACTGGGGCCTTGATGTGCAGTCGAAAGAAGAAGTCGATCAGGCTCATGCACGCTGCCTGCAGTACAAGGACAAATACAAGATACGCCAGGTGCTGGACGTGCAGGACATGCACGGCGTGTACTCGTTCTACTTCGAAGACCTGGACCACAACTGGTGGGAGATCCAGTACTACGAAGGCGGCTTCACCCACGACGACTATTTTGATTTTGGCGACCGGTTCGAGATGGAAGAGGCTGCCACAGCCTGATCCTCACCTGATCTGACGATACCCAAAGAAAAAGCCCGCATCTGCGGGCTTTTTTGTTGCTGCGATGACCAACTCAAAACGGGATGTCGTCATCCATGTCATCAAAGCCGCTGGACGATTTTGCGGGCGCTGCTGCAGGTGCCTGGCGCGGTGCAGCAGCCGGTGCGCGGGCTGCAGGTGCGCTACGCTGCTGGGGCGCGTCGTAGCCGCCATCATCTCCGCCGCCACCACCACCGCCCATGCCCTGGCGGCTGCCCAGCATCTGCATGCTGTCGGCGCGGATTTCGGTGCTGTATTTTTCGATGCCGTCCTTGTCGGTCCACTTGCGCGTGCGCAGGCTGCCTTCAACATAGACCTGTGAACCCTTGCGCAGGTACTGGCCTGCGATTTCAGCCAGGCGGCCGAAGAAGCTCACGCGGTGCCATTCGGTGATTTCCTTCATCTCGCCGCTGGTCTTGTCCTTGTAGCGGTCTGTCGTGGCGATGGTGACGTTGGCCACCTGGTCGCCATTGGGGAAAGAGCGGGTTTCCGGGTCACGGCCCAGGTTGCCGACGATGATGACTTTATTGACTGAGGCCATGAGTTTCTCCAGAACTTGCGGTGTTTTTGACAGTTTAACTGGCCGAGCCTGAAACAGGCCTGCCAGGTGCCTTCATGGGCCAGGCGACTATCAGCCACAGCAGCATCAGCCCGCCACAAACGATAAACAGCCCCTGCACGCCATGCGCCTTGGTGATCCAGCCGCCTATCGCGCCGCCGGCAAAAAAGCCCAGCGACTGCAGCGTGTTGTACACGCCCAGCGCCGCGCCACGGGCATGCGCAGGTGCCACACGCGAGGCCAGGCTGGGCTGGGTCGCCTCCAGCACATTGAAGCCGCAGAAAAACAGAAACAGCAGCGCAGACAGCAGGCCCAGGCTGGACACGGCCATGCCGGAGACCATCAACAGCCCCAGTTGCACGACAAAAATAATGCCGATGGCCCACAGAAACACGGCCCTTAGGTAACCGCGACGCTCCAGCGGAAAAAGCACCATGCCCAGCGCCGCAAAAGACAGCAGCACGGCGGGAAGGTAGACCTGCCAGTGGCGCGCCTTGTCCAGGCCGGCGGCCACCAGCATGGCCGGTATGGCGACCCACATGGCCAGTTGCACCGCATGCAATATGAAGACGCCGAAATCCAGGCGCAGCAGCGGCACGTCCTTCAGCACTTCGATGACGCTGCCGCGCGGCCTGTCCTTGTGTACCAGCGGCTCGGGCGGTACCCACCAGATCACGGCAGCAATCGCAGCCAGCGCCAGCGAACCGGTCAGCGCAAACAGGCCGTGCAGGCCGATATAGCCCGCCAGCGTGGGCGCCAGCACCAGCGACAGCGCAAACATCAGCGCAATGCTGCTGCCGACCAAAGCCATGGCCTTGGTGCGCACCTCGTCGCGTGTCAGGTCGGCCAGCATGGCCGTGACGGCGGCTGAAATGGCGCCTGCGCCCTGTATGGATCGGCCAATGATCAGCCAGTTCAAATCGGGCGCCCAGGCGGCCACAAAACTGCCCAGCGCGAACATCACCAGCCCGGCAACCATCACCCGTTTGCGGCCCCACCAGTCAGAGGCGATGCCAAAGGGAATCTGCAAAATGCCCTGCGTCAGGCCATAAATACCCATGGCCAGCCCCACGCGGGCCGGGTCATCCCCGCCGGGGTAACGGGCGGCCTCCAGCGCAAAGACGGGCAGCACCAGAAACAGCCCCAGCATGCGCAGGGCAAAAATCGCCGCCAGAGAGCCGCTGGCGCGCCGCTCAGTGGCGGTCATGGGGTAGGAATGATGGGTAGCGGAAGGCGCGGTCAAGGCAGATACCGGGAAAAAGTCAAAAAAGCGCCGTCCCAGGAGCCTGTCGGGCTTAGGTCGTCGAGAGCGAAAATCGACCCCAGCGAGGATAGTTTTTGACGATTTCGCAGGCCCATATCTGGATATGGGTCAAGAAAGCGGCGAAAAATAGACCGCTGCGGTCGATTTGCAGCCGACGATTCCTAAGTCCGACAGGCTCTTAAAGGGGCGTAACCCGGTATTGTGCTTGAAAGCGCCTGCCCGTCTATGATGGAGAGTTTTGCGGCGCCTGCATTCAATTGAACTCTCCTGACGACAGCAAATACCTCGCGAAAGTGATGGCGGCCCAGCGAATCAGCATTCGCGGGGCGCGTACGCACAACCTTAAAAATATCGACCTCGATATTCCGCGCAACCAGCTGGTGGTCATCACCGGCTTGAGCGGTTCAGGCAAGTCATCGCTCGCGTTTGACACCCTGTATGCCGAGGGCCAGCGCCGTTATGTTGAAAGCCTGAGCACCTACGCGCGGCAGTTTTTGCAGCTGATGGACAAACCCGATGTGGACATGATCGAAGGCCTGTCGCCGGCGATTTCCATCGAGCAAAAAGCCACCAGCCACAACCCGCGCTCTACCGTCGGCACGGTGACCGAGATTCACGACTACCTTCGCCTGCTGTTTGCCCGCGCCGGCACGCCCTACTGCCCCATACACGACCTGCCGCTGCAGTCGCAAAGCGTCAGCGAGATGGTCGACCACGTACTGGCGCTGCCCGAAGACACCAAGCTGATGATCCTCGCCCCCGTGGCGCGCGACCGCAAGGGCGAGTTTGTCGATGTGTTTGCCGAGATGCAGGCCCAGGGTTATGTGCGCTTTCGGGTCGATGGTGTGTCGTATGAATTCGACGACCTGCCCAAGCTCAAGAAGACCGAGAAGCACAACATCGATGTGGTGATAGACCGCATCAAGGTGCGGCCCGACATGCAGCAGCGCCTGGCCGAAAGTTTTGAAGCCGCACTGCGCCTGGCCGACAGCAAGGCCATTGCACTGGAGATGGACACTGATAAAGAACATCTCTTCAGCGCCAAGTTCTCATGCCCGGTCTGCAGCTATTCATTGAGCGAGATGGAACCGCGGCTCTTCTCTTTCAACTCGCCAGTAGGCGCCTGCCCCACCTGCGACGGCCTCGGCCACATGGAGTTCTTCGACCCGGCGCGTGTCGTGGCCTTCCCGTCCCTGAGTCTGGCCAGCGGCGCCGTCAAGGGATGGGACAGGCGAAACGGCTATTACTTCTCAATGCTCGAGAGCCTGGCCAAGCACTACAAGTTCGACATCGACACCGCTTTTGAAAACCTGCCTGACGAGGTTCAGCAGGTGGTGTTGCACGGCTCGGGCGAAGAAGAGATCAAGTTCAGCTACGTGATCGACTCAGGTGCCAACGCCGGCCGCAAGCACGCGAAAAAGCACGCGTTCGAGGGCGTAATCACCAACTTCGAGCGGCGTTATCGTGAGACCGACTCTGCCGCCGTGCGCGAAGAGCTGGCCCGCTACCGCAGCATCCAGTCCTGCCCCGACTGCAACGGCACGCGCTTGCGTGAAGAGGCCCGCCATGTGTATCTGGTCAGCGCACCCGATGCGCAGGGTGCGGTACACCGCAAGGCGATTTTCGAGATCAGCCACACCACGCTACGCGACAGTTTTGAATACTTTGACCAGCTCAAGATGCTGGGCGCCAAGGCCGAGATTGCCGGCAAGGTGGTGCGCGAGATCGGCCTGCGCCTGAAGTTTCTCAACGACGTGGGCCTCAATTACCTGAGCCTGGACCGCAGCGCCGAGACGCTGTCGGGCGGCGAATCACAGCGCATTCGTCTGGCCTCACAGATAGGCTCGGGCCTGACCGGCGTGATGTACGTGCTCGACGAGCCCAGCATAGGCCTGCACCAGCGCGACAACGACCGCCTGATCGGCACACTCAAACACCTGCGTGATATCGGCAACAGCGTGCTGGTGGTCGAGCATGACGAAGACATGATTCGCGCCGCCGACCACGTCATCGACATGGGGCCGGGCGCCGGCATTCATGGCGGCCGCGTGATGGCGCAGGGCACGTTTGAAGACGTCAAGAACAACCCCAACTCACTCACCGGCAAATACCTGGCGCAGACGCTGAAGATCGCCGTGCCCACACGTCGCACGCCGTGGATTCCGGTGGTGAAAGACGAAGCACCGGTTGAAAGAAAGAAGTCGCGCTTCCCGCCCAGCCCGGCAGCCGAACGCCGCGCCGCGCGCGAAGCCGTGCACCTGGCCACGCTGGGCGACATGCAGGCGCTGCGTGTCATCAACGCCACCGGCCACAACCTCAAAAACGTCAGCGCCGAGTTCCCGGTTGGCCTGCTGACCTGCGTGACGGGTGTGTCAGGTTCCGGCAAATCGACGCTTGTCAACGACACGCTTTACGCCGCCGTCGCCCGCACGCTCTACCGCGCGCATGAAGAACCCGCGCCGCATGAAAGCATCGAAGGCATAGAACACTTCGACAAGGTCATCAACGTCGACCAGTCACCCATCGGCCGCACGCCGCGCAGCAACCCGGCCACCTATACCGGCCTCTTCACGCCAATACGCGAGTTGCTGGCCGAGATGAACACCGCACGCGAACGCGGCTACGGCGCGGGCCGCTTCAGCTTCAACGTCGCCGGCGGCCGCTGCGAAGCCTGCCAGGGTGACGGCGTGGTCAAGGTCGAGATGCACTTTTTGCCAGACGTGTACGTGCCCTGCGATGTCTGCAAGGGCATGCGCTACAACCGCGAAACACTTGAGGTGCAGTACAAGGGCAAGAACATCGCGCAGATCCTCGACCTCACGGTTGAAGCCGCTGCCGAGTTCTTCAAGGCCGTGCCCACCATCGCCCGCAAGCTGCACACCCTGCTCGATGTGGGCCTGAGCTACATCAAGCTCGGCCAGGCGGCGACGACGCTGTCAGGTGGCGAGGCGCAGCGCGTCAAGCTGGCGTTGGAGCTGAGCAAACGCGACACCGGCCGCACGCTTTACATCCTCGACGAGCCAACCACAGGCCTGCACTTTGCCGACATTGACCTCTTGCTCAAGGTGCTTCACCAGCTGCGCGATGCCGGCAACACGATTGTGGTGATCGAGCACAACCTCGACGTCATCAAGACGGCAGACTGGCTCATAGACATGGGCCCTGAAGGCGGCGCCGGCGGCGGCACGGTGGTGGGCGTGGGCACACCCGAAGACATAGCAGCAAACCCCGACAGCCACACCGGCCGTTACCTGCAACGTCTCCTGGATTGAGTTTGGCTGCGTCAAATTTCTTCACGCGCCGCCAGACGGTGTTTGTGCTGGCCACACTGTGCTGCCTGCTCTGGGGCAGCGCCTACCCGGCCATCAAGAACGGCTACGAGCTCTTCCACATCGCGACGAACGACATCCCGTCCAAGCTGGTGTTTGCGGGTTACCGTTTCTTTTTTGCCGGGTTGGTGCTGCTGGCCATTGCGGCTATCGGCAAGAAGCCGCTGCTCGCCTTCGACCGGCGCACCTTTGACCAGATCACCGTGCTCGGTTTTGTGCAGACCACGCTGCAGTACGTGTTTTTCTACATCGGCCTGGCGCACGCGACCGGCGTGAAGAGTTCGATCATGAACGCCACCGGCACTTTTTTTAGCGTGCTGCTGGCCCACTTCATCTACAAGAACGACCGCCTGAGTTTTAACAAGGTGCTCGGCTGCATGGTCGGTTTTGCCGGCGTGATGGTCGTCAACTTCAGCGCCGGGCTCTTGACCTTTGACTTCACACTGCTGGGCGAAGGTTTTGTCGTGATCGCCGCCTTCGTGCTGTCGGCCGGCAGCATCTACGGCAAGAAGATTTCGCAGAAGGTCGACTCGGTCGTGCTCACCGGCTGGCAGCTGGCGATTGGCGGCGTCGTGCTGACAGCGGCAGGTTTCGCCACCGGTGGCGCGGTCACCGACTTCACGCTCAAGTCCACCGCGCTGCTGCTCTACCTCATCGCCCTGTCATCGGCCGCCTTCGCGCTCTGGACCATCCTGCTCAAACACAACCGCGTCAGCACCGTCACCGTCTTCAACTTCATGATCCCGGTCTTCGGCACCCTGCTGTCGGCGCTCTTTCTGGGCGAAAGCTTCCTCGAATGGAAGAACGCGGCGGCGCTGGTGCTGGTCTGTCTGGGGATCTGGCTGGTGACAAAGGAAGAGAAAGCGCCGATTCCAGCGCCCTGACACTATCTTTTCGATAGCTGGTCACGCTTGTTTTTATTGGTCTACAGCCGTTTTAGGGGTCAAAAATGGCCATTTTTGGCTGTTTTTTGAGCTTTGGGCGGTCGAAGCCCGGCTGAAATCCTCAAAAGTTAATATGGAAGTTAACTTTTAGCCATTTTTTAACGTGTACGTTAAAAAATCGACTTATTGATCGTTTTGACCAATGGCCGAAAGCTGCGCAGCGCTGCAAATGTCTTCCAGGCTCAGTACGCCTTCCGTGTCACTGGGACCCGGCTTCATCAACACGAAGTCAGCTTCAAGATCACTCCAGCTGCCGTTCAAGGGCAGGTCCACTTCGATGGTCGCCACAATTGGCAGGCCTTCCATATATTTGTAGCGCCTCACCAGGGTGGTCGGTTTGGGGTTGCCCCCACTCGCAGTGCGCCAGTCCGTGACGCGGAAATCAGAAATTCCGGGATAGAGCTGCGGTGACCGGTAGTTCTCTATGTCCCGGCGAATCCCCTCAGCGCCAGCGCCGTAGGCCATGGGGTATCCGAGGCTGTCGAATACGCGCTGATAGTCGCCCGCAGCGAGCACGTCCAGCCACGAACGCACTATCGCAAGAAGTTCAGCGTCGGTGGACAAAAGAGGAATGCACGCCATGTAGTACCCCAGCCTCCCGTTTATTGGGGTTTAGCCCGCCCTGCTGCACGAAGCTTCTCCAGAAGATTCGTTTCAGGAACGACTGCAATTGCTTCACCTACGGATGTATTGATGAGTGCTCTAAGGGTTCTGAGATTTTGCTCGCTCATGTCTTGAACAAAACCAGAAGCAAATTCTTTGACCCAGTTTGGGGCCGCCTTAAATGAAACCAGAAAGGAAGCTTGTTCACCATGGGCGAGTAGCTTTGGATATTGCTGGGTGTATCGGCCCGCAACTGGTTGGATGCAGTAGCGCTTGTTTTTCCGTTTGCCAATAGACCATCCAACAGAGACAACATTGACCGGCTTTGCGCCAAGATTCGTGACGACAAACCCAACATTCTCTTCTGCTGGAGTTCCGTCTCCTTCGAACAAAAGGCGAACTCCGACATTCGCCTTAATATTTATAGAGTCCGCTTTGCGGGCCAAGTGGAGAGACACGACAACAGCCAGGAATGTAGCAATGCCAGCCAACCAAGTTCCGACGGCGTTCCATATCTGTATCTTTTGGTCAAGGTTCATATAAGGTTTGAATGTGGGGAAGGTCTCATTCCGGAATTTTGCAAACAGCAACCAATTACTCCAGAGGTCGATTGGGAAGATTCTCAACCCACAACTCGCCATCTGTCTTCAGAACACCAAACTCAATTCTCGTTGGATGCGCAGACGTGTCGGTGTAAATCGGGCGACTAAAGCAGGTTACTCCCGCATTGGCCTGACAGTAAGCCTCCATGGTCCTGTAACGCCCCCTGTTCACTGAGCGTAGTTGACGGAAGACGTTCGCCTCATTTCCGTCAACCGTTCCACCAATGGCGTGCGCAATGTAGTGCCCCTTATCCCACATCGCCTCGGGTCCGGGCATCGCAGAAAGCGTAAGCCCTCTGCGCCTGCCGTCATCGCGCTTTTTACTTTTCGGGCTTGACGTGCCAATTGCTGCAACCAGTCGAGCCTCGACCGGCAACTTTGTACTTGCAACGTCGTAGGGCTCACTCTGTTGATATACGTCGCAGATGTAGTCGAAGGCCCCATAAGAAAACACCAAAATTTCCGAGGGACGATCCGTCATCAGCAAGTAGCGATCCTGCCAACAGAGCGGAAGTTCTTGACGGAGAAATTCAGCGACGCCTTCGTTTGAAGTCCGCGCCGCGTCAAGAATTTCTGCGTAAGGCACGGCTCGAACTGTCATGTTCACACCTGGCTTAACGGGGTGTTCAAGCGTCCGCAACCGTTACTGAGCCGAACTGGCCAGTGAGCGCTTCCAGGAAGCAGCCCAGGAAAGCGAAGTACTCGCCTGCCCGGTCAGAGGTAAGACCTTGGGATGTGATCTCGCAGTCGAATGTGAACGCTGGTTCCCCCACAAGTTCAGAGAAGACGAAAAAATCTGGTGCCCGTTCATCCAATAAGGCAATCGCGGCGAGCCCCCTCAGAAACGAACGGACTTCATCTGGCGAGGTTGAATCAAACTGGAATGTCTGGTGTAAACCCATCGGTAATCTACCCTTCACCGTCGAGTTGATAGGAGCCGCTAGCCTTTAGGAAGATTTCTTCATCTTGTGTAGCCAAAAACATCGTGGTTCCCGCGCCGATCACATGCAGTGGCCGAAGCTGCGCCAACTGGGTCCAGAAAACTTGCGTTTCCTCATTCGATTCATCCAAAGGCGAGAATCCCCATCTGTTCACGAAGGATCGGTGACGCCCATCAGGCGGCTCGACGGTGTACACATACCACTCGTCGAAGCCCGGCATTGGCAATTCCGCCACCAGATCAACTTTGGGACTGACAGCCACTTCATTTCTCTTGGTCCAGCCATTTGCATATTCAACTGGCGTTGGTTCAAAGGGCCCACTGTCGCATGAGGCAACCGCAACGCGGTGTCCGCGCACTATTTCCGGGAGACGATCTAGAAGATCGAATAAATTGGGATCGAATTCATCCACCCACTGAACAACCCAATAGCCCGATCTGTGACCTGTTCGCATCATCTTTAACGCCCAAAAAAAGGAATATCGGGTTCATTATCACCAGCGAGATTTGCAGCGCTAACACTTGGCATCTTGGCGGCGGTCAAACAGGAGGAAGCATCAACTCCTTAGCTCAATACTATCTTTTCGATAGCTGCTCACGCTAGTGTTTGCCACCCACAAGCGCCAGCACGCGCAGCCAGCGCGGCTGCCAGGTGAGCGTGAAGGCGATTGCCAGCGCCGAGGCGGCCATAGTCATGACCCAGACCAGTACCGCCATGGAGGCGTGGTCGACGATAAGGCACAGCACCAGGGCGGCGGCCAGGCTGGCCGAACCCGCCACGCGCAGGCGCAACACGGCTGCGGGCGACTGGGGCTGGCCTTCACAGACCTGACCCCAATGCGCCTCCATCGTCAGGGCAAGGCTGGCCATGCCGGTCAGGGATAGCGCCAGCGCGATGGCGAGTAACACGGGGTCAAGCATGTGCAGCCCCTGTCTGTTTGGAGGCAGCGGGGATTTGAACGCGCTGCCCCAGCTTGCGGGCCACGCGCACAGCCAACGCTGCGCTGGCCAGAAGGAACAGGTCGACGCCTGCCACCGGCCAATACAAGTCGCCCAGCGTCTTGATGAGGTGGTCGCCAGTGGTCAGCCAGTTCAGCAGCACGGCGATCACCGCCATGGCGGCCACGGCCCAGCACTGCTCGCGCCAGGCCGGGTTCATGCGGCCCCTGCGCGACTGGCGCGCTGCGTGCAAAGGCGTGAAACATTGCCAGCACCCAACTGGCCCAGAAGGCGTATCTCTCAAGGTCACCCCGCGCCGGCCAGCCGGCGGGCAGCACATCGGGCAGCAGGCGGTTGGCGATCAGCATGCCGAGTGCGGCGACCAGCATGCCGGTAATCGTCGTCACCGCCAGTGCATCGACCACGCGGCTGCCCTGGCTGCCTTGTTTGGCGTGCTGCTTCTTGCGCTTTTCGACGAAGAAGATAAAACCCGTGGCGATACACACGCAGCCCATCAGGCCGCCAAGCACATACAGCCAGCGCAGCAGCCAGTGGCGAAAATGCTGGAGGTGCAGGCCGGTGAGGAAGGTGTTGATGCTGTCGACCGCCGTGCGTGGCGGGTCTTCGCGCAGCAACGCGCCGCTGCTGCCCTTGAAGTGGATGCCGTCGCCCACCAGCGCGATGCGGTCGGTGCCGGCGCGATAAACGCTGACGTAGGCATTCGCGTCGCCCACGTGCTGCACGGCCAGAAAGCCGACCTCGCCCGCCCATACCCTTGGCCGCCCAGCGGCGCTGCGCCTCGGCCACCATCGCATCGACCGACGCCAGCGGCGCGGCCACGCCTGCACGGTCATGCGGCAGGCCGGTTTCTTTGGCTTCTATCTTTTCATGCAGCTCATGCAGGGGGTTGAGTTGCGTGTGCGTGACGGGGAAGTAGATGTACGCAAAGATCA
Organism: Polaromonas sp.; assembly: GCA_965228025.1. Classification (GTDB taxonomy): domain Bacteria; phylum Pseudomonadota; class Gammaproteobacteria; order Burkholderiales; family Burkholderiaceae_C; genus Polaromonas. The sequence continues at coordinate 1,419 of CBDDGX010000008.1, read as the reverse complement.
CCAGTCCGGTGAAAGCGAAGAAAAAGTGAAACGGCAGCGCCAGCACACCGGTCATATTGTGCAGGTCAAGCGTGCTGCGCTGCGTGGCCTTTTTGGGGCGGAAGGTGAAGAACTCGCGGAAGATTTTGCGGTGCATGACCACGCCCGTGACCAGGGCTACCAGCATCATCAGCGAGGCAAAGCCCACCACCCAGTAGCCGATGTTCTTCCACCTCAGGTGCAGGCTGTAATGCAGCGGGTAGAAGAACTGACTGCCGATTTTCAGGCGGTCGTCGGGCAGCGATGTGCCGTTGCGCGGGTCTATGGTGCGGTTGCCAAAGACCTTGTCCTCAGGGTCTTTGGCATTGGGCAACTCGTAACCCGCAAAGAGACCCAGCACCGGGTCGCGGTGGGTGGTGTAGGCGCCCCAGCGCGTCGCCACGGGAAAGCTGGTGGCCATGGGGCCGTTCACACGGCTGCGCGCGCGGGCTATGCTCTCCGGGCTGGGCTGCATGGTGTTGAAGACGGGTAGCAACACCTTGTCGAACGAGGGCATGGGCTGCGGCGCAAAGCGCGTCGCGGGGATGGACCAGCGGTCAATCTCGCGGTCAAACACCGACAGCGCGCCGAAAAAAAACACCACCATCAGCACAAAACCGAGCACCAGGCCGAACCAGGTGTGCAGCCAGACCATGGAGAGACGAAAGTTGTTGAACATCGCGATGTCTCCGGTTCAGGGCAGCAGCATGAGTTGAATCAGCGATGCAGCGCCCGCCATGACCGCGCCGCCACCCAGCAGCACGACCCAGGCGCGCACCAGGCTGCGTGCCGCGAAGGCCCAGAGGAATACGGCGACGTAGATGAGGAAGGCCAGGATGCTGCTCAGGTGCTCGGCATCATGAAACGCCATGCCCAGCGCGTACAGCCCGGCCACGCCCAGGGCAACAAACCCCCAGCAAAAAGCGTAGCCGCCCCCCGATGGCGGCCCAGCGCCCGCCAGAGCGCGGCAAGGCGCAACGGGACTTTGACGATGACAGAACTCATGTTCTTCTTTCTTCAATTGAATGGTTGCCGGCGAGAACCGGCGGTGAGAAATTGACGGGGGCCAAAAGAATGGCCCGGTCAACGGAGCTGGCTTGGGGATGTGGCGGTGGCTGACCCCGGCGCGCAGCTCCCAGATGGGAATCATTCCCATTGTCGCCGATTCGGCGTGTCAGGCGTCTGCTGGCCCTACGCTGTGTCCGGGTTTGTTTCCGGGTTTGTGTGCGGGGTGTTATCAGTGCTCAAATACTATGATTTTGATAGCTGGTTACGCACGTATCTATTGGCCTGCAGCCGTTTTAATGCCTCAAAATGGCCTGTTTTTGGCTGGTTTTGGGGGTTTGGGCGGTCAAAACCCGGCTGGGGTGGTCGAAAGTTAATATGGAAGTTAACTTTTGG
>CBDDGX010000007.1:0-19272 GCA_965228025.1 Polaromonas sp. | reverse complement strand
ACCAGGAGCAGCAGCTCGCTGCGGCCTTTGGCGTCAAGAGCATTCCGACCTGCATCCTGATGATGAACGGCCAGCCTGTAGATGGCTTCACCGGCGCGCTGCCGAGGGCAAGGTCAAGGAGTTTCTGGACAAGCACGTGCCACCCGGTGAAGAGCTCCCGGTAGAAGACGCTGCTGAAGAAGCCGAAGTGTCACCTGAAGACGCACTTGAGAGGCTGAAGAAGGCTGTAGCCGACAAGCCTGAAGATGAGAACGCACGTTTTGAGCTGGTCAAACAGCTGCTGCTCGACGGCAGCGACGACGATGCCAAAGTGGCCTTCGCGCCCGTGATTGCCCAGGCTGCTGTGGTCCGCAGATTCGACTCGCTCAAGCGCTGGATGGACGCGATTGATTTTGTGGCCATACACGCCAACGAGGCCGGCGCAGAAGCCGGGTTCGACGCCAAAATAGCGGCCAACAAGCGTGACTTCGATGCACGTTTTGACAAGGCGCGCTGGCTGATGGCGCAGAACCGCTGGACCGATGCGCTCGACGAGCTGCTCGACATCCTGATGCGTGACAAGACCTGGAAGGAAGACCTGGCGCGCAAGACCTACATCGCCATTCTCGACATCATGGAGCCGCCCAAACCCAAGGTGGCTGATGGCCAGATACCACCCGGACGACCCGGCAGTCGCCACCTACCGCCGACGTTTGAGCAGTGTCATTCTGAGCTGAAGCTTATCCGGACTGTCAAACTCAGAAACACCGCAGAACCGGCTCAGCCGGGCTGCAGGTGTTGCCCCCCAGCGGGGGGTTCCGGCTACACAGCGTGAGCCGAGACAGGGGGGGTCGTCAGTCTCACCAGCGCCTCTTCGTATTTGGCAGCCGTTTTGGCGACGACGTCAGCCGGCAGATGCGGCGATGGCGGTGTCTTGTCCCAGGGCTTGCCGTTGATGCGCACGGCTTCCAGCCAGTCACGCACAAACTGCTTGTCGTAGCTGGGCGGGTTGGCGCCCGTGGCGAAGGCCGCTTCATAGCCCTCAATCGGCCAATAGCGTGAAGAGTCAGGCGTCAGCACCTCGTCCATCAGGGTCAGCGTGCCGTTTTCATCCAGCCCAAACTCGAACTTGGTGTCGGCAATGATGATGCCCTTGGTCAGGGCAAATGCGGCGGCTTCTTCGTAGATCTGGATGCTGATCTTTTTGATCTGCGCGGCCAGCTCGGGGCCCACTACCTTCACCACCTGCTCGTAGCTGATGTTCTCGTCGTGCTCACCCACTGCGGCTTTGGCTGCGGGCGTGAAGATGGGCTCGGGCAGCTTGCTGGCGTTCTTCAGGCCTGCAGGCAGCGCCACACCGCAGACGGCCTGGCTGTCCTGGTATTCCTTCCAGCCGCTGCCGGCCAGGTAACCGCGCACCACCGCCTCAACGGGAATCGGCTTGAGGCGCTTGACCAGCATGGAGCGGTTGGCCACCTGGGGCACTTCCGCAGCCGTCACGGCGCTCTCGGGGTTCTCACCGGTGAGGTGGTTGGGGCAAATGTGGCCCAGCCTGTCAAACCAGAACAGCGCCATTTGCGTGAGCAAAACACCCTTGCCCGGAATCGGCTCGCCCAGGATGACGTCAAACGCGCTCAGGCGATCACTTGCGACCATCAGCAGGCGGTCTTTGCCCACCGCGTAGTTGTCACGCACTTTGCCGCGGGCGAGCAGGGGCAGCGAGGTCAGGGCGGAGGTGTGGAGCGCTTGTGTCATGGTGGGAATGAAAGTAAAAAGCCCGCAACTCGAAGAGCTCACGGGCTTTGAATTATCGCCAATCCCGAATCGGGCTGGCGAGCGTACTTTAGTGAACGACCTGTGCCAGTTCGCCCTTGGAGTATTTGGCTGCCACAACCTGCAGGCTGTCGCCCTTGATCTTGGCGCCCTGGCCTTCACAACCGAACTCGATGTAACGCTGCTTGCACAGGGCCTTGGCGGCTTCGCGGGCGGGCTTCAGCCATTCGCGTGCGTCGAACTTCTCGGGGTTCTCGGCCAGGAACTTGCGCACCGCGCCTGTCATGGCCAGGCGGATGTCGGTGTCGATGTTGATCTTGCGCACGCCGTGCTTGATGGCTTCCTGGATTTCCTCGACCGGCACGCCGTAGGTTTCCTTCATGTTGCCGCCGTACTGGCGAATGATGGCCAGCATTTCCTGCGGTACGGATGAAGAGCCGTGCATCACCAGGTGGGTGCTGGGGATGCGCTTGTGGATTTCCTTGATGCGGTCAATGGCCAGGATGTCGCCGGTGGGCTTGCGGCTGAACTTGTAGGCGCCGTGGCTGGTGCCAATGGCAATCGCCAATGCGTCGATCTGCGTCTGCTTGACGAAATCAGCAGCCTGCTCGGGGTCGGTCAGCAGCTGTTCGCGCGTCATGGTGGCGTCGGTGCCGTGGCCGTCTTCCTTGTCGCCCTTCATGGTTTCGAGCGAGCCGAGGCAGCCCAGCTCACCCTCGACCGTGACGCCGTAGCGGTGCGCCAGCTGCGAGACTTTTTTGGTTACTTCAACGTTGTATTCGTAGCTAGCAATGGTCTTGCCGTCGGCTTCGAGTGATCCGTCCATCATGACGGACGAAAAACCGAGGTTGATGGCGCCCTGGCATACATCAGGGTTCTGGCCGTGGTCCTGGTGCATGACCAGCGGGATATTGGGGTACATCTCGATGGCCGCTTCAATCAGGTGCTTGATGAAAGGCTCACCGGCATATTTGCGCGCACCGGCGCTGGCCTGCAGGATGACCGGTGCGCCGGTTTCCTTCGCCGCTTCCATGACGGCCTGTACCTGCTCGAGGTTGTTGACGTTAAAAGCCGGAATGCCGTAGCCATTGACTGCAGCATGGTCCAGCAGCTCGCGCATCGATACGAGTGCCATGATCAGATTCCCAGAAAGTTGAGCCGTGAAAGGGGTGGGTTCCGGCGGTGGATCCGCACAGCCAGGGCTGTTCAGGGTGTCCGTAACCGCAAGGTAACCGGGGCCTCAATTCTAACTGCCGCCCGTCATGAGGCCGCAGAACGCCGTCCTCAGCGAGGGGTATTGACGAAAGCGGTGACCCGGTCGAGCACAGGCGCACGGCCCCTGAGCACCGTGGCCAGGGAAGCCACCAGGGTGATGTGCCCCACACTGTCATAAAGCTCGGACTCGACCGGCACACCGGCGGCCCTCAGCTTGCGGGCCATGCTGACTGTGCTGCGGACCGGGTCTACCACCGAATCTTTTACCGGGGCGATCAGCAAGGCGGGTGGGGACGCTTTCGACGCGTGGAACAGCGGCTGGCTGTCCTGTGGGGTATCAGGCCAGCGGAAGGCCACCTGGGTCTTTTTGTCGCCAATCGGCAGGAAGTCATAAGGCCCGGCCAGTCCTATCCAGCCGGCCAGCCGCGAAGGCCTGAGGCCAAAGGCTTCCAGCCAGCGCGGATCCAGGGCCAGCATGGCTGCGTTGTACGCGCCGGCGCTGTGGCCCATGACAAAAATGCGGGAGCGGTCGACGCCGTAATCCTGCGTGTGCTTGAAGGCCCAGCTGGTAGCCATGGCACTGTCGAGCACAAAGACCGGGTAGCGGAATTCGGGGCTGAGCCGGTAGTCTGCAATGACCGTGACAATGCCGCGTGACGCCAGCGCCTCCCCGACAAACCGATAGTCGTCCTTTTCACCGGATGACCAGCTGCCACCGTAAAAAAACACCACCATGGGCGCATTGGGCACAGGCGTACGGGGGCGGTAGACATCAAGCTTCTGGCGCGGATCAGGCCCATACACAAGCCCCTCATCGCGCTCATAGGTGTCAACGGCCACCGTCGCATTGAGCAGGTCAACCGCAGAGCAGGCGGTGAGGAGCCCGGGCAGCATGGCAAGAAGGGAGCGTCTGGGCAATTTTGAATTCAGCAGGTTCATGACGTGTATTTAATACGTGTTTGTAACTGCGCTGGATTCAGCCGATGCCAGAAAATGCTGTCGGATACTTGCCCTCAAGGCGTCCCGAAAACACGATAACTTCGGTTCGGGTCAGGCGACCCGGCAGATTTTCAGCATGTTGGTGCCGCCCGGCGCGCCCATGGGCTCGCCGCAGGTGATGGCATAGACGTCACCGCTCTGCACGATTTCACGGCTGAGCAAATGGCCTTCGGCCTGCTCCAGGGCGGTGTCGCGGTCGACGCTGGTGTCCATCAGCAAGGGGCGCACGTTGCGGTATAGCGCCATCCTGCGCTGCGTGCTCAGGCGCGGCGTCAGTGCGTAAATAGGTACGTGAATGTCATGGCGGCTCATCCACAGGGCGGTCGAGCCGCTGTCCGTAAGGGCGACGATGGCCTTGGCGCCGAGGTGACTGGCCGTGAACAGCGCACCCATCGCAATCGACTGGTCAATGCGGGCAAAGTGTTTGCCGGTGAAGTCAGAGTCAATCTCCTTGTATTCGGCCTTCTCGGCCTCCACGCAGATATTGGCCATTTCGATGATGGTTTCCAGCGGGAATTTGCCCGCCGCCGTTTCGGCGCTAAGCATGACGGCATCGGTACCGTCCAGAACGGCATTGGCCACATCGCTGACCTCGGCACGCGTCGGCACCGGGTTCAGGATCATGCTTTCCATCATCTGCGTGGCAGTGATGACGACCTTGTCCTGCGCGCGCGCCATCTTGATCATGCGTTTTTGCAGGGCCGGCACGGCGGCATTGCCGACCTCCACCGCCAGGTCGCCACGCGCCACCATGATGCCGTCGCTGACGCGCAAAATTTCTTCAAGATTTGGCACCGCCTCGGCACGCTCTATCTTGGCAATCAGCCCGGGCTTGTGCTTGAACTGCGCGGCCGCCACATTGCACAGCTGGCGCGCCATTTCCATGTCGGTCGCATTTTTCGGGAAACTCACCGCCACGTAATCGGCCTGGAAACTCATGGCCGTGCGGATGTCGTCCATGTCCTTGGCGGTCAGTGCCGGGGCGGTCAGGCCGCCGCCCTGCTTGTTGATGCCCTTGTTGTTAGACAGCTCGCCGCCCAGCTTGACGGTGGTAATCACTTCTTCACCCAGCACGGCATCGACCGTCAGCACAATCAGGCCGTCGTTGAGCAGCAGCACGTCGCCGGCCTTCACATCGCGTGGCAGTTCCTTGTAATCAAGACCCACGCCCTTGATGTCGCCGGGTTCGGTGCGGGACGCGTCCAGCACAAACTTCTCGCCAGGAACCAACAGTACCTTGCCTTCAGCGAATTTGCCGACGCGGATTTTCGGGCCCTGCAGGTCAGCCATGATGGCGACCTCACGGCCGGCGCGTTGAGAGGCTTCGCGCACCACTGCAGCCAGCTTGATGTGGTCTTCGGCCTTGCCGTGGCTGAAGTTGAGGCGCACCACGTTGACGCCCGCCCGTATCATTTTTTCAAGCAGCGCCGGGTCGCTGGAGGCGGGGCCGAGGGTGGCAACAATCTTGGTGGCGCGACGTGGCATGAACTTGTCTCCGTTGTAATTTAGTTTCTGATTTTCACACGAAGCACCTGAAACCGGTTACCAAAGCGGTACCTCGCCCATTGCAGAAAGGATCAGCCCGCAGCGCGCTTTTGAAGAATCTCAAAAGCGGGAAGGGTTTTGCCTTCAAGCACTTCGAGGAAAGCGCCGCCACCCGTCGAGATGTAGCCGACCTGCTTTTCAATGCCGTATTTGGCGATCGCGGCAAGCGTGTCGCCACCACCGGCGATGGAAAACGCACTGCTTTCTGCGATGGCGCGCGCAATGCCTTCAGTGCCTTTTGAGAAGGCGTCAAATTCAAACACCCCGACCGGGCCGTTCCACACAATGGTGCCGGCCGCCTTGAGCTGGGCTGCGAGCAGCGCAGTGGTGTCGGGGCCAATGTCCAGGATCAGGTCATCGTCGGCCACATCCGTGGCCGCCTTGATGGTGGCCGGGGCGTCGGCTGCAAAAGTTTTGGCGGTCACCACGTCGGTCGGGATGGGCACGGCCGCACCGCGTGCCTTCATGGCTTCGATCACGGCTTTGGCTTCAGGCAGCAAATCAGCTTCGGCCAGACTTTTGCCAATCTTCAAACCAGCGGCCAGCATGAAGGTGTTGGCAATGCCGCCGCCGACGATAAGCTGGTCCACATTGCTGGCGAGCGACTTGAGTATGGTGAGCTTGGTTGACACCTTGCTGCCGGCCACGATGGCCACGAGTGGGCGGCGCGGGTCCGTCAGCGCTTTCGAGATGGCATCCATCTCTGCCGCAAGCAAGGGGCCGGCGCAGGCAGTTTTGGCATATTGCGCGATACCGTAGGTGGAAGCCTCCGCACGGTGCGAGGTACCGAACGCGTCATGCACAAAGATGTCGCACAGTGCCGCGAGCTTGCGGGCCAGTGCCTCGTCATTTTTCTTCTCGCCCTTGTTGAGGCGGCAGTTTTCAAGCAGCACGACCTCGCCGGCCTTGACCTCAACGCCATCAACCCAGTTGGTTTTCAAAGGCACATCGCGCCCCATGAGTTCGGACAGGCGCAGGGCCACTGGCGCGAGCGAGTCTTCGGGCTTGAAAGCACCCTCTGTCGGACGGCCCAGGTGCGAGGTCACCATCACGGCCGCGCCAGCATCCAGCGCCATCTGTATGCAGGGAATGGAGGCACGAATGCGCGTGTCTTCGGTGATCTTGCCTGCGTCATCCTGCGGCACGTTCAGGTCGGCACGGATAAAAACACGCTTGCCGGCCACCTGGCCGCTGGCGCACAAATCGGAGAAACGGATGAAGTTCATGGACTACTCACAAAATAGAAAGGCTTTGGGACCACGGCGCCCAAAGCCTCAAATTGTAGGTTGCCCCAAACCGTACACCATGCATGTCCTGGCTGTACCAGTCCGGGCCGCGGAACCGCCTTTGCCGGGCCACAGGCAGGCGGCCCCCTCGGGGGCAGGGCGCTACACGAAGTGAGCAACCGTGGGGGCCATATTCACCAACCTAAACTCAGGTGCAGTGGCAGATAGACTGCCATGCCCGCCAGGATGGTGCCCAGCACACCCTTGCGCCAGTAAAACCAGGCGATGCCGGCAGCCAGCCCAAACAGGCGCGCATCCTGCCAGGTGCTGATGAGGTGGCCCTGCGTCATCACGACTTCGGGAATGATCACCGCTGAGAGCGCCGCGATCGGCGCGTAGTGCAGGCCGCGCTGCGCCCAGCCAGGCAGCTTCCACGGCTTGCTTGAGATGAAGAAAAAAGAGCGCGTGATCACTGTGACGCAGGTCATGCCCGCAATGATGGCGACGGTCCAGAGGTCGGTGCCGTTCATGGCGCCTCCTCTGCCTGCGCCGGTGGCATTGCCTCCGGCTTTTCAAGCACGAGGCAGATGGCGACTGCGGCTGCAATCGCAACCAGGATGTTGAGCTTGAGCGGCAGGGCAAATGCCGCCACTGCCGCTGCGCCCGCGACACCTGCAGAGACTGTCCGCAAGCGCGTGGTCGCCAGCGAACACAGGATGCCTGCCAGCGCCAGGATGCCAGCAAAACCAAGGCCCCAGGACGGCGGGACGTAGTTGGCCAGCGCCACACCCACCAGACTCATGCCCGCCCAGGAGGTCCAGTTCATGGTCGCATTCCCGGCCCAGTACGCCTCTTCTGCACGGCGGCCGGCCGCATCTTCCGCAGGGTGGGGGAAGCGCGTGGTGAACAGCACATAACTGAGGTCACCGGTGAAATAACCCCTGAGCATTCGGCGCCAGAGCGGGAAATGCATCACATACGGCCGAAGATGCGCGCTGAAGACCATGAAGCGCAGGTTCACGCAAAAAGCCGTCGCCAGGATCACCCACATGGGCGCACCTGCCGTGATGAGCGGGATCGCCGCCAGTTGCGAGCTGCCCGCGAACACAAAAACGCCCATCAGCGATGCTTCAAACACGCTCATGCCCGACTTGACCATGGCCACACCGGTCATCAGCGCCCACGCAGCTATACCGGGCGATACCGCAGCACTGTCCATGAAGCCGCGGCGAAACTCCGGGTGTTTGGTGATGGGCTCTTCAGCGGCCATCAGGGCTTGACCGCTTCCGGCTGCGCGAAGACAGCGCCCGGTTGAATCTCAAAGCCACGAAGGAAGTCGGCAACCGGCAATGCCTTGCCGCCCGCTTTCTGCAGGCGCGTCACACGAAGCACACCACTGGCCGTGGCAATGTCCACACCGGTTTCATTTGCGGCCAGCACCTGCCCGGCGACTGCACCTTGCGGTACAACTCCATCCAGCACGACCGCCTCACGAAACTTGATCGCCTCGGCGCCCATCTGCCCGAAAGCGCCCGGAAAAGGCGTGAACGCGCGAATGCGGCGTTCAATGGCGACGGCATCATGCGACCAGTCAATCGCGGCCTCATGTTTTTCAATCTTGTGGGCATAGGTGACGCCGGCCTCTGGCTGCTTCACGGGCCGCAAGCTACCACACGCAGCCATCTCAAGTGCCTCCACGATCATGCGGCCACCGAGATCAGCCAGCCGGTCATGCAGCGATTCGGTGGAGTCTTCAGCCGCGATGCGCAGCTTCTCCGTCAGCAGCATGTCACCGGTGTCCAGCCCTGCGTCCATCTGCATGATGGTGACGCCGGTCTCAAGATCGCCCGCCTCAATGGCGCGGTGAATCGGTGCTGCGCCCCGCCAGCGAGGAAGCAGCGACGCATGAATGTTCAAGCAACCCAGCCTGGGGGTGTGAAGCACCCATTGCGGCAGGATCAAACCGTACGCAGCAACCACCATCACATCGGCCCTGGCGGCCTCAATCGCATCGCGCGCGGCGACTGCGTCATCCGGATATTTGCCATCAAGCCTGAGGCTGCGCGGCTGGGCCACGTCAATGCCCTTTTCGACCGCCCACTGCTTGACGCTTGACGCCTGCAGCTTCATGCCGCGACCGGCAGGCCGGTCGGGCTGGGTGAGTACAAGGGGGATCTCAAAACCTGCTGCATGCAGACGCTGCAGCGCAACGCGGGCAAACTCGGGCGTGCCCGCAAAAATGACGCGCATCAGACCTGTTCGCTCTTTTGCTGCTTGACCATTTTCGTCTTGATACGGTTGCGCTTGAGCGGCGAAAGGTATTCAACAAACACCTTGCCGAGCAAGTGGTCCATCTCATGCTGGATGCACACTGCCAGCAAGCCATCGGCCTCATGCGTCTGCAGCTTGCCGTCAAGGTCCAGCGCCTGCACCGTGACGGCACTTGAACGCTCCACGCCGTCATAGATGCCAGGCACGGAGAGGCAACCTTCGTCGTTGATCTTCTTTTCCGGGCTGGCCCAGATAATTTCGGGGTTGATGAGCACCAGAGCCTGGTCACGGCCCTCGCTCACATCGATCACCACCAGCCGCTCATGCACATTGACCTGGGTGGCAGCAAGACCTATGCCCTCGGCGTCATACATGGTCTGCAGCATGTCATCGACCAGGGTTTTGATGCGTGCATCAACAGCTGCAACAGGCTTTGCGACGGTGTGCAGGCGGGGGTCGGGGTAGCGAAGAATGGTAAGTTGGGTCATGGGGTGCGATCGGATGTCGCTATTTTCGCAAATTTTCATCCCTTTTGAGGATGCAGGGGCTTGCGCAGCAGCATTTTCGTTGCCTAATCAAGGGCTTAGGTACAAAATCGCTAGTGATTTATCAAGATAAAAATGGCTCACTTCCTCAGGAAGCCGGGCCACGCAAGCCCGGAGGGGCCTTCAAGATGCACATTATTCCTGGTCGTATGTCTGGTCGAACATTTGTTCGGTTGAGCGCTATTTCAATGGCGCTCGGCCTGTTGGGCGCTACTTTCGCAGCCCAGGCGCAGAATTTCCCCATCACGCCTGACCAGAAAGCCACCGCCAGCCAGGTCGCCCAGACCGGCATCCCGCTGGAAGATCTTGCCCCCAACGCGCCGGACAGCTACGTCGTCAAATCCGGCGACACGCTCTGGGCGATTTCCGGCATGTTCCTGAAAAGCCCCTGGCGCTGGCCCGAGCTGTGGGGCATGAACCTTCAGGACATCCGCAACCCGCACCGCATCTACCCGGGCCAGCAGCTTTACCTTGAGAAGGCAAACGGGCGCGCCACACTGCGCACGCGGCAGGCCATTTCGACATCAACCGACGGCCCGCCGACAGATACGGTGCGTGTCTCGCCGCAGACGCGTTATTCATCGCTGGCTGACGCGGCCATCCCCACGTTGTCGCGCAATTCAATCGAGGCATTCCTGGCTGAACCCCTCATTGTGGACGAGGCCGAGTTCCTGCGTGCACCGCGCATCGTCGCCACCCAGGAAGGCCGTGTCCTGCTGAGCCGCGGAGACCGTGCCTACGCACGCGGCCAGTTCGGCGATGGCACAAGCGGCAAGCCCCTGAGCGATGCACGCGGCGAGCCTTTCCAGTACCGCGTTTTCCGCAATGCCACGCCGCTGAAAGATCCTACTTCCGGCGCCATTCTGGGTTACGAGGCCCAGTTTGTGGGCAAGGCAGAGCTGGTGCGCGGCGAAGGCACGCAGCAGACAGCGGCCAGGGACGGAAAAGTTACATCGGAAATCGTGCCGGCGACCATTGACATCGTCGTCGCCAAGGAAGAAATGCGCGTCGGCGACCGGCTGGTTCCCGAGCCACCGCGTGTGTCCCAGAGCTACGCGCCACACGCGCCGCTCACGCCAATTTCCGGCCAGATTGTGTCCGTCTACGGAAGTGCCGTCGCCTACGCATCCGAGAATCAGGTGGTGGTCATCAACCGGGGCACCAAAGACGGCCTGGAAAACGGCCATGTGATGGCCATCCTCAAGGACGGTCAGATCCTGCAGGACAAGACTGATTCATCCCGCACCACCATCAAGCTGCCGAATGAGCGCAATGGCCTGCTCATGGTATTTCGCACCTTCGAGAACCTCTCTTACGCCCTGGTGCTTCAGATCACCGATGGCGTGAGGGTGGGCGACCGCTTCGCAACCCCGAATTAATTTATTCCTCTTTTGGACCGTGACGAACTCCGGGCCTGGCTGCGCCTGACCCTGTCCCCCGGCGTCGGCAACGAAGCCTCGCGCAAACTGCTGGCCACCTTTGGTTCTGCGCAAGCCATCTTTGAACAGAGCCCGGCCGCGCTCAGGCAACTGGGCAGCGAGAAGCTTGAGCGCGCCCTGCTCGATGAACCGGCAACACTGGCAGAGCTGCTGCAAACCACACTCGACTGGCTCGCCGCTGCCGATGACCGTCAGGTGGTCACGCTGGGCGATGCGGCATACCCGTCCGGCCTGCTCAATATCGCCGACCCGCCACTCATGCTCTACATGATGGGTACGCTGGCCATGCCATCGGCCGCGGCAGCAGCAGGACCCTGCATCGCCATTGTGGGCAGCCGCAACCCCACGCCGCAAGGCGAAATCAACGCACGCCAGTTTGCAAAATCATTTGGCGCATCTGGCATGTGCGTGGTGTCAGGACTGGCCATGGGTGTGGATGGCGCCGCGCATGACGGCGCGCTGCTGGGTGGTGGAACCACCATTGCAGTGGTCGGCACAGGCCTTGATCGCGTCTATCCGAAAAAGCACCTGGAACTGGCCCACCGCATTGCAGCGCAGGGCATGATCATCAGCGAGTTTCCATTGGGCACGCCGCCGATCAGCAGCAACTTCCCCAAGCGCAACCGCATCATCTCGGGCCTGTCACAGGGCACGCTGGTCATCGAGGCCGCGCTCAAGTCCGGCTCGCTCATCACGGCGCGCATGGCGACCGAACAGGGCAAGGAGGTGTTTGCGATTCCCGGCTCCATCCATTCGCCACAGTCACGCGGCTGCCACTGGCTGATCAAGCAGGGGGCCAAGCTGGTTGAAAACGCGGAAGACGTGCTCGAAGAACTCCACCTACCCGTCATGCGCCAGCTTGAGGGAGACACCGATGAAGACGATGAAGCCAGCGAGGCTCTGCCCGCCGACAAAAGCTTCATGAGTGCACTGGGCTTTGACGTCGTCAGCCTGGACGCCCTGCAGGCACGCACCGGGCTACCAACGCCCGAGTTGCAGGCCAGATTGCTGGAACTCGAATTGGACGGCCACCTGACCCGCTTGCCCGGCGGCCTGTTCCAGCGGATGACGCGCGCCTAGGACAAGGCACCACCTGACGGCAGCCCTATCTGCTCACCATTTGATGCAGGTCAGCATCCGGACGCTCTGGACTGCCTAGCATCAGGTGTCTGCGCAGTTCACTGCGCTCCGTCCTGTTCACGCCACTCTTTCAGCCAGCCCGGCAACCTGCAGGCCCGGTGCAAGCTTCACGTCACTGCCCATGCCCTCTTCAACTAATTCAGCGCCCTCCATGCGGGTAGAACCCGGCCAACCCCTCCCGGGCCGAAAAGCCATGCGGGAGTGGCTGTTGCCGCTCTCGGGCCGTTCAAGCTATCGGGCGCTCGCGCTGCTTGCCTTCGACTATTCGCTGCTGGTGGTTTTTTTGACGGGTACCGCAGGGCTGACAGCCTGGTGGGCGAGGTTGTCATGCGGTCTGGCCGCCGGCATCGTCATTGGCCGCCTGTTCATCATCGGGCACGATGCCTGCCACCAAAGCCTCACGCCCCACCGCAGGCTGAACCGGTGGCTGGGCAGGCTGGCTTTTTTGCCCTCACTCACCGCGTACAGCCTGTGGGACCTGGGGCACAACAAGGTTCACCACGGCTTCACCAACCTCAAGGGCGTTGACTTTGTCTGGGCCCCTCTGACGCTGGATGAGTTCAATGCCCTCACACCCCCAGGCCGCCTGCTGCAGCGCCTGTACCGCAGCGGCTGGGGGCCGGGTGCCTATTACTTCATCGAGATGTGGTGGAAAAAAATGATGTTTCCGTCCGTGTCCCAACTGGGCAGTACTCCGGGAAGCAAAAGGCAACCCGTCTTCACCTGGGACTGCCTGCTTGTCACCGCATTTGGCCTGGCATGGATTGCAGCGCTGACCACCGCCGGCATGACCCCCGGCGGGGCCACGAGCGTCATATCGGCACTTCTCTATGGCTTTGTCGTGCCTTTGGCTGTCTGGTTCAACCTGATGGGTTTTGTCATCTACGGGCACCACACCCACACCCGGGTTTCCTGGCACAACGACCGCCTGGGCTGGCAACGCGCCCAGCCTTTTGTCTCGACGACCGTGCACCTGACCTTCCCTTTTCAGGCTGGCGCCTTGCTGCATCACATCATGGAGCACACGGCACACCATGTCGACATGAGCATTCCGCTTTACAGGCTGAAGGGTGCACAGGCGATGCTGGAGGACCGGCTACCCGGCCGCATCGTGGTTCAGCCGTTTTCAATGCACTGGTATTTCCGCACCGCGCGGGCCTGCAAGCTCTATGACTTTTCACGCCACTGCTGGACTGACTTTGCAGGGCATGCCACCAGCGAGCCCCGGCTTGCTTAAGCGCAGGAAATACTTCCGCACCCTGTGATCAGGTGTTCTTCCGGTATTGACCCGGCAGCCGGGCAGGACACGATTCCCGTCACCGGGTCATAGCCTTCACGGCGCAGGTGCAGCGCCAGCGCCGCATCCATGCTTTGCGCGTGTTTGGGAAACCACAGGGCCAGTTCACTCGCCATGTCGCGCAGGGCGGCGGTGTTGCCCGATGCCACCAGCGCAATGCCTTCCCGCATCACCTCCAGCACCACCTTGTGCTGCATGCTGTGGCAGTTGACAGATGAGAAGCGCGTCGCCAACATCCACCGGTCTTCCTGGCCGAAATGTTCGGCGGTGTGATCGACCAGCTGCTGCCACGATGCCGGCAGTTCTTCGTCAGTGCTGCGTTGCGCGATGGCCAGAAGTTCGACGAACTCGCGGTGCGTGTCGTCCATGAGGGGCAGGTCGAGCGACAGCGCGTCGGACCATTCGAGGGATGCCATGCGAATTCTCCAGAAGTGATTCTGGAGCTTAGGGTCGTGGGCCGACCCGCGCATTGATGCAGGTCAGAGCATTTCAACAACGCGCCGGGATGACACGCTTTCAGGCCGCCAGTTTTTCCGAAGCAACCCCGCCATTGCGGAAGTCGTGCATCAGCCCGGCCCACTGCAGGCGTGCGGTTTTCAGGTTGCGCTCCTTCACGTGCCCATAGCCCTTGATGAGTTCAGGGATACGCGCAACCTCTACAGCAGTGGCGTGGTTGCCCTCACTGAGCGCCGGCAGCAGGCTCTCGATGCTGGCCTTATATTCTTCGATCAGCGCGCGTTCGGTCTTGCGTTCTTCTGTCTTGCCAAAGATGTCGAAGGCCGTGCCACGCAGACCCTTGAGTTTTGCCAGCACCCTGAAGCCGGTCAGCATCCACGGGCCGAATTTCTGTTTCTGCAATTCGCCCCTGTCGTTCTGCTTCGCGATCATCGGCGGGGCAAGGTGGTAGTTGAGCTTGAAGTCGCCTTCAAACATGGCGTTGACCTTGTTCAGGAAGGTGGTGTCGGTGTGCAGGCGCGCGACCTCGTACTCGTCCTTGTACGCCATGAGCTTGAACAGGTATCTGGCGACGTTTTGCGCCAGCAGCTTTTTGCCCAGCGGCGCTTCGGCCTGCTCGACACGGCGCACGAATTGTTCGTATGACTGTGCGTAGGCAGCGTTCTGGTAGGCCGTCAGAAACTCCACACGCCTGGCCACCAGTTCTTCCAGCCCTTGGCGCGCAGCCGGCATGGCGATGACCTGCGCAGATGCATACAGACGCTCAACCGACGGCAGGTCATGCGCGGCACGGCGGCCCCAGGCAAATGCCATCTTGTTCTGTTCTATGGCCACGGCATTGAGTTCAATCGCGCGACTCAGGGCCTCCAGCCCGAGGGGAATCCAGCCCTTTTGCCAGGCGTAGCCCAGCAGCATGGGGTTGGCATAAATGCTGTCGCCCATCAGTTTGGTGGCGGCGGTGTCGGCATCAAACGCCCCCACACCACCTGCGCCCACGGCCTTGCTGATTTCGGCCTGGCAGGCGCTGCCGGGGTTGACCCAGCCGCCGTTGTGCACGAATGACGCTGTCGGTGCGCTGTGTGCGTTGAGCGCCACATGCGTGCGGCCCTCACGCATGCGGGCCATGGTTTCCTTGTTGGCGGTGACGATGGGGTCGCAGCCGATGATAAGGTCGGCGCTGGCCGTGCCGACCCGCGTGGTGCAGATGCCGTCAGGCCGATCGCTGATGAGCACATGGCTCCAGGTGCTGCCGCCTTTTTGCGCCAGGCCTGCTGCGTCCTGCGTGATGATGCCCTTGCCTTCGATGTGCGCGGCCATGCCAAGCAACTGGCCTATGGTGATCACACCGGTACCACCTACGCCTGCCACCACGATGCCCCACAGCGGGTGGTCTGCGCCCAGCACCGGCAGCACCGGTTCAGGCAATTCACCGCCTTCAAACGGGTTGAATTTTTTGTCGGCCTTTGACTTCTTTTTGAGCTGGCCGCCTTCAACAGTCACGAAGCTGGGGCAAAAGCCTTTGACGCACGAGAAATCCTTGTTGCAGGTGCTCTGGTTGATCTGGCGCTTGCGGCCGAATTCTGTTTCCAGCGGTTCGACGCTCATGCAGTTGGACTGCACGCTGCAGTCGCCGCAACCCTCACACACCAGTTCGTTGATGACAACACGCGCCGCAGGGTCAACCATGGTGCCGCGCTTGCGGCGGCGGCGCTTTTCCGTCGCGCAGGTCTGGTCGTAAATGATGATGGTGGTGCCCGTGATCTCGCGGAACTCGCGCTGGATGGTGTCCAGCTCGTCGCGGTGGTGCACCGTCACGCCATCGGCGAGTTTGACGCCGTCGTATTTTTCGGGCTCGTCAGTGACGACCACGATCTTCACCGCGCCTTCGGCTTTCACCGAGTGCGAAATCTGCACCACAGAATGCCCTTCGGGCCGCTCGCCGACCTGCTGGCCACCCGTCATGGCGACCGCATCGTTGTAGAGAATTTTGTAGGTGATGTTGACGCCAGCCGCAATGCTCTGACGAATCGCCAGCAAGCCGCTGTGAAAGTAGGTGCCGTCACCGAGATTGGTGAACATGTGTTTGTCGGTGGTGAACGGCTGCTGGCCGACCCAGGGCACGCCCTCGCCGCCCATCTGCGTGAAGCCCAGCGTGCTGCGGTCCATCCACAGGGCCATGTAGTGGCAGCCGATACCGGCCATGGCACGCGAACCCTTCGGGCACCCTGGTCGAGGTGTTGTGCGGGCAGCCCGAGCAGAACCACGGCGTGCGTTCGCTGTCGACCACCACGGTGGTCAGCGACCTTTCCTTGGCTTCGATCACGGCCAGGCGTGCGTCTATGCGCGCCAGCATGTCGCCGTCAAGCTTGAGTTTTTTCACGCGCGCGGCCAGCGCCTTGGCGATCAGTGCGGGCGACAGATCGGCATTGGCGCGCAGCAGCGTGTTGGCCGACGGGTTAGGCATGCTCCACTCGCCACCCTGATGATCGCCGGAGTCGTCGAACTTGCCGACGATGTTGGGCCGCACGTCGGCGCGCCAGTTGTAGAGCTCTTCTTTCAGCTGGTACTCGATGACCTGGCGTTTTTCTTCGACCACCAGGATTTCCTGCAGGCCGGTCGCGAACTCGCGCGTCAGCTGCGCCTCGAGCGGCCAGACCACACCCACCTTGTGAAGGCGTATGCCCAGCTGGCGGCAGGTCGCGTCGTCCAGGCCCAGGTCCATCAGGGCCTGGCGGGTGTCGTTGTAAGCCTTGCCGCTGGCGATGATGCCGAATCTGTCGTTCGGGCCTTCAATCGCGTTGTAGTTCAGGCGGTTGGCGCGTATGTATGCGAGCGCTGCGTACCACTTGTAATCAAACAGGCGCTTTTCCTGGTCAAGCGGCGCATCGGGCCAGCGGATGTGCACGCCGCCAGTCGGCATTTCAAAGTCGGTCGGTATCTTGATCTGCACGCGCTCGGGGTCGATCATGGCGCTGGCCGATGACTCGACGATTTCCTGGATGGTCTTCACGCCCGCCCAGACACCGGCATAACGGCTAAGCGCAATCGCATGCAGGCCGAGGTCCAGAATCTCCTGCACCGTGGCCGGGAAGAACACCGGGAGGCCACAAGCCTTGAAGATGTGGTCGCTCTGGTGCGCGGCGGTCGAGCTTTTGGAGATGTGGTCATCACCGGCAATCGCAATAGCGCCACCCCAGGGCGTGGTGCCGGCCATGTTGGCGTGCTTGAAGACATCTGAGGTGCGGTCAACACCCGGGCCCTTGCCGTACCAGATGCCGAACACACCATCAAACTTGTTGGTGCCGGGTGGCGCAAAACCCAGTTGCTGCGTGCCCCACACGGCGGTGGCGGCCAGCTCTTCATTCACGCCCGGCTGGAAGACGATGTTTGCGCCTTCAGGTATTTGGCGGCTTTCCACAGCGCCTGGTCGTAGTTGCCGAGCGGTGAGCCGCGGTAGCCCGAAATAAAACCGGCTGTGTTCTTGCCCTGCTGTTTGTCGCGCAGCTGTTGCAGCATGGGCAGCTTGACGAGCGCCTGCACGCCGCTCATGAAGGCGTGGCCGTAATCCAAAGAGTATTTATCGTCGAGAGTAACGGTCTCTAAAGCCTTGCGAATGTGTTCAGGTAGCGGCGCGTTCATCGTGTTGTCTCCGTCCGGGACGTGCGTGGGTAGGGCGGATTCACTGATTTCCAGAAGCTGAAAATCGTGAATCTCTAACGCAAAGTGTATGCAGAACACGCCGATAAGTCATTGCGTTCTTTGCCCTGATTTGGCTATCATGCGCAAGATTCTTTCGTTTTACTGGCATTTATGGAAACACTCGACAAGTTCGACATCGCCATCCTGCAAAACCTGCAAACCGATGCACGGCTCACCAATGCCGAACTGGCCTCGCGCGTGGGCCTGTCAGCCGCGCCGTGCTGGCGGCGGGTTCGGGCACTGGAAGAATCGGGCTTCATCACAGGCTACCGCGCCGAGATCAACCGCCACAAGATTGGCCTGGGTGTGCTGGCCTTTGTGCGGCTGGATGCCGAGCGCACGACGGGCGACGCCACGCGCCAGTTGGAGGAGTCCATCAGGAAGCTGCCCGAAATCGTCTCCTGCCACTACATCAGCGGCACCGGCACCTTTGAGCTGCAGGTGATGGCCGAAGACCTGGAAGCTTTCAGCAACTTTGCGCTGCAAAAGCTGATCAACATGCCGAACGTGAAAGACATCCACACCAGCTTCTCGCTGGGCGAGGTCAAGGCCAGCAGCGCACTGCCGCTGGCACATCTGTCAGCGCGGTTGAAGTGACTTGCCGGGCTGACTGCAGCATAATTTTGCTATTAATAATGTAGCTGCTCACGCTCGTATCTATTGGTCTGCAGCCGATTTAATGCCTGAAAATGACCCTTTTTTGGCTGTTTTTCGGGCCCTGGCCGAGCTGAAAACCGCCTCAAACCACGAAAAGTTAATATGGAAGTTAACTTTTCACGTATTTTTAACGTGCACGTTAAATTTTTAATGTTTACGTTAACTTTTTGATCGCCAGTTTGTCTTGTCGCTCAAGCTCCTACGCCGGAAGCGAGATATCAAGTCGTCTATTTCGCGAACTATTTCTTCTGAGAATCAATGAATTCTCGGGCAACTTGATCAGTTGGGAGAATCCAAGAGCCCTTATAGAGAATCCCTTCTTCGCACATCAAGTCAATAGTCTCCTTGGATAAGGGCTCTCGCAGAATGGTTTTTAGCTGCGGTTGCCGCAAGTTGTCGTTTATGTCTTGAACTGCCGTGAACGGCACATACCCGGTGCCCTCGCTCCTCTCCCTGATCTCAGACACTCGGCTGCTATTGACGATCAAATTAATGGTTTTGAATTCGAACGGGACATCTACCAGAGCAATGCGCTTCCACTCTTTGTCCTCGAATTTAAAGAAAACATAGGGCGGGTTTGGCCTGCCCCACTTGTTGTAAGACAAACAGAGATTGGGCTCCGCTACGAGATACGCAGTGCCTTGTTTGATGTGAAGCGCAAGCAAGTTGAAATTGGTGCGCCCAAGCTCTTCGCCATACTCGCTTGCCCAGGAGAGCTGGACGTTGGAATTAGGGGTCTTGAAACGAATGATGTGTTCTTTGGCCGGCACCGCCTGCCCGATTTCATGACGTCCTCCATATGTTTGGGAGCGTTCAACGATGATTTTTTGGCCATCGTGAAGCAGTACCTCCTCTTTCCAGCTGTCCCCGCCAGACTTGCCGCTTTGTGCACACGCGCTTACAGCAATACCCAAAGCCAATGCAAGAGAAATTGTTTTGAAGTTTTTCATGTGATGGCCTGGGTTTTTTATGCTGTTGCTCTTCAGTAAGTTGCCCGCGGCGCTGACTCAGCGACACCCAAACTCACTCCA
>CBDDGX010000006.1:0-15032 GCA_965228025.1 Polaromonas sp. | reverse complement strand
GGGAGGCGGCCATCGCGCTGGCAGGGGTACGCAAGCGCGCCAACTGGTAGGCACAGCCTCTTTCCCTGAAACCCTGCTTCTGACGCCCGGAAGCAGGGTTTTCGCAATTTCAGGGCTGGTGTTATAACCAAGGCCCCTCTACGACGGGCGCGGGGCGCCCAATATCAAAAGTATCAAGGAACCTCGAACATGGGCGCGCAGTGGAAAGCAAAAGGCAAGGAACTTGCCGCAAATGCCAAGGGCAAGGTCTTCGGCAAGCTGGCCAAGGAAATCATGGTCGCCGCACGCAGCGGCGCCGACCCTGCCGGCAATGCCAAGCTGCGGCTGGTGGTCGAGCAGGCCCGCAAGGTGTCCATGCCCAAGGACACGCTGGAGCGCGCCATCAAGAAAGGCGCAGGCCTGACCGGCGAGTCCGTCAACTTCGAACACGTCATCTATGAAGGCTTTGCGCCCCACCGCGTACCGGTGATGGTCGAATGCCTGACCGACAACGTCAACCGTACCGCGCCGGAAATGCGCGTGCTGTTCCGCAAGGGCCAGCTCGGCACATCAGGCTCCGTGTCATGGGACTTCGACCACGTCGGCATGATTGAAGCCGAACCCATTGAAAAAGGCGCAGACCCTGAACTCGCGGCCATCGAGGCCGGCGCGCAGGACTTTGAGCCCGGCGAGGAAGAAGGCACGACCATGTTTTTGACCGACGCCACGGATCTCGACCTCGTCAGCCGCGCCCTGCCCGCCCAGGGCTTTACCGTGCTGTCGGCCAAGCTGGGCTACAAGGCCAAGAACCCGATTGACCCAGCCACGCTGGGCGCCGCAGAGCTTGAAGAGGTCGAAGCCTTTCTGGCTGCGATTGATTCCAACGACGATGTGCAGAACATCTTTGCGGGGCTGGGCGGCTAGCCCGACTTCAAATCTCTGTCATTGCGGACTCGATCCGCAATCCATGACCGTTTACCTGCCGCCCGGCCTAGGCCAGTGCAACCAAAGTCATGGATCCCGGATCAAGTCCGGGATGACAAACATGAAAGCCCAAACAGGCAGGCATACCGCCCACGTCCCCGCCTTTCACTCCGGCCGCCACTGAATCTCCCGCATGAACCCGCCAAGCCCCCCAAGCTCCGAGCCCTCCCCCGCCAAAAGACTGCTGCCCCTCGCAGCCATCGTGCTCTTCGGCTTTCTCGCCATCGGCCTGCCGCTGGCCGCTCTGCCCCTCTACCTGCACGGCGTGCTGGGTTTCGACACCGTCACCGTCGGCTGGGTGGTGGGCATACAGTCGCTGGCCACCGTGCTGACGCGCCAGTTTGCCGGCAACTACTGCGACCGCCACGGCTCCAAGGCGTCTGCCCTGGTCGGCCTGCCGCTGGCGGCTGCTGCGGGACTGATCTACCTGGTGTCGACCTTCATCCCCGCAGGCCACGCATCGCTGGGCGTGCTGGTCATGGGCCGGCTGCTCATGGGCCTGGCCGAAAGCCTGTTTCTCACCGGCACCATGACCTGGGGCATAGGCCGTATCGGCCCCGCGCGCACCGGCATGGTGATGGCGTGGCAGGGCATCGCCATGTTTGCGGCATTTGGTATTGGCTCGCCTGTGGGCATTGCCGTCATGCAGCAGTGGGGCTTTGTTGCAGTGTCATGCGTGACCATAGCGCTGCCGCTCGTGGGCCTGTGCATCGCCCTGGCCTTGCCCCCGGTTCCCAAATCCGGCGGGGGCCGAAAAGGCGACTCCATGCTGAGCGTGATTGGCGATGTCTGGCGGCCGGGTCTCGCCATGGCACTGGGCACCGTGCCTTTCTCGGTCATCACCACCTTCGTCGTGCTGTATTACGGCGACAGGGGCTGGGCCGGCGCAGGCGCATCGGTCGCCAGTTTCACGGCAGGCTACATCGCCATACGCCTGTTCTGGGCCCACCTGCCCGACAAACTCGGCGGCCGCAAGGTCGGCATGGTGTCAGTGCTGATACAGATCGTCGGGCTGCTCATGCTGTGGTGGGCACCGTCAGCGGTGTTCGCGCTGCTGGGCTGCATTCTGGCGGGCGTGGGCCTGTCGCTGGTCTTCCCCGCCATGGGCGTCGAAGCCATGCGCCACATACCGCCAGAGCGGCGCGGCCTGGCCGTCGGCTGCTTCGTCGCCTTCATCGACCTCAGCACCGCCATCGCCGGCCCCCTCATGGGCGCCGTCATCGGGCTGGCAGGTTACCCGGCTGTGTTTTTATGCTCCGCCGGGCTTTGTGTGGTGGCCCTGGGTTTGATGGGCTGGGGATTGGGCAGCAGGCGGGCTGCTTGAGGCGCGAAGCGGAAATTTTGCTGTATACGGCAAATTTTTAACGTATACGTTAAATTTTAAACAAAAGTTAATATGGAAGTTAACTTTTTTAAGTTTGGCGTCGCTGCGAGGCCAAAATCTGCCTCCTGAAGGCCGAAAAAAGGCCGTTTTCAGGCATCAAAACGGCTGCAGACCAATAGATACGAGCGTGAGCAGCTACTAAAAGTGTAGCGCCTTGAGGTGCGGCTGCGGCGCTGGTGGCGGTGCTGCTGGTGCATCGGGAAGTTTGAGCAGCCGGGAGGCGATGTCAATGTCGTGAAGGACCGCGAGCTCGGCCGCCAGCAGCTCGCGCGCCAGCATTTCCTTCTTCAGTGCGCAGTCAAGCCGCAGCACCACCCACGCGAGCGCAAGTACAACTGATGCGGATGCGCACCACAAAAACGGTATGAGGCCCATCCCCACACCATGGCCCGAATCTGCCGGGCTTGTCTGTACGCTGCCTGACAGAAGAAATCGATACCTGTGTTCCGGAAAAACTGGGTACCTCAGAAACCCGGGCGTTTTGCATATGGGGAAAACACGTCGGGTAACTGCAGGAATTGTCTGATGCACCCATTCAAACTGCACCGACATTTGCCTCTGGCCGATTTGAAGATGCTTGCTTCCTTGAAAGAAAGGAGGACTTCGAGATGCCATACGGAATCCGGGCCCGGGCAAAAAAAAGCAATGCCTTTGTACGTACCCAGACCACATGCTGGCTGCAATCGTTCGACGCAGTTCCTGAAGGTTATATAGAGGTGATAGGCCTGTCGCCAGGCCGGCGCATGGTGAGCTTTCGCACGCCTGTTGCCGCCATGGAGCGGTTTGAGGCCATCCATTTTTCTGCCGACAGTCATGAGCGGCTGGGTTTCCCGACACTTGACGAAGCCAGGGAACTGGCAAACCAGCTCAGTGAGGGGGCGACCAGGCTGCCGGAAGATAAATACGAGATGACCAGAAGATAGCCGCGACGGCATCGCCCCAGCCATGCGTTGCGCGGTCGCAGGCGGGCGGACATGCCTCGCCTTAGCGTGGCAGGGGCCACAGTCCTACAGCACGTGCCAGCACCGCTGCCTAACCTGAACGTTGGCAATCTTGCCGCTTCACAAAAACACCAGGCGAAACACCCGTGCAAAAACCTAACGACCCCAGCAAGCAAACAGACAAGTCATCTGCAGCGAAAGCCGCATCCAGAAATACTGACAGCGCACCTTCTGCTGCAAACGCAGCCGCTGGCGCCGACCCGGCTGTGCAGAAAATGCTCCAGACCGGCAATCTCGCCGCGGGCATGCCCTTTAACGCCAACAAGCCGCTCGAGCACGGCTTCGCCAACGCCATCAACCCCCAGCCGGGTGCGACGGTTGAGCCTGAATCGCGCCTTCCCGGCGGCAGCACGCTGACCGAAGACAGCGGCACCGCCAAGACCGGCAGCATGGCACCCGAGGGCGTGAACGCCACCATAGAGCCGCTGGACCGTGTGCGTGTCGACTCTGCAGGCCAGGTGCTGACCACCAACCAGGGTGTAGCGATTGCCGACAACCAGAACTCGCTGAAGATGGGCCTGCGCGGCCCGGTGCTTCTGGAAGACTTCATCCTGCGCGAAAAGCTCACGCACTTCGACCACGAGCGCATCCCCGAGCGCATCGTCCACGCACGCGGCTCTGCGGCGCACGGCTTCTTTGAGTGCTATGAGCCGATGACACAGTTGACCAAGGCAGCACCTTTTAAAGAGGCTGGCAAGGTCACGCCGGTGTTCGTCAGGTTCTCGACCGTGGCCGGAGAGCGCGGCTCCAAGGACACCGCCCGTGATGTGCGCGGATTTGCCGTGAAGTTTTATACCGACGAAGGCAACTGGGACCTGGTCGGCAACAACATGCCGGTGTTTTTTATCCAGGATGCGATGAAGTTCCCCGACCTCGTCCACGCAGTCAAGCCCGAGCCGCACCATGCCATGCCGCAGGCCGCCAGCGCGCACGACACCTTCTGGGATTTTGTCTCCCTGATGCCCGAGTCCACCCACATGCTGATGTGGGTCATGTCGGACCGCGCCATTCCCCGCAGCTACGCCACCATGCAGGGCTTTGGCGTTCACAGTTATCGCTTCGTGAATGATGCGGGTGAGTCGGTGTTCGTGAAGTTCCACTGGAACCCCAGGTTCGGCACGCAGTCGCTGGTGTGGGATGAAGCGGTCAAGATTTCAGGCGCAGACCCCGACTACCATCGCCGCGATTTGTGGGAGCGTATTGAAAGCGGCGCCTTCCCTGAGTGGGAACTGGGTGTGCAGGTGTTTACTGAAGAAGAAGCAGAAAAATTCAGCTTCGACATTCTTGATGCCACTAAGCTGATTCCTGAAGAGATGGTGCCCATTCGCCCCTTGGGCCGCATGGTGCTGAACCGTAACCCTGACAACTTCTTTGCCGAGACCGAGCAGGTTGCCTTCTGTACCGCGCATGTGGTGCCGGGCATTGACTTCTCGAACGACCCCTTGCTGGCCGGCCGAATCCATTCGTATGTCGACACGCAGATCACCCGCCTGGGCGGGCCGAACTTTCATGAGATTCCCATCAATGCGCCAGTAAACCAGGTACATAACAACCAGCGTGACGGTCTGCATCGCCAGGCCATCAACCGTGGCCGCGTGTCCTATGAGCCCAACTCGCTGGCCGGTGGCTGCCCTTTCCAGGCGGGTGCATCGCAAGGTTTTGTGAGTGTGCCGGCGCGTCTTGCCGCAAAGGAAGAAGCCGCCAAGGTGCGCGGCAAGCCGGAGAAGTTTGCCGACCACTACACCCAGGCCACGCTGTTCTTTGAAAGCCAGACCCCGGTCGAGCAGGCGCACATCGTGGCAGCCTTCAGGTTTGAGCTCAGCAAGCTCACCGTGCCAGCGATCCGCGAACGCATGGTCGCATCATTGCGCAATGCTTCTGAAGACCTGGCACAACAGGTGGCCGATGGTCTGGGCATGCCCCTGCCCGACGCCCTGCCCCGCGCGCTTGAACGTGCACCCAAGCCTGAAGTCAGTGCATCGCCTGCGCTGTCGCTGATGGCAAGACCGGGCGATGGCGGTATCAAGGCGCGCAAGATTGCCATCCTGGTGGCCGACGGCTCCCTCGGTGCAGCGGCGGCAAAGCTGCACGCGGCGCTGGTCGCAGAAGGCGCTGTGCCGCGCTTTGTGGCACCGCGCATCGGGCCTGTCAGCACGGCAGATGGTGTGGACATCAATGCAGATGCATCGATGGAGAACGAACCCGGTTTTCTGTTTGACGCACTGGCATTGGCCGATGGTGAGGCCGGCGTGGCAGCCCTTGCAAAAGACGGCCACACCATGGAGTTCATCAAGGACCAGTACCGTCATTGCAAAACCATCATGGCTTTGGGCGCATCAACACAGCTGCTGGACAAGGCGGGGGTGTCAGCAACACTGCCCGCAGGTCAGGCCGACCCGGGCGTGATCGTCGACGGCGGTGATGGTGGCATGCAGGCCTTCATCAATGCCATCGGCATGCACCGCCACCCGGAGCGGGAAACCGATCCGCCCCTGGTGTAAACCACGCGATCACCGTCATGGTGGAGCAGGTTAAACCCCGGCTGCACCCGACCCGCTGCAACAGCCATGAAGCGGCGGGTTTGTTTACCCGTTCACAGAAAGATCATCGTGATAGGAATCATCGTGCCTGCGCACAACGAGGAAGAAAGGATAGTTGCCTGCCTGCAATCCCTGGTCATTGCCGCCACGCAACCCGCACTCGCCGGCGAAGAGGTCACACTGATCGTGGTGCTGGACAGCTGCACCGACAGCACTGGCGCACTGGCACATAGCATGGGCGTCAAAACCATTGCCGTGCATGCCCGCAATGTCGGGTTGGCGCGGCAGGAAGGCGCGCGCGCAGCCATCGCGGCAGGCGCACGCTGGCTGGCGTTCACAGATGCAGACAGCGTTGTCGCACCCGACTGGCTGAATGCGCAACTGGCCCTGGGCGCAGATGCCGTCTGCGGCACCGTCGCAGTGGGGGACTGGGGCGCTTATGGCGAACGCATGCGCCGCCACTTCGATCTGAGTTACCACGATGTAGACGGGCATTCGCATATTCACGGTGCCAACCTGGGCGTCAGTGCCAGCGCGTACACGCGGGCAGGCGGCTTTGCGGGTCTGGAGACTGGCGAAGATGTTGCGCTGGTCCAGGCACTCATCAGCAGCGGGGCCAGGATTGCCTGGTCGCGCCAGCCCCGGGTGCACACCAGCGTGCGGCCCAACTACAAGGCACCGCGCGGTTTCGGCGCCACGCTTGAAAAAATTGAAAAACTGGGCTTGTGGCTCGGCAGCGAACCGGTGGCCGCCCTATGAGCGATCGCATCTCTGAAAGGTTGGCCACCCTCTTTGAAAGCGGCGTGCAGAACAGTAGCGATGCATGGATGCCGCTGTTGCTGAAGCACGGGCTTGACGAGCTTCCGCTGCCCGGCCAGGGCGACACGCTGGAGCGCTGGCGCGCACTGGCCGCAGTGGGGCAACTCGACCTGTCGCTCACCAAACTCTATGAGGGCCACACCGATGCGCTGGCGATCATGGCTGAACTCCAGTCGCAGTCACAGGAACCTGGCGCAGGCGTGTGGTGTGTGTGGGCCGCAGAAGCACCCGGGGGCCGCGTGATCGCACAACCCGGCGATGACGGCAGTGTCGCGCTAAGCGGCAGCAAGTTCTGGTGCTCGGGCGCGACCTGTGCAGATCACGCACTGCTCACAGCCTGGGGTGAAAACGGCAGCGGCCCCCACCTGGTGGCGGTAGACCTGCACCAGAGTGGCATCACGGTGGATTCAAGCCACTGGAAGGCTGTCGGCATGGCGGGCAGCCTGAGCGTCAATGTGCGCTTTGAAAATGTTCAGGCACAACGCATAGGCGGCGACAAGGACTACCTGACCCGGCCCGGCTTCTGGCAGGGGGGCGCGGGCATCGCCGCCTGCTGGTATGGCGGGGCTGTGGGTATTGCGACGGCACTGCGGCAGTCCATGCTTAAAAGCAGTGCCAACAATGCGTCCAGAGAAATTGCCATGGGAAAGGTGGAACTTGCGCTGGCTGAAACCGCAGCGCTTTTGAGACATGCCGCGTCGTGGATAGACACACACCCCAAAGCCGATGCCAGCCAGGTCGCACTGGCCGCGCGCCTGTCAGCCGAGAAGTGCGCAAAAACCGTGCTCGACGAGGTGGGGCGCGCCATGGGTCCCACGCCCTTCTGCCTGGACGAAAAATTTGCGCAGGCAGCAGCTGACCTGCCTGTGTTCATACGCCAGAGCCACGGGGACCGGGATTTTGCTGCCCTTGGCGAACGGTCCTTGAAGCAGGAGGCCAGCGCATGGCTGCTCTGACCGGCCGCGAAATACGCGATACAGGAACGCCGGATTCAGAGTGGCTGCCATGGCTCGCTGCCCAAACTATCAGGCAGATATCTTTGGCAGACCTGGCCGCAGACGCCCAGAGGCTGGTAGTGCTCGCACCTCACCCCGACGACGAGATCCTCGCTTGTGGCGGCCTGCTCGCGGGCTGGACACTGCAGGGTAATGCCGCCAAAGTGATCGCCGTCACCGATGGCGAAGCCAGCCACGGCAGCGCTGATATCAAGGCCTGTGCACGGATGGCCGCATGCCGGGCGGAAGAAAGCCAGGCAGGCCTGCGCACCCTGGGTATTGCGTCGCCATGCATCACCCGCCTTGGTATCGCCGACGGCAAGGTAGGCGACCATCTGGACGGCCTGACACAAAAGCTTCAGGCCATGCTGCGGCCGACGGACCTTGTGGTCACCACCTGGCATCTTGATGGGCACCCTGACCACGAAGCCACAGCGCTTGCGGCAGCCCACGCCTGCGCCGCCTCGGGCGCGCGACTGCTACAGGCACCGGTGTGGATGTGGCACTGGAGCCAGCCGGGTGACACGCGTGTGCCATGGTCCGCGCTCCGTGCGCTGCGCCTTGGTGATGTCGCCCTGCAGATGAAATGCAAGGCCCTGCAGCGCCATCAAAGCCAGCTCATCCAAAGGGGCGACGACCAGGATGCAGTGCTGGTGCCCAGCATCGTCGAACGCGCCTCTCGCCGCCACGAGTTTTTCTTTCTCTAAAAACCCTTCAAGGCTCTTACGTCTTCCAGATGCCACAGACCACTCAGCCCAATCCGGAATCGCAACCCGGCCAGCCGGCCTACTTCGAGGCCATGTTCAAAAAGAGCGACGACCCCTGGGGTTTCCAGACGCGCTGGTACGAAAAGCGCAAACGCGCCCTCACGCTGGCCTGCCTGCCCGCAGACCGGTATGCACACGGATTTGAGCCCGGCTGTGCCAACGGTGAACTGGCAGCCAGGCTGGCCGCGCGCTGCGACAAACTGCTGGCGAGCGACGGTATTGACAAAGCCGTTTCACTCTCACGCGCAAGGCTGAAAGACCATGCCAATGTTGAAGTGCGCAAGGCATGGGTACCACGCGACTGGCCGAAAGACAGGTTCGACCTGATCGTGCTCAGTGAATTCCTGTTTTACCTGCAGCCAGAGGTGGTCGAAGAAATTGCGTGCAAGGCGCAGGAAACCCTGCTGCCGGGCGGCGTCATCCTGGCCTGCCACTGGCGTCACCCCATCGAGCACTGCGCGATCACCGGCGATGACGCGCATGACACGCTCGAACGGCATATCGCCCTGCCGAACTGCTGCCATCTCGTAGAACCCGACCTGCGCATCGACGTGTGGTCGGCCGGACCGACTGTTGCCGAGCGCGAAGGTCTCTCCTGACGCCTGGCAACCCTTCAGTCACGGCTTCAATCACCGCTTTAGTCACCGTTTCCAATAACCATGAACAACACACAGCTTCCCTCCCTCTCCCCCGACATCCGCCTGTTCGGCAAAGTCAACGACGCCATGCTCTCAGAGTTTTTCAGGCAGCAGGCAGAAGTGCCGGCCAACAAGGCACTCGTCATGGAGCTCAGCACCTCGGGCGGCGACGCAGACATAGGCAGGCGCATCGCGCAGGAGGTGCGCATGTGGAGCCAGACCGGGCGTGACGTTTATTTTCTCGGCAAGACCTTTGTCTTTTCTGCCGGCATCACCATCATGTCGGCCTTCCCGCGCAGCCAGCGCTTCATGACCGCTGACTGCGAACTGCTGATCCACGAACGCAAGATGAAAAAAGACCTTCACCTCGAAGGCGCGCTTCGCGGCTGCATGTCTGCAGTGAATGATGTGCTGGCCGAGATCGAATCAGGCCAGCGTCTCGAGCGCGAGGGTTTCGCCCAATTGGCCGAGGGTTCCACCCTGTCGGCCACAGACATCGGCAACAAGGTCTACAACAAGGACTGGTATCTCACCGCACAGGAGGCGCTGGTCCTGGGGCTTATACAGGGCGTGGTGTAGCGCGCCTGCGGCTGTGACGCCATTAACGCCCAGTTCCACATGATGATGAGGGCTTGGCCTACAAAGCCTCAACCCTGTTGAGTTCAAGCTTGAAAAAAACACGGCGCGACGCTCAAAGCCTGCGCAAAAAGCCGGGCCTTCAACGGCCAGCCCACCAGAGCAAGCATCAACCCACGACAGGACAGGACAGCCATGGAAACCAGTGATAGCCTATCGATATCCAGGCGCGGCCTGTTGATTGCCAGCGCTGCTGCCAGTGCTGCGGCTACAGCTAGCGCCGCCAGCACGGCAGCCACGCCAAACCCACCACCCTCCATGTCCTCCACAGCTTCCATTCCGGCACTGAAGGTGTCATTTGAGGTCAACGGCAAAAGCCAGACGCTTGAACTCGACACCCGAACCACCCTGCTCGATACCCTGCGCGAAAACCTTCGCCTGACCGGCACCAAGAAGGGCTGCGACCACGGCCAGTGCGGCGCGTGTACGGTCATCGTTGACGGCAGGCGCATCAACTCATGCCTGACGCTCGCTGTCATGCATGAGGGCGCAAAGATCACGACGATTGAAGGACTGGGCACACCCCAGCGCCCGCACGCATTGCAGACAGCTTTCGTCAAATACGACGGCTACCAGTGCGGTTACTGCACGCCGGGGCAAATCTGCTCTGCCGTGGGTGCACTCGATGAGATCCGCCGTGGCGTTCCAAGCCATGTGAACGCCGACCTCACCGTGCGCCCCCTGCTCTCACCCGACGAGCTCCGTGAGCGCATGAGCGGCAACATCTGCCGCTGCGGCGCGTACTCGAACATCGTCGATGCCATCACTGAAGTCTCGGGGGGTATGGCATGAAAACCTTTACCTACGAACGCGCGCGAACGCCGGCTGAAGCAGCGGCAGCCATGGCAGGCAAACCCGGCGCGAAGTTCATTGCCGGCGGCACCAACCTGCTGGACCTCATGAAGCTGCAGATTGAAACCCCTGGCCACCTGATCGACGTGAACGGCCTGGCGCTCGACAAGATTGAGCCGACCACGGACGGAGGCCTGCGCATAGGCGCGCTGGTGCGCAACACCGACCTGGCCAGTGATGACCGCGTGCGGCGTGACTACGGCGTACTTTCACGCGCGCTGCTGTCGGGCGCGTCGGGCCAGCTGCGCAACAAGGCCACCACGGCCGGCAACCTGCTGCAGCGCACGCGCTGCCCCTACTTCTATGACACCAACCAGCCCTGCAACAAGCGCCAGCCCGGCAGCGGTTGCAGCGCGATTGGCGGCGTCACGCGCCAGTTGGCCATCGTCGGTACCAGCACGGCCTGCATTGCCACCCATCCCAGCGACATGGCGGTTGCCATGCGTGTGCTCGACGCCTCCGTTGAAACCGTCAAGTCCGACGGCCGCACGCGTGTGATACCGATTGCAGACTTTCACCGCCTGCCCGGCAACACGCCACACATTGAAACCACGCTCGACAACGGCGAGCTGATCACGGCGGTCACCCTGCCCAAACCTGCGGGGGGCACACACATTTACCGCAAGGTGCGCGACCGCGCTTCCTACGCCTTTGCGCTGGTGTCGGTCGCTGCCATCGTGCAAAAGGATGGCTCTGGGAAGGTCGCACTGGGCGGCGTGGCCCACAAACCCTGGCGCGTTGAGGCGGCTGAAACTGCCATGCCGCAAGGTGCCAAATCCGTCACTGGCCAGTTGCTGGCAGGCGCGCAAACCACACCCGAGAACGCCTACAAGCTGCCACTGGTTGAGCGAACGCTCGCCGCCGTCCTGATGCAAGCGAGGGCCTCATGAAGTTCGATACACCCGCCACCACCAACCCGATTGACCAGCTCAAGATCATCGGCAAGCCCATCAACCGCATTGACGGGCCGATGAAAACATCGGGCACCGCGCCATACGCCTATGAACGTCATGATGTCGCACCCGACGCGCTGTATGGCGATGTGCTGGGTGCAGGCATTGCCAAGGGTCGCATCGCCAGCATGGACACACGCGCCGCACGCGCCGCGCCAGGGGTGGTTGCCGTGGTTACCGCACGCAATGCCGGCAAGCTGGGCAAAGGCAAGATGAACACCGCCAAACTGCTGGGCGGCCCGGCCATAGACCATTACCACCAGGCGATTGCGCTGGTCGTTGCCAAAACATTCGAGCAGGCACGCGCTGCGGCGCAGCTGATCAAGGTCACTTACACCTCGGCACCCGGCAAATACATACTGGCCGATGAAAAAGACTCTGCCCCCATTGCCAAACCGGGCGACCAGGGGCCGTCGCAAACAAAGGTGGGCGACTTCACCGGTGCCTTTGCAGGCGCGGCAGTGCAGTTTGACGGCACTTACACCACGCCCGATCATTCGCACGCCATGATGGAGCCGCATGCATCCACCGCTTCGTGGGACGGCGACAAGCTGACGGTTTGGACGGCCAACCAGATGATTGACTGGGGCGTGGGCGACCTGGCCCGAACGCTGGGCATCCCCAAAGCAAAGGTTCGCCTGGTCTCGCCATTTATTGGCGGCGGTTTCGGCGGCAAACTGTTTGTGCGGGCCGATGCACTTTTGGCGGCATTGGGGGCAAGGGCTGCACGTCAACCTGTCAAGGTTGCGCTGGCACGGCCCATGATCGCCAACAACACCACACACCGCCCGGCCACCATTCAGCGCATTCGCATCGGCAGCGGGCGCGACGGCAAGATCACGGCCATCGCACACGAGGGCTGGTCAGGCGACCTGCCCGGCGGCGGGCCTGAAACAGCCGTGAACCAGACACGCCTGCTGTATGCAGGCGCCAACCGCATGACGACCACCCACCTCGCCGTGCTCGACCTGCCCGAAGGCAACGCCATGCGCGCGCCCGGAGAAGCGCCCGGCATGATGGCTTTGGAGATCGCCATGGACGAGATGGCGGAACGCCTGGGCTTGGACCCGATCGAGTTTCGCGTGCTCAACGACACGCAGGTTGACCCCGAGAAGCCTGAACGCCCCTTCTCGCAGCGCCAGCTCATCACCTGCATGCGCACCGGTGCAGAGAAGTTCGGCTGGAACGCCCGTAAGCCGCAGCCCGCACAGGTACGCGACGGCCGCTGGCTGGTCGGCATGGGCATGGCGGCGGCCTTCCGCAACAACATCACCATGAAGTCAGGCGCACGCATCAGGCTCGACAACAAGGGCATGGTCACGGTCGAGACCGACATGACCGATATCGGCACGGGCTCATACACCGTCATTGCGCAGACTGCTGCAGAGATGATGGGCGTGCCGATTGAAAAAGTATTCGTGCGCCTCGGCGACTCGGCCTTCCCGGTGTCGTCCGGCTCCGGCGGCCAGTGGGGCGGCAACAGCTCGACGGCCGGTGTGTACGCAGCATGCGTGAAGATGCGCGAGGCCGTTGCCAAAAAGGCCGGGCTCGATTCTGCCAGCGCCGTCTTCAGCGACGGCATGGTGCGTGTAGGTGACAAGGTCATGCCACTGGCTGAAGTCGCTGGCGCAGAGGGCCTGGTGGTTGAAGACAAGATCGAGTTTGGCGATCTCGGCAAGAAGATGCAGCAGTCCACCTTCGGCGCGCACTTTGTAGAAGTCGGTGTGGACATCGCCACCGGCGAGATTCGCGTCAGGCGCATGCTGGCCGTCTGCGCTGCGGGCCGCATCCTCAACCCCAAATCAGCCCGCAGCCAGGTGATAGGCGCCATGACCATGGGCGTGGGCGCCGCGCTGATGGAAGAACTCGCAGTCGACGAACGCCGCGGCTTCTTCGTCAACCATGACCTCGCCGGTTATGAAGTGCCGGTGCATGCGGACATTCCGCACCAGGACGTGATCTTTCTCGACGAGACAGACCCGATGTCATCACCCATGAAGGCCAAGGGTGTGGGCGAGCTGGGGATCTGCGGGGTGGGTGCGGCGGTGGCCAATGCCGTGTACAACGCGACCGGTGTGCGGGTGCGGGACTATCCGATCACGCTGGACAAGTTGCTGGGCGGGTTGCCGCAGGTGGTCTAAGCAATGCGCCACCCAACGCAAAATTCCATCGGTTATCTAATTGGCTGGATTTCTATTGCGGGTGAATTGGATTCAACCGTGACCTATCCATACTATGTAGCTGTGCTAGGGTCGATCACTATGTCGGCTTGTGTTTGATCTTGACGGTAGCGACGCCTGCATATCGTGCCCAAAGTCGAAACTTCGACCCAGCCATCCTAGCGGTACTTGCCGCCCACGAGAGACCATAGGCGTCCCGCAGCGTTTCGCCCACTTTCTCTGGACTTACACCAGGTTTCTCCTCAATAAGTGAGAGCGGCCGGGCTCCCGGCCAGACAGCGTCGAACTTTCCACCAACGGAAACAGGTTTTACCCGTAGTCCCGTCCCTCTGCCCCTACTCAAACCCATAAAGACGCGCCGGATTGCTGACAAATATTTTTTGCCGTTCCTGCGCAGTCGTCCAGCGATCAAACATCGACACCATGGCACCGTCATCCACCGGATGAAAAGGCTCTTCGCCATCGCGGTCACGAGGCAGACCCGGCCAGGGCCCCGTGTGCGGCCAGTCTGTTCCCCAAAGCATTCTGTCGGGGTTCGCTTCAATCAGCGAACGGGCCATGGCCCTTCCATCGTTGCCGTCGAACTGGCGTACCAGCCTGTAGGGTGCGGACAGCTTGACCCAGACGTTGCCGCGTACGACCAGTTCCAGAAGCTCCGGCCACCCCACCTGGGCGTTGCCGGCTGCAGGATCAGCCAGCGCAAAATGATCCACCACCAGCGGCACCGGCAGACTGGCGATGACGTCATTCAGCCCCGCAAGAACAGCGAGGTTTGTGTATGTCTGCACGTGCCAGCCAACTTTTGCCGCCATGGCTGCGGCAGCCTGCAGGCGGCCGGCCGCGACCGAGCTGTCTGTTTGCCCATACGACTGAAGGTTGACGCGCAAGCCCCGCACGCCTGCGGCATGCAGTTGTTCAAGCTCACGGACAGTGGTGCCTGAAGGAACCACCGCGACAACCCGCGCAGGCCGGCCCATGTCGTTGAGTGCTTTGGCAGCGTGCAGCACGCCACGGTTGTCATCGCCATGCGTGCTGGCCTGGACCAGCACCACACGCCCGATACCAATAGCCGTGTGCATGCGCACCAGGTCTTCCACAGAGGCAACGCCGGGCGCAAAGACCCGGTCTTCGGCCAGGGGATACACAGCGCGAGGCCAGAAGACATGGACGTGGCAATCGCAAGCTCCGGGCGGGAGTGCGACGGACGGCCTGCTGTGCCAGAAACCGAGCGACGGCTCTTGCCCTTCTACTGGGGCGCTTACCTCGTAGGTGTAGCGCTTGTGCATGTCATTCGGCCTTGATGT
>CBDDGX010000005.1:0-8565 GCA_965228025.1 Polaromonas sp. | reverse complement strand
GCGCGGCGGACGCACCAACCCCCGCTCAAGCCCCCAGCAAGCCCCCAGCCTGCCCTCACCCTGGGCTGCCGCCCCCAGCCCGCAAGCAAGCACGAGCAGGGCCACCAGGGCCGCCGCAGGCCGTGGGCGCTGAGCCCTCATGTGTGGAGGGCGCTGGAGGGGCGGAGCAGGGGCGGAGCAGGGCCTGTTTTGCGCCACCAGCGACTGGGGCACGAGCAGCAGCTGCGCGAGCGAGCGCCGCTTGTCCCGCCGGTCTCGGACCGCACCCCCGCCCCGCCGCCCGCCTGCCCTCTCGCCTCCCTCCCCAGTTTTGGCCCGCGTCGGGCGGTTTACAACACGCAGCACACGCCAGCGCGGCGCGCCGTCACTGCGCCGGCGACGGCTTGGCGCGCCGAACCATGTTGGCGGGGCGGAATGCCTTGACCACCGCCTCGTGCGTCTCGATGTACGGCCCCTCCAGCAGGTTGACGCAGGCGGGGATGGAGGCAAACACCTCGTCTATCGTCTCCCGGATGCTCTTGGGCTTGCCCGGCAGGTTGAGGATGAGCGACTTGCCGCGCAGCCCCGCCGTCTGGCGCGACAGCACCGCCGTGGGCACGTACCGCAGGCTGCGGCGGCGGCGTGCGGCGCGGGCGGCGCAGGCCGTCGTCGGCTGCGCCTCCTGATGCTCCGCGGCGGCAGCAGGCTGGCGGAGCCCCGCCCCCTCGCTGCTCTGCCCGCCCTGCGGCGCCAGCCCCACCTGATGGCGCGCATCTGCTCCCCAAACCCCGGCATCATGCGCTCGCACACCTGGGGGCGGGCGGGGGCGGGGCGGCGGCACACGGCACCTCGCACGCAGGCGTCCGAGCGCCCGACGCCGGTGCGCATGCAGGCGCCGGGG
This sequence comes from Polaromonas sp., assembly GCA_965228025.1. GTDB lineage: Bacteria > Pseudomonadota > Gammaproteobacteria > Burkholderiales > Burkholderiaceae_C > Polaromonas. The sequence continues at coordinate 7,685 of CBDDGX010000005.1, read as the reverse complement.
CTGGGCGCTGTATCCTCTGCCTCTGGTGGCCCGGCTCACCGCCTCAGTGGCCTCTGGCGTCACGTCACGCGGCGCCGGCCCCGTGCCGCCCGTCGTCACCACCAAACAGCACCCCTCCTTGTCGCACAGCTCCTTGAGCGTCTCCTCGATCAGCGGCCGCTCGTCGGGGATGACGCGGTACACTGCCTGCCACCTGCGCCGCGCCGCGAGGCGGGTGGGCGAGGGCGAGGGCGGCGGGCGGCGGCGGAGCGGCAGCGCGCACTTCGACTTGATGGCCTCGTGGAAGAAGCGCAGGATTGCTGGGCCGCTCAGGTCTTCGTACACGCCGGTGCTGGCGCGATCAGAGACCGTGACGATGCCGAACCGCGCGAGGTCGCCCACCGACTCGTCGCTGCCGCCCTCCAGCGCCAGTTGCTGGTCGCTCATGCTGGTGTCGCGGGCCAGCGGCGCCGCGTGACGGATTCACAGCGATGCTCAGGCGGAAGGCTGCTACGCCCGACGACGTGGAACCTGGTTGCCACGTGTGTCGGGAAGCGACAGACGTGCGCAGCGACGCGTGCCGCTGCCACGCCTGCACCGGCTGCGGGGTGCGGGCAGCTCGCACGCCGCTGTGGCCACCGATGCGGCGGTCAACGGCACGCAGCGGTCAACAGCTGCGGCTGGGGTGCTCAACCGCCGCGGCTCACTGCAGCTGCGATGGCAGCATGCACTATGGCTGCAAAAAACTGCCGCATGCGTTTCAACCATCCTCACACACGAGGGTGTGTCGAACCACCCTTGGTACCAGTCAATTGCTGTGGCCCGCGGATGTGATGCTGCCGCCGGTGCGGCTTGCAGTGGCAGCCGCTACAGAGAGCTTGGCCCGACCGTTCGCCGCTGTCGCTGTTCGGGCCTGTACCGCGACCGAAGTACGCTGATTCCACGGCTCGCCCCCGCCCAACACGCCGCATACAACATGCGCACGCGCGTGGTGTTGCTTGCGCTGGGTTACAGCGCAACTTGCCGCGGCTAGTTGCACCCAGCATGGGGTGGCTTGTTCTCCTGAGCTGTTTGTGTATGCTGGGTAAGTAACGTCGGCGTTGCTAGTGCAAGCCAGCACCTGCGTTGCGGTAGAACCAGGGGTGTGCTGGTGCTTGCAGGCACGACTGCGTCGGCGGGCACCAAGTGCGACCTGAAAAGCGGATCCTGCTGGGGTCGATTTAAACCGGGGACTGCCAACCTCGCATCCCCTTTCAACCTCAAGCTGATGGTGGACGCCGCCTTTGCCGTTTCGCCACTTCATGTGCGCTGCCGCCGCCACGGCACACGGCACGAAGCGCTGCTGCGACGTCGTGTGCTCGAGCTCGCCCCCTTGCCCGCAGTTTGGGCTGGACTGCACAGGCAACTGCGACAAGCAGAGGGCCAAGTGGGAGGCTGCGTTCAAATCCGAGGCGCAGCAGTACGGCGCAACCGACTTTGCGTTCATTTACTCATCAAAACCACCAGCCTTGCTCGCGGTTGGAGGTAGGTGACCATGTGATGCGCCGCATTCAATGCCATTCACTGAGGCATGCCTGCGCCTGCCGTGTGAAGACACCCAGGTGGTAGTGATGAAGACGCCAGCCGGCATCATCGTCGACGTCCGTGGCTCTGAGCGAAACTTTCAGGTAACGTGCCCGCCGCGTGCATGCAGCCTGGCGTTGCTGGAACACAACACACACACACGCCAGCAGCTGCCCTGCAGGACTGGGCCACAAATTTGTCGCCAGCTCTCTCTGTCAACTCTGGAGCCTTCAGTTCCAAAATGTTTGGCACAACAGATTCCACACATGAAGTCCCACAACTCCACCAAGGCTTCATGTACGCGGCAGGCAGGCAAGCAGGGGTGGGGCCGAGGCAGCGCTCGCTTGGAAAGGTGCAGCCACCTGTGCTGAAACGCACGTGCTGTGCAGCGTGAGGAGCGACGTAGAGCAGGCTGTGCTCAGTTTAGGTGGCGACTCCATCCCTGTTTTTATCGTCGGTCACAGCCAAGGGGGGGCTGTTGGCCTGCTGCTTGCGGCCTCGTTCGCATACAACAGCGAGTTCAAGGACAACATTGCCGGTGGGTGATGTCCGATGCATTCCTGCTCGTGTGTGTTGCCTACATGCGTGCTGGCTGCGCCGTGCTGGCTCCTGTGCAGGCGTGTACACATTTGGTGCGCCAAAAGTCGGGGACGAAGCTTTTGGCGAGCGCTACTCAGAGTTGGGCTTGGCTGAAAAGACGGTCCGAGTAGTCGCTGGCCGCGACCTTGTGCCGCTGCTGCCCCCGTTTCCAAAGTGAGAGCTGGCATGTGCTGCCTGCTTGTGTTGCTACGCTTGCAGTGCACCGCTCATGCACGCATTCCGCCTGTTCTAGTGCGCAATGCACCGCTTCCTCTCAGGTGGCCGGACCTCGGCGCTCTTGTTTACATGGGAACTCCAGCAAGCTGTGTGAAGAAGGGCAGCGGTGCCAAAAATCCGTATGCCAAATGGCCAAGTGTCAAGGACCATCTCAAGTATCCAGACTATGTGGCGAGCGGGTGCATGGACGAGTGCCAGCGACAGCAGCTGCAGAAATGCAAGCAGCGAAGGCCCCCGCCAACCCGCTCGCCCTCGCCCAAGCCCTCGCCCAGTCCCTTGCCCACTCCAGCCCCGCAACCCAAGCCAAAACGCGTCCGATTCTGCTGCATGTCATCTGCTGAGGTTGTTTCGCCAGACACGATTTGCCTGCACGTCCCCGTGATTTGTCTGCTGCGGTTTCAGTGGGAGAATCAGTTGGAGTATTATCCGCCCTGTGGCTGCGTCACTAGCGATGGTTGGTGGGGATGAACTGTTTACATTTTAACAGTCGTTGCATCCACATGCATAGCCTGGAATGGTAATGGTGCAATTGTGCGGCACGTCACACAAGACTTTCTGCGAATCGCACCGGTAGGCCAGGCCATTGAACGGTGAAAACAGCTCTGCATCGCTGCAGCACAGCCGCGAACCGAGGATGCGTGGGCCCGGCTTGGGCGGTGACGGCACCTTTGTGCCTTTCAGGCACAGGGAGGGGTCCTTGCGAAGGATGAGCGGTGCTGTTCGGTAGTCAAACGGCCCGCCGAATCCAAACTCAAAGTGCAGGTGGGCGCGAGAAGCGGGCCCACCAGCGGGTCCAACGCGTGCCACCGGCTGGCCTGCAGCCACCAGCTGCCCAACCTTCAAGTTTGGAACCGACTTCAGGTTGGCATACACGATGTAGTCGCTGCCGCCTCGGATCACCAATGTGTTGCCCATGGCTGCAATCCAGCCGATGAACTGCACGGCGCCGGTGATGCTGGCAGCGACAGGTGCGCCATCCCGTGCCGCGATGTCAACACCGGGGTGGAACTGTGCGCCGCCTGTTGTTGGCTTGTACTGACCAAACTTGAGGGTCGTGTTGTGCATGTCAGCCAGCGGAGGGATCAGAACGTTGCCGTTGCATACCAAGTCGTCGGCAAACGCGGCTTCCGTCCCCCAAGAGGGAGTTGGGTACTTCAGCAGCGCAACGACAAGCAGCGCCTCCAGGCGGCCAGCCTGCCTCTGACCGAAGAAAATGTGGCTGTCCAGCAGTGCGTTGACGCCTTTGTCGGTTGCTGCCTGCAGAGCCACCGGCTGCAGCGAGCGCTCGGCGTTGGCCGTGACAACATTCAGGAACATCAGCGTTGCCTGCACCAGCGAGCCCTTGTAGGTGCTGCACCCCGTGCCATTGAGAGCAGGGAAGTCTGGTGGGTAGCTGATGCTGACCGTTGGCTGCTTGAGCGGCTGCGTGCCGCTCTCGATGGTGATGCGCAGGCTCCTGGGATGTCTCATGGCAGCAAAGAAAGCAGTGGGGTATGCTGCATCTATGCGTGTCTCCTGCCCAACGGCAAGAGCGACGTTGATGTTGGAAGCAAAGGCGCCAGGAGGAAATGTCACCTGCAGCAAAGCAGGAACAATAAGCTGTCACACCCGAATAAGAGCCCAGGAAAAGTGGCCAGACCCACCTCAATGGGGTATGCAGATGAGACGTCAAACAGTTGCAAACTTCTGCCACGGGTGGTGTGATACAACCCAGCAACACCTGCAGCTCAAGACCGCCACACAAAAAGACTGAACGACTCAAAAACAGTAGATGCAACACGGGCGAAGCACACAGCGTGATGCAATGCTGCACCTGTGCAGCGACGCTTACTTTGAGGGGCCGGCGGGGGGCCTGGAGGTGGCGGCGGGGGTGGCGAGGGAGAAGGCGGCAAAGGCGGCGGGGGGCTGGGCGAAGGTGGCGAGGGAGGTGGAGGTGGTGGTGGAGGTGCCAGGTGCAGGGCATAGCCGCCTGCATCGGTGCGCCGTTGGCCATCCACGAAAATCGTGTACGCGGTTCCTGGCGTCACCGAAAACCTGCAGACCCATGCAGTCGACGACAGCTGAGGCGCAGACAAGCATGGAGAGCCCAGCTTGCAAGCGGAGCAGCCAGTCGTGCATGCGTGCAGCACAGCACGCCCATATGCCTGCTCACCTCATTGAGCCGGTAAAACTTGAGCCGCTGCAACCCTGCAGGCCTCCATACTCAAAGCTGCAGCAATCGGTGCTGGTGCTGGCCACCAAGCTGCGATCACCAGAGCGCAGAACTGCCACAGACGCAGCATAGTTGGCACACAGGAACGCCACAACAGTGCCGCGTATGGTTGGCCGAAAGGTATACACCTGGCACAGGGCAGCACAGCCGGGCAAAGAGCTGAGTGGGCCCACATAAGTGGCATGGCATGCCTGGGCGATGCCGCATCAGGCAACGCTCACCACATCGGGCCCGCCCCCCACCCAGCCCTTCCACGAGGTGTCGGGGTAATCGGCAGCCATGGGCGGGGAGGTGCTGCCTGACACGGAGGCCGGCAGCGCCGCGGGAAACACAAGGGCATTGGCCAGCGTGTCGCCTGCACGGGGGGGGGGGGGGGCAGAGGGAGATGGGCAGATCAGCACAAGTTGAGCACCTAGCGCGTTGCAGCACGTCTGTGCAGGCTGCATGCCAAACCGCGTGGTTGACACAGTGTGAACTGGTGGGAAAACACACCAGCTGGCACAGGCCACAACGCAAGAGCATAGCCGCCTGCATCGGTGCGCCGTTGGCCATCCACGAAAATCGTGTACGCGGTTCCTGGCGTCACCGAAAACCTGCAGACCCATGCAGTCGACGGCAGCTGAGGCACGGGCAAGCATGGAGAGCCCAGCTTGCAAGCGGAGCAGCCAGTCGTGCATGAGTGCAGCACAGCACGCCCATGCCTACTCACTTCATTGAGCCGGTAAAACTTGAGCCGCTGCAACCCTGCAGGCCTCCATACACAGAGCTGCAGCAATCGGTGCTGGTGCTGGCCACCAAGCTGCGATCACCAGAGCGCAGAACTGCCACAGACGCAGCATAGTTGGCACACAGGAACGCCACAACAGTGCCGCGTATGGTTGGCCGAAAGGTATACACCTGGCACAGGGCAGCACAGCCGGGCAAAGAGCTGAGTGGGCCCACATAAGTGGCATGGCATGCCTGCGCGATGCCGCATCAGGCAACGCTCACCACATCGGGCCCGTCCCCCACCCAGCCCTTCCACGAGGTGTCGGGGTAATCGGCAGCCATGGGCGGGGAGGTGCTGCCTGACACGGAGGCCGGCAGCGCCGCGGGAAACACAAGGGCGTTGGCCAGCGTGTCGCCTGCACGGGGGGGGGGGGGGGGGGGGGGCAGAGGGAGATGGGCAGATCAGCACAAGTTGAGCACCTAGCGCGTTGCAGCACGTCTGTGCAGGCTGTATGCCAAACCGCGTGGTTGACACAGTGTGAACTGGTGGGAAAACACACCAGCTGGCACAGGCCACAACGCAAGAGCATAGCCGCCTGCATCGGTGCGCCGTTGGCCATCCACGAAAATCGTGTACGCGGTTCCTGGCGTCACCGAAAACCTGCAGACCCATGCAGTCGACGGCAGCTGAGGCACGGGCAAGCATGGAGAGCCCAGCTTGCAAGCGGAGCAGCCAGTCGTGCATGAGTGCAGCACAGCACGCCCATGCCTACTCACTTCATTGAGCCGGTAAAACTTGAGCCGCTGCAACCCTGCAGGCCCCCATACACAGAGCTGCAGCAATCGGTGCTGGTGCTGGCCACCAAGCTGCGATCACCAGAGCGCAGAACTGCCACAGACGCAGCATAGTTGGCACACAGGAACGCCACAACAGTGCCGCGTATGGTTGGCCGAAAGGTATACACCTGGCACAGGGCAGCACAGCCGGGCAAAGAGCTGAGTGGGCACAGCTAGGTGGCATGGCATGCCTGGGCGATGCCGCATCAGGCAACGCTCACCACATCGGGCCCGCCCCCCACCCAGCCCTTCCACGAGGTGTCGGGGTAATCGGCAGCCATGGGCGGGGAGGTGCTGCCTGACACGGAGGCCGGCAGCGCCGCGGGAAACACAAGGGCATTGGCCAGCGTGTCGCCTGCACGGGGGGGGGGGGGGCAGAGGGAGATGGGCAGATCAGCACAAGTTGAGCACCTAGCGCGTTGCAGCACGTCTGTGCAGGCTGCATGCCAAACCGCGTGGTTGACACAGTGTGAACTGGTGGGAAAACACACCAGCTGGCACAGGCCACAACGCAAGAGCATAGCCGCCTGCATCGGTGCGCCGTTGGCCATCCACGAAAATCGTGTACGCGGTTCCTGGCGTCACCGAAAACCTGCAGACCCATGCAGTCGACGGCAGCTGAGGCACGGGCAAGCATGGAGAGCCCAGCTTGCAAGCGGAGCAGCCAGTCGTGCATGAGTGCAGCACAGCACGCCCATGCCTACTCACTTCATTGAGCCGGTAAAACTTGAGCCGCTGCAACCCTGCAGGCCCCCATACACAGAGCTGCAGCAATCGGTGCTGGTGCTGGCCACCAAGCTGCGATCACCAGAGCGCAGAACTGCCACAGACGCAGCATAGTTGGCACACAGGAACGCCACAACAGTGCCGCGTATGGTTGGCTGAAAGGTATACACCTGGCACAGGGCAGCACAGCCGGGCAAAGAGCTGAGTGGGCACAGCTAGGTGGCATGGCATGCCTGGGCGATGCCGCATCAGGCAACGCTCACCACATCGGGCCCGCCCCCCACCCAGCCCTTCCACGAGGTGTCGGGGTAATCGGCAGCCATGGGCGGGGAGGTGCTGCCTGACACGGAGGCCGGCAGCGCCGCGGGAAACACAAGGGCATTGGCCAGCGTGTCGCCTGCACGGGGGGGGGGGGGGCAGAGGGAGATGGGCAGATCAGCACAAGTTGAGCACCTAGCGCGTTGCAGCACGTCTGTGCAGGCTGCATGCCAAACCGCGTGGTTGACACAGTGTGAATTGGTGGGAAAACACACCAGCTGGCACAGGCCACAACGCAAGAGCATAGCCGCCTGCATCGGTGCGCCGTTGGCCATCCACGAAAATCGTGTACGCGGTTCCTGGCGTCACCGAAAACCTGCAGACCCATGCAGTCGACGGCAGCTGAGGCACGGGCAAGCATGGAGAGCCCAGCTTGCAAGCGGAGCAGCCAGTCGTGCATGAGTGCAGCACAGCACGCCCATGCCTACTCACTTCATTGAGCCGGTAAAACTTGAGCCGCTGCAACCCTGCAGGCCCCCATACACAGAGCTGCAGCAATCGGTGCTGGTGCTGGCCACCAAGCTGC
>CBDDGX010000004.1:0-11800 GCA_965228025.1 Polaromonas sp. | reverse complement strand
GCTCAGCCCGATCAACCACGCCGCCGTATGGGACCTCAAGACCGGCAGGCTGGAACGCATCGTCGACTGGCAGCGCAACGCACCCTCAGACCTGTCTGTTGATGCACAGGGCCGGTTTGTTTCGGTGGCAGCGCTCTTTCCCTCGACGATACTGCTGCCCCCGCTGCGCACCCACCTGCTGCGCCAGGCCACTGCAGACGACAAGGGCGAGCTGAAGTTCGAGCATTTTGGCTACGAGCCCTGGGACGGAAAGCCCGGCGACATCTTTTTGCCGGCAAGTGGGGCAGCCAATCCGAAGCCAGCCCAGGCAGCAAGCCAGGCCCCTCAAGAGCCCGGCTCCTACCGCAGCGAGATCATGGTTCAGTCGCCGGGCCAGCGTTTCATGGCCATCGCGGGGATTCCCATAGGTGGGCAAACTCCGACGGCCACTGCAACGCCCTTGAGCCCGCGCGTTTTTGTGCAGGAGCGCCTTGCTTCCGGTGAGCGCACCCACAAGCATGAAATTGCCATGCCCGGCATTGTTCGCGCCATGGCGATCTCTGCTGATGAGCGCACCCTGTGGGTCACAGGCACCGCCACAGGCCTGCCCTATGACATGGAACACCAGGCCTGGCTGCTTGCCGTCAACCTGGCGACTGGAAAAATTCTGCGCAAATGGGACATGGCGCAAAACATCACGGTCGACCTGATAGTTGCGCATCCCGCCGGCCAGATGGCCATCACCAACGGCGGTACCAACCTGTCGATCTGGGACACCGGCCAGGCCGCGCGCAAATATTTCATCAAGGCATCAAACGACCTGCGGCCCGTGAAAGCCCTTGCGCTGGCGGAGGACGGCAAGACCATCGCCGCATCAGACACCACCGGCTGGACGGTGCTCTGGAACTGGCCCACAGGGCGTGAACCGGTTCCACGCTGGAGCAGGCAACTGCCCTCTCCCAGCCCGCACCTGCTGACCTTTATGGCGGGCGACAAGCGGCTGGCCGCCGGTTCAGCTGATGGCGCCATACGCCTGCTGTCCGGCACCGACGGCGGCGAGATCGCCCGCATGATCCGGTTTGACAACAACGAGTGGATCACCATCACGCCCGAGGGTTACTTCGTTGCATCACAGGAAGGTGACCGCTGGGTGAATGTGCGCATGGATGGCAAGGTCTATGGCATTGACCAGTTCTATGACGTGTTCTACCGCCCCGATATCGTCGAACGCGCCCTGGCAGGGCAGGCGATTGCACCACTCATCACGGTCACGCTGCAGGACGCGCTCAAGCAGCCGCCACCCCAGGTTGCGCTGCGCCTGCCCGAGGGCCCTCTTGCTGCCGGGCAAAAGGTCAAGCTGGACTTTCGCGCCGACACACAGGGCGGCGGCGTAGGTGAGGTACGCGTGCTTCACAACGGCAAGCTGGTGGAGGTCTTTAACCGTGCCGTCATTCGGTCGGGGCTGGCCGCCCGCCAGCCGGCCGGCGTACTGCCAGGCCCTGAGATCACTGCGCAAAAGCAGAGCCCTGCGCGCGCAGAACAGGCCGTCACCCGCGCATTGCGCCTGGCTGTGCAGGCGCAGCAGGACCCTGCAAGCGCGCCAAAGGTGCTGCAGCAGCTGGACGGCCAGGTCGAGGTGGAGCTTGCTGCCGGAGAAAACGTCTTTTCTGTCGTTGGCTTCAACGGCGCCGGCAACCTCAATGCGCGGCCTGTGACACGCACCGTGCAGGCCTCTGGCACCACAGCGGCACCGCGTATCTTTGTATTGGCGGTCGGCATCGACGTCTTCAAAAATGCCAATGCGGCGCCCACGCTGGCCAACGGCGTGAAAGACTCGACGGATGTGGCCAACGCCTTCCGTGAACGGCTGGGCGCCACCTACCGTGATTCGCCCGTGGTCATGCGCATGGTGCAGAACCAGCAGGCCACCCGTGCGGGCCTGGAGGCCGCCCTTGCCGAGCTGCAGCGCGAGGTTCGTTCAAACGACATCCTCGTCTGGTACGTCGCCAGCCACGGCACGCTGGACAACAACGCCTCCTATGGCATCGTGCTGCAGGACTGGGACGGCAAAGAGCGTGAAGAAAGCCTTTTTTCGACCAGCGACATTCTTGAGGCCACCCGCCGCATCAAGGCCTTCAACCAGCTCGTCATCCTTGACACCTGCCACGCCGGCGGTGCGAGTTCACTGGTACGTGGCCTCTACGACGCGCGCCTGGCCGTGCTGGCGCGCAACATGGGCCTGCATATTTTTGCTTCTGCCAGCGCTACCGAAGAAGCACTCGACGGCTATGAAGGCAACGGCCTCTTTACCCACACGCTGCTCAAAGGCCTGCGCACCGGCGTCGCCGACAAGAATGCAGACCGCATCGTGACAGTGAAGGAACTGGGCGAATACGCCCGCCGCGAAACCATGCTGCTGTCACAAAAAATCAGGCTGAACCAGGAACCCCTGCTGATGAACTTCGGAAAGGATGTCAACGTCTATGCAATACCTTAAATCTTCCACCTGGCGCGGCCTGCTGGCAGCGCTTGTCATCACCGTGGCAGTGCCTGTGCTGACGCAGGCCCAGGCGCCTGCAAAGGAGTACGGGACGGTGCGCTGGCCAGGCGGCGACATGTACAGCGAGGCCAGCTTTTCTTCCACGTCGCTGGGATCGGTATCACGCGGCGAGAAGGTCGAGTTCCTGGCGCGTGACGGCATCTGGTGGAAGGTGCGCTACCAGGGCAAGGAAGGCTGGATGAACCGCATCGTGATTGAGAAAACAGACAATCCGGCCCCCACCCCACCACCAGCAGTCGCAGCACCGGCAGCAACACCCGCACCGGCGCCCGTCGCCCCCCAGGTTGCGGCGGCACCTGCTGCGCCAGCTCCATCGTCGCCCAATTTTTTAAGCGCACTGCAGGCGCTCATCGCACCCGCACCTGAGGCCCCCCCCCTCACCAACACCGGGCATGCCGTGGTGTTCGGCATCTCGCAATACGCACCCAATACCGGCATACGCGACCTCAAGGGCGTGCCGCGCGACATGGACAGCGCCGTCGCCATGGCGCAGCTGATGGGCATCTCGCAGGACCGGGTCAGCATCTACCGTGACAGGCAGGTCACCAAAGCAGCCATGAGCGCCACGCTGGCTCAGCTCGCCAAGGACATCAAGCCGGATGAGCCCGTCCTCATTTACTACAGCGGCCATGGCGGCCGCACGGCGGACCCCGCCAAACCCGGCAGTTGCCTGGAAGGCCTGATCACCTATGACCAGGCCCTTTTCAGCAGCAGTGAAATGGCAGAACTGCTGCGCCCCCTGTCCCGCATCACTGACAACCTGTTTGTATTTTTCGATGCCTGCCACTCCGGCGGCCTCACCGCCACGCGCGCCGTCGGCGGCCAGCAGCGGTTTACGCCCAAATTTGTGGCGCGTGCGGATGGTTCCAACTGCGCCGAAGTCGCCAACATGCTGCGCACCCCACCCGGTGGCACGCGCGCAGTGGGCAACAAGTACATCTACGCCGCAGCCGCCCGCTTCAACGAGGTATCACTTGACGACGAGCAAAGCGGTGGGCTTGCCACGTCGAGCTTTTTACGCTGCATGGCCACCGGCCGGGGCCGATCACAGACGGTTGATGAACTCCGCGCCTGTGCGCAGGAAGGCATCAACCTTGCGCTGGCAGGCAACACCCAGTTCAAGCCGCACAACATGACCATCACTGGCGACCTGAGCTACCGGCCTGTCAAAGGCGACCTCAGCGCCGCGTTCAAGGAACAGCTGCTTAGCAGCGCTGCCCAGGGCACGCTGGCCAACCGCCCGGCTGCCGCCAAGTCGGCCTACCTCAGCAGCGCGTTGACAACGCAGGGCTGGCCGCAGGTCTACAACCCGCAGCAGGCTTTCGACGCGATCGCCGAGCGCACGGACAAGGCCCTGCCGCTGGTGGTCGAAACCCCGTCCACCCTGAAGATCGACAAGGAAAACCTGCAGATGAAGGTGCAGGCCCCGGCCGATGGCTACATCTACGTTTTTCAGGCGACCGGTGACGGCAAGAATGCGGTCATGCTGTTCCCCAACACCAGCGACCGCGACAACCGCGTCAGCACCGGGCAATCGCTGAACCTGCCGCGCCCGAGCTGGCCTTTGGTGGCTGGTGGCCCCGAAGGCGACAACCGGCTGATGGTGGTTTTTTCAAGAAACCAGCGCGATATAGGCCAGCTGGTCGGGCAGGAGGCGGGGCCCTTCCTGGATCTGGCCGTCTCGCCCATAGGCATGCAGGCACTGGCGCTGGCAGTCAGCCGCTCTGCCCACGCAGAAGAAGCTGATTGCATGACCAGTGGCAATGCCGGAAACCGGCCCGCGTATTGCACGGCAGGTTTCTCGGCAACCGTCAAAACCATACGCGAAACACGCTAGCACCGGCAAACAGGCGCACTACGTCAAAAGGCCAAAATGTTAAGTTAGAAGTTAACATTTCGGCCTTTTTGGCTTCAGGGCGGCCTGTAAACCCGCCAGGCAAGCCTGAAAAACGTAAAAACAGGCTATTTCAGGTGCCAAAAACGGCTGCAGCCCTTTAAATACGTGCGTGAGCAGCTACGAAAAGAATAGCAAAAAAAAGCCGCACGCGCGACTAGCGCTTCTCGGGCAACCTGCGGAACTCGTCCCAGACGGCCTTGCCTTCTTCCTGCAACATTTGTTGTGGCGCAAGCACCCGCTGTGGATAAGGCCTTGTCATGTCATCGTAGACATTGAAGTTGTTTTCAGGCCAGCCGGAATCGCGCCAGCCTGCGGCGTAGAAAATCTTGTCGATGCGCGCAAAGTAGGCTGCCGCGTAGCACATCGGGCAGCATTCGCAGCTGGTGTAGAGGATGGCGCCCGGCAACTCGATGGACCCGGCAACGCGGCAGGCTTCACGGATGGCATTGACCTCGGCATGTGCTGTGGGGTCACGGTCTTTCCACACGGTGTTGCCGGATGTGGCGATGACTTTGCCATCCCTGACGATGACCGCACCAAACGGAAACGAGCTTCGGTCGATCACACCGACCTGGCGCATGACGCGTATGGCTTCGCGCATATAAACCCTGTCCTGGTCGGTGATGACTGAGGTTACGCCCCGCGCACCACCCAGGCGTACAGGCTGATCTGCCGGCGCGTCAGCTGCCTGTGCGCCATCCGCCCCCATGCCACCGGCCGTCGCCATGGCCGCCGCAGCCAGGAAGTTACGGCGTTTGACCATGGAGAACCCAAGGTAGTCGCTGTCCGCGTCTGGACGGGCATCGGGGGGCAGAAGAGGGGTGCTGTCATTCATGATCGCCGCCTTTCAAATGCAACGCCTTTCCGCGCGTGGCTCGCGCGTGTGCTGCACCAGCCAGTCTAGCGTCCCAAATAAAAATCCGCGCTATTCATTTCCCGGGTGGCATTGACATAACTTGCAACCGTGTTCGGCCAATGCGTAAAAACGCCGCCGTCACCGCCGGCCCTGTAGTAGCTCTCGCAGCCGCCTTTCACCATGACGCTGGCGTTTCCCCAGCGCTCGATCTGTTCATTGAATGCGTCCTGGACTTCCTGCCGCACTTCAATGCTCCGGACGCCCATAGAGTCGACCTTCCTGATGCATTGCCTGATGTACTCTGCCTGCGCCTCCACCATTGAAGACAGCGATGCAGCCGTCGCATTGGGGCCACACACCATAAAGAAGTTGGGGAATCCCTTCATCATCATTCCAAGGAATGCCTCAGGCCTGTCACCCCAGACTGCAGAGAGCGATTGCCGGGTACGCCCGACAATATTGAGTTCACCCAGCATTTTTGACGTCTTGAATCCCGTCGCCAGAATCACCATGTCAACGGCGTATGCCTCCCCCCCGGGTCCGATGACACCCTCCTCAAAGAAAGCAGTCACGCCGCCAGCCACAGCTTCAACATGGGGTTGACTGAATGACTGGTAATAAGCGTTGCTGACCAGGGGCCGCTTGCAACCAAAGCGGTAATCCGGGGTCAATATTTTGCGTAGGGACTCGTCAGCCACTTCCTGCTCAAGGTATGTCTTCCATGCTTGCTCGACCTGGGCAATAGCCCCCTGGTCCATAGGGAAGCGGGACATTGCCGCGTCTTCAAAAAAATCAACCCACTTCCTGCGTTTTTCAGCCTGAAGCTCAGGTTGGCGTCGAAAGTTCTCCCACTCCTTTTTGCCATAAGACTCTTCAGGTTTTGGCATCACATACGACGGCGTGCGTATAAAGGCATGGACATGGTCCGCATGTTGGGCAGCATATGGAAGAACCTGAATCGAGGACGCGCCGCTGCCTACAAGTGCAACCCTCTTCCCCGAGAGATCGATATCCGGGTCCCAGTTCGCCGTGTGGATGATTTGCCCGTTAAACAAATCAATGCCAGGCAGGCCGGGTATCAGGGGCTGGCTGAAGAGCCCGCCGGCCCATATGAGGAATTCTGCGTTCCAGATGTCTCCGTTGGCCAGGGTAATGCGCCAGCGATTGAGCTCGCCCGACCACACTGCGGACGTTACGAGAGAGTTAAACCTTATGTTTTCGCGCAGCTCGTAATGGGCAGCCAACTCATGGGCATAGTCAAGAATTTCATGCCACGGCGCAAAATTGCTGCTCCAGTTGTATTTGCTGAAGAAGGTCATGGCGTACATTTCCACCGGCGTATCACAGGCGGCATTGGGGTAACGATTGACCCGCCACACCCCGCCCAGGTCATCACCTTTCTCAAAAACCACCATGTCTGTGGTCACGCCGCTTTTAATCTGCGCAGCAATCGCAAGGCCGCCAAGGCCGGAACCGATGATGGCGACCTTCACACGTTTTTCTGAAATGTTCATATCCATCAATTGACTTCAGGATTTCTGATCGCCGTCTGCCAGCGGTTCGTAGCCATGCTCAGCCTGGCGCGCAAACTCCTTGCCGTCAAAATAGGCGGACTCCCCCCTCACCAGCCCATCGGCGTCGAAGTCCACCCACAGCGTGAGTCTGAACAACATCGGTTTTCCGCTGGCCTGGGCACCGAAGAAGAACCCCTTGGGACTTCCCTTGAACCATCCCCTGGCCACCATCACATCGTCGTTGACCAGGAAATCATCAGCATAAAAACCCTGGCCCTGGAATGTGCGCATGCGCTCTTCATAAAAGGCGCGCACATTGTCAAAGCCATGAACTTCATAACCGGTCCCATAAAAAACCTGGAACGGTTTGTCTTTTGAAACGGTGGCCATCGTACCTTCAATGTCCACGTTCCACTCTGCCACCGCATGCTTGCAAAAGGTGTCCCAATTCAAACGCGCTTTCCGGCTATTCCAGATCGATTGTTTCGCCCTGAAATCAAAATCCGACATTCCCGCTGCATCGTTCATTTTTATTTCATCCATTCAAATTTTCTGTTCAGGCTCTGGACCTGAATTACTCGTTGCTGACCCCTGAAGCCTTCACTGCCGGCGCGTATTTTTCTGACTCTGACACGATGAATGCGTCAAGCTGGTCAACAGTCATCTCCTTGCTTGGGTTGAGGCCAAACAATTTTGTTTTGCCTGAAAACTCGGGCTTCTTCATGGCGGTCAATGCGTCCGCCCTGACCTTTTCAACAATTCTTCTGGGCGTACCCCTGGCTGCAACGAGCATGGCCCATGCGACCACCTGAACATCCAGGTTCATGGCTTCCTGGACCGTAGGAATGGCCGGCAGTTCCGCCAGCCGGCCGCTATCAGTCACAGCCAGTGGCCGCAGACGGTCAAGTACCGGGCGCGCGGTTGCCGCACTTGTCACCATCAGGTCGACTTCGCCTGTAGCGACGGCGGTCAGCAACGGGCCCATTTCCTTGAATGGCACATGAAGCAGCTTTGTTCCAGCCTTCACGCCCAGCTGTTCTGCCCCAATCCACATTGGCCCGCCTGCGCCAGGCGTAGCGAAGGTCAACTTTCCCGGTGACTTTCTTGCAGCGGCAATGAGTTCGCCGACGGTTTTATAGGGCGAGTCTTTCGACACGTACACGACAAGTGGCGCATGGAAAATATCCACCACAGAAACCAGATCCCTGCCAGGCGAGTACGGCAGCTTCTTGAAGTAAAGCGGGTTCAGGCCCAGGCTTCCGATGTCGCCAAAGAAGAAGTCGTGCCCGTCATTGGGGCTTCGAAGCAGCGTCTGGACACCAATCACACCGGACGCACCCGGCCTGTTTTCAACGGTCACTGTCTGGCCCCAGATTTGTGACAGCCCTTCTCCCAGCAGACGGGCGACCACGTCAGCCGCAGAACCCGGGCCATAGGGCACGATGATTTTTACCGGTCGCTTTGGGTAATCAGATGCCTGGCCTGATGTTTGCCCAATCGCCGTTGCGAGGGGTAACAGGGATGCGCCCAAGGCGATCATTCGTCGGGTCAAGTTCATGTTGTCTCCTGGTTCTGATAAATGTCATGAGCCACTGCGGTATCGGCAATTGGTGCCCGTCACGCTCAACGGGCACCAGCAGCAGAACCACGCACCGGCGATGCCATCTTCGTCTTCGCAAGCGCACAAGTCTGTATAGGACTTAACATTGCGCACGAAAGTTATCGGCAACCGTCTCATTTTTTGAGACCGCAAGGTAGACAACATGCAGCCCTACTTGAAGTTTGAACCCAACCCCATCGAAACCAGTTTTTTCGAAGACCAGACGTATGAGTTTGCAGATGGCGAACTGATATGCGGGGAACACAATACAAAGAGTTCCTTCTTCCTGATCACCGAGGGGGCCGCCCGGGTGTCAATTTCAAGTGCCAGGGGCGCCGAACGCCTGATGTTTTACGCCCGCCCGGGCAACCTCATTGGCGAAGGCTTTTGTTTCTGGTCGGCGGGAGAACATCCGGATGGCATTCAGGCCCACGCCATGGGAGCCTGCAAGGTCAAAAGAATCTCGCACTCGGCATTCAGGCAGGCATGCGCTGAAAACCCGGACTTTGCAATGCTCGTCCTGTCAAAGTCTTATGCGAAGTTGTCAACCATCATTGAGCAACTCCAATATGCAACCTTCAGGGATACCGTTGGGCAAATTGCATCGTTGCTCCTCGCCATTTTTCAGGAGGTACAGGAATCCCAGCCAGACAAGCTGATCAGGATGACCCATCAGTCCATGGCAGCGGCTACCGGTCGTACCCGGGTTTCTGTCACACACGCGCTGAGCAAGATACAGGAGGCCGGAGCCATCAGGCTGTCGCGTGCCAGTATTGAAGTGCTGGACGCGAAGATACTGGAGAAACTATCACTAGAACCGGGAACATGAATGCAGGCATTGCCTGGGCATTGACAGCTGCGCCTGTTTGCCCCTCTCAATGCCCGGCAGTTCACCCCAGCTTGAGGTTGACGTTTTTGGTGTAGGTGAACTCAAGCAATTCGGCAAAGCATTCTTCGCGGCCTATGCCCGATTGCTTGACGCCACCAAAGGGTGCTCCCATGAAGTGCTGGCTTGAGTTGTTGATCCACACATAACCGGTGTGTATGCGTTTTGCAGCGCGGTGCGCGGTGTTGATGTTTTGTGTCCAGATTGATCCCGTCAAACCGAAGTCCACACCGTTCACGGCTGGCCACAACTCTTCTTCATCGCTCCATTTGAAGACCGACATCACCGGACCGAAAACCTCTTCCTGCGCGAGACGCATGTCGGGTTTCATGTCGGCGAAGACGGTAGCCTCGTAAAAGAAACCATCCTTGAGCGCAGCATCAGTGGGGCTGCTTGCCGCCGCACACGAGGCGTCCGCCGTCTTCAAGTCCGACGGCCACATAACGTTTGACCTTGTCGAGCTGTGCCTGGCTGACCAGCGAGCCCATGGTGGTCTTGGGGTCTGTCGGAATGCCGGGCTTGTGGCGCTCGGGCAGGAGCTTGACGACTTTCTCCAGCACCTGGTCATGAATCGATTCATGCAAAAACACACGGCTGGTGGAGCCGCAGCTCTGGCCCGACCAAGTGAAGTTCATGCCGCCTATGATGCCGTTGACGAGTTTGTCGAGGTCTGCATCGGGGTAAGCCACCAATGCGTTCTTGCCGCCCAGTTCAAGCAGCACCGGTTTGAGGTTGTCAGACGCCGTTTTCATCACGGCCTTGCCGGTCGGCACGCCACCTATCAAAGTTATCTTTTGCACCAGCGGATGCCGGCCCATGGCGTCGCCACATTCACGGCCGCCACACAGAAAATTGGCCACGCCAGGCGGGAAGATATCGCCCACCAGTTCAGCCAGCCGAATGATGGACAGCGGTGCCTGGTCGGCGACTTCACCACGACCGTGTTACCGGCTGCCAGCGGCGCAGCAAGGCGAGCCGCCGCAAACATGAAGGGATGGTTGTAGGCAACGATGCGCGCGACCACGCCCAGCGGCTCCTGCAGTGTGTAGTTGAAGTTGCCATCGCCCATGGGAATGGTCTCGCCCTTGATCTCTGTGGCAAGACCTGCGAAATACTCCAGGCAGTCTGCAGCAAAGCCTGCATCCATCGACAGCGCGGTCACGGGGTTCCCGTTATTCAGCGAGTCGAGTTGCGCCAGCGGCTCTGCATGCGCCCGCAGCACGGCCGCAGCCTTGCGCAGGTAGCGGCCACGCTCCACCGT
This sequence comes from Polaromonas sp., assembly GCA_965228025.1. Classification (GTDB taxonomy): domain Bacteria; phylum Pseudomonadota; class Gammaproteobacteria; order Burkholderiales; family Burkholderiaceae_C; genus Polaromonas. The sequence goes on along the minus strand of CBDDGX010000004.1, from coordinate 1,247 downwards.
GGCGTGGCGGCCCATGCAGGGAAGGCAGCGTGTGCGGCCTGGACAGCTGCATCAACGTCCGAAGCATCTGCAATTGGTGCAGTGGTGATGGCTTCGTTGTAGGTCGGGTTGATGGTGTCGGCGTAAACGCCAGCCTTGGGCGCGTGCCAGGCACCGCCGTAATAGAGGCCTTTCTGGGTTGGCAAAATTCCGGGCGGGATTTCATGTGCGCGCATGGTGATCAATCTTTTTAATGAGCTGGTGATAAGGAAAAGTCTCCGGCCGCATCATCCCTGACAAGTCTCGCCGGCAGCAAACAGGTTTCTCATATATTGAGATTTCCAGCGGGATGGTGGAGGCCACACCGGACGCATCTCTCGCGCCCGCTGAAACAAAAACTATTCTGAACGTGTCAGCCCAGCCGTCATCGCCGCGCTGTAACCGGTAGAGACGATGACGTCCAGGACGATGGCCTTTCCGCCCTGTACCACCTTGATCGCTTCGGCCAGCGCTTTTTCAAGCTCGGCGCCGGTCTCTATGGGGCCAATGCCTTCCATGCCCTGCCCCCTGGCCATCATGGCGAGGTCGGGCGCGGGGTTGCTGATGCGCTGGCCAATCCATTTGTTTTCTACCGGCCGGCCACGCTGGCGTGCAACACGTTCCTGGTGCACTTCGTCGTTGAAGAAGGATCGGTTGTTGACAACGATGATGAGCAGCGGGATCTGGGCATTCGATGCCGTCCACAGGGCGTTGACGCCCATCATGTAATCGCCGTCACCCATCACCGCCACTGGCAGGCGGTCTGTGCCTTTAAGCGCGAGTGCCGCGCCTATGGAAACCCCAGGGCCGGCACCCACGCCGCCACCGCCTTCGTAGCCCAGGTAATCCAGCGGATGCTCGATGTCCCACATCTCGCCGCTCCAGCTGAGCGGGGCGCGTATCAGGCTGACAGTCAAACCCTTGACGGCGGCTTTGAGGGCCTTTGACAGCATGGGTACAGTCAGCGGTGCACCCAGGACCAGGTCTGGCACAGCAGGAACCGGCAGGCGCGAATGTGCCACAGCCTTGCGCGGCTTGACGCGTTCAACCAGCAGCTTTACCGCCGGCTCGGGTTCGCACATCATGTAAATATCATGGGCGGCAAGCCCTGGTGGTCCATGCTCCAGCCGTTGTGGACGTACTGGTCGACCGACACATTGATAACCTTGCTGCCTATGGTCTCGTTGCCCCAGGCCTGCTTGAGCGTGCCGGCCAGGTCAGTGAAGTCC
>CBDDGX010000003.1:0-4004 GCA_965228025.1 Polaromonas sp. | reverse complement strand
GGAGTGGTGAACTGCACCCTGGCTTGCGTGCCGAGGCCTTCGGTCCTCTCACCATTCTGGCTGATCCCCGTGACAGTCACCTTGTACTGCACTCATGTTCAAGAAGTGCCAAGTGGTGAGTCTCCAGCACGCAGGCCGCCTGGTGCTGGTCTTTGTGGTAGATGCACCAACACCAGCATGCACGTGCAACATGGGGAGTGCTGGCCAGTCGATGGCTGCACAGCCAGCCTGCACATGACCGCCCCAAGCACTCACCGTTGTGCCAGGAGACAGGCCAGAGAAGTAGGCATCAGCCGTGGCAAAGGTGAAGGTCAGGGTTGGACAGCTCTTCCCCGGCGCACAGTTGACTGGCTGCAGCTTATACTCATACTGCAGGAAGACGACAGCCAGCAGCAAGCCAGAGAGCAGGCATGCATCTCAGCCACAGCAGGCAGGGAGGTTCCAGGCAACGAGTGTCGCAGCCGCCGGTTGCATGCCAAACTGCGCCACATCTGCAGCCGCGCTGGCATGGCAGCACATCCAGTGCAAACATCCACCATTCTGCCAGTCGCACCTTGGCAAATGCGCTGCCTGGGATGGGTGTCGCTGACGCCTTGCCGGTGGTAGGGCTCATGGCGGCGGCTGCGTCCAGCAGCAGGTGCCTTGCAGTCACCATGCCGCGCTGCTGGCCGGTGGCAGCAGCACCCTCCGCAAAGAATACGGGGGTCTTGCTGCCGGCACCAAAGACTGTGCCATTAAGAGGGTAATTTGAGGGGACCAGGCGGCCTGCCAGATCCATCGCCGCCCCCTGCTGGCTGCCAGGATACGCACTGGAAGTCACCACGCTGCAGCCGCTGGAGACATGCATGGCGCTGACCACACTGGTCACCACGTCACCTGCGGGGGCACAGGCGGCAGCAGGTTTTCGTGTCCAGAGTGAGTGGCTGGGCTGCCTAGTGCTCAGCGGCGCTGCTGGCACTGCTGCTGCCGTACCACACAGCCTTGCACACAGACGACTCTCCAGACACCGGCTCACTTGGAAGCTTGGTTTTCAATGCGGCTAAGTAGGCCGTGACTAGCTGGCGAGTGCAGCTGGGTGCATACACTATGATGCCAGTCAGCGTCAGCGTGGTGCGTACTGCAGGCAGTGGAGAGGAGGAGGGGAGGAAGGTGGAAAGTCATACCCAACTATGCAACCCCCAGACAGGTGCGGGCCAAGTCCACCTCCGTGCCTGCCGTGCAGATAGCGCCACCAATGCACCCGCCCCTGACATAGCTGGCAGCTGGCAGGTCCATTAGTGAAGGTCAGATCCCCACTACTGCTCAAACCCCCCACACATGTGTGCCTGCGCACCATCGCAAGGCGACACAAAGCTGCTGTCTGGGACCCAGCGGACGGCATAGCCGTCGTCAGAGGCCATCTGGCCAAACTGCAGCACACCAGGGGTCAGGGGCACATTTGTCAACATGGGAGGAAGGTATTGCGATCCAGGCAGGGGTGCAACTGCATGTCCACAACAAGCTTGCCTGTGGCACGGGCCACACGCTGGCTGGGCGGGTCCTCATCGTGTTCAGCGCCTTTGCCAGTGTGGTGGGGGCGGCGTTGCTCATAAGCGTGTCCATGGCGAGCTTTTGCAGCGCGGCTGCATGGGGCAGGGCGGGGTGCGGCATGCGGTGGTGCAGGAGGCAGCCCAGCAATAACTGGCACCAACAACACAGCACTACAGCAGCCCTCCAGCTCCCCCTTCCCCCCCGGGTGCAAAAGGCCTGCTGGCGCCGAGCCCCAGCCCCAGCAGGACAGCCTCACGGTTGCCGCCGGCGCCCGTCCAGTCGCCGTCGTCAAGGTGAGTCTTGTACGTCACTAGTGAGCCTGCAATGAGAGCAGGCGCAGGCGCAGCCACATAGTGAGCGCAAGCACGCTTGGAAAGGGGGCAGCAGAACGCTGCAGGCAGCCATGAGCAAGCTGGCACCATCTGCCACGCAGACCAGTGGAGTGAGGGCAGTTTGAATTGGAAAGGACAACGAGCACAGCTGGGACAGTCGTTGGCCATCGGATCATTGCGGCGGCCCTCCCCACAATGCCCAGGCAGCCGCCTGCGCACCCGGCACCAGCTTCTGGATGGCCGCCACATACGCCTTCCGCTTCTGGGCTGTGACCTGGTCGGGGGCCAGGTCGTACCACTTGACTGTGATCATGGCTACTGGGCGGCTGCCGGGCAGCGACGGGATGGTGTCGCCGGTGCTGTCAGCCTGCAGCCATGGGGTGGTGCAGCTCAGGTGGCAGCACATAAAGCCATGCCTGCTTGACAGCCTGGCCGCCTTCCCGAGTGCTGCCTGCTGCCAGCCCCTGCTCGCCTTCCCGAGTGCTGCCTGCTGCCAGCCCCTGCCCGCCTGCTGCCGCCTCCGGCCTGCCAGCCCCCACAGCGCACCAGGTAGGGATCTGCAACGACCTCGGCGTGCACCCGCCCAAACTTGCGCTGGTCAAAGTAGGCGTTCAGCCCGCCGGCGCGTAGCTTGGCGGCCAGCTGCTGCGCCGCCACCACGCCCGCCGCCACCGAGCCCGGGAACAGCGCCACCGTGTGTATCGACTGCCCCGTGTCATCCGGTTCAATGGCCACAGGTAGGATGGTGGATCCTGCAGCTGGGGGGGAAAGGGTCAATGGCACAGACAGCATGGGGCAAGCGGGTGGTTCACATGAAGTGTGCATCTTCACGCGTTTGGGCCAGGCGCAAGCCCCGAAAGCAGTGCAGCACGTGCCGCATGCGCACCTGGGGCCATGCGCATCAGCGTGTTCTTGTACGCGCCGCGGCTAAGAAAGGCCTTCTTTGAAGGCGCTGGAGCTAGTGTCTAAACCCTCCGAGAGGGCACAGGTTCGATTCCTCCCATGTCGAAACTTTGTGAGGACAAACGCGGCATAGCTGACCGGCTCAGCGCCAATCCAAGCCAATTCCTTCGGGAACGCCTATTAGAATCGCCAAGGCTTCGGCACAGGCCTCCCCGGGACCCATTCACTACTAGTGGGGGGTACTGCACTTGGCGCGTCGGGCAGATCAAATAATGGTCTAAAGCTAGACGTTAAAACCGGGAAGTTAAGCCTGTGGAGGCTCTTCCCCACCTTTACCTTTACCTTTACCTTTACGCCATTTTTATTCCAGCATTGAAATCCTGCTTCGATTTGATGCCCAGCAGGGTGAGGGAGAAGAAGAGGGCGGCACGCGGGCACGCGGCGGTGCCCCTTGACGCGGCGACCCCCGCCGCAGCAATCCTGCAGCCCAGGCAGCCGCCCAAGTCGGTAATTCAATCATGGAGCATGTAATTTTGCGGGTTTCAACTAGTAGCACCTGTCTTCCAGGAGCGGGGAAACACTGGTGGAGGTCACGGAGGGTGCCGAGCTCGGGGCATCTTGAGCTGCTGCTGGAAGCAGGGTGGCCTACAGATCTTCTAGAAGGGGTGTGTGTCTACTTCACGCATGGCAGAGGTGTTGCACGTCCGGCGTCCCCACCAGCGTTCATCACGGCGAAATTGACAGATATACTCACCAGAAGGGCGAGAAGGGAGGCTGCCTTCAAGCCGCTCCCCCTCCGCTGATTTAGCCTCGCCATTTCGCCTCAGCTACAGCGCTTAGCCTCTGCATCCCTCCATAACGCTCGGCATGGTTCCAAACATGCTCAAGCCTGCGGAGTACCACAGCGGTCCCGATCGGGGGAGAACTGTCAGTACATACATGTGTACTGCCGCTGCGGGCACAACAGTCGATTTTAGGCTTGGAACTTACACGAGCGAGGCAAGCACGGCAGCATGAACGACGGCAGGGAGGAAGGGAGGGATGGCGGCGGTGCAGTCGGCCATCTGTGGCACCGTCGCTCGGTGGCAGCACCGCCGGGGGGGCGGAGGAGGCAGGGGCTGCGGGGCACCAGCCACCAGCGACTCAGAATCTACTCGGGATGCAGAAAACGCATGTGTGTTCTCTGAGCAAGGTCGTAGCAGCGGTTTCTGCGTCCATGCTGCCGGTGCGGAGTGCAGG
>CBDDGX010000002.1:0-7158 GCA_965228025.1 Polaromonas sp. | reverse complement strand
ACGCGCAAGCTGCAGCTACGCATGCAGCTGAGCCAGCTGTAGATGGGCGCCACCGAGCCCCTGACCAAGTATGTGTCGGCCACCGTGTGAGCCCTGCGCCCTCGGCAAAGCGCAACGTGCGCCGTTCAAGGCGAGCGGCGACAGCGCCGCCTCCTCCAAGTTGGAGCTGCTGCACACCGACGTGTGCGGCCCGCTGTGTTGACGGGAGGTATTTACAAAGGCAGCAAGAGTAGTAAATTCGCACTAGAGGCGGCGTTAAATAGATCTGGGGTGGAGGAGCATATTCCCGGCATATACTTGGGATATTCCTGATACGATGCGGGTACGATGCGGCACAAAGGCATCATGGTATCGGTGAGCATAATGGCTGGGTCAGGTGCACGAAAGGGAGTGGCACAAGTGTCGATCAACTGGGAATGGGGTGGGGAAACACAATTGTGCGGTGTCTGGGGCGGGAAAGGCGGGAATGAGGGTATCAGTGCAGCGGATGTGTAGACTGGACACGTGGCATTGTCACAGCTCAACACTCCCACGCAGGCTGCACAGCCGTTGCACTTAGGCAATGCCCATTGCGTCGCGGCAGAACTTGAACTTGTTGGTGGGCACGGGCTTGGTCAGGATGTCGGCGAGGTAGCGGAGCACATGCTTGGGCAATGGCAGCGGCAAACCGCTGGTGCGGGCGCTGCTGCTGGCGGCGTGGGCGCTGCTGGTCTGCCCGCCGCTGCTGCTGCTGCTGGCTGCGCTCCTGCGCCAGCTTCCTACACTCAAACTTGTGGTGCCCCAGGATGCCGCAATGAAAGCAGGGGCCCTTGGACTTGCCACCGGGGTGGTTGCTTGGACGGCCCGGCCCGGCGTGGCGGTCCTGAGCGTTGGCCATCAGCGCCTCTTTGTTGGACGGCGGGCCACCTGGCTGCACCAGCGCCCGCCAGCTGTCCAGCCTGCTCACCTACAGCACCCACCGCGTTGGGACGCGGCCAGACCGAAAGCCAGATGGCCAAACCGAAAGCCACGTGCCCCACACCCGCGCCAGCTGGCAAAACCCAACGGTCAGCTCCCCCGACCCAATGCCATCTGTCAGCACCCTCCAGCTGGCGGCGACATCTGGCAGCCACCCGCCATCTGGCCATTCTCCCATGCATGCATATAATCCCCTGCATTTCGCCTTGTTTGTCATTCTCTCCTAGTGCCCTTCCTGAGTGACTGCCCTCTGCAGTCAGGTGTAAAGCCCTTCTCTCACAACAGTCTAGCACCCAACGTTGGGAGCTGTCACTGCCCTGGTTGGTGCTGCAGCTGCTCCGGCTATTGTTGTGGCTGCGCCGGCTGATCCTGTTCTGGCTGCTCCACCTGGTGTTGAGGACACCCCCCCGTCCGCTGCTAGGTGGCCCAGGCAGAGGGGCCCTGCTGAGGCTGACAGGGCAATGGCAGCGGCAAACCGCTGGTGCAGGCGTTGCTGCTTGCGGCGTGGGCGCTGCTGGTCTGCCCGCCGCTGCTGCTGCTGCTGGCTGCGCTCCTGCGCCAGCTTCCTACACTCAAACTTGTGGTGGTGGCCCAGGATACCGCAATGAAAGCAGGGGCCCTTGGACTTGCCACCGGGGTGGTTGCTTGGACGGCCCGGCCCGGCGTGGCGGTCCTGAGCGTTGGCCATCAGCGCCTTGGGTCGGGGAAGCTGACCGTTGGGTTTTGCCAGCTGGCGCGGGTGTGGGGCGCGTGGCTTTCGGTTTGGCCATCTGGCTTTCGGTCTGGCCGCGTCCCAACGCGGTAGGTGCTGTAGGTGTTGACGGGAGGTATTTACAAAGGCAGCAAGAGTAGTAAATTCGCACTAGAGGCGGCGTTAAATAGATCTGGGGTGGAGGAGCATATTCCCGGCATATACTTGGGATATTCCTGATACGATGCGGGTACGATGCGGCACAAAGGCATCATGGTATCGGTGAGCATAATGGCAGGGCCAGGTGCACGAAAGGGAGTGGCACAAGTGTCGATCAACTGGGAATGGGGTGGGGAAACACAATTGTGCGGTGTCTGGAGCGGGAAAGGCGGGAATGAGGGTATCTGTGCGGCGGATGTGTAGACTGGACACGTGGCATTGTCACAGCTCAACACTCCCACGCAGGCTGCACAGCCGTTGCACTTAGGTAATGCCCATTGCGTCGCGGCAGAACTTGAACTTGTTGGTGGGCACGGGCTTGGTCAGGATGTCGGCGACCATGGAGTCGGTGGGGATGTAGAAGAAGTTGACTTCTCCACGGGCGACTCGCTCGCGGGCAAAGTGGTGCACGATGTCGATGTGCTTGGAGCGGAGGGAGATGACAGGGTTCTTGAGCATGTGGATGGCAGACTGGCTGTCGGACTTGATGTCGATGCATGCGATGTGGAGGTCCGGGTCGGTGAAGAGCTTGCGGAGCCACAGGGCTTCCTTAACGGTGGAGGCGGCAGCCATGTACTCAGCTTCGGTGGTGGATGCAGCGACAGTGGGCTGCAGGCGGGAGCTCCAGGTGATGGCGCCGTTGTTGAAGGTGAACACGTAGCCGGTGGTTGAGCGGCGGGTGTCAATGTCGCCAGCGTGGTTGGCGTCGCAGTAGGCGTTGAGTGTGGAGTCGGATGGAGTGAAGATGATGCCGTAGTCGGTGGTGCCGGCGAGGTAGCGGAGCACATGCTTGGCTGCAGTCCAGTGCGTTGTGGTGGGCTTGGACATGTAGCGGGCCAACGCTCCCACGGCTTGGGCAATATCAGGTCGGGTGCAGGATGCCAGGTACATGAGGGAGCCGATGAGGGTGGAGTAGGGATGTCCCTTGGTGTCGAGTGGCTCGCCGTCGGCGGTGAGCTTGATGGCGATGCTGGATGGTGTATCGAAGGGCTTGGACTTCTCCATGTTGAACTTGGACAGCAGGTCAGTGGTATGGCGGGTCTGGGTCAGCTTGATGGTTTTGGTGGTGCGGTCTCGGATGATGTCGATGCCGAGGAAGAAGGTGGCTGGACCAAGGTCCCGGGTCTCGAAGGCGGTGGAGATCTGGTTCTTGACGGAGTTGAGCATGTATGTGTTGTTGGTGATGACCAGAATGTCGTCGACGTAGATGAGCAGGTAGGCTGGTGGTGAGGAGGGCTTGATGAAGAGGCCTGGGTCAGCAGTTGACTCGTTGAAGCCCATGGACTCGATCTCGGTCTTCAGGGTGCGGTGCCAGGCTCGGGAGGCTTGCTTGAGTCCGTAGAGGGCCTTGTTCAACTTGCAGGCCAGGTCTGGGTTATCGTAGTTGTAGCCAGGTGGTTGCTGGATGTACACATCCTCGTCCAGCTTGCCGTTGAGGAATGCAGTCTTGATGTCGAGTTGGTGAATTTCCAGGTCCAGGTCAGCAGCGATGGCTAGCACGGTGCGCAGGGTGGAATATTTGGAGACGGGGGCAAACACTTCGTCGTAGTCGATGCCTTCGCGCTGGTGGAAACCTTTGACGACGAGGCGGGCCTTGTGGCGCTCAATGTTGCCGTTGGCATCGCGCTTCTCCTTGTACACCCACTTGACTGGGATGGGCTTGACGCTGGGAGGCGCAGGTTGCAGGGTCCAGGTGTCGTTGGCGGCGAGGGATGCAATCTCCTCATCCATGGCGAGGCGCCACTGGTCGGCCTCGGGGGATTGCAGGGCTTCCTCCAGGCTGGTGGGCTCAGCAGCGGTGGTGGCAATGTTGACGATGGCGGTGGTGCGATCAGTGATGCGGTAGGCGTCGTCCTGCCACAAGCTGGCTGGACGGCGTGCAGCGGTGCGCTCGGTGCGTCGCAGTGCGATGGGAGGGGAAGGTGGAGCTTCTGGCTCGGCTGGCGCTCCCACGGCTTCATTGTCGTCGGTGTCGCTGAAGGGAATGGTCTCGGGCAAGTTGGTCTTGGGCAGGTTGGTCTTGGGCAGGTTGGTCTTGGGCAGGTTGGTCTTGAGGAAGGCGGCGGCGTCTGACTTGCGGCGCAGTGGGGAGATGAGCGAGTAGCCGGTGTGGTCGTCTAGCAGGGTGATGAAGTAGAGGTTGCCGCCGTGAGAGGGGACGGGCATCGGGCCACACAAATCGGTGTGCAGCAGCTCAAGGGGCTTGCTGGTGATTGTGGTGGAGGCGTTGAACGGTAGACGGTGTTGCTTGCCAAGGATGCAAGCGTCGCAGCTGTCGGCGCTAGTCGTCTTGATGTCGGCGGAGGTGAGGTTGATGCCGGTGGACATGTTGGTGAGCTTGGCCAAGTTGTCATAGCCGAGGTGGCCGAGGCGACGGTGCCACAGCTGGGGTGTGTCGGCGCGGGCTGCGTAGGCGGTGGTCATGGCGTGGGCGGCAGAGCCGGGCTCGAGGCAGCGGCTGGCCAGGTGGTAGATGCTACATGTGGTGTCGGCGTGGCCGGTGGCAATCATCTGGTTGTCCTTGGAGATCTGGCAGTCGGTGTCGTTGAAGCTGAAGCTGAAGCCTCGCTTGGTGGCCTGGCTGACGGACAGCAGGTTGTCGGCGGCGCCGGGGATGTAGAGCACATCGGTGAGCTTGATCAGGGAGCCGGGGTTGGGCTGCAAGTAGGCGTCGCCGATGAGCGTGGCCTCACCGATGCTGCCGTTGCCAAAGGTGACGATGACGGTGTGTGGCGCAGGGCGCAGGTCGGTGAGCAGCTGCTTGTGTGGTGTGATGTGCCGGGTGGCGCCAGTGTCCAAGATCCAGTCGTCGTTGACGGTGTTGGAGGTGGAGGTGGCGGTGAAGGCGATGGCGCTGTACTGCTGGCTGGGGTTGCGGTTGTGCGATGGCGGGCGCTGCATGCCGTGGCCGGCGCGGCGGGACTCCATGTCTCGGCGCTTCTTCTTGCACTCGGCAGCATAGTGCCCAGGCTTGTAGCAGTAGAGGCAGGTGTCCTCGGCGTATGCACGCGCATCACGGGCTGAGCGGTCGTAGCTGCTGTGGTTGCCGAAGATGGGCCGTGGGCTGCTGACGTTGGGTGGCCGTGCGGCCGACACGCGGGTGCGGTTGCTGACGCCGCGGGGGCCGTTGCTGCGGCTGAAGTTGCGGGGGCCGCTGTTGTGGTTGAACTGCCGGTCATCGCGGCGTGGCTGGAAGGTGGCCATCAGTGCTGAGTCGGGGCTGCGGTTGAAGTCGGTCTTGGAACGACGCTGCTCAGCTTGCAGCAGGTGTGGCAGGATCTCGTCCACGGTGAAAGTGCCGGTGGAGGCTGTGGTTTCGATGACGGTGACCACGGTGTCGAAGGAGGATGGCAGGCCAGCCAGGACTTGGCATGCGACATCGATGTCGTCGACTCGGTGGCCGGCAGCGGTGAGCTGGTCTTGCAGTGCCTTGGCACGGCTGGTGAAGGCGGTGACTGTCTCGTTGGTGGCCATCTTGAGCGAGTTGAGGTCTCGGCGCAGCTGCAGCTTGCGCGCGAAGGTCTTGGCGGCGAAGGTTTCTTGCAGAGTGGTCCAGGCTTGGTTGGACGTAGTGCAGCGCAGGATGGTGGGCTGGTGTACCGGCTTGACGCACAGGCCGATGTAGGAGAGGGCGAGCTCGTCTGCCTTGCGGTCTTCAGCGTTGGCTGCAGGCTCGGTGTGGATGACCATGTGCCAGCATTTCTTGGTGGTGAGGAAGAACTTCATGTTGGCTGCCCATGCTGGGTAGTTGTTCCAGTCAAGGCGCTCGACTGAGATGCCGGAGGTGCCGTCTGTAGTCATTGTGTCAGCCGCTCGTTGCTGGAGGCTGATAGGTGACGGCTGTTAGCGGCAGCGTATGCCTGGGTTGGCAGCTGGTGTGCCGTTGGTGGCTGCCGCAGGTGTGGCCCGCCGTTGGGTGTTGCAGGTGCTTGCCGCAGGGGTGGCAGCTGGTGGTGCCGCCGGTGATGTGTCCGGCGGTGGTGGCCGTCGGTGGTGGCTGACTGGCGACCGCTGACAAAGGGGGAAAGGACGGTGCCCAAGAATAAAAGGGAGCCGGTGCGTGGCACACGGGGCCAGGCACACCGGACGGGGGAGCTATGTGCCTCACGAGGACAGCACAGCCCTAGGCACCGCCTTTGTGGAAAATGTAGGAGAGGGGGGGAGTATATAGGAAGGGGGGGCAGGCAGGTGTGGGGGGGCAGCGGCGCACTACGGCGCTAGTGCACTGCCAGCGGCGGCAGCGGCGCTCAAGGACGCTAGTGCGCTGCCGGCGGAAGGCAGCGGCGCTCAAGGGCGCTAGGGCACTGCCGTTGTAAGGGCAAGCAAAGCAGCGGCGCACTAGGGCGCTTGGGCGCTGCTGGGTATCACCTTAACTGTTGTCAGGGTAGAGCTACGGCAGATGGGATGGGAGTCAAGCAACGTCAACGAGAGGGTTGGGAGTGGGGTAACGGGTCTGGTATACAGCCCGGGGACAGGCAGATGCTGTCTCTGCTGCACAAGCGCTGATGTATGCAAGTGCGGGCTGGCTCAAGCAGGTTGGGGCTGGCTCAACAAGGCTCTCTGAACGGCTGACAGCTGGCGGCTGGCTGCTGATGTGCCAGCAAAGGCTGATGTGCAAGCAAAGGCTGTTGTGCAAGCAAAGCCAGGCGCAGGCGGCGCTTAGGGTTGGGTCTTTGGTCTTTGGGGCGGGGCGCAAGGGCCGTGGCGTGGGGCGCAAGGTGCCGGTGCGCGGGAAGGGCGTCTGGGGTGACGGCAAGAGCGGGTGCCGGACTCAAGGGCAGCGGAGGGGACTGGGGCCCATAACCTGGTGTTAAATAGATCTGGGGTGGAGGAGCATATTCCCGGCATATACTTGGGATATTCCTGATACGATGCGGGTACGATGCGGCACAAAGGCATCATGGTATCGGTGAGCATAATGGCAGGGCCAGGTGCACGAAAGGGAGTGGCACAAGTGTCGATCAACTGGGAATGGGGTGGGGAAACACAATTGTGCGGTGTCTGGGGCGGAAAAGGCGGGAATGAGGGTATCTGTGCGGCGGATGTGTAGACTGGACACGTGGCATTGTCACAGCTCAACAGACATGGGTGCAATTGGCCCCCTTGGGCGGCCTGACAGACACCGCTGGCGCTGCCGTTCCCTCGCTGCGGAACGGTGCTGCCAAGAGGCTCTCAATGCCTCTCCAGGTCGCGTCCTTCTGCATCACAACCCTGCGTGCCTTGCTGACATCCCTGGGAGTGCGGTGCAAGGTCCACATGCACTGGTTCAGCCCACAACCGTGGGCAGCAGA
>CBDDGX010000001.1:0-6505 GCA_965228025.1 Polaromonas sp. | reverse complement strand
GCTGCCGGACTATGCTGAGGTGTTGTTGGAGGGCATGGATGCAGTACGGCTGCATGACAGCGCTGCGATGCAGCTGCATCGCACCTGCCCAGAAGCTGGGGCTGGGGCAGCAGCAGCAAGTGCAGGCTCAGCGGCAGCAGCGGGACGTGGGATGGGCGGGCGGCAGCAGCAGCCCCTGCAGCATGAGCAGGAGCCGCAGCAGCAGCGGACGAGTGTGCTGGCATGGCACACCAGCCCGGGTCTCTGAGCTATGGAGCAGATTGGTGCCGCGACCCCATGGCTGCTGCGTACATGGAGGCCGCTGCTGTACCCGCTGACGTGGCGCTGCCGGCTTGTGGTGGTAGAACGGCGGCAGCTGCGGGCACGGTGAAGGAGGCACTTGGAAGCAGCGATGGCAGCAGCAGTGGCGGCGGCGGTGGGCGGGACGGCACTACCTAGCTGGCGGCCAACGCCTCGTTCTACGACCGCCAGGCTGTGAGCAGCCAAACTCTGGAAAACCAGGCCTGCTTGCTGTACTGTGCATACACCCAACTGAGGCGTAAGAGGCAGGCAGGCAGGCAGGCAGGCCACATGCGACAACACTGGTCACATTGCTCACTGCAGCAATGCCTGGAGGCCTCGATAGCTTGACCCGCCATCTCCCCAGCTGCCGCCTCCCCCTGTTCCCCAGCCGACTTCGCACCAGCCTCAGGGTGGCCCCCAGGCAGATCCAGCTGATGCCTTCCAAGCAAGCGGGCGCACTGCGCAGGCGGTACCAAGACGAAGGCACAGCTGATGCAGCAATCGGGCGGACGCGACACACGCAGAACACCGACACAAGCAGAACACGGAAGCAGCTCGACTCCCGCACATTCTGCGCAGCAAAAGTAAGGTTCCTGACTTGCAAAGGGCCAGCCGCAGGGGTCGTGGCGGCGGCTGCAGCAACGGCAGTGCTGCTCAGCGCTATGTGACTGCGCAGCGGCAGGCAGGCAGGCAGGCAGGCGGCCAGCGTAGGTCAGGTGGCGGCTGCACGATCCCGGCTGGCTTGCCACTATTTTCATTCACGTTTTATTCACGGGGTCGGGGCATTGGAAAACCCGTTCAGGAGGACTGGGAAGAGCCCTACGGCCACTTGGGGTACACACCTTGAGGTAAAAGGTAAAGGTAAAGGTGGGGAAGAGCCTCCACAGGCTTAACTTCCCGGTTTTAACGTCTAGCTTTAGACCATTATTTGATCTGCCCGACGCGCCAAGTGCAGTACCCCCCACTAGTAGTGAATGGGTCCCGGGGAGGCCTGTGCCGAAGCCTTGGCGATTCTAATAGGCGTTCCCGAAGGAATTGGCTTGGATTGGCGCTGAGCCGGTCAGCTATGCCGCGTTTGTCCTCACAAAGTTTCGACATGGGAGGAATCGAACCTGTGCCCTCTCGGAGGGTTTAGACACTAGCTCCAGCGCCTTCAAAGAAGGCCTTTCTTAGCCGCGGCGCAATTGGACTGACAAGTGAATCAATGGTGGCTAGTCCCCAGCAGTGTTGCAAGGAGTATTCTGTTCAGGCCTCCAGCCGGAAGAGCACTTCGTGGCAAACTGCACTTGTGCGCATTCCTCCGTCTGTCTGTCTGTCTGTTCTCAGCAGCCTGGCAGCCAGTGGGGGGTACTGCACTTGGCGCGTCGGGCAGATCAAATAATGGTCTAAAGCTAGACGTTAAAACCGGGAAGTTAAGCCTGTGGAGGCTCTTCCCCACCTTTACCTTTACCTTTACCTGGCAGCCCCTGCTGCCATTTTGCAGTGACGACACTGCCAACCAAGGACTATGGATGATATACAACCTTGAGAAAGTGCGATCTAGTCCAAGCCAGTCTTGGAAGCAAGCTGCAATGTTTCTGACAGAATCATGCGGTGCCGTCGTTGTGGCATGCTTCCGCTCACCCAGCCACGACACGGATCACGAGCACATGTTTGTTTCTGTCATCCTTGGCCCTGCAGGACCTGGTCCAGCTACAGGACTGGCTGTCCTGCAAGCTGGACACGATGGCACGCGACATCATGTTCAACCAGGAGCAGCTCATGAACCAGCAGGAGCTAGGTATGTTGTTGCAGTTATGGGCTCTCTTTGCAGTGCGCTCCCGGTGCTTTCTTTGCACTCCCAGTGCTGCTGTTTGCCGAGCATATCCTGCTCTGGCTGCCATGTACTCGAGAGCGTTACCAACTCGCTGGAAGCTCTGCCGCAGATAAATACAACACCGCAATTAATGCAATTGAAGAGCAGGTGAGGGCGTTCTCGGACCCAGACAACCGGTATTCAGCTGTGTCTGAGTTAGAGTTCCCAGGTTCATTGCATTGCACTTACCTTGCACCCACTCTGCAGATTGGTGCCAGATGTGGGGCCCAGAACTGCATAACGCTGAGGAACCTACCTCCCAGCCAGCGCAACTCACAGAAACGGTATGCCAATGACTGCGGCACCAGGATCTCTGCTTCAGTTAGCAAAGCCTGCAACGGCTCCAAGTGGAGTGCTGATGAGCCAAGTGAGTTGAGCTCCTCAGTGCGCGCCCTTGCATCGAGCCTGCTCCCTGAGCACTGGCCAATGCGTACAACACATTGCGAACTGCCCGTTCTGCGTTCCCAATACACCTTGGTTCCTCGTGCAGAACGCTGTCCAATTGGCGATAATGCGCTTGGTGGTGTGTGCGACCCGAATGGCTTCTGTTACGATGTTTATGAAGAGGCTGAGTGGTTTGCAGATCTCGAGGTCAGGCGATGCTGCTAGGCGCCTTTTAGGTGAGGACACACATGGAATCACTGATCTCACATTTCCGTTGCCAGCTTGGATGTGCAGTACATTCTCGATTTGTTCACTGAAAAGGATGGCATCGACAACTTCAAGTGAGTGAGGACACAGGGATTGCATGCAGGGCCACAGCGCAAAATGAAGCCCACACAGGTGGCAGCCAAGATGTGTTGCATGTCTCTTCTCCTGTCGCCTTGCTTCCTTTCCCTCTTTGGGTTCGCGAACAATCCCTGTTGTTTTCTGTCTGGTGCAGCAAGTTTGCCAATTGGATGGATGTCAAAGCCACAGTGGCTCTGGCCAAAGGTGGGCTCATGACAGCTGGCTGACAGGTCAGCTACCACAAGTTGCCGAGCATCCTCGGCGATTCTGCGCTGGACTACTCAGCTTGTGCCAAGCCTCTGTGCTATTCAACTTTCTTGGTGCCCTCCGCACCGTTGCAGGCGCCACCCTGAAGATCCTGGTGCTACAACACATCATCATGGCATCTGGCAGCACCGCCAGGAACGCTGAACTCATTGTATTTGCCAACCGTGTTGCCAACCGGTTGCAAAGTCGCGTCGATTTCCACCTGACCAAAACCAACTTAGAAAAGGTGTGAGCAGTGTTTGGACAGCTCACGCACGGCCTTTGCTGGGTTTCATGTCCTGCATTTCCCGAGTCACGCCTGCACTCCCATCATTATGCCATTGCATCTTTCCATGGGCGAGCAGGTTGTGCGTGCCTACACCAACCCAACCGACCTCAACTATCAGGACAGCATGGCCAGCATGGAGTGGCCTCAGGCTGACTTTAGAGAGTGCAAGCGCGATCCACCCACCGACTTCTGCTTCTTTGGATTATGTACTTACACGTTTGAGTATAGCTTCCGTTTTGCGCTGGACAAAAAGATTAAAATGAATCAATGGGTAAGCCGGCAGTTGTCACCCCCGCCCCCCGCAACGCAAAACTAGCATATTTTACGCCTGATTCACGGCTGCAGGTGCGCTGGTCCTGCGAGAAGGATGACAAGGCGCAGTATGTGAACGCAACACTGATTCAGCATGAGTGCAACCTGCCGAAGCTCGGCTGCCATGATGACATGTCAGGGGCCCTTAAGAAAGTAATGTACTGCGATGGCAAGTGAGTTGCCTTCCTGTCTGTACCATGTGATAGAAGATCAGCTGGGGCATGGACGCACTTTTCCAGGTTATTGCAATCACTTCCATTAGATTGGGAGCCTTTCAACGCAGGTTTTTCACCTGCCTCTATTGTGTTCACGTGCAGCTGGTTTCACTGCGGCTACTTTTCAGAGGGCCGTGTTAGTGGCAAGGAGAGATGCGCCGGCTCCTATGCACGTTGCACTGATGACAACGGGCGTGCCGGCGGGCAGGTGCGAGCAGGCTGCTTCCCTCTTTTCAGTCTGGACGCAGCGATCAGCGTGCAAAGGGGCACTTTCTCCATCATATGTGGGACCTTTTTCTGTGTCCCCGTAACATTCATCCAGTTCGATCATGCACTCTGCTGATTGCACATGCCTTTACCTTTACCTTTACCTTTTACATGCTGATTTGCAATTGCTCACCTGCCTCCGCCCTTCCTGGTTGTTGCAGTGGGACTTTTCGGATCTGGCCGCCTCAAGCTGTGGCTATGCAAACAAGGTCTGCTACTGTGCCGCTGATCTGTCGATTAGACAAGGCTCAATCTCTCGCATGCATCCGGCCCAAGGCGGCGAGCTGCTACAGCTGGGCCTCTCTCTTTGACTGAGGTGAACAATTTTGCTCTGCAGGCCCGGGACGGCATCGCCCGGGGGGTAGAGTTGCTCTGGAAGGAAGTGGACAAGAGCCTGGTGGATGTCAAATCGATCATCCAAGACCTTCGAATCCTCTCCAGTGACGGCGGCATGCCTGCAGTGAGTTTGTGGGAGCGGCAGCTTGCTTGGAGGCTTCGAGTCTGTAGGCATTTCCTTCATAGTCAGCACCAGGCACCCCTGTCTGTGACATGTGCAAATGCTCCCAACCATGTACATGCAGGAGAGCTTTGGTATCTGGCGCACCAGCCTGCCCCCCGTGCTGAACTGCACTGCTGCCGGAAGACTGAATGTGACCATGGCGGGTATCCCTTGCAGGGCCACTGGCGGTCCAGCTTGCACGGTAACACGCATATGGGGTGGTCAGCCAAAGTTGTCTGGACAGCTACCTGCCTGCTGTGCTACCCGCCCAGCTTCTGCCCGAAATGCAGCACTGCCCGAAATGCAGCACTACTACCCGCCCCTCCATCGCAGGCCTGCAACCGGCGTGGTCGGTGCACCACGTGCCCGGTTCTGGGAGCTTTCATGAAGGACAAGATGTGCTACCTCTGCCCCGAGAAGTGCTTGCGGTGCACCCTCCAGACGGGCGTGTGCACGTCTTGCAAGAAGGGCTTCGTCCTGCTTGCAAAGGATAACGTTGTAAGTTGCCTGCAGATGTGGAGAGAGGCTTTCGTACCTCGGTCGGGCACTGAATGTTGTGCCAATGCATTGGCTGCGTCCTCCCCTCTTGGCCTTGCCTGTGCAGTGCTTGCCAGCCCTAGGCTAAGGCGGTGGACCCCATTTCACTATGCCTTGCTGGGCAGACTTTACGTGCCTAGTGGACGAGAAACGTGAGTCGCCATGTGGAGCCCTATGTGCACAGCATGATGGTCCCTCTCAACCTGGTGCCAGTATGGTTGGGCCGCGAGAGAACTACTTGGGTGCAGACAACGGCGGCAGGACTGCGTGGTTCTCTTGCAAGCGAATCCTATGGACTTTCAGGAGAATCCCGTGGCGCATTTGGGGTCGGCTCTTTGCTTTTCGCTTTTCGGGAGCTCGCAAGAAAGGGAGGGATTAAAGCACTTCTGGGGTCTTACAGTACTTTTCGGGGCTTACTGTACAGTTACAACAAGAACGAGTTTGCACATGCCTAAGGTGCAGAGCGTTTATGAGGGATCACCTTGATCACGTGGGCCCCCTGCCCAAGGTCTGCTCACACGGCCTATCCTAGCGGGGTGACTGTAACACAGGGATGCAGCAAGACAGCAACAGTCAATGCAGGCCAGCTGATAGGACACCGGTCGATCAGTGAGTAAGCGGGCAGACATAGTTGCCAGTTGTAAAGCATTTGTGGTTAGGGAGGAGGAAAGCGGGCAGGGCAATGTATTCGAGTGAGGGTCCCTAGGGAGGAAGCGTGCGGTGACTGACAGCCATAGCAGGTGGCTGCAAAGGCGGCTTTAGAAATCTGCTGACCCCTCTGCTGGCCCCACAGCTCCTCGCCGCAGGTGTGTCACAAGTGCCAGGCACTCCGCAACAAGAATCTGGAGCAGATGGCCAAGACAGATCCCCAAGCCTTCTTCTTCAAGCGCCGCGCGGCGCGTCTCTCCCGCCCCGAATCCCGCAGCTCCAACACGATGCTGGCCAAACACGGTTCCCCCGCCCCTACCCCGCCTCGTTGCCGCCGTTCTGTGTGTGCACCCAACCGCTGTATCTCACATTTCTCGTGTAGGTTTGTGCGGCATATGCATGCATGGGTCCGGGTAGGGGCTGGGGTGGGCCTGCCTGCTCTGAGCACATGCAACAGCATGCTGCTCGGCGCCTTTGCCTGGAGGAGGCCGCGCGGCCTCCCCCACTACTTGCAGCCCCTGCACTTTCTGCGCGCGTGCAGAATGACGTGCGATCTCGTGGTTGAACGGCGCTGGCTGCCAAGTGGAATGTTCAATGTCTCCAGTGAGTCTTCCGGATCGATCCTG